>NZ_JACYUL010000007.1:0-385713 GCF_014841705.1 Pseudomonas sp. CFBP 8770
GGTCATCAGACACCTCTCTGTGGCGAGCATTCTCGCCTAAATGGGTGTCCGGTTTCATTAGACCACTACAATCCAACGATCTTGGCTCCAGTTTGACACTCGTACAGCCAAGCTCACGTGCAATGCACTCAGCTTGCTCAAGCATCCAAGCACCTGCCCTTCCCCCCTGAATGAGGGAAGCACGAAAATTTCGTAAATGTAGCCCTGAGGACGCCCCCAATCTTCATATATAAGCAACCCTATTTCCACACCCTCCCGCAGGACCGCAGAGGTCTTCGCCCTCGGGCTTTACCCCTGTTTGTAAAGGTCACGCAGGCAGAGGTCGCGCAAATCTTCTGAGATCGATATCTCGGATGTAGTGAGCAATTTCTCTCCCATGCCAGGTTGCTGCCCCTTCCACATCATAACTCCAGATGATGCTCTGCTCGTCGAAGCTCCCGATGACCATGCCGTCCGCTCCGAAGATTTTTCGCATGGCAGAAGCCTTAATTTTGTGTTTACCAGTGAGTGATCCCTTCGCCCCACAGAGGCAGCAGGTTTCAGGTTGGTACGGCTCAAAAAACACTCCCACTAACAGCCTCCAGCGGTTATCAAAAGCGGGGGACGCCGCAATGCTAAGTCTTGGAAGATTCACGGCCAACGGATTTGAGCACCCGAGTCTTGTCGATGACCTCAACACTACGGAAACTGCCACACTCAAGGAAGCTGTGCCTGTGATCCTGGCAAACCATTTCATGCTGCCTTCAGATCCGCTGCCTCAAACGATTCGAGACATTGAGCGGCAGCTTTGTGTCGCAGGATTCATCGACCCATCTTTCCGCCTATAAAGCCCTAAGGGTCGAATTCGGTGGTGGATAGGACGGTGCGTCCGCTCTAAATCAAAAAAATATTCTCCTGCGAATACGGTCAGTTGTAGCCTCAATTGACAGGCGTTTGGAATCCATTCGAGATTTATCTTTGAGTCGTAATTTTTCCGGCCCCCTCCCACGAGCAGTTTGTCAATTGTCGTGCTTAGTCCTGTTGGCTGAATTGAAGCAATAGCAGTGCCCGATCTTTTCTCATGAATGGCCACTTGCCATTCGCATCCTGGCAACCTCTAATTGGAGACTCATGCAAAGGAGATTGCTATGTCGCTGCTAGAGGAAATCATTACATGGGCTCAAGGGCTAAAGACGTGGCAACAGGATGCATTGCGTCGCATTTTCGCCCAGCCAGATCTATCTCAAGATGACGTCGACGCTGTTTTGCAGTTGGTCCGGGACGAAGAAAGGCTGGGCTCGGCTTCACCGGATGCAACGCTATTTTCGCTAGCTGACGTACCAGGTGCCGGTAGCGGTGCCACTGTGCGACTGGTTGGGGTATCTGGGCTAGATCAGGTAAATGGTTTCCCATCGGGCCGCAGCCTGGACCTCGTTCCGGAAGGTATGACCGTATTATTTGGCAGCAACGGGGCAGGTAAGTCTGGTTATGCTCGCGTCTTCAAAAACGCATGCAAAGCTCGGCATCGTGTTGACGTACTGCCCAATGCCTTCAACACGGTAAGTTCTGGTCGGGCTCCATCTGGAGAGTTTTCTATTCTGGTGGATGGTGTTGCGGCTACGGCCCGATGGGTTCAGAGCGAACCAGCGCATCCACATCTGAGTTCGGTTTCTGTGTATGACGTTGCCTGTGCCGCCGACTACATTGATGCTGAAGGCATCCCGGCATTTCAACCATACGGGCTGACCCAGCTCACCCGCTTGGTGCTACTTCAGCGCGACTTGCAGGCTCGAATCGGAGGAGAGCGCAATGCTTTGGTGCTAAATGCCACGCAGTTTGAATCTCTGAAAGGAAATACTGCGGTAGGTCGATACATCAATGCGCTCGGTGCTGATTCAAGCTATGAAGACCTAGCTCGCTTGGGAACGCTTGGCGAAGCTGAGCTTCGAAGGCTTCAATTTCTGAAGCAGAATTTATTGGAGACTGATTCCAGCCCCCAAATAGCAGCCTTTGAACGTTTAGCCACACGACTGGATCAGGCTCAAGCTCGGGTTGAGCAAGTCCAGCCTTGGGTTAGCGACCGAGCAGTTGGGCGGGTGAAGGAACTCATTGCTACCGAGAAAGCATCTCATATGGCGATGCAGTTAGCGCAAGCCCGCCTCCGTGGGCCCGTCCCATCAGAAGAAATTACCGATATTCTAACTTCTGATTCGCATTGCGCATCACTCTTGCCTGGCACTGGAGATGTGCTTTGGCAAACGCTGTACCGCGCAGCCGAATCATTTTCTCAGCAGTTGGCATACCCTGGACTTCATTTTCCTCACTTGGAGCCGGACTCACGATGTGTGCTGTGTCAGCAGCCTTACTCAGAAGATGCAGTGGAGCGTATGCTCCGTTTCGCAGAATTCGTTTCAGATAGCGCAACTGCTGATGCGCAGACCGCTAACAATGCACGTTTAGCTGCGCTGCGGAAAGTAAACGCAGTGAATCTCACTATCATGGACGCTCCTACGCTATCTGAACTCGCAGAGCGGCTTCCGGATTTACACAGTGCTCTTACTGCCGCAGCCTCCGTCTGGAGCGTTAGGCACTCCTGGGTGAGCAAGGCTCTGCAAGACGGGGATTTACCTCCTGGTGCTGAACCAATACCTCAAGAGATAAATCTGAATGCTGAATTAGCGCTCAAGGCTGCCTCGCTACGTGCGGATGCAGCGACTCTTCGAGCGTCCGCCGACCCAGACGTTCGTCTCGCTCTAACCAAAGAACTTGCAGAGTTAGAATCTCGGCAGCGGCTATCAGATCAATTAGCCACAGTGGAACGATTTATTCAGGATAGCCAGACGCACGCCACCTTGAGTCGTTGCCACAGTGCTCTGAATCCAGCCACCGTCTCTCGCAAGCTCACCCAATTGGCCGGGGCGCATGTGACCGAGGCCTTAGCCGCAACAATGAATGATGAACTGAAAGCGCTAGGGTACAAGCGCAGGGTGCAACCTGATCTGAGCGGGCGCACTGAGCTTGGGGTGACAAAAGTTACGCTGCGTCTAAAAGACATCACCACCAAAGCATCCAGGGTTCTATCCGAAGGAGAGCAGCGGGCGTTAGGTATGGCCATGTTCCTCGCTGAACTCGAATCCTTGCCCCATACATCTACCGTAATATTCGATGATCCTTCTACCTCGCTGGACCACTCATATCGGCGCGCTATTGCGCGGCGATTGGTCATGCTCTCTGAGACTCGCCAAGTACTAGTTTTCACACACGATGCGGTGTTCTTGACTGAGCTTGCCATGGCTCTCCAGCACTCTGATCGCTCGGCAAGCTACAAGACCGTCGGCTGGGACGAATCGCCAGGGCTGGTAAGCGAGGGCTTGACCTGGGCCGCGATGGATACCAAAGCTCGATTGGCTGACCTACGAGACCGAACAACCGCTTTGAATGCGTTTGACGATAGCTACCCGGACGATAATCTCGAACGAGAAATTGCAGCAGGCTACTCAAGTCTAAGGGGCACGATTGAGCGCGCAATTCGCGAGGTGTTCATGAACAATACGGTTCAACCTTTCAGCGACATTGTGAGCGTAGAGGCGTTTGGCGCAGTTATTGGGCACCCTTTAGTAGAATGGGAGCAATTATTGGGAATCTACGGTAGGGCCTGTGAGGCTACCGAAGCCCACGACACCCCAGGCGAGCGCCAGTTGCCGCTGCCCACTCGGGAGGAATTGCTAGGTGATATTGCTTTGACTTTACAGCTGGTTGGAGATGCAGCGAAGAGGCGGTCTGCATATCAAAAACTGCGCGGAGAAAGGACTGAACAGCGCAAGAAACTATTTGGAGGCTAACATTCGCGATTCAATGTTCTTTCTAGGATGATTGAAAGGCTGATCAACACCCTCGCCCACTTGGCACCTTCTGCGACGGAGGTTATAGCAGCGCAAGCGCTGGAGGCTCCGTGGTGGGGGCGCTCAAGCCCGGCCGGAGCCTCATATGGACGCTCCAGTCCCACAGCCTTGTCCACTCTGGGCGGCTGAATGGTTAAGATCCGTTAGCTTATCTCAAGGGCATGCTGACGCGGCTTAGCCACACCGCGTTTCACACGTGCTCAATGGGTAGGACAAACCGGCGAACAGCTTCAGCCGCTGATTGATGCCTTTCGAGAAGCCGTTCTGGCGCAGCGAATTGTTCACGCCGACGAAACGCCGGTGCGGGTTTGGGCTTCCTACGCCACACCGTTCTCAGCAATTAAAGCTGTAGTCTATGACTTCAGCAGCCCCAATTCCTGGCGCCGCTTCGCATGGTACACACGTAAATCGGCTGTTCTATTGACCCATCCTTGGTTCGCTCTTAATGTCTGTCATTATATCGGATGAGCTTACACCGGCCCAATGAGCATCTGAACCAATTGCAGGTAGGGAAACCATGGAAGTAGCAGCTAGCCAATTTTTTCACCCAGTGGGGCATGGCACTTTTCTTACTGGTGTAGCATGGTCTCCTACTGGTGAAGCCTCCTTCACTTGGGCTTATGACTGTGGGTCGAAACGAAGAACTCTGACTAGTGCAGCTATCCGCGACCTGTCTGAATCTGGCCGCTACCTCATCGAAAGCAAGACCAAAAGATTCGATTTATTGGTTCTGTCACACTTCGACGACGACCACGTCAACGGTGTGGAGCTATTTCTAGAGACTTGGTCTGTAAAGTGGCTTGCGCTCCCCTTCCTTGATCTCCCCGCCAGGCTAGCTCAGGCAGCCGGCTTGGTCGGTGGCCCATGCTCAGACTCAACTGCACTCTTTCAAATCGCACCTACCAAGTGGCTCGCATCACGCGGGCTGAGCCAGCAGGTTGAAACAGTTTTGCAGGTGAATGGCGGCCCTCCCCCCGATGACCAAGGAAATCCGGATGAGATACCGGGCGAACCTAGACCGTTCCCCAAAGAGGGGGACAACGTGGAGGGAGACGGAGAATACCGCCCGATTTTGGAGCGCTATCGGCCGCTCAGCAATGGTAAATCCACCGACCTAAATGAGAAAGTGCAGCCAAGCACGGCCCCGAGCAACGCCGATGATCATGCAATGGCAACGCTCAGCCATTCGACGCCGTTCAGCGCAGTGGGGGGTGGCATCGAGTTCATGTTTTACAACTCCGACCAGCCGGATGTAAGTGTCGTCAACAGCAAGGGTGAGCGAGCCGCTCGTCGCTCTAAAGTAGCCTTGACGCAAGTCGAGGTGGAGATAGAAGACATAGTCAAGCGTTATAGAATTGGCGTGCCCGGAGGGAAGCCCAAACCAAATTGGCGAGAAGAGCTGCGAAAAATTTACGACAGACATTTCGGCTCTTCAGGGATTGCTCGCAACAACATATCGCTTTGCCTGATGAGCCGCCTTGTCACTTTCTCTGAAGACCTATGTGCCAGATGTTCGAGAAATGGGCAACCAAGATGTGTATGCGTTTCGGCCTCACTGATGCTCGGCGACTTGAAAGTCGATTCTGCCACCTCCAGTTCGATGCGGAGACATTTCGGCGAGCATCGCTGGATCCGGCTAGCTGCCGTACAGGTACCTCACCATGGTTCTCAGCACTCTTGGGAAATTGGATCAGCCTCTACGTTCGATGCACAGATGTATGTGCAGTGTGTACCGGATGTTTCCCCGTATCATCCACATAAAACTGTAGAAGTGGACCTCGCAAGCGATGTTGTAAAAACAGCCAATTATCAGAAAGGCGTACATCTACTGATGGTTGGGGGCACGAGCCTCGGCGTACATTTCAAGCATGAAGAGGTTTTCAGACATCCCCACTATGGGAGCTGGCCATGGCATTGGCATTGGCCTAGGAACCGGTACTTAATCTGGGATTACGTTCGCTGGTTACTCGGAATTCGAGTTTCCCCGCCCACTTCTTGATTAGGTGCATGCCCCTTGGATGGGGCTATTCTTGTGCTACAAGTTGAAGGATCAATTGAATGCCGACCACTGAGCTTGGGAACAGTAAGCTGGTGTGCGATGACTTTGCTGGCTACAACGCCGGACTCGAGAAAGGCATGACCGAAACCGGCTGCATGACCCAGGTTTTTCGATCTGCACGTGCCGAGTTAAAGCCGGTTGGCCGAACAGGCGCTGCACTCGATTGGCGGTTTATTCGAGTTGAACACAAGGGCGAGACATGAGCGACGAGGATCGTTGGCGGATATGACAAAAAAAGCAGCCCTATTTGAGTGACTGCATGGACTTAACCACCCATTTGCACTCGACTTGACAAGTGCACATGATCTCCATGACCGGCTGGAGTCGGCCTAGCTACGCCTTAAGAGTCGCCGAGGAGAGCTGATTTGATAGAGGAATCACAACCGTCTGGAAATCCTTGCTGATGCAGAAAGCGTTCTGTATGTGCGTCTCGGACTGTCCCTAGTGCAGGAGTCAAACTCGCGGGCTGGCCGCACACTCACTGTCGACAGATTGATGGCACAGGGCTACCAGCTCAAAATTTGTGCTTATAAGGATAAAAACCGAGGAAAACATCAGAAGGGGTGAGGGCCAAATCCCAACTTATCGCGATGTGTGATAACAGCTTATTGGGAGTTCAGCCCAACATTTTAAAATTAAAACTGCGACACTAAATAAAGGTTTGAGCTTTGAAAAATCAAAGCAGGAAAATTGAAATATTTCTCAAAGACGGATTTTTTGTTGGCTCAATCACAGCATCAGACGTCGACACGATCTTAAATGCCATTGAAGGGCATTCAACACCCTCATCGTTGACATTGGAAAAGGAAGCGAAAATGATTGAAGGCAACTACTATGAAATCACATCTAATCTCATAGTACGACTGGATGAGACGCGAACCCAATTCTTACATAAAGAACAGATAATTCTTTATATAAAAGGAATCAATCTTTTCTGAAAACTTCAACCCAACCAGTCAAGGCTTAATATCTTTTTATAGCTAAGAACACCACCATTAAAGAGTTTTTCATGCCTATTTTTAAATATTACAGACCGAATATATATTTTGAAAAATCGATTCGCTACAACGAGTTGTATTTTTCAGCAAATCATGAGCTAAACGATCCTAACGACCTTAAAGCCACCTACTATTTTGAAGACAGCCCTTCTCTCTGGAAAAATTTACTATCGCTTAAACCAATCAGTCCCGCATGGAATATCCTTCACCACATATCCGCACATGACGAACTATTAATAAATGAGCTTAACACTTTATTCAAAAACGTAACAGTGGACTCATTGACCGGTTCGATACGAGAAATAATCCAAAGCAGAGAACCTGACTTGAAGGATTTATTTGAGCGCTCGATCATTGACAGTCCCGCATCAAACGAATCTGATTTCGCAGAGCAGTCATCGAAAAAAAATCGCGTCGATTGGTGCGTTCTTATAATTACAGAACTTCTTGCTAGGGCAGTAAACCATCAGCTCTATAGTGTTTCGTTCTCAAAGAGCGCTCTTGACCCAATGATGTGGGCCCATTATGCCGATGGTTTCAAAGGCTGCGTGGTGATATATGGCGGACTTGAAGGACCTACTATAAAGCTAAGACACCATCTGATGTCAGACCAAGCGGACATTTACCCGTTGCGTGAGGTCAAGTACATAGATTCGGATAAACATATTCCTATCCTTGAGTGTGCAACGGAAGGCAAGACCAAAGTGGAGGAGGCTTTTTTACAAAAAAACTCATTTTGGTGCTACGAACAAGAACTAAGGCTATTCACGAGTGAGGAAGTTCAGACTCACTGGATGGCTGCGTCTGACAAAAAACCAGAAAACCCCAAGCAGAGAATTTTGTACCATGGCACAAATTTTATAAGCGGTATAATATTCGGCCCCAGAGTAAGCGAGGATTACGAGCGCCATATAAAAACGATTATTGCAAGCAACAGGGAGTATGCAGATGAAAAAATGCCTTTCTATTCTTTCAACACCACTCTTAACCCGCACGGCCGACTAGAGGTAAGCTCCGCCTCAAAAATTATTGATAGCAGTCTAGGCAGAATGATCATTGAAAACGAGGAAAGAGAAAAGTTGCTTCTAGCTTTCGGCATTACTAAACCAACGCATGACCACTAAACACACAGCAAGCACATGAAAAAACTTAACGTCCCAAGCTTAAGGCAGTACATATAGCGACCAATAGAGCTGTAAGTACTGCCAGCCACGCAGCCGTGCTAGGGCAAGAACCCTGAACTTCTCGACAAGGGAGAGTTGTATATTCTGATAGTCAGACCTTACGATCTCGGGCCGCTTACAAATCAGCGTTTGATGGTCAGTGAATCGCGTCGGACAGACGCGTTCAGAAGCTAGGCGAAGAAATAAAACCTTAAAAATCTTATAGCAATTACGACATATACGGTAAGCCTTGGCACAAAATACTTAGAGGAATTATTGAGTTAGGCATACTTGCAAAGTCGCGCTTGCGTTTTGACAGTACTTTTTGAAGCCTTGCCGCTTCATTACTGCTTTTGACTAAAACGGCAATAGGCGATTCAGGCATAATTAAACTTCCTTTGCACCGCCATTCTCTCTCATGAATCCAGTTGACGCCTGTACCATCTACATTTTCCAAACGGACTACACGCCATTTTTCATCCTCAGCAATTCCGAGTTGCTCCATCTCAGCGTCTGAAAGATAAATTACTGGTCGGCATCCCTTTTTATAAGCGGTTTTTTTGGTAATAACAATCCCATAAGGCTCATACCTGGGTTTTGCGGGATCTGTGTTCGCCTGATTCAGTACGTACTTGAGTGAATTTAAAGGTATGTCCATGAAGCAAGCCGCTGGATTGGCCCCCTTGATAAATCCTTTTTTTGTTGTGCTACCTTCTATTCGTCCATCGAGAAGTATAGATATCAAGTTCTCAAAAGCTGAAAATCCGTTATCGCTAGACCTCCGAGTCAGATGCACCAAATATGGTGAGAGGTCAGGGCGCTCAAAAAAAGGCAGTTCGTTGCTCATTGAAGTCTTCCTGTGACGTGAACGTACCATTGTCGTATTATGTCCCTTATCTGTCGCGCAGCGCCTGTTATAAACTCAAGGTATGGATCAAGAAACTTACTGAAGATCACAAGCACACTACCGGTTACCTTAACAAAAAAATCGAAACACAATACTCCAGAGGGAGTACGTAAGCCAAAAAAACACGCTTACTACATCACGAAAGAAGGGGGTCCTATTTCGCGATGCCGTAAGTCTAATTCCTACAGGCACTCGTATTTCTATAGCAACTGGCCTTTAAGATCAATCGCCGATACGCCAGCCCGAAGTGATCGGATAGCGGCGATCTCGCCCAAACCCGCGCTCGGTGATCCGTGGTCCCACTGCTGCCTGGCGACGTTTGTACTCGTTGAGGTCAACAAGGCGGATCACTCTGCGCACGACCTCTGCGTCAAATCCTTCCTCGATGATCGCGTCGGCAGACAGGTCCTGCTCGACATAGAGGCGAAGGATCTCATCAAGCACCGGATACGGAGGCAGGGAGTCTTCGTCTTTCTGATCGGGTGCCAGCTCGGCTGACGGTGGGCGGTCAATGACGCGCTGCGGAATTACGTAGCCCAGGGTATTGCGGTACTCGCAAAGCTTGAATACCAGCGTCTTTGGTACGTCCTTCAGGACGTCAAATCCACCGGCCATATCGCCGTAAAGGGTCGCGTAGCCGACAGCCATCTCGCTCTTGTTGCCGGTTGTCAGCACCAAGTAGCGCTTCTTGTTGGAGATAGCCATCAACATCGTGCCACGACACCGGGCCTGGAGGTTCTCCTCCGTGGTGTCCTTGCCCAGCCCTTCGAACATTGGCGCTAGCGTAGAAAGGAACGCTTCGACCATGGGTGCTATTGGCAGAACGCTGTACTTCACCCCAAGGATATCAGCTTCTTCCCTCGCGTCGTCTTGGCTCATCTGCGCCGTGTAGTGGTAAGGCATCATCACGGCTTCAACGTTTTCTGCGCCAAGCGCATCAGTAGCAACGGCCAGAACCAGTGCTGAGTCGATCCCGCCAGAAAGGCCCAGTACAACGCCTTTAAAGCCATTGCGATGCACGTAGTCTTTCACGCCACTCACCAGCGCCTGGTACACGCTGGCTTCCAGGCTCAGCAGCTCTGTCACCGTCCCTGGAACTGGCACCAGAGAATTGTCGGTGCAATCGAAGTCGGTGACATACAGACCCTCTTCAAACGCTGGAGCGCGCTGGGTGACCTTGCCGTTGCCGTCCACGACAAAACTATTGCCGTCAAAAACCAACTCGTCTTGGCCGCCGACTTGGTTCACGTACATCATTGGGATTGAGCACTCATCGGCCCGCTGGGCCAGCAGAGCTTCACGCTCCGCTTGCTTGCCGCGATGAAACGGCGATGCGTTGAGCGTCAGCATGATCTGGGCGCCAGCGTCGCAGGCCTGCTTGAGGGGCTCCGAGAACCAGATGTCCTCGCAGATCGTGATACCGACTTGGATGCCGAACAAGTTGACCACGCAGGGGCCACTGCCGGACTCGAAATAGCGCTTCTCATCGAATACGCGGTAGTTCGGCAGGCGCTGCTTATAGTAGCGGGCAACCTCTTCGCCTTCGGAGATGACCGCGCAACTGTTGTAGCGAGCGCCATCTTCAACCCACGGGAAGCCGATCACGATGACGATGCCGCGAGCGGCCTCGCGGACGCGCGCCAGTGCCTTTTCGATGCGGCTCTGCATGCTGGAACGCAGCAGCAGATCCTCTGGAGGATAGCCGCAAAGGGTTAGCTCAGGGAAGAGGATGACCTGTGCGCCGAGGTCGTCGCGAGCGGTCTGAGCTGCTTCGATGATTTTCTCGACGTTGCCATGAACATCACCAACTCGGATGTTCAACTGGGCCATTACCACTCTCAAACGCTGATCCATGGGTCCTCCCGAAACCTGATATGGGATCTACAAGATTCTGCGCCGTCAGCTAAGCGTCGTTCATTTGGCAATTTGACATCCGACACACGCTACCGAGTTGGCTGAAGGCGACTGAGCGGCAGCACAACGTGGCTTCGGTGGCTCATCTAAGGACAGGCCGGACATGTCGCAGCATCTTGTGATAGTGGAGTCATTATGCCCGATCAAGGGGTGATGCCGAGGCTCGATTGCTGGCAAAGCTGGGTGGTAGGCGAAAATTTTAAATTATTTTTTCGTTGTGCAAACGTGGATTGTGCACATAGCACTAGCACTACTACCACTGTTTATTTACGGTTGATTGTGCACTTTTCCGGGGGGAGGAAGGTGATGGGTTTCTTCACCAAGTTCGGTGACGGGGCGTGCGACCTCGCGCCGCTCAGCGGGCTGGTGAAAAACCAGGTGCGCGCCATCGCCCGCCGCCTCGGGGCACCGGACAATCTGGTGATGAAGGTGCCAACGGCCGACCTCGAAGAACTGCGGCCCGGCAAGCCGGACGAAGACGCCCATGGCGTGAGCTACCAGCAGATCGACGCGTTCCTTCATGGCGAGCCGGTGGGCGACGAAGCCTACGCGATTATCGTGAAAGCGTATGACCAGACGCATCACAAGCGTGTGCTGCCGTTTTCGCCTTGATTTCCCTTCAATGTGCGGTTGATCATCTGAACAGGTCAGGGAGATCGACACACAATGAAATTGCATCAACTGCGTGCACTGGTCTGTATTCATGAAACCGGGAGCCTGCAAGACGCTTCGCACGTGCTGCACCTGACGCAATCGGCATTGAGCCGGGCGATGAAGGAGCTGGAACATGAACTGGGGGTGACGCTTCTGGTTCGTTCCAACAAAGGCATGAGCCTGACCGAGCATGGCCAGCGCATGCTGACCCACGCCCGCCAGGCGCTGGAGAGCGTACGGCGAGCGCGTCAGGAAATCGACGACATGAAGGGTCTGACGGTGAGCGAGGTCACCTTGGGGGTGACGCCCGTCACGGCCTTGCTGCCGCCGCTGCAACAGACCCTTCTGCGTTTCCAGCAAACCTGTCCAAACACCGCGCTGAAGGTACTGGAAATGCGCCCCGCCCAGCTGCTGCAGCATCTGCGCGACGGCCTGCTGGATTTTGCCCTGACTTCCCAAGTGCCGAGCCATGCCGTAGGCCTGGACTGGCAGCCGCTGTGTCGCATTCCCGGCAGTGTGGCAGTGCGCAAGGATCACCCGCTACGCAACGTCAAATCGCTGCGGCTGTTGCAGCAGGCCCAATGGATCAGTGTTGACCCGCTTGCAGACAGCCAATCGCAGTTCAACCAACTGTTCACCGCAAGTGCGCTTGGCCGCCCGCCCAAGGTGTTCGAATGCACTGCAATGAATCTGGCGCTGAAGATGCTGATCGAAAGCGATGCGGTGATGGTGGTGAGCGAAAGCGCGCTCGGCCCGTGCTGGGCAGGCATGACCGATATGGGCCAGTACCTGCACACTCTGCAACTGCAGGAATCGGTCCCCGATTTCTCGGTCAATGTCGTGTGTGTGAACCAGGCCTACCTGACCAGGACCGCAAGCGTGCTGTTCAGTCAACTGCAGGCCAGCTTTGCCTGAACGGCCATCAGGGCCAAAACCACACCCGCCAGGCGTCCAAAAAGGCTATTTTCGCCCCCCAGGCTTGAGCGATGCTCAACGCCTTGCAACGAATGCAATCAACGCCACTCGATGTCGCTCAATGCCCGACCCAGAGCCCGTATCTGATTGGCCAGGCGGCCTGAGCACCCTCGTAACGACCGCCAGTGGTTACTTACCTTCCCATCCCATGTCACTCATTCGGATTGTTACGGGTCAGTCCTTCCCCATTCGCACCTAACCTCGGTATCAACAGTCAACCCCTTCGCAACCAACCCATAAGCCCTTGATTAAATGTGATGTGCAGTGAGTGAGCCCATCTCCGACACTGGCCCGCACCACGATTCCGGGTACAGGCCTCAGCCATGAAGAGCACTCTTGCCAGCGATTCCCTTCTCCCCGTCAGCGATGTAACGTCCGCGCCGCAGCCCAACAAGATGCGCCGGGTCATCATCGCGTCTTCTCTGGGTAATGGCTTGGAGATCTATGACTTCACGGTGTACAGCTTTTTCGCAGTCATCATCGGTCAGTTGTTCTTTCCCGGCTCTTCACCCATGGCCTCGCTGCTCATGTCTCTGGCGACGTTCGCCGTCGGCTTCGTCATGCGGCCCTTGGGTGCGTTGCTCATCGGTCGGGTCGCCGACCGCCGAGGGCGCAAGGCCGCGCTGTCGCTGACCATTGCCCTGATGACGGTGGGTACCGGAATCATCGCCTTCACACCGACCTACGCCAGTATCGGCATCAGTGCCAGTGTCTTGCTGGTGATCGCTCGGCTGCTGCAAGGGCTGTCGGTCGGCGGTGAAGTGGGTTGCGCGTCGGCGTTCATGATGGAGTCGGGCCGAACCGACAACCGTTGCTTCGTGGTCAGTTGGCAGGGCGCCAGTCAAGGCGCTGCGGCATTGCTGGGTGCGGGCACGGGCTTGCTGCTGACCAGCAGTCTCAGCCAGGAGTCGTTGCTCGATTGGGGATGGCGGGTCCCCTTCGTGATCGGCCTGCTGATCGGCCCGGTCGGCTGGTTCATCCGCCAGCACCTGGATGAAACGCATACGGCCACCGCCGGTACACCCTCGCTGGGGCAGTTGCTCAAGGCGCAATGCCGCACCCTGCTGCTGGGCATTGCCTGGATGTCGGCGACCGCCGTGACCATGTACATGGTGGTCTACTACATGCCCACCTACCTGACCCAGACACTTGGCCGCCCGCAGAGCCTGGGATTTGCCCTGGTCGGCCTGGCCAGCGCCCTGCTCGTCGTTGTTACGCCCATCGCCGGCCGTTATGCGGACGGTTTCATTCGCCGCAAGCCGTTGCTCTATGGGGTTACCGGGCTGGCGCTGCTGACGGTCTACCCGGCATTCATGCTCTTGAGCCACGAGAACATTCTGCTGTGCATCGTGGCCATCATCCTGTTGATTCTGCCGATGGCGATCGGACTGGCGCCGAGCATGGCCATGCTGCTCGAAGCATTCCCCCGGCACCAGCGGGTGACCGGCATGTCGATCATCTACAGCGTCAGCGTGACACTGTTCGGCGGGTTCTCACCGCTGCTGGTGACATGGCTGATCAACGTCACCGGCAACCCATTGACCCCGGCGCTGTACCTGGTGGCCACCGTGGCGCTCAGCCTGTGCGCCCTGCGTCTGCTGCCAGAGCACCCCGGCCGCGACTGATCGTTCAATACACTGCAAGACAGAGGGAGATGCCCATGAGCGAGCCCACGGTTCACCCACACCTGCTCGACACTGCCACACGGTTTGCGGCACTGCGCCAGGACATTCACCGTCACCCCGAGCTGGGAACCGACACCTGTCGCACGGCGGCAATAGTGGCCGAGCGGCTTGCCGCATGGGGTTATGAAGTCCATACCGACGTGGGCAAAGGCGTAGTGGGCGTACTCAGGCGCGGGCGATCCGCACGTACGTTGGGCATCCGGGCGGACATGGATGCGTTGCCCATCGTGGAGCGCAACGGCCTGCCGTGGGCGAGCGAGCGCCCAGGTCGCATGCATGCTTGCGGGCACGATGGCCATACCGCCACCCTGCTGGCGGCGGCAGAGCACCTGGCGACCCAGGGTCGATTCGAAGGCACCTTGAACTTGATTTTCCAGCCTGACGAGGAAGGGTTGACGGGCGCGCGGATGATGCTGGATGCAGGTCTGTTCGACAGGTTTCCGTGCGACTCAGTCTATGCCTTTCACAACATGCCCGGCTTGCCGGTCGGCGTGGCCGTGGTTCAGCCCGGAGCCTTCATGGCGTCTTCGGAGGAAGTGCAGATTACCCTGACAGGCAGGGGTGGCCACGGCGCCATGCCGGAACGGGCCATTGATCCGATACCGGCGCTGGCAGGCATCATTTCCGCATTGCAAACCGTCGTTTCACGCAACCTTTCGACCAGCGACGCTGCGGTGGTGAGTGTGGGTAAAGTCCGCGCCGGTACCGTGTACAACGTCATTCCAGAGACCGCCACATTGATGCTCGGGGTGCGTACCGCAACGCCTGCCGTACGCGAGAAGGTGGAGCAGCGTATCCGCGAAATCGTGCAGGGGCAGGCAGCCAGCTTCGGCGTCACCGCGCGCATCGAATACCGGTTGCTGGCACCGGTGCTGGTCAATGCACCCGACGAAACCGCACGTGTGCATGCCGCAGCCTGCGCGGTATTGGGTGCGGACAATGTACTGGAGCAGATGCCGGTGCGCCTGATGGGCAGCGAGGACTTCGCCTGGATGCTGAACGAGCGTCCAGGCTGCTATTTCGTCCTGGGGAACGGCACCGGTTCGTTCAATGGCTGCTCGGTGCACAACGACCACTATGACTTCAACGACGCCGTGATTCCCTTGGGCGCCGCGTGCTGGGCGAGGCTGGTGGAAGACTATCTGCAACGACTGGGCGACTAGCGCCTGCTTGCCGCCTCAATCAATGCCTTCATCTCTGCCACCGCAGCCTTGAAGCCCACGAACAACGCGTGGGCCACCAGCGCGTGACCGATGTTCAGCTCGTTGACCCCGCGAATCGCGGCCACCGGCTCGACGTTGTGATAGTGCAGGCCATGGCCGGCATTGACGATCAGCCCATGGCCCAGACCGAAGGCTACGCCGTCGACGATTCGCTGCAGTTCATTGGCAACATCGGTCGGGGTCTGGGCGTCGGCGTAGCGGCCGGTATGCAGTTCGATCGCCGGCGCACCGATGCGCTTCGAAGCCTCGATCTGGCGTTCGTCGGCGTCGATGAACAGCGATACCTCGCAGCCCAGCTTGCTCAACCGCTCGACCGCAGCCCTGATCTTGGCTTCCTGACCGGCGACATCCAGACCACCTTCGGTGGTCAGCTCCTCGCGGGTTTCGGGCACCAGGCAGACGTGAGCCGGGCGAATCTGCTCGGCAAAGGTCAGCATGGCCTCGGTGACGCCCATTTCGAAATTCATCCGCGTCTGCAACACGTCCTTGAGCAGCAGCACGTCGCGCGGCTGGATGTGCCGGCGGTCTTCCCGCAGGTGCACGGTGATGCCGTCGGCTCCGGCTTCCTCGGCGTCGAGCGCGGCCTTGACCGGGTCGGGATAGCGCGTGCCACGGGCCTGACGCAGGGTCGCCACGTGGTCGATGTTGACGCCCAGCAGAATGCGGTTACAGGTATTCACGAGAACTCTCCGATAAATCCAGGCCCACAGCATACGTGTTGGTCAGGGCTTGCGAAACAGCTCGCGGCTGACCAGCGGGCGACCGCCCAGGTGCACCGCCAGGGCTTGGCGCATCAGGCGCTTGGCTGCGGCCAGCGCACCTGGTGTTTCCCAACTGGCCTGGGCCATGGCCAGCAACTCGGCGCCCTGGAACAGCCCTGGCTGCAACAGCTCGACCCGTTCCAGGCCAGCATCCACCAGCAAGCGGTACAAGCCATCGACCGCCACAGGCTCACCATTGACGTCGACGTCCAACGCGAAGCCATACCCCAGCTGATCCAGCAGACGCCACTCGAAGGAGCGCAGCAAAGGCTCCAGCGCGCGCCCTGCGCCGAGTGCCTGAAGGGTGGCGGCATAATGATCGAACAGCTGGGGATGGGGGTCTTCACTGGGCAACAGGCGGATGATCAGCTCGTTCAGGTACAGGCCGCTGAACAGCGCGTCACCGAGCATCCACACCGCCACCCCGGCAGATTCCATGCGCGAAACGTTCTTGAGTTCGCCCTTGCCGCGAAACTCGACTTCCAGCGGCACGAACGGACGCGCCAGGGTGCCCGCCTTGCCGCGCGCGTTACGCAGCACGGCGCGCAGGCGGCCCTGGGGGGTGAGGAAATCGACGAGGGCACTGGTTTCGCGATAGGCACGCGAGTGCAGGACGTAGGCGGGTTGTGGCGTTGGGGTGGTCGACATGTGGGCGACTCGGGGTTGGCGGGTATCTGGACGGGCCTCTTCGCCGCCTTACGCGCAAGCCCGCTCCCACAGACATCGCGCATGCCCTGCGATGTGCTGCCCCGTGGGAGCGGTCAGTGGCCGCGAAAAGGCCAACGCGAGGCCAAGCTGTGGATTACTGGTCGTTATACCCCAGCGAACGCAACGCACGCTCGTCATCGGACCAGCCGCCCTTCACTTTCACCCACAGATTGAGCATGACCTTGGAGTCGAACAGCACCTCCATGTCCTTGCGCGCTTCCATGCCGATGCGCTTGATACGCTCGCCCTTGTCACCAATGATGATTTTCTTCTGGCCATCACGCTCGACGAGGATCAAGGCATGGATATGCAGCGTCTTGCCCTGCTGCTTGAATTCCTCGATCTCGACGGTGATCTGGTACGGCAGCTCGGCACCCAGCTGGCGCATGATCTTCTCGCGCACCAGTTCGGCAGCGAGGAACCGGCTGCTGCGGTCGGTGATCTGGTCTTCGGGGAAGAAATGCTCATTCTCCGGCAGATGCCCGGCAATGACTTTCTCCAGCGCTTCCAGGTTGTGCCCGTGCTGCGCGGAAATCGGCACGATCTCGGCGTTCGGCAGTTGCTCCTGCAGCCAGGCCAGGTGCGGCATCAGCTCAGCCTTGTCCTCGATGCGGTCGGTCTTGTTGATGGCCAGGATCACCGGCCCCTGGACGTATTGCACTCGCTCCAGAACCAATTGGTCTTCGTCCGTCCACTTGGTGCGGTCGACCACGAAGATCACTACGTCGACGTCTTTCAACGCCGCCGAGGCGGTCTTGTTCATGTAGCGGTTCAGGGCTTTTTCATTGCCCTTGTGCATGCCCGGGGTGTCGACATAGACGGCCTGGATCTCGCCCTCGGTCTTGATGCCCAGCATGTTGTGGCGAGTGGTCTGCGGCTTGCGCGACGTGATCGCCAGCTTCTGCCCCAGAATGTGGTTGAGCAACGTCGACTTGCCGACATTCGGGCGGCCGACGATGGCTACATAGCCACAACGGGTAACGGGTGCATCAGTCATTGCCATTCTCCACGCCCAGGGCGATCAGGGCAGACGCGGCGGCCACCTGTTCGGCGATGCGACGGCTGACGCCCTGGCCCCGGCTTTTCTCATTCAGAAGGACGACTTCACACTCGACGAAGAACTGTCGGCAGTGCGGGTCGCCCTGGATATCCACCACTTCATAGCGCGGCAGTTCAGCACCGCGCGACTGCAGGAACTCCTGCAGGCGGGTCTTGGGATCTTTGTTGGTATCGACCAGCGTCAGCCCTTCGAACTGCCCTTCCAGCCAGGCCAGCACGCGATCACGCGCTGCATCCATGCCGGTGTCCAGGTAGATAGCCCCGATCAGTGCTTCGAGGGCATCGGCCAGAATCGATTCGCGGCGGAAACCACCACTCTTCAACTCGCCCGAGCCCAGGCGCAGGTAATCGCCCAGATCGAAGCCGCGGGCCAGTATGGCCAGGGTTTCACCTTTGACCAGACGCGCGCGCAGGCGTGACAACTGGCCTTCACGGGCTTGCGGAAAGCGCTCGAAAAGCGCCTCGCCAGCGACGAAATTGAGGATGGCATCACCCAGAAACTCGAGGCGCTCGTTATTGCGCCCGGCGAAGCTGCGATGAGTCAGTGCCAGCACCATCAGGTCCTGGTCCTTGAAAGTGTAGCCCAGCTGGCGTTCGAGGCGGCCCAGGGAAGCGGTCACGGCTTGACCACGCTGAACTCACGATCGAACTTCACCACCACGTCCAGATTCTGGATCAGTGGCTCACGCTTTTCGTACTTGAGGTGCGCCTTGAATGCGTTGCCCGCCTCGGTGATGCTTAAAACCTTGTTCAAATCCAGATCCTGAATATTGTTGACCTGCATGGCCCGGCTGACGTGGCCATAGAATTCACCCACCGTATCGACCCGGGTGGACTTGTCGGCACCGGCCGACTCGATGGCCTGGGTCAGCGTCCGGTAGTCCATGTAGTGCGGCACCAGCTTGAAAGCCGTGCTGGCCACGAACGCGATCACCGCCAGCGTCAGCAACCAGCCAACGATGGACATGCCTTGCTGAGACTTCACTGCGTTCATGCTGGACACCTCGGAAAACGATCGGCGCCGTCCGTGGACGGCGCCGGCGGCGCTACTTGATCAGCCCGACTCGCGAGAAGTTGGGCAGGTGGCTGAGCTTGGGTTCGGGCCAGCTCATCCAGATGGCAAAGGCTTTGCCGACGATGTTCTGGTCGGGGACCATGCCCAGCAGTTCCTTGGGAATCGACGGATCGTCCCAGTAACGGCTGTCGTTCGAGTTGTCGCGGTTGTCGCCCATCATGAAGTAGTGCCCGGAAGGCACCGTCCACTGGCTGTCGGGCGGCGCGCGATAGCGAGACATCTCCTGGCGAATCACGTGCTCGACTTCGCCCAGCTTTTCCTTGTACAACTCCGCGCTGCCCAGGCTGCCCGGTTCGCTGCCGACCAGTTGCCGGGCGATCAATTCACCGTTGACGTACAGCTGCTTGTTCGAGGTGTAGCGAATCTGGTCACCCGGCAAGCCGATCACGCGCTTGATGTAATTGACGTTGGGATCGCTGGGGTAGCGGAACACCATGACGTCGCCGCGCTTGGGATCGTTGACCTCGATGATCTTCTTGTCTACCACCGGCAGGCGAATGCCGTAGGAGAACTTGTTCACGAGGATGAAATCACCCACTTCCAGGGTCGGGATCATCGAGCCCGAAGGAATCTGGAAAGGCTCGACCAGAAACGAGCGCAATACCAGCACGATGAACAGCACCGGGAAGAACGACTTGCCGTACTCGACCAGCAGCGGTTCCTTGTCCAGGCGCTCGACCACCGCCGGCTCGGGCTGGCTGACGCTGCCCTCGTAGGTGGCGATCGCAGCCCGTCGTCGTGGCGCCAGGACGACCAGATCAAGCAAGGCCAGCAGACCGCAAACGGCTACGGCGATAACCAGCAACAGCGGGAAATTTAGTGACATAGGACTCGACTATTCCAACCTGAGCACAGCAAGGAAGGCTTCCTGTGGAATTTCCACGTTGCCGACCTGCTTCATGCGTTTCTTACCAGCCTTCTGTTTCTCCAACAGCTTGCGTTTACGGCTCACGTCGCCACCGTAGCACTTGGCCAGTACGTTCTTTCTGAGTGCCTTGACAGTGGTCCGGGCAATGACCTGTCCGCCAATGGCGGCCTGGATTGCCACATCGAACATCTGCCGAGGGATCAGCTCCTTCATTTTTTCGGTCAATGCACGGCCCTTGTAGGCCGCGTTGTCGCGGTGCACGATCAGCGCCAGGGCATCGACCTTGTCGCCGTTGATCAACACATCCAGCTTGACCAGGTTGGCCGACTGGTAACGCTCGAAATGGTAGTCCAGCGAGGCATAGCCACGGCTGGTGGATTTCAGGCGGTCGAAGAAGTCCAGCACCACTTCATTCATCGGCAGGTCGTAGCGAACCTGAACCTGGCTGCCGAGGAATTGCATGTCGCGCTGGACGCCGCGCTTCTCGATGCACAGGGTAATGACGTTGCCCAGGTGCTCTTGAGGCACAAGAATCGTCGCCGAGACGATAGGCTCGCGGAAGTCTTCGACGGATGAGGCGTCCGGAAGCTTCGACGGGTTGTCGACATAAATGGTTTCACCGGTCTTCATGACCACTTCGAAGATCACGCTCGGCGCCGTGGTGATCAGGTCCAGGTCGTACTCGCGCTCCAGGCGCTCCTGGATGATCTCCATGTGCAGCATGCCAAGGAACCCGCAGCGGAAACCGAAGCCCAAGGCATCGGAGCTTTCCGGCAGGTATTGCAGCGAGGAATCGTTGAGAGTCAGCTTCTGCAGGGCGTCGCGGAAATCTTCGAAGTCTTCCGAGCTTACCGGGAACAGCCCGGCGTAGACCTGCGGCTGAATGCGCTTGAAGCCCGGCAGTACGGCGACATCGGGCGTGCTGCTCAGGGTCAGGGTGTCGCCGACCGGCGCGCCGTGGATGTCCTTGATGCTGCCGATGATGAAGCCCACCTCGCCGGCTTTGAGGTCGGCGGTGGCGGTGTGCTTGGGCGTGAAGACGCCGACGCTGTCGACCAGGTGCACCTTGCCGGTGGACTTGACCAGAATCTTGTCGCCCTTCTTCACCCGGCCATGGCGCACGCGTACCAGCGAGACAACGCCCAGGTAGTTGTCGAACCAGGAGTCGATGATCAACGCCTGCAACGGTGCTTCGATATCGCCGGTAGGGGCTGGAATGGTCTGCACCAGGCGTTCGAGCACGTCGATGACGCCCATGCCGCTCTTGGCGCTGCAGGCCACGGCGTCGGTGGCGTCGATGCCGATGATCTTCTCGATCTCGTCCTTGACCTTGTCCGGATCGGCCTGCGGCAGGTCCATCTTGTTCAGCACAGGCATGACTTCCAGGCCTTGCTCGATGGCGGTGTAGCAGTTGGCCACGGACTGGGCTTCGACGCCCTGCCCCGCATCCACCACCAGCAGCGCACCTTCGCAGGCCGCAAGCGAACGGCTGACTTCGTAGGTGAAGTCGACGTGGCCCGGGGTGTCGATGAAGTTCAGCTGATAGGTTTTGCCGTCCTGCGCCTTGTAGTGCAGCGTAACGCTGTGCGCCTTGATGGTGATCCCGCGCTCACGCTCCAGGTCCATGGAGTCCAGCACCTGGGCCTCCATTTCACGGTCGGCCAGGCCGCCGCACATCTGGATGAACCGATCGGCGAGGGTCGACTTGCCGTGATCGATGTGGGCGATGATGGAGAAATTGCGGATATGACTCAAATCACTCACGGGTCAACACTCAAAAAGGCTGCGGGCCGGACGCCCAACGAAAAATAGCCGGGAATTGTACCTGAATTACGTTGGGGTGTGGGAGCGGTGGGTTGCGGCGAGCCCTCTGCTCGCGAAGGCCACACCACCGCTCACAAAAAAGGCGACCCGAAGGTCGCCTTTCGTTCACACACCCAACCTGATTACTCAGCCAGCTTGAAGGTGATGAAGCTCGCCCTGCCCTGACGCAGCACGCGCATGGACACAGAACGATTCTTCGGCAGGCCCTTGGCGATATCGGCGAACTGCTTCGACGACTCGATGGCCTGGTTGTTCAGGTGCGTGATGACGTCGCCGGGCTGCAGGCCGATCAGCGCCGCCGGACCGTCCTGCACTTCCTTGATGACCACACCGCCCTTGAGCTCCAGAGCCTTCTTCTGCTCGGTGGTCAGCTCTGCCACCGACACGCCCAAGCGATTGCTGCTGCGCTCGGTCTGGGCCTTGGCACCTGCATCCAGGTCCTGATCGTCATCCGGCATCGCACCGACGGTCACGTCGACCGTACGGCGCTTGCCTTCCCGGATCACTTCCAGGCTGGCCTTGGCACCGGCCTTGAGGCCCCCGACCAGGTGCGGCAGGTCGGCCGACATATCGATCGGCTGGCCATTCATGCTCAGGATCACATCACCCACCTGCAGGCCGCCCTTGGCTGCCGGGCCTTCTTCGAGCACCTGTGCAACCAGTGCGCCGGCCGGCTTGTCCAGGCCGAACGACTCGGCCAGGTCCTTGTTGACCTCTTGAATGACCACACCCAGCCAGCCGCGGCTGACCTTGCCGTCCTTCTTGAGCTGGTCCGAAACATCCAGGGCGACGTCGATCGGGATCGCGAAGGACAAGCCCATGAAGCCACCGGAACGGGTGAAGATCTGCGAGTTGATACCCACCACTTCACCGTTCATGTTGAACAGCGGGCCGCCCGAGTTGCCTGGGTTGATGGCCACGTCCGTTTGAATGAACGGAACGTAGGCGTCATTGGGCAGCGTACGGCCCTTGGCGCTGACGATGCCTTTGGTAACGGAATGGTCGAAGCCGAACGGCGAACCGATGGCCAATACCCACTCGCCCACTTTCAACTTGGCCGAATCGCCCAGCTTCACCGTAGGCAGGTTCTTGCCGTCGA
Organism: Pseudomonas sp. CFBP 8770; assembly: GCF_014841705.1. NCBI lineage: Bacteria > Pseudomonadati > Pseudomonadota > Gammaproteobacteria > Pseudomonadales > Pseudomonadaceae > Pseudomonas > Pseudomonas sp. CFBP 8770. The sequence continues at coordinate 22,854 of NZ_JACYUL010000007.1, forward strand.
TTTTCAACAGCGCCACGTCGGTTCGCGGATCGGTGCCGACCAGCTTGGCCTTCAGTTCACTGCGATCAGACAAACGCACGATGATTTCGTCGGCGTCGGCAATCACGTGGTTGTTGGTGAGCACATAGCCATCGGCCGACACGATGAAGCCCGAGCCCAGTGACTGCGCTTCGCGCTGACGATCTCCGCGTTGCGGCGACCGCGGCCCACCGCGCGGCATGTTGCGCTCGAAGAACTCGCGGAACATCGGCGGCAAGCCTTCCAGATCCGGCATCTGGCTGGCAGCCACACCGCGATCCGGCAGCTTCTGCGTGGTACTGATGTTCACCACAGCAGGCGAGGCCTGTTCGACCAGCGTGGTGAAATCGGGCAACGCTTCAGCCTGGACGCTGGCAACATTGCCCAGCATCAGCACTGCCGCGAACAGTGAAAGAAAGGGGTTGAAACGTGTTATCGACATACGGCTCCCGTTCGTAACGAGCATGGTTGAGCAATAGGGTTGTGCGGCCGACAAAACCAGGATTCAGCCCTCTGGCAATCCCGCGTTTTGCTGTGGCGCACGGCAGCGAGCCTGTGACTGCAGAAATGACTCACCCCCGAAGCACAGACCTATAAGAAAAAAACCGGCGGTTTGCAACCTGCATGAAACAGCTTTCACGTTACGTCGCGATGATTAAACCAGCATGAAGGGCTGCCGCGAAGCATGGACGGCGCCTGGGGCGCGCACAGTTCAACGCCGAGCCTGAACATCCTGCCGTTGCATCGACAGGGCTATTCGCTCTGCGGTGCCCAGCGGAATTTCACCCACCACCGTGATCATCATTTCACCGTCCGTAGTCTTCAGTCGCCGCGACACGGCCGCCGTCGGGCCAAGCTGGACGCGGGTATCACGCGCCGAAGCGCCATTGAGCGGTTCGAGAAATACAGAAAAATGGGCAAGGCCATCGGCATACAGCAGGCTGGTCACACTGGCATTGCTGGCAGAGGATTTGCGCAAGCCTGTCTGGGCCAGCTCGAAGCCGGCCGGTATCCATTTGGAGCGCCAAGCGGACACCTCGCGTGGTGCGGGCCCGGCGACGGTATGCAATACAGGCTTACAATTTGGTGTCGCTATCAAGTCGGCCGACGCAGGTGCTCCCGGTGCCAGACGCGTGTACTGCAAACGTTCGAGCAGTCGCCCCTGTGCATCGATCAGCAGAGACTTGAGCAACAGGCCGGTGCGTGTGTCCAGATGCATTTCGAAGGCATAGCGGTCGCGATCTTTGGGAACCAGAGTCACCACCACCGCATCGCGCCCAGCGACCCTAGAAGCTCCCGCAACACGCAGTTCGTACCAAGACATCAGTTTGAGCGGATCGACCAGGCCATCGTAGCCGCCAGGCCCCTGCACCACGCCGAGCATTGGGTTGCCCGTCGCACAGGACGTACGACCAGCGACCTGAACGCGTTCGGAAGCGATACCGTCAAGCTTGAGTACACGCTCGTGCACCCCGCCGTTGCCGGCACGGTGCCAAACCTGATAGGTGGAGAAATCGCCGTCACGCTCGTAGACGAACGTGCCTTCGAAATTCTGCGTGCGCTCTGCGCGCGTCATGTTCTCGAGCCACTGCGCTGCATCGGGAGCCGCAGTGACCGGTGCGGCCAAGCCAAGGAGAAATGGCAGGAATAGAGCCGCACGCATGGTCGGGATTAGCGGTTTTCCATGCTCGCGGAGCGGGCATAGGGCAGCGCACTGTCGGAACCCTTGGCGGCCGCTTCTTGCGAATGCTGGCGCAGGTAGCCCGGCAGACGCTGGTCGTTCAGACCTTCCTCACCCTTCAACACGCCGTTGGCCATGGGCCCTGGTGTGTCGGAACTGTCAGGCGTGTAGCCTGCCAGAACGGCCGGACCTTGTACCATCGGCGTCGACGGTGCTTGCTGGGCGGGCTGCTGTTGCGCCAGTTCAGCGCCGGTGATGTCGTCCTGGTTGTACAGGCGTACACCTGCCAGCACAGCGACCGTCACCGAAGCGGCGACGGCCAGACGACCCAGGCTGCGCCATGGACCGCGAGCAGCTGCTGCAGGCGCAACGTCTTCGGCAATGGCTGCTGATACTGCAGCCGACAGATCCAGGCGCGGATCCAGAAGGTCCTTGTGCATGACAGCGCGGGCAACCTGAAAACGCGCCCAGGTGGCACGGGTTTCAGCATCGTCCAACGCGGTCAGTACCCGACGCAGTTCCAATTCGTCCGCTTCGTTATCCATCACTGCGGACAGCGATTCCTGCAGGGCTTCACGACTCATGGCGTTCCTCTCTTGGCTATCGCCGCTGTCTCAGGATTCCTGCAACAACGGCTGCAGGGCTTTGTCGATGGCTTCCCGGGCACGAAAAATCCGCGACCGCACGGTCCCCACCGGACACTGCATGACACTGGCAATGTCTTCGTAACTCAAACCGTCGAACTCGCGCAGGGTCAACGCCGTGCGCAGGTCTTCGGGCAACTGCTGAATGGTTCGATGGACGGTGCCTTCGATCTCATCGCGCAGCAATGAACGTTCCGGTGACTCGAGATCCTTGAGGCCATGATCGCCGTCATAGAACTCCGCGTCCTCGGAACTTACGTCGCTGTCCGGTGGCCTGCGTCCGCGGGACACCAGATAGTTTTTCGCCGTGTTGATGGCGATGCGGTACAGCCACGTGTAGAACGCGCTGTCTCCGCGAAAGTTGCCCAACGCGCGGTAAGCCTTGATGAAAGCTTCCTGCGCCACGTCCTGGGCTTCATGGGTGTCGTGCACGAACCGCACGATCAACCCGAGAATCTTGTGCTGATACTTCAGCACCAACAGATCAAACGCTCGCCGATCACCGCGTTGTACACGCTCGACCAGCTGCTGATCCTCTTCCTGGGTTAGCATGAACACTCCTCATGGGTCCGGAAGGAGCGCTGCTCAGGCCATCGTTCAGGCTTGCAACCATAGACTCGGGCTATTCGCAAAAGTTCTCCCCTCCAGGCAAGTTTCCCGCAGGCCCGGATCAAGCCTGCACGGAAAGCGCAGCTCGAACATGCCGGGCTGCGCCGATAATCTTTCCGCCGATCGCCGCATCCAGGCATTGCTGGTGCATCCATTGATCGACACTGTTTCCTTCCTATAGGCAACCTTCTATTGATTGCGGGGTTTCTTGGAAAGTTCCCACAAAAACGAAGGTCTAGGCCTACACGCACGGTTTATTCGGTCCTACAGCCGTTGCTGCGACTGAAGTGATTCAGCTCGCGCAACCCAGGTCGAGTGCCTGTTCACATAGCGCAGGCGTCGGTGCGGCTGCTATAAATGCCGCGCCGTACCAGCGGAAAATGCTGGGTTGCGTGCGTCGAAGGTGCCGCTATTGTGCCGCTACCCCCTTGGATATACCAGCGGGACGTGCACAACAGGCACGAACGGCACGCTGGATAGCGCTTCACGCAACTTCAATTTCGACCTGCGGACGACCTTCGAATGGGCAAGCAACTGCAACACGATGTTCTGGTGATCGGTAGCGGAGCCGCAGGCTTGAGCCTTGCACTGGCGTTGCCCGACACGCTGCGCATTGCGGTCATCAGCAAGGGCGGGCTTGGCGATGGCTCGACACCTTGGGCCCAGGGGGGCGTTGCTGCCGTCCTGGCCGACACCGATACCGTCGAGGCCCACGTTCAGGACACCCTTCAGGCCGGTGCTGGCCTGTGCGATGAAGAGGCCGTGCGCTTCACGGTGGAGCACAGCCGCGCAGCGATTCAATGGCTCGTGGAGCTGGGCGTGCCCTTTACCCGTGAGCAGGCAACGGACCCTGAGCACACCGGCTTCCCCTTTCACCTGACCCGTGAAGGCGGCCACAGCCAGCGCCGCATCATTCATGCGGCGGATGCCACCGGCGCGGCGATGTTCGACACGCTGCTGGCAGCGGCGCGCCTGCGGCCCAACATCGAACTCATGGAACAGTGCGCTGCCATCGACCTGATTACCGAACGGCGCCTGGGCCGCGCCGAGGATCGCTGCCTCGGCGCCTATGTACTGGATCATCGCAGCGGTGCGGTGAACACTCACGCAGCGCGCTTCACCGTGCTCGCCACTGGTGGCGCCGCGAAGGTCTACCTGTACACCAGCAACCCCGACGGTGCCTGCGGCGATGGCATTGCCATGGCCTGGCGCGCGGGCTGCCGGGTTGCCAATCTGGAATTCAACCAGTTCCACCCGACCTGCCTGTATCACCCCCAGGCCAAAAGCTTTCTGATCACCGAAGCGTTGCGTGGCGAGGGCGCCCTGCTCAAGCTGGCCAACGGCGAGCGCTTCATGCCCCGCTTCGACCCGCGCGCCGAGCTTGCCCCGCGCGATATCGTGGCACGCGCCATCGACCACGAAATGAAGCGGCTGGGCGCCGAGTGTGTATACCTGGACATCAGCCACAAACCGGCGGACTTCATCCGCAGCCATTTTCCCACGGTGTACCAACGTTGCCTGACGTTCGGCATCGACATCACCCGCCAGCCGATCCCCGTGGTGCCAGCCGCCCACTACACCTGTGGCGGCGTGCAGGTGGACCAGCACGGCCGCACCGACGTCCCCTGCCTGTATGCCATTGGCGAAACCAGTTGCACTGGCCTGCACGGCGCCAACCGCATGGCCAGCAATTCACTGCTCGAGTGCATCGTCTACGCGCGCTCCGCCGCCGAGCACATCGTTTCATGCCTGGCCGATGTCGCAATGCCCGGAGCGTTGCTGCAGTGGGATGCCAGCCAGGTGACCGATTCGGACGAAGACGTGATCATTGCCCACAACTGGGACGAACTGCGGCGCTTCATGTGGGACTACGTGGGCATCGTGCGCACCACCAAGCGCCTGCAGCGCGCACAGCACCGAGTGCGCCTGCTGCTCGACGAGATCGACGAGTTCTACAGCAACTATAAAGTGAGCAGAGACCTGATCGAACTGCGCAACCTGGCGCAGGTGGCCGAGCTGATGATCGCTTCAGCCATGCAGCGCAAGGAAAGCCGAGGCCTGCACTACACGCTCGACTATCCAGACCTGCTGCCAGAGGCGAAGGATACTATCCTGGAACCGCCCACCTACGCCGACTGAACTTGAGGCGCAGCCGCAGGCGCCGATGGGTGTCTGCATCCAGGCAGTCAGGCATGACACAGGCGCTGCGCACCCGTCGCTGACCGGCCAGACGGAAGCGCAGCACCACCACCTGGGGCAGCGCCATGCTGTCGGGGCGCAGCTGCACCGCTTGCCAGCCATCCGCCTCGGTCCATACTGCCCAGCCACTGCGGTCGCGGCGCAGGCCGGTCACGGCGTGGGGGCTGTCGAGCAACACGTGCCGCGGCAATACGTGAAGCGCATGCACGATGCACAGCGCAGCGGCCGCCAGGTGCACGAGGATGGGTGCATCCATCAGCAGGTTTGCCAGCCACGCCGAGGCTTGCGCCAGCACGTAGACGGCCAGCAGCCGCCGCGAGGGCTGCCAACGGCATTCGAAGCGGTTACTTGGGCTGGACACGATCCAGGATCATCCGAACCATGCGTTGCAACTCGGGGTCATCAGACTCGTTGCGCTCCATGAACCAGCCGAACATGTCCTGATCTTCGCATTCGAGCAGGCGCACGTAGACGTCGCGATCCACCTGATTCAAGTGGGGATAGACTTCCTTGACGAAAGGCACCAGCAACACGTCCAGCTCCAGCATGCCGCGGCGGCTGTGCCAGTAAAGCCGGTTGAGTTCAACGTTTTCGACCATGGGGGGCTCCTTGAATAGGCGCGCAGTATACAGAGGCGTCGGTGGGGTGTCAGGGCGGCGGGGATAGCATTCCCCCGGCGCGGGGCTCTATGATGATGTCCAGTCCCTTCAACTCAGCGATGACCCATGTCCGATAGCGCTATGTTCTGCACCCTGACCCACGAGGGCGTCCTCGCCGTTCGCGGCTCGGACGCCGGCAAGTTCCTGCAGGGCCAGCTCACCTGCAACCTCAACTACCTGGACGAGCACACGGCAAGTCTCGGCGCGCGCTGCACGCAGAAAGGCCGCATGCAGTCCAGCTTTCGCATTCTTTTGCAGGGCGATGGCTGTGTTCTGGCCATGGCCCGCGGCCTGCTCGAAGCACAATTGGCGGACCTGAAGAAGTACGCGGTGTTCTCCAAGTCCAAGCTCACCGACGAGAGCGACGCCTGGGTGCGCTTCGGCGTGCAGCATGGCGATGGCGCGCTGAACGCGCTGGGCCTGGACCTGCCCCTGGACACCGATGCGGTGGTACGTCACGGCGCGCTGATCGCAGTGCGCGTCTCGCCGGCGCGGGCCGAGCTGTGGGCGCCTGCCGAGCAGGCCGAGAACCTTGCCGCCCGGCTGGCCGAACAGCTGGCCCAGGGCTCGCTCGACGACTGGCTGCTGGGGCAGATCCGCGCCGGCATCGGCCAGGTGCTGGAGCCGACTCGCGAACTGTTCATCCCGCAGATGCTGAACCTGCAGGCCGTGGGCGGCGTGAGTTTCAAGAAAGGTTGCTACACCGGCCAGGAAATCGTGGCACGCATGCAGTACCTGGGCAAACTCAAGCGACGCCTCTACCACGTCCAGTTGACCGGCCCGACCCGTCCGGAACCGGGTACCGCGCTGTTCTCGCCGGTGCATGGCAGCGCCATCGGCGAGATTGCCCTGGCCGCACCGACGGCCGAGGGCTACGAGGCTCTTGCCGTACTGCAGGACAACGCTGTGGAGGATGGTCGCATTCATCTGGGCAGTCTCGAAGGTCCTGCGCTGGCACTTCTCACCTTGCCCTATACACTTGATCGAGACCGTGAAATACAGCGCTGACACGGCCCGTAGCAGGGCCTGCGTACCCCTCTCCCGCTATGCCGAGGCGTCGAATGAACCAGCTGGCCGATACAGTACAAAGGGATTTGCTGGCCGCCATCGACCGTGACGAGCTGGTCTTGCCGACCATGCCGGAAGTCGCCCTGAAAATTCGTGAAGCGGCCGAGGACGACAACGTCAGCGTCAATCGTCTGAGTCAAGTCATCGCTCAGGACGCAGCGCTGTCGGCGCGTCTGCTCAAGGTGGTCAACAGCCCACTGCTGCGCGCCAGTTTCGAGGTCACCGACGTGCGTACGGCGATCAATCGGCTGGGCGTCAATTACAGCAGCAACCTGGCCATCGGCCTGGTCATCGAACAGATCTTCCACGCCCGCGCGCCTGCTGTGCAGAGCCGCATGCGCGAGGCCTGGCGGACCAGCCTGGAGGTGGCCGGCATGTGCACCGAGCTGGCGCGGCGATTCACCACGCTCAAGCCCGACCGCGCCGCTCTTGCCGGCCTGGTGCACCAGATCGGCGTATTGCCGATCCTGACCTACGCCCAGGAGCACAACGAACTGCTGGCCGACCCGGTGAGCCTCACCCATGTGATCGAGCATATCCATCCGCGGATAGGCGACCACATCCTGCACAAGTGGGACTTTCCGGCCATGCTCGCGCAGGTGCCAGGCCAGTTCCTGGACCTGAACCGGCACAACACGGAAACCGATTATGGCGATCTGGTGATGATCGTCACGCTGTTGCGCCTGCCGCACAATACGGGCCTGCCGACCCTGGTCGAGCATCCGGCGTATCAACGCCTGGAAATCAAGCAAAGCCCGGTGCTGCTGGCCAGCGATCTGCTGCAGGCACAGTCGCTGCTGAACTAGAGCGCGAAGTCGACGCGCACTTTCAAGCCGCCCCTGGCGCCATCGTGCAGGCTGATGCGCGCCATGTGCGCGCGGCAGATTTCACCGACGATGGCCAGCCCCAACCCGGTTCCGCTGCTCTGCGCATTGCGCCGGTAGAAGCGCTCGAAGACTCGATCGCGTTCGTCCGCCGGAATGCCTGGCCCGTCGTCCTCGACTTCGAGGATGCCAGGGGCCAGCACGCGCAGAATGACGTTGCCGCCGGCCGGAGTATGTGCCAAGGCGTTGTCCACCAGGTTGCTGAGCAGTTCGTTGAGCAACGTCGGCTCACCGCGCAACCAGATGGGCTCGTCGGCCTCCAGCGCCAGCGCCACGCCCCGGCCGTGGGCCAGAGGGGCCATGGCCATGCCCAGTTCGCGGGCCAGCTGGCTCAGGTCCAGGCGCTGGGCGCCGCCTTCGGCAATGGCCCGTGCGCCGTTCTCGACGCGGGCCAGCGACAGTAACTGATTGGCCAGGTGGGTAAGTTTGTCGGTGCCTTCCACCGCCTGCTGCAGGGTGCTGCGCCAGACTTCCGGCTGTTCGGCGCGCAGGCCCAACTCCACCCTCGCCTTGAGCGCTGCCAGCGGCGTGCGCAGCTCGTGGGCAGCATCGGCAATGAACTGCGCCTGCCGCTCGAACTGGACACGCAGGCGTTCGGTGAAATGGTTGAGGGCCTGCACCAGCGGCCACAGTTCGCGCTGGACCTCGACCAGCGGCAGGGGGCGCAGGTCGTCGGGCTGACGGTCTTCGACTTCGTCGCGCAGGCGCTCCAGTGGCCGCAGGGCAGCGCTGACCGTGACCCACACCAGCAACAAGGCGCCGCCGCCGAGCATGCCCAGGCGCAACAAGGTGTCGGCCATCAGGCTGCGTGCCATCGACACCCGCGCCTCTTCGGTCTCGGCCACGCGAATCTCTGCCATGCCGATCATGTTCGGTTCGCTGACCGCCTTGAGCAGGCTCACCACGCGTACGTTCTGCCCCAGATAACGGCCGCTGTAGAACGTGGCCAGGGCCGGGTAATCGTCCGTACGCGGAGTGCCGCGCGGCGGCGCCGGCAGATTTTCGTAGCCGGAGATCAGCTTGTGGTCAATGTCGTTGACCTGATAGTAGATACGCCCGGCGCTGTCGTAGGCGAAGGTATCCAGGGCCACGTAGGGCACGTCGGCACTGAGCGTGCCGTCGCGCTGGGAAAGCCCGGCAGCAATGGTGCGCGCCGAAGCCAGCAGGGTCCGGTCATAAGCCGTGTCGGCCGCTTCGCGGCCATTCCAGTAGGCACTCAAGCCGCTGGCCAGCATGAGGAAGACCAGCAGCATGGCGAGGTTCCACAGCAGCCGCCAACGCAGGCTGCTGACTTCACGCATCGCGGCTTTCCAGCAGGTAGCCCAGACCGCGGAAGGTGACGATGGCGATCGGTTGCTTGTCGAGCTTCTTGCGCAGGCGGTGCACATAGATCTCGATGGCGTCGGCGCTGGCTTCCTCGTCCAGGCCGAATACCTGGGCCGCCAACTGCTCCTTGCTCATCACCCGCCCCGGACGGGCAATCAGCGCCTCGAGCACCGCCTGTTCGCGCGAGGTCAGGGTCAGCAGTTCCTTGCCCAGGGTGAAGCGTCGCGTATCCAGGTCATAGGCCAGCGGACCGCAGCGCTGCTGGCGCTCACCACCGAGCACGGTGCGCCGCAGCAGGGCCTTGACCCGGGCTTCCAGCTCGGTGAGTTCGAACGGTTTGGCCAGATAGTCGTCGGCGCCCAGGTTCAAGCCATGGACGCGGTCCTTGACGTCGCTGCGCGCCGTGAGCATCAGCACCGGCAGGTTCTTGCCTCGCGCCCGCAGGCGCGCCAGCACCTCGAAACCATCAAGCCTGGGCAGGCCGACATCGAGTATCGCGGCGGCGTATTCCTCGCTGGCCAGGGCCAGGTCTGCCGCCACCCCGTCGTGCAGCACATCGACGGTCAAGCCGGTGGCCTTCAGCGCCTGGGCGACACTTTCGGCCAACTGCAGGTGATCTTCTACAAGCAGGACACGCATCGGTATTCCTCACGGCCAATCTTTTCTATGTCGGGGTGATGTTGCCGTAGTACGGTATTCGCTGCTGTCAGCGCCAGCTGCGAAAGGCTCATCAACCGCTTTATGTGCCCGAGTTTACAGGCCCGCGCCGGACTGTGAAGCAGTCTTGGCAGATTGACCGCCGCTGAAAGCTTGGTGAAAGGTTCGCAACATAAGGTTTCAGCAAGGCGAGTCCGTAGAGACCTGCCACGCAAACGTCACGATACGTTTTCGATAACAAGAACAACAATGGAGAAATACCCATGATCCGCGCCATGCGTCCGCTTGCCCTGGCTGTCAGCTGCCTGTTCATCAGTGCCCCGCTGCTTGCCCAGGAAGAACCCAAACGTCCTGAATGCATTGCCCCAGCCTCGCCTGGCGGTGGCTTCGACCTGACCTGCAAACTTGCCCAAAGCGCACTGGTCAACGAGAAACTGCTGTCCAAACCCATGCGCGTCACCTACATGCCCGGCGGTGTCGGCGCGGTAGCGTACAACGCGGTGGTCGCCCAGCGTCCAGCCGACGCAGGCACCCTGGTGGCATGGTCCAGCGGCTCGCTACTCAACCTGGCGCAGGGCAAGTTCGGCCGTTTCGACGAAAGCGCCGTACGCTGGCTGGCCGCGGTAGGCACCAGCTATGGAGCCATCGCGGTGAAGAGCAACTCGCCCTACAAGACCCTGGATGACCTGGTCAAGGCGCTCAAGGCTGACCCGAGCAAAGTGGTGATCGGCTCAGGCGGCACCGTCGGCAGCCAGGATTGGATGCAGACCGCGCTGATCGCCAAGGCTGCCGGGATCAACCCGCGCGACCTGCGCTACGTTGCCCTGGAAGGTGGCGGTGAAATCGCCACGGCCCTGCTCGGTGGCCACATCCAGGTCGGCAGCACCGACATCTCCGACTCCATGCCGCACATCCTCAGTGGTGACATGCGCCTGCTCGCGGTGTTCTCCGACAAGCGTCTGGACGAGCCGGAAATGAAGGACATCCCCACTGCCAAGGAGCAGGGCTACGACATCGTCTGGCCAGTGGTGCGCGGCTTCTACCTGGGGCCGAAGGTGACCGACGCCGAATACGACTGGTGGAAAGCGGCGTTCGACAAGCTGCTGGTATCCGAAGAATTCGCCAAGCTGCGTGACCAGCGCGAGCTGTTCCCGTTCGCCATGACCGGGCAGGAATTGGACACCTACGTGAAGAAACAGGTCGCCGAGTACAAGACCCTGGCCAAGGAATTCGGGCTGGTTCAGTAATCGGCCTGGGTCCGCGGGGAGCCATTCGCGGGCAGAGACCCGCTCCCTCAGGGCTGGATATACAAGCCCACCGTGAGAGCGGATCTCTGCCCGCGAAGGCTTCCCTGCCGACACCACCATCGTCCTCCTTCACGAAGGAACATGACCATGATCATGATCGTTCAACGGCTTTTCGCCCTGCTGTTGCTGCTTGTCTGTGCCGGTCTGGCACTGATGGCCTGGCCCTACCAGGCACCCTTTTCCTATGAGCCGGTAGGCCCGCGCGCCTACCCGTTGCTGATGCTGGGCCTGATGAGCCTGGCCTTGCTGTACCTGGTGTTTCGTCCCACTCCGATCGTGCACAGCGAGGAAGAACCGCCGCTGGACCGTCCGACCTTGAAGAAGATCGCCATGTGCATCGGCCTGCTGCTGGTGTTCGCCGGGACGTTCGAACCCTTGGGCTTCATTCTCAGCAGCATCCTGATCGGCATTCCGATGGCCCTGCTGTATGGCGGCCGCGCAATGCCCAGCGTGATCATCATCACCTTGATGAGCATCGGCCTGTACGTGCTCTTCGACAAAGTCATGGACGTGCCGCTGCCCCTGGGCCTGCTCAGCGTTCTGGAGAACTGACATGGATACTCTCGGCTACCTGGGTCAGGGCTTCGGCGTTGCACTGACCCCTTACAACCTCATCACCGCCCTGTCGGGCACCCTGATCGGCACCGTGGTCGGCCTGCTGCCGGGCCTGGGACCGATCAACGGTGTCGCCCTGCTCATCCCGATCGCCTTCGCCCTGGGCCTGCCGCCGGAATCGGCACTGATCCTGCTGGCGGCGGTGTACCTGGGCTGCGAATACGGCGGTCGCATCAGCTCGATCCTGCTCAACATTCCCGGCGAAGCATCGACCGTGATGACCACTCTGGACGGCTACCCGATGGCCCGCCAGGGCCTGGCCGGCGTTGCGCTGTCGTTGTCCGCGTGGAGCTCGTTCATCGGTGCATTCATCGCCACCTGCGGCATGGTCATGTTTGCCCCGATCCTGGCCAAATGGGCGATTGCCTTCGGCCCTGCGGAATACTTCGTGTTGATGGTGTTCGCCATCGTCTGCCTGGGCGGCATGGCCGGTGACAGGCCATTGAAGACGTTCATTGCGGCGCTGATCGGCCTGTTTCTGTCCAGTGTCGGCATCGACGCCAACAGCGGCGTGTACCGGTTCACCGGCGACAACATCCACCTGACCGACGGTATTCAATTCGTCGTGCTGGTGCTGGGCCTGTTCTCGATCAGTGAAATCCTCCTGCTGCTGGAAAAGACTCACCACGGCAGCGTGGCCGTCACGGCCACCGGGCGCATGATGTTCAACCTCAAGGAAGCCGCTTCGGTGTTCTGGGTGAACATCCGCTGCGGCGTGCTGGGCTTCATCATGGGCGTACTGCCCGGCGCCGGCGCCACCCTGGCCAGCGCCGTGGCCTACACCACCGAGAAGCGCCTGGCGGGTGCCAGCGGCAAGTTCGGCCAAGGTGACAAGCGTGGCCTGGCCGCGCCGGAAACCGCCATCGGCGCCACTGCCTGCGGCGCCCTGGTGCCGATGCTGACCCTCGGCGTACCGGGTTCGGGCACCACTGCAGTGATGATCGGCGCCCTGTCTCTGTACAACATCACGCCAGGCCCGCTGCTGTTCCAACAGCAACCGGACATCGTCTGGGGCCTGATCGCCTCGCTGTTCGTCGCCAACATCATGCTGGTGATCCTGAACATCCCCATGATCCGCATCTTCACCAAGATCCTCGCCGTGCCGAACTGGGCACTGGTACCGGTCATCGCCATCATCACCGGCATCGGCGTCTACGCGGTCCACGCGACCACCTTCGACCTGTTCCTGATGATCGGTATCGGCATCTTCGGCTACATCCTGCGCAAGCTGGATTTCCCGCTGTCGCCCGTCCTGCTCGGCTTCATCCTGGGCGGCCTGATGGAGCAGAACCTGCGTCGCGCGCTGTCGATTTCCAACGGCGAGCTGCAGATTCTCTGGGGCAGCCCGATCACCGCAGGTGTCTGGATACTCACCGTTCTGATGCTGCTGCTGCCGGTGGTTCGTATCTGGCGCAAGCGCGCTGCCATGCGTCGTGCCGCTGCCGATGTTTGATCGGTTCCTGCACAACTGGTGGGGTACACCGTTCGTAGGTCTGGCTGGCGGCTATGTCGCCAGCCTGATCGGCTGGCCGCTGCCCTGGATGATCGGCTCGTTGCTGGCGATCATCCTGGTGCGCTGCCTGACACCTTGGCAATTGGCGGAAATACCCAATGGCCGCAAGCTGGGCCAGTGGATCGTCGGCATAGGCATCGGCCTGCACTTCACCCCCCTGGTGATGGAGCAGGTTGGCGGCCATTTCGGCCTGATTTTTTTCGGAGCGCTGATCACCAGCGTTTCCAGTGCCGTGGGCGTGTGGCTGATGCTGCGCACCGGTGAAGACCGGGCCACGGCTTTTTTTTCCAGCATGCCGGGCGGTTCCGGCGAAATGGTCAACCTGGGCGCGCGCAACGGTGCCGACCTCAGCCGCGTCGCCGCAGGGCAAAGCCTGCGGGTACTGGCCGTGGTGCTGTGCGTGCCGGCGCTGTTCAAATTCCTGATGGGCGACGGCACCCCCATCAGCCATGAAGGCGGCGTCGACTGGGCCTGGCTGGCGTTGATCTTCCCCCTCGCCGGGGCGGCGGCCTGGATCTGGCAGCGACTGGATCAGCCCAACCCCTGGCTGTTCGGCCCCTTGCTGGTCAGCGCTGCCATGAGCGTCAGCTTCGATCTGCACATCGGCCTGCCGGACGGTGGCAGCCAGATCGGCCAGTGGCTGATCGGCAGCGGCCTGGGCTGCCACTTCAATCGCGCGTTTTTCCGCCGCGCGCCATCGTTTCTCGCGCGTACGCTGGTCAGCACCGCCCTGACCATGGCCATTGCCGGCGGCTGCGCACTGGCCCTGAGTGCCCTGACCAACCTCGACCTGCGCTCGCTGACCCTGGGCATGATGCCCGGTGGCATTGCCGAGATGAGCCTGACCGCCGAGGTGCTGCAGCTGTCGGTACCGCTGGTGACAGCGATGCAGGTAATGCGCCTGCTGTTCGTGCTGTTTCTGGCTGAACCGCTGTTTCGCCAGTGGCAGAAGCGTCGACCGGTGCCTTAGGGCAGGCGCCAGTCGATGGCGGTCAGACCGTTCTGCTCGAGAAACTTGTTGGCGCGGCTGAAGTGGCCGTTGCCGATGAAGCCCTTGTGCGCCGACAACGGCGAGGGATGCACAGAGGTCAGCACCAGGTGCTTGCTGTTGTCGATCAGCTTCTGCTTGCTCTGCGCATGCGCGCCCCACAGCATGAACACCACGCTGGACTGTTGCTCGCTGACCACTTCGATGATGCGGTCGGTGAACGGCTGCCAGCCTTTCTTGGCATGGGCGGCGGCGTTTGCCCTCTCCACCGTCATGGTGGTGTTGAGCAGCAATACACCCTGCTCCGCCCAGCTCTGCAGATAGCCATGCTTGGGGATGTCGATGTTGAGGTCGCGCTTGAGCTCCTTGTAGATATTCACCAGCGAAGGCGGCGTAGGAATGCCCGGCTGCACCGAGAAGCACAAGCCATGCGCCTGGCCCGGACCGTGGTAGGGATCCTGACCGAGAATCACGACTTTCACCTGGTCCAACGGCGTGGTGTTGAGCGCGTTGAAGATCATCGGCCCGGGCGGATAGATTTCTTTCCCCAGCGCATGCTCCTGGCGCAGGAATTCGCGCAACTGGGCCATGTAAGGCTTGTCGAATTCCTCACGCAGTGCAGCTTTCCAGCTAGGCTCGAGTTTGATGCGGTCGTCTGTGCTCATATGTTCCTCAACAAGAAGCAGGCACCCTAAAACACCAGGCACCAGAAATCAGTGGGCGGACGGTAGGAATGCGGACACAGAAAGTCAAATCCAGACTGGACAGCGCACTGCGACCCTCCGCCGGCCCTTCGCGGTCATCGCTGCGCTGCTGCCGCCCCTTTGATGCGAGGTCAGGATGGATTTGAATTTCGAAGAACTCAGCGCCGGCAATGGCGCGCGGATCGGCGTCGCCTCCCTGAATGCGGAGAAAACCCTCAATGCTCTGACCTTGCCGATGCTCGAAGCGCTCGCGGGAAAATTCGATGAGTGGGCGCAGGATGATCGGGTGGTCTGTGTGGTGCTGCGCGGCGAAGGCGAAAAAGCCTTTTGCGCCGGTGGCGACGTACGCAGCCTGGTCCAGGCCTGCCGCGCCCACCCCGGTGAAGTGCCGCCGCTGGCCGCCCGATTCTTCGCCGCCGAATACCGCTTCGACTACCGCCTGCACACCTACCCCAAGCCAGTGATCTGCTGGGGCCACGGCTACGTACTGGGCGGTGGCATGGGCTTGCTGCAGGCGTCGAGCATTCGCATCGTCACGCCGAGCAGCCGCCTGGCCATGCCCGAAATCACCATCGGCCTGTACCCGGACGTGGGTGCCAGCGGATTCCTCTCGCGCATGCCCGGCAAGCTCGGCCTGTTCCTGGGCATGACCGGCGCGCAGATCAACGCCCGCGATGCCCTCGACCTGGGCCTGGCCGACCGCTGCCTGCGCGACGACCAATACGAAGACCTGCTCGACGGCCTGCTGCAGCTGAACTGGCAGGAGCAGACAGCCATGCAGCTGAACAGCTTGCTCAAGGCCCTCGAGCACGATGCGCGCGACAGTGCCCCAGCAGCGCAATGGCTGCCGCGCAGGGCCGCCATCGACGCCCAGCTGGACGTCAGCGACGCGCCTGGCGCCTGGCATGCACTGGTGCAATGGCAACGACACGACGACCCCTTGCTGGCCAAGGCTGCCGGCAACCTCGCCAAGGGCTGCCCGCTGACCGCGCACTTGATCTGGGCGCAATTGGCCCGTGCCCGCCACTTGTCGCTGGCCCAGGTGTTCCAGATGGAATACAGCCTGAGCCTGAACTGCTGCCGCCATCCCGAATTCAGCGAAGGCGTGCGTGCGCGCCTGATCGACAAGGACAACCAGCCGCACTGGCACTGGCCCGACGTCGACCATGTACCGCAGGCGGTGGTCGAGGCGCATTTCAGCAAGGCCTGGGAAGGCCGTCATCCGCTGGCCGACCTTTGCGATTACTGAATGGCAGGTGAAAACGAAAACGGCGCCCCTGAGGGCGCCGTTGCTGGCTAGTGTCGACCACCACGGCCCGGGCCGCGGTCGGAGCCTCGACCCCGGTTCCAATCCTGGCCGTAATGCCGCGCCGGCCCGTCGCGCCAACGTGGGTCGGGGCCGCGTCCCGGCCTGAAACCCGGCCGGTAGTGCGGCGCAGGCGGACCGTAGTAGCGCGGTGGCGGCACCGCGTAATACCGTGGTGAAGAAAAGTAGCGCGGCCCCTCGTAGTAGCGCGGCGCCGGCGTCACGTAGTAACCGCTGCCATAGGGCTGGCTGTAGGGGTAGTAGCCGCCTCTCGGCGAGCTGTCCACGGAATAGACTTCGGTGCGGTAGTAACCTCCCCCTCCATAGGGCACACAGGCACTTGTCAACAAGCCCAATACCACGATCAAAAGAGCTCTAGGGGACATAAGCGGCCTCCTGGACCGCGAGGGGGATCGAACCAGCACGACTGGTCGTTACCCGGAACGGTGGTTCTGGGCATAACTCAGACAGCAGGAAAGATACTGCATTTCACTCGGCAATAAATTGATACAAAGCGCTCTGCGTTGACGCTTTTCGCCGACCCGCAGGGCGCTGAAGTAGAATGCCACGTTCATACCTTCACGGATCGCTCATGACCACGCTCGCGCTGACCGACAGCCGCCTTTGCCCAGCCTGCGGCGGCCGCAACGACTGCACATTGGCCGATGCCAAGACGGCCGCACAGCCGTGCTGGTGCTACACGGTCAGCATCGACCCCGCTGTGCTGCGGGCTTTGCCCGAGCATCTGCGCAACGCCGCCTGCTTGTGTCCGCGCTGCGCGCGGGTGAATGAGCAACTGTCTGAGTCGGGGGCATAGCGCAGCGATGCGTCTGGACAGATTCCTTTCCAATTTCGAACGCTTCAACCGGCAGCAGGTGCGCCTGGCCTTGATCGCAGGACGAGTACAGGTGGATGGCAGCGTGGTCCGCGACCCGCTGCACGCTGTCTCTGAGTTCAGCGAAGTACGGCTTGACCAGACGTTGTTGCAGGCCGGCTATCCTGCTCGCTACCTGATGCTGCACAAACCACCTGGTTGCGTCAGCGCCACGCAGGATCCGCAGCATCGGACCGTTCTTGACCTGCTCGAGGTGCCCGACAAGCACCAGTTGCACATCGCCGGGCGACTGGATTTCAACACCACCGGGCTGATGATCCTGACCAACGATGGGCAATGGTCACGCCGCCTGACCCAGCCGGCCACCAAGCTGCCCAAGGTGTACCTGGTCGAGACCGAGCAGGTCATCGAGCCCCATTATGTAGAGACGTTCGCCAAGGGCATCTACTTCGCCTTCGAAGACCTCACCACCCTGCCCGCCCACCTCGACATTCTCGGCCCGCGCGTGGCGCGCCTGAGCATCGTCGAAGGGCGTTACCACCAGGTGAAGCGGATGTTCGGCCACTTCCAGAACAAGGTGCTCACGCTGCACCGCGAGCGCATGGGCGCGCTGATGCTCGATGACAGCCTGCAACCCGGCCAGTACCGCAGCTTGAGCGCAGAAGAGATCGGTCTGGTTTGAGGGGGATCGCGCAGAGAAACGAAAATTATCGCTTCAAATTGCCAGGCGCTTCTGGTACAAAGTCAGCCGCCCGGAGCAGGTGTCGAAAGACGCATCGCACCGAGGTGGCCAAGCTGGCAATCGAGTTCGCAATGAACTGCCAGCGGCACGGAAACAACGCGTTATGCGGGTATAGTTTAGTGGTAAAACGAAAGCTTCCCAAGCTTTAGTTGAGGGTTCGATTCCCTCTACCCGCTCCAGTTTCACCCAGTATTCACGGCCCTTTCAGGCGAATCCGCTCTGCCCCCAGCCCCTCGGAATCTCTTCACCGCCCTTGAGCCCAACGTTCATAGAAGCTTCAAGAAGTTGGTCTGTTCAGACATGTGGATACCTTTTCAAACAGCCAGCCGCTCAGCCGCGAGAACGACAGCAATCACAATCATTGCGACCCCAGAGAGCCGGCTTACATTGAGAGCGGCACCGGGTCGAGAGCTGAGTACTGCGCGGGCACCATATCCCACGGCCAGATATACGACGCCGCAACTCAATGCATGAATTAGCCCCAGCGCAAGAATTTGAGCTGCAACCGGCCAGGGGGCAGATGAATCAGTGAACTGGGGTAGCAAAGCCAAGAACAACAACAGCACTTTCGGGTTGAGGCCGCTCACACAAAGCCCCTTAACCGCCGAGGTCATCCAGCCTCCGTCATCTGCGGCGTCTCCCTGGGTGGGCATTGCCGGCCTCAACAGCATGTTGATGCCAAGCCATAAGAGATAAGCGGCGCCCATCAGCGTAAGTGTCAACAGCGCATAAGGTATTTTCACCAGCACGCCACCCACACCCGCCGAGACGATCAATGTGGCGAGAACATGGCCACAGAGCATACCCAATACTGCCGGCACGGTACGGCCTCGCAAACCCGCTGAAATAGCGTAAGCCCAGTCCGCCCCAGGCGTGATGACAAACAGAAACGAAACGGCCCAAAAGGCCATCATCATAGAAGCGCTCACGATCGATCCTTCCTCTTGCCCATTACCAGTACGGCGCCTTTGGCCCTGGTGGAAACTGAGAGAGAAGGATAAAGAAAGCCTCGTGTTATTATCTTGCGTAGTTACTCGCAGGACCCAGGGGCTGTGGAAGGTTTTACGAAATGGATCGGATCGATAGGCAGATTCTTGCGCAGCTACAACAGGATGGTCGCCAGTCACTCACTGACCTGGCCGAGCGCGTGGGGTTGAGTTTATCCCCTTGCCATCGGCGCGTTCGAGCTCTGGAAGAGGCTGGAGTGATCAAAGGATATCGCGCCCACCTCTCTGCACCCCAGTTAGGACTCAATTTCTCTTCGCTTGTGTTTGTTACTTTGCGGGAAGGACACCAGCAGGCTGTAGCAGATTTCGAAAAGGCTTTGCCAGGCATCCCCTACATCGTCCAGGCGCAGAGACTGTTTGGCGATCCGGACTACCTACTCATGGTGGTAACCGCAGATCTTCCCGCGTTTCAGAGACTTTATGACGAAGCGCTATCGAGGCTGCCAAATGTACAGCGGCTGACCTCGACCTTGGTAATGAAGCACATCATCACAGATCGCTCACTGCCATTGGACTGAGCGCCGCGAATCCGATCATATCAATTCGATTTAACCGCACGCTCACTCATAAACACGCGAGATGAGTGCGTCGGGCGCTTGCGCGGCGGTGATTACCGTGAGGAATTGGAAGGTACGTTGATCGCCAGCTGGAAATGATCGGGAACTTGCGCAGATCGGTACCCCTCTCGTGTAGGTGATTGCTCAGGAGTGATAAACCATGGAAACCTCGATTTTCTGGGCGGCGTCCGCCGTGATCGTTCTGTTGCTGGACGCTTGGGTACTGACCAGCGTCTGGCGAAGCACCAAAGGCTCCGGCACGAAGCTGGGCTGGACGGTGCTGATCTTTGTATTGCCCCTTGTCGGACTCGCTATCTGGGGCATCGCCGGGCCGAGAGGTGTTGCCATTCCGCCAACATCGGATAAACACAGCAAAGGCTGATGCCGATCCTACCCATCTGATACTCGTTGACTTGTATTTAATTCGCCATTCCCAGGCGTTCGGCTGAAGGCGTTCATATCGCCCAGCCAAGCGTGATCGCGGTCAGTGCCAAATAGCGGAACGCCTTGGCCAGCGTAACCACGACCAGAAAACGCCAGAGCGGCTCACGCATGACGCCAGCGATCATAGTGATGGGATCACCGATGATCGGCACCCAGCTGAACAAGAGCGCCCAGCGTCCGTAGCGCAGGTAGGCATTCTGCGCTTTGTCCAAGTGGCGCTCACCGATGGGAAACCAACGGCGGTGCCGAAAACGCTCGATAGAGCGGCCCAGGTACCAGTTCACGACAGAACCCAGCACGTTGCCCGCCGTGGCGATCAGTACGAGCGACACCGTTGCGTAGTGTTGCGAAACAAGCATCCCCACCAATACCGCTTCCGATTGCAAAGGCAGCAGCGTGGCGGCACCGAACGCGACGATGAAAAGGCTCGCATAGCTGGTCAGTTCGAACACATTGTCATCTCACGCAACAGGCCTGGTGATAGGTTGAACGCTTCAAACAGGGGTATCTGCAACAGCTTGCAGGTTTCAAGGACAGATAGCGTCCGGGCGGCACCGCATAGTGTGCAAACCGTTCCATTAGCACCAGCTATACAGATAAACAAGATGCAGACACGGCGCAGTTATCAGCACAGATTCGATGCTCGCAACCTTGCGAAGCCTGCCCGCCTGGCGCCGTTCATTTCTCGATCAAACAGCCAGTTACGCCAACTCAATCAGAAAACTACCCTACATTGCGAAGAAATTTCTGACACTTACGTTGACGGTCCAGTTACCCATCCTTTCAAGTAATACCCTCTTACTTGATAAGGACATCCATCATGATCATCCTGGTAGCCGGTATTCATGGCGTGGGAAAAACCTGGCATTGCGAGCATTACGCGCACCGTCGGGGCGTGTTGCACAGCAGTGTGGCGGGCTTGGTCAGGCAGGTGCTGGCCTGTGTGAAATGGAGCGATGATCGCTATGCGACCAATCGAGACCGCAACCGCCAGGCGCTCGAACTGGCTGTCACCAGTATTGCCGCCAGCGGCAAGTCACTGCTGCTGGAGGGAAACGCTGCATTGATGGGCAAGCGACCGCGGTCGTCAGGCATTGATCTGACAGCGTTCGAGCGGCTTTCCCTGAGGGCGATTGTGTTGCTGGAGAGCGATCCGTGGACGGTGTTGAAGCGGTTGCCGGCCAGTCACGCTTCGCCGACCGAGGTCGAGGTGTTCCAGCACCAGGAGCGCGAGAGCGCGCGAGCCGTTGCGCGCCACCTGGATATTCCACTGATGCTGCTGCGCGATTGCAGTGATCACACCTTTGGCCAGACCCTGGATGCCTGGCTGAAGCGCGGGCAGCCGATTTCCATCGATTCGGCCCGAAGCCAGCCACCGGGCTTTCATCGCCAGTACCGCTGAGAAGAGGTGCCACGGCGACGTGCCGCTCGTCGCCTCGACGGCACCTTGCGTGCAAGACGCTGGCCCAATGCTTGTACCCCAATCACTGCGGAGATGCACCATGATGATTAGCAAAAAGCTTGCCTCGCTGGCTCTGGCCGGTCTTCTGTCGGCCTCGTCGTTCGCGGCGATTGCGGCATCCAATGACAGCAACCCTACTGCCACGCCGGAAGCACCATCGGGCAAGCAGGTCATTCCAGGCACCGACAAATCGCCCGACAATGGCAACGCCACCGGTATCGACGGCAAGACCGGTTCCATGAGCCAGGGCGCAGACGCCGGCACCACCGACGGTGGCCCTACCCCGATGGGCGCGACCAAAGGCGATGGCAGCTCGGGCAACAGTGGCGGCAACGGCAGCGGCGCCGGCAAATAAGCCCACCCCAGCCTCTGCAGCGGCGCGAATTCTGCCCTTTAAATTGCCAAGCGCAATTGCAAGGTCAACCGGATTCGCGCCGTTGGCGTTTCTGCAGGTCAGTAACCGTTGCGTTGAAGAACCTCGATCACGGATTCAGCCGCAGGACGCTTGTAGAACTTCAGCAGCTCGCTGGTCCGGTTGGTGAAGATGCCATCCACGCCTGCGTCACTGACTTTCTTGAAATCGACCGGCTCGTCCACGGTATACACGTGCACCAGAAGGCCTTTGTCGTGGGTCAGCTTGTTCATCCACGGCTGGACCAGGTCCATGTAGCTCTGCTCTCCCCCCTCGTTCAAAGCGGCCGAAGGGCCGGTGCCCACCGCACCGTTGGCTTTGGCGATGTCCAGCCACCGCTCGAACTCGGCACGGTCGCGGGGTCGTTGCTGGGCGTAGTAAGCCGCTTTGTCCTTCATGCCGGACGCTGCGAACGTCACCTTGGATTCGGGTTCGATGCTGCCCTCGCCTACCCATAGCAGCAATACCTTGGGCACCTGCGGCATTTCCTTGGCCAGCAGTTCCAGGCTGCCCTTTTCGAACGTCTGCAACACGACCCGGTGCTGACCATCGAGCCAGCCTCGTTGCGCAAGCTTGGCCTTGAGATCGCGCTCGATACCAGGAAACTGCTGCGGCACCTTGGTTTCGATATACACCCCAGGCGTGTGCGTAGCGCCTTGCGCCACGTCGAGCACCTCATCCAGGGTGAGAATCTGCAAGCCTTTGTAGCTGTCACGGGCGCGCTCGGGGTGCGCTGCGTTGAACCAGCTGCCGGCATCCAGGGTTTTCAGCTCCGCCAGGGTAAAGTCACTGGCCGGCTTGTCCTTGCGCTCGGGAAATTTGCTGGCGATGTCGGTGGTGCGCAACAAAGTATCGTCGTGCAGTGCGATCAGTTGCCCGTCGCGAGTGCGCTGCACATCGAGTTCCAGATAGTCGGCGCCCAGGTCACGGGCCAGCAGGTAGGCCGGCAGTGTCGATTCCGGCGCATCGAACGAAGCACCTCGATGGGCAATGACCGCTGGGTGGGGAATGTTGGCGGCGTGAGCCAACTGATCGGGAGTTTGCCCCTGGGCCGAGGCAGCTGCGCCCATGGCAGCGGTGAGGCAGAGCGTCTTGTACAGGTGTGCCAACATGTGTAGTCCTTCCACGGATGATCGAAAACGGCGCGGCTTGATGCCGGTGAACCGACCCAGCATAGACGGCGTCGGATGACAGGACATGGCGTGATAGAGTCGCGCCCTTGCCCAAGACACGAGTAGAACGAATCATCACCATGGCACATGACACCTTCGACGCCCACCTCGACGATTGGCAAACCCTGCATACCCGTCAGCCTGCACAAAGCCTGTTGCTGGGCAACGGCGCCAGCCGCGCAGTGTGGCGCAGCTTCGCCTACGATGGGTTGTTCGAGCGCGCGCAAAAGGTGCGCAACAAGCCCTTGAGCCTGACCGACCTGGCCTTGTTCAAATCGCTGCAGACCCGCAGCTTCGAACAGGTGCTGGCGGTGCTCAACAGCACCGTTCGGGTCAATGCCGCCCTGGCGATCAGTTCGACTGCCCCGCTCAATCGCTACTATGCGATCAAGGAAGCGTTGATCCATGCGGTGCGCAGCGTGCACATTCCCTTTCGCCTGCTCGATGAACAGCGCCTGGCCGCGCTCAACCTTGCACTACGCGCGTTCGACACGGTGTACAGCAGCAACTACGACCTGCTCTGCCCCTGGGCCGTGCAGCACGACCCGCAGGGTTTTGCCGAGCTGATGGACGTGGACACCGGTTTCGACATTCGCCACACCGCCGCCACAGGCTGCCGCATGCTGTACCTGCACGGCGGTCTGCAGCTGATCAAGAACAGCGACGGTACGACCCGGCAACGCACCGCCGAGGGCGAAGCCTTGCTCGACGGGTTTGCGATCAACACGCCTGGCGACGTGCCGTTGCTGGTCAACGAAGGGCCCAGTGCGCAGAAGCTGCGCACCATTCGTGATTCGGACTACCTGAGCTGGTGCCACGGCGAGTTGAGTCGGCAAGATGGCACCTTGTGCATCTTCGGCCACAACCTGGACAGCGACGATGCGCACATCCTTCAGGCGCTGCGCCTGGCGCCTGCGCAGACTTTTTATGTGTCGATCTTCCCGCTCAGCGATGCCTGGATCATCAGCCAGAAACAGCGCTTCGAAGAGTTGTTCGCCGGCTGCGGCAAGGCGCTGTATTTCTTCGACGCGACCAGCCATGGCCTGGGCAGTGCGCAATTGAACGTGGCCGTTCCTGCGGTATTGAAGAAGCGTCGTTGAAGACTCGAGCGCAACCAGGCGCTCACCACAGCGATATCAGACCTTTCTGCAGCGCCAGCAGCACGGCCACGCTGCGCGAGCCCACGGCGAACTTGCGGCGAATGTTGGCGAAATGGAAATTCACCGTGGCCTCGGAGCAGGCCAGTATGCGTGAGATTTCCCACGAGGATTTGCCCCTGCCACTCCAGACGAGCACTTCCTGCTCGCGCGGCGTCAGCTTGATGTCGAGCGTCACTGCGAACTCCAACCCTTGACTTGAGCCTCATGGTGGCGCTCGTCAGGGGTGGGTCACAATGCCGGCGACTTGTAGTCCCGATGCCTCACAGCGCCTGGCCCAGCAGGCCGTCTTCCTGCAGCAGGGTCTGCAGACGCTGCTCGCGAATGCCGTAGAACGCCTTCAACTGCTCGATCTTCGCCAGCGCCTCGGCGGACGGGCCGGATGTGTCGCGCTTGACCGCCAGAATCATCTTGTTCTTGTTGGTGTGTTCCAGGGAGATGAACTCGAACACCTTGGTCTCGTAGCCACAGGCGTCCAGCAACAGCGCGCGCAAACTGTCGGTGACCATCTCGGCCTGCTGGCCCAGATGCAGGCCATATTGCAGCATGGGCTTGAGCAGGCCCGGGCTTTGGATCTGCAGGCGGATTTCCTTGTGGCAGCACGGCGAGCACATGATGATCGCCGCGCCACAGCGGATACCGGTGTGAATGGCGTAGTCGGTAGCGATATCGCAGGCATGCAAGGCGATCATCACGTCGATCTCGCTGGGCACCACCGAACGCACGTCGCCGCACTCGAACACCAGCCCCGGATGTTCCAAGGAGGTGGCAGCCGCGTTGCACAACTCGACCATGTCCGGACGCAGTTCGACGCCGGTGACCTGGGCCTGACGCTGCAGCGAGTTGGCCACATAGTCATGGATGGCGAACGTCAGGTAACCCTTGCCCGAGCCGAAATCGGCGACCCGCACGGGCGCGTCTGTCCTGGCCAGCACGGACGAGGCGAAGGCGTGGGAAAACACCTCGATGAACTTGTTGATCTGTTTCCACTTGCGCGACATCGCCGGGATCAACTGCTGCTGCTTGTCGGTGACACCCAGGTCCTGCAGAAACGGCCGGCTCAGCTCCAGGTAACGCTTTTTCTCCCGATCGTGACCCAACTCCGGCGCGGCCCGCTCCTGCTGTTGCTTGTTGCGGTGCAGGCTGGCCTTGTTCTTCTTGCTGAATTCGAGCTGCAACTCGTCGGTCAAGGTCAACAGGTGGGCGTTCTTGAAGGTGTCGGGCAAGGCGTCGGCAATGAACTGCTGGCCATCGGTCAGACTGAAGTTCTTGGTGATGTCACGCGTCTTGTAGCGGTACACGAACGACAGGCACGCTTCACCCTTGATGGTCGCCAACTTGACGATCAGCCGCTGCAGGTCCAGCTCCTGGCCGACATGGCGAGCCAGCACCAGCTTGATGAAAGCGTTCTGCGCCAGGCTGGTGTCGAGCAGGGCAAGGAAGTCGGCGCGTGGGTCGGTGACGGGCATGGCGGGACGGATCTCGGGTGTATTCAGGCAGGCATTTTAGTGGCTGTGGATCGACTTGGGGGATTTGATTGGATGCCGCTTGCGCGGATGCATTTGTATCAATCCCGGCACCCGACTGGATTGAAGCGCTCCGATACGTTAAAACACCTCCGGCAAACTATAAAAACACTGTCACCCGTAATCGGCTGCGGCATCCCTGCGGTAGGCCAGAGAGAAGAACTCAATGAACAAGCTGTGTCTGCTGGGTGTCGTCGTCGGCCTGGCCTTGCAAACCGCGTATGCCGATAGCCCTTCCCAAGGTCCGCAAAACAAGGATGCATTCGTTGCCGACCTGCTCGCACGCATGACCCTGGACGAGAAGATCGGCCAACTGCGCCTGATCGCCATCGGTGGTGAAATGACTCACCAGCGCATCGAGGCGGAGATCGCCGCAGGGCGCATCGGCGGCACTTTCAATTCGGTCACTCGTGCGGAAAACCGGCCCATGCAGGATGCCGCGCAGCGCAGTCGCTTGAAGATTCCCATGTTCTTCGCCTACGACGTGATCCACGGTCACCGCACGCAGTTTCCGATCAGCCTGGGCCTGGCCGCGAGCTGGGACATGGAAGCCATTGCCTTGAGCGCCAGGACCTCGACCGCCGAAGCGGCGGCCGACGGTATCGACATGACTTTCGCGCCGATGGTCGACATCTCTCGCGATCCACGCTGGGGCCGCATCAGCGAGGGATTCGGCGAAGACACCCACCTGGTGTCGAAGATCGCCCGGGTGATGGTGGAGAACATACAGGGCCCCAGCCCGGCCAACCCGGACCGAATGATGGCCAGCGCCAAGCATTTCGCGATGTATGGCGCGATCGAGGGCGGGCGCGACTACAACACCGTCGACATGAGTCCACAACGGATGTTCCAGGACTACCTGCCGCCTTATCGCGCCACGGTCGAAGCAGGCGCGGGTGGCATGATGGTCGCGCTGAATTCCATCAACGGTGTGCCGGCGACTTCCAACACCTGGTTGATGCAGGATGTGCTGCGCAAGCAGTGGGGGTTCAAGGGCGTCACCATCAGCGACCACGGTGCCATTCATGAATTGATCAAGCATGGCGTGGCCAGCGACGACCGAGAGGCGGCCAAGCTGGCCATCAAGGCCGGCGTCGACATGAGCATGAACGACCAGGCCTACGGCGAACAGCTGCCGGGACTGCTCAAGAGCGGCCAGATCAGCCAGGCGGACATCGACAATGCGGTGCGCGAGGTGCTTGGCGCCAAGTACGACATGGGCCTGTTCGCCAACCCGTACCTGCGCATCGGCAAGGCCCAGGACGACCCGGCCGATGTCAACGCGGAAAGCCGCCTGCATCGCGCCGAAGCGCGTGATGTCGCGCGCAGGACGCTGGTGTTGCTGAAGAACCAGAAGCACACGCTGCCGTTGAAAAAGGACGCCCGCATTGCCTTGGTCGGCCCCCTGGCGGACGCGCCGGACGACATGCTCGGCAGTTGGTCGGCGGCCGGCGTCGCCGGGCAATCGGTGACATTGCTCAGCGGGCTGCGCAATGCCGTGGCCGACCCTGCCAAAGTGACTTACGCCAAGGGCGCGAACCTGACCGATGACCGTGCGACGCTGGACTTCATCGCCCATTTCAACCCCGAGCACATCAAGCAGGCGATCGATCCACGCTCCGGCCAGGCCTTGATCGACGAAGCGCTGGCAGCCGCACGCGATGCCGATGTGATCGTTGCCGCGGTGGGCGAATGGCGCGCCATGACCCATGAATCGGCCAGCCGTGTCGCACTTGACCTGCCGCGTACCCAGCAGGCCTTGATCACCGCGCTGCGCGCCACGGGCAAACCGCTGGTGCTGGTGCTCATGAATGGCCGCCCGCTGACCATTGGCGAACAACAGCGCCAGGCCGATGCCGTGCTGGAAACCTGGTACAGCGGCACCGAAGGCGGCAATGCCATTGCCGACGTGTTGTTCGGCGACTACAACCCGTCGGGCAAACTGCCGGTCACTTTCCCGCGCTCGGTTGGCCAGGTGCCGCTGTACTACAGCCACTTGAGCATCGGTCGACCGTTCACGCCGGGGCATCCAGGCAACTACAGCTCGCAGTATTTCGACAGCGAGCAGGGCCCGTTGTACCCCTTCGGCTACGGTCTGAGCTACACCGATTTCAGCCTGTCGGACGTCAGCCTGTCGAGCAAGCGCCTGAGCCGCGACGGCAAGGTGACAGCCAGCATCAATGTCCGCAACGTCGGCAAGGTCGCCGGCGAGACCGTGGTTCAGCTGTACCTGCGCGATGTCGCTGCCTCCATGGCCCGACCGGTCAAGGAGCTCAAGCATTTCCGCAAGGTGATGCTCAAGCCGGGCGAAAGCCAGACCCTGACATTCGATATCGTCGAGGGTGATCTGAAGTTCTATAACCAGCAACTGGTTCGGGCCGCCGAGGCCGGGCAATTCACCGTGATGATCGGGCTGGACTCCGAGGACGTCAAAGAGGCGAATTTCGAGTTGTTGTAGGTCGGCAACGGCTAGACAGCGCCCGTGATCGGTTCGCGTGCCTTGCGCCTGGCCATCATCGTGCTGGTCATCGTGGCCGGCACGTTGTTGTCCGCCGTCTGGGCAGGCCGCCACGCCCAGCAGCTGGCGCAGAATGAAGAGGCGGCACGCAGCAATGGCCAATTGGCGCTGTACGCCAACGGCCTGCACACCCTGATCGAGCGCTATCGCACCCTGCCTGCCGTACTGGCGCTGGACCCCGAACTGCAGCACTCGCTGCGCGAGCCTATCGATCCCGCCACCCAGAACCGGCTCAACCGCAAACTTGAACGCATCAACGCGGCGGCGCGGTCGTCGACCCTGGAACTGCTCGACCGCCAGGGCCTGGCGGTGGCGGCCAGCAACTGGCGTCTGCCGACCAGCTATGTAGGCCACAACTACGCCTTCCGCCCCTATTTCAGCCAATCGATCAGCCAGGGCAGCGGGCGTTTCTATGCGGTGGGCGTGACCAGCGGCATTCCCGGCTACTTCTTGTCCAGTGCGATCAAGGACGCTCGGGACGGTTTTCTCGGTGCCATGGTGGTCAAGCTCGAACTGCCCGAACTGGAACAGGAATGGGCGCAGGGGCCCGATACCTTGCTGGTCAGTGAC
Source organism: Pseudomonas sp. CFBP 8770 (assembly GCF_014841705.1). NCBI lineage: Bacteria > Pseudomonadati > Pseudomonadota > Gammaproteobacteria > Pseudomonadales > Pseudomonadaceae > Pseudomonas > Pseudomonas sp. CFBP 8770. The sequence goes on from NZ_JACYUL010000007.1 coordinate 51,434, forward strand.
GCGCGCGGGGTGGTGTTCATCGCCAACCGGCCGGGATGGCGGTATCGCACCTTGCACCCTTTGAGCGAGGCCGACCGCGCCGAACTGCAGCGCACCCGTCAGTATCACGATCAAGCCTTGCAACCGCTGGATCATCAGGTGCTGGGCAGCCTCGATGGCGCGGCGCGGCACGTGCGCGTCAACGGCCCTCAAGGCACGGCCGACTACCTGTGGGCATCGTTGCCGATGGCCAGCGAAGGCTGGACCCTGCACTTGCTCAAGCCTCCCATTGCAAGTACCGAAGACAGCCGCAATGCCGCGCTGGCAGCGGCCGGCCTGTGGTTGAGCCTGGTGTTCGGTGGCCTGTGGCTGAACCAGCGTCGCCGCCTGGCCGCCCTGCGCCAGCGTGGTCGCGAGCATTTGGAATCTCTGGTCAGGGCACGCACCCGGGAATTGCGCGATGCCCAGGAGGGCTTGGTCCAGGCGGCCAAGCTGGCGGCATTGGGGCAGATGTCGGCGGCCTTGGCCCACGAGATCAGTCAGCCGCTTACTGCGCAGCGCATGCAGCTGGCGAGCCTGCGGATGTTGCTCGATCAGGACCGCATCGACGCCGCGCGCCAGGCCCTGGCGCCGCTGGAACAGATGGTGGCGCGCATGGCGGCGCTGACCACCCATTTGAAGACCTTCGCGCGCAAGAGCCCGGCCGGCGTGCGTGAACGACTCGACCTCGCGCAGGTGCTCGATCAAGCCTTGCAGTTGCTGGAAACGCCTCTGCATACGGCAGGTGTACGCTTGCACTTGCAGGTCCGGCGGCCGGCCTATGTCCGCGGCGACGTGATTCGCCTCGAACAGGTGCTGATCAACCTGTTACGCAATGCGCTGGACGCCATGACCGGAGTGCCTGCCAAGGATATGCACATCAGCCTGCAGCTTCATGGCGAGCAGTGGCAGCTAGAGATTGCCGACAGCGGTGGCGGCATCGCCAGCGAGCACATCGAACACTTGTTCGACCCGTTCTTCACCACCAAGCCAATCGGCGAAGGCCTCGGCCTGGGGCTGGCGGTCTCTCTGGCGATCGCTCACGAACACGGCGGCCAGTTGAGCGCGGAAAACCTGCCACACGGCGCACGTTTCACCCTTGCCCTGCCCATCGATACGGAGCCTGCATGAGCAATCAAGTGATGGTCATCGACGACGAAGCGAGCATTCGCGACGCCGTCGAACAGTGGCTGGGCCTCAGCGGCTTTTCGGTGCAGCGCTTCAGCCAGGCCGAAGACTGCCTGGCGCAGCTGCCGGCAGACTTCGCCGGGGTCATACTCAGCGATGTGCGCATGCCGGGCATGGGCGGGCTCGGCCTGCTGGCACAGGTCCAGGCTCGCGACCCCGAGTTGCCGGTGATTCTGTTGACCGGGCACGGTGACGTGCCGATGGCGGTGCAGGCCATGCGCGAGGGTGCCTACGATTTTCTCGAGAAGCCTTTCAGCCCGCAAAGCCTGTTGACCAGCCTGCAGCGCGCCCAGGACAAGCGTCGGCTGGTCCTGGAAAACCGTCGCCTGCACAACCGGGCCGATTTCAGCGAGCAACTGCAGGCGACCCTGCTCGGTGCCGCGCCGGCCATCGCGCAGCTGCGCCGCCAGGTATTGGATCTGGCGCAATTGCCGGTCAACGTGGTGATTCGTGGCGAAACCGGCAGTGGCAAGGAATTGGTTGCGCGGTGCCTGCACGACTTCGGCCCACGGGCTGGCAAACCGTTCGTGGCACTCAACTGTGCCGCCATTCCCGAGGCGTTGTTCGAGGCCGAACTGTTCGGCCACGAAAGCGGTGCGTTCACCGGCGCCCAGGGCAAGCGCATCGGCAAGTTGGAGTACGCCCACGGCGGGACCCTGTTTCTCGACGAAGTGGAAAGCCTGCCCATGGCTCAGCAGGCCAAGCTGTTGCGTGTGCTGCAGGAGCAGAAACTCGAGCGCCTGGGTTCCAACCAGAGCATTCCCGTCGACCTGCGGCTGGTCGCGGCGAGCAAGCCCGATCTGCTGGAGCAGGCACGGGCCGGGCTGTTTCGCGAAGACCTGGCCTATCGGCTGAATGTCGCCGAACTGCGCCTGCCGCCATTGCGCGAGCGACGCGAAGACATCGTGCGGCTGTTCGATCACTTCACCGCGGCGACCGCGAAGCGTCTGGCGCGGCGGGTGCCGCCGGTCAATTCGGCACAACTGGCCCAGTTGCTCAGCCACGACTGGCCGGGCAATGTCCGCGAGCTGGCCAATGCTGCCGAACGACATGTGCTGGGTCTGGCCGCGCCTGCGGCTGAAACGGCCAGCGCCCGGCTGTCCCTGGCGGCACAACAGGAAGCTTTCGAAGCCCAGTGCCTGCGCGCCGCGCTGGCGCGTCACCGTGGCGACATCAAGTCGGTGATGGAGGAACTGCAACTGCCCCGGCGCACCCTCAACGAAAAGATGCAGCGTCACGGCCTGGTTCGTGAAGATTTTCGCGAGTAGGCAAGAATCCGCTCACTCCACTTCTCGTATCGGCAAGAATCCGCCGGCTTTTTTCGCGTCCCCCTCTGAAAGCGGGGGTGCAGCGGCTGGCACGGCTCCTGCTATTGCCTTGGCAAGCGCGAACCAACGCGCTACCAACAATAATGAGAAGGATCCAGCATGGATAACTCCAACACCCTGCCCGCCGGGGCAACCGCTGCAACCGCCCCGCCTCGCACCACCGCCAGCCGCGTCAAGTCGATCTTCAGTGGCTCGGTCGGCAACATGGTCGAATGGTACGACTGGTACGTCTACGCGGCATTCTCGCTGTATTTCGCCCAGGTGTTCTTTCCCAAGGACAGCCTCAACGCGCAACTGCTCAACACCGCCGCGATCTTCGCCGTCGGCTTTCTGATGCGGCCCATTGGTGGCTGGCTGATGGGCCTGTACGCCGACCGCAAGGGCCGCAAGGCAGCGCTGATGGCTTCGGTGCTGCTGATGTGCTTTGGCTCGCTGGTCATTGCGCTGACGCCGAGCTACGAGACCATCGGCATCTGGGCGCCCGTGCTGCTGGTACTGGCGCGGCTGATGCAAGGCCTCTCGGTCGGTGGCGAGTACGGTACGTCCGCCACCTACCTGAGCGAGATGGCCACCAAGCAACGGCGCGGCTTCTTCTCCAGCTTCCAGTACGTGACCCTGATCTCCGGCCAGCTGATCGCGCTGGCGGTGCTGATCGTGCTGCAGCAGACACTCACCGAAGAACAGCTGCTCAGCTGGGGCTGGCGTGTACCGTTCGTGATCGGCGCGCTGTGCGCAGTGGTGGCGCTGTGGTTGCGCCGTGGCATGGAAGAGACCGACTCCTTCACCCAGAAAAAGGAATCCAAGGAAAGCACGATGCGCACCCTGCTGCGCCATCCCAAGGAACTGCTGACCGTGGTCGGCCTGACCATGGGCGGTACCCTGGCCTTCTATACCTACACCACCTACATGCAGAAATACCTGGTCAACACGGTGGGCTTCAGCAAGGCGGACTCGACGGCCATCTCGGCGGCCACGCTGTTCCTGTTCATGTGCCTGCAACCGCTGGTCGGCGCCCTCTCCGACAAGATCGGCCGACGCCCCATCCTGATCGCGTTCGGGGTACTGGGCACGGTGTGTACCGTTCCCATCCTGACCACGCTGCACACCATTCAAACCTGGTGGGGTGCGTTCTTCCTGATCATGGCGGCGCTGATCATCGTCAGCGGCTATACCTCGATCAACGCCGTGGTAAAGGCAGAGCTGTTCCCCACCGAGATCCGCGCGCTGGGCGTGGGTCTGCCCTATGCACTGACCGTATCGATCTTCGGCGGAACCGCCGAACTGATCGCGCTGTGGTTCAAGCAGATCGGCATGGAAACCGGTTACTACTGGTACGTGACCGCCTGCATTGCCTGCTCGCTGCTGGTGTACGTGTTCATGAAGGACACCAAGACGCACTCACGGATCGAAACGGACTGAAGCTCAGCATGCCTCCGCCGCCAAGGCGGGGGCAGTTGCACTGGCCGCCATGGCCGACGCACACTGGGGGCACCTGAACGCTGAGGATTGCCCCTGATGTCGGATGACACCTACTACTACGAGCCCGCCAAGGGCCATGGTTTGCCCCACGACCCGTTCAACGCCATCGTCGGCCCGCGGCCCATTGGTTGGATCTCTTCCCACGACCGTGAAGGTCGCCTGAACCTGGCGCCGTACAGCTTCTTCAACGCCTTCAACTACACGCCGCCGATCATCGGTTTCGCCAGTGTGGGACGCAAGGACAGCCTGAACAACATCGAACAGACCGGCGAATTCGTCTGGAACCTGTCTACTCGTGCCCTGGCCGAGCAGATGAACCAGAGCTGCGCCGCGGTCGGCCCCGAAGTCGACGAGTTCGAACTCAGTGGCCTGCACCATGCACCGTCGACAATCGTCAGCGTACCGCGGGTGCTCGCAGCGCCGGTGTCGTTCGAGTGCAAAATGACCCAGATCATTCAGCTCAAGGGCGTCGATCAGCAGGAAGTGCCCACCTGGCTGATCCTGGGCGAGGTGGTGGCGGTGCACATCGCCAAGTCATTGCTCAAGGACGGGGTCTACGACACGGCCGCTGCCGGTCCGATCCTGCGCGGTGGCGGTCCGGCCGATTATTTCGAGATCGGTCCGCAGGCGCTGTTCAAGATGCACCGGCCACAGGTCAAGTAACGTCGAAGACCGGTTCGCCGTCGTCGTCGACATTGCCCAGTGTCGACAACACCTCGGCGGCGGCGCCATCGGCCTCGTGCGCGGTACGAAACGACTGGCCGTCGAGCACCTTGTGAAACCGCGGCGCACCACCGCCCTGCAGGGCCTTGATGGCGATGGCGGCGTGGTAACTGCCTTCATTCGGCACTACCGCCGAAACCGCTTCGTGATGTTCGAATACCTTGCGTGCCATGACGTACCTCGCAGCTATGCAAAAGCCACGATTGTACGCAGCTCAGGCCGCGCTGGCCTGTTCGATCGCGGCATCCTCGAAAGTGTGCAGATCGAGGCTGGTGACCAGCAGGCCCTGGACCAGGTCGGAGAACACCTGCATGCCAGGCGACTTGAACCAGGCCGTCATCGCGGCGTGATCGCGCCATACGCCGGCCACCTGCCAGAGTCGCTCGTTGCCATGGCTGCGCTGGACAGCGAAGTGCAGGCAGCCCGGCATGCCCAGCGCAGGCCGCACCAGTGCCGACAAGCCCAGCCCGACCTGTTCGGAATGCCCGTGCCGGGCGGTGACCAAGGCACAATGACTGACGGTAGCAAGGCTGACGGTAGAAAATGAGTTCATGCTCGACTCTCCCTGATTGAACGGTCTGCGGTGAACAAGGTTGCAGCGACAACGTTACGCAACCCCGGACCACAGGGGTTAGCCGTTTCCTGTCAAGGTCTTGCCCGATCCTGCAGGGTTGCAGTTTCGATCAATCCATGTGGCCTTGTGTGGCGGTTTTCATGTCTGTACGCAGAATGCACGCACCGGTTCGGACAAGGCCCGCATGCAACTTGGCAGGATTGGGCAAGCATCCTGCAGCTATCGTCTACCCTTGGCATTAAGCGCGGATTATCCTCGTGGTCATGTGATGCACAGATCATGGAGCCTGCATGAAACCCGCCGCACCTGCTGCCCTGCCCCTGCACCCTGCCCTGGAACGAAGCCGCTGCGAACTTGCCGAGCGCATTGCCCGTGGCGCACAGGCACCGGGCTGCCATGGCACCGCGATCAGTGGCCTGCACCTGGTACGTTATGAAGAGTGCGTGCAGTCTTTCCCTGCATTGGTACAACCGGCGCTGTGCATCCTCGCCCACGGCAGCAAGGAGGTACGCCTGGGAGAGGAGCGCTATATCTACGATCCGCTGAATTTCATGGTGGTATCGGTGGCCATGCCGATCTCGGGACGAATTCTGGACGCCAGCCCCGGCGACCCCAGTCTGTCTTTGCGGCTGGACATCGACCCCGACGAAATCAACGCGGTGATCGCCGACGCCGGACCGCTCGGCGTGCCTTCGCGCTCGACCCAGCGTGGCCTGTATGTGGAGCAGATGGACACGGCGTTTCTCGACGCCGTGCTGCGCCTGGTGCGGCTGCTGGAAACCCCGAAGGACATTGCCGTGCTGGCACCCCTGGTGCGGCGGGAGATCCTTTATCGGCTGCTGGGCGGACAACAGGGTCACCGCTTGTATGAAATCGCCGTAGCGCACAGCCAGACGCACCGGGTCAGCCAGGCCATCGCCTGGATCAATCGGCATTTCCAGCGCAGCCTGCGCATCGAAGACCTGGCTCGCGAGGTCAACCTGAGCGTGTCGACCCTGCACCACCGCTTCAAGGCGGTGACGTCCATGAGCCCGTTGCAGTACCAGAAACAGCTGCGCTTGCAGGAGGCTCGTCGACTGATGCTCAGCGAAGATCTCGACGCATCGGCCGCCGGGTATCGAGTGGGCTACGAGAGTCCTTCGCAGTTCAGCCGCGAATACAGCCGGCATTTCGGCGCACCACCGGTGCGTGACCTGGCGCGCCTGCGCATCAGCCTCTGATGTCACGCCGGCAGGGTTGGCAAAAAACCCGAGGTCATCAATAGAACCGATAGCTAGCTATCAAGTACACTCGAAGACAGCAGCCCGCGGCCATCTTGCCTGGGCGTCTTTTTGCAGGCCTACCTGTGACCGATCTCAGCCACTCCCCACCGGCCATCAAGAGCATTCTGGTAGCCTTGATGCTGGCCATTTTCCTGGGAGCCCTCGACCAGACCATCGTCGCGGTCTCCCTGCCAGCGATCTCCGCCCAGTTCAACGACGTCGACCGCCTGGCGTGGGTGATATCCGGGTACATGGTAGCCATGACCGTGGCCACGCCGATCTACGGCAAGCTGGGCGACCTGTACGGACGCCGACGCATGATTCTGATCGGCACGGGATTGTTCACCCTGGCCTCGCTGTTCTGCGGCATGGCGCAGAGCATGGAGCAACTGGTGCTGGCCCGCCTGCTGCAGGGCGTCGGCGCTGGCGGCATGGTTTCGGTCAGCCAGGCGATCATCGGCGATGTCGTGCCGCCGCGCGAACGTGGCCGCTACCAGGGCTATTTCAGCAGCATGTACGCTGCCGCCAGCGTGCTGGGCCCGGTACTGGGCGGCTACATGACCCAGTACCTGTCGTGGCGCTGGGTGTTTCTGATCAACCTGCCGCTGGGCGCGTTCGCCTGCTGGTACGCCAACCGCAAGCTGGCGGGGCTGCCCATACCGCAACGTACGCCGATCATCGATTACCTGGGTACGGTGCTGATGATCATCGGCCTGAGCACCTTGCTCATGAGCATCACCCGCATCGGCCAGGGACATGGGCTGGACGACACGCAGGTCTGGGCCCTGCTGGTGATTGCCGTGGCAGCGCTGCTGGGCTTCGTCTGGCATGAACGACGCTTTCGCGAACCGCTGCTGCCGATGCATTTGTTTGCCAACCGCGCAGCGGTGCTCTGTTGGTGCACGGTGTTTTTTACCAGCTTCCAGGCCATCGGCTTGAGCGTGATGATGCCCCTGCGCTTCCAGACCGTCACCGGTGCCGGCGCGGACCAAGCGGCCCTGTACCTGTTGCCGCTCGCGTTGGGGTTTCCGATCGGGGCTTTCCTGGGCGGACGTCGTACGTCGCAGACCGGGCGCTACAAACCGATCATCCTGACCGGGGCGTTGCTCGCTCCGCTGGGCATTCTGGGCATGGCGTTCAGTCCGCCGGACAATCTGCCGCTCAGCGTGACCTTCATGCTGTTGACGGGCTTCGCCTGCGGCCTGCAGTTTCCCACCTCGCTGGTCGGCGCGCAGAACTCGGTGCAGGCCAGGGACATCGGCGTGGCCACCAGTACCCTGGCCTTGTTTCGTTCGTTGGGCGGCGCCGTTGGCGTGGCTTGTCTGTCGGCGTTGCTGCTGGCCATGCTACACGGTGTGCAACTGGCGGACGGTGCCTTGAGCGGCCATGGGCTCGAGGTAATGACCGACAACGTGCTGCTGACCGGGCTCAACGCCGCCGCAGGCCCCGCCCGCGATGCCTTGCGCATGGAACTGGCGCAGACCTTCCAGCACCTGCTATGGGCCAGTGCGGGTATCTCGCTGCTGGGAGTGGCCGTGGCACTGGCGCTGCCCAACCTGGAATTGCGCGGCCGTGGGCATGGTGAGAAGTAGCTTGTGCGAAGAGGCCCGCTCAGACAGCCGGTCGCTTCTTGCGTTGGGCCCAGGCTACGGCCAGGCCGCTGAGACAGATCACGCTGATGCCCACCACCCCGAAGATGTCGGGGGTGTGGTCGAAGATCAGGTAGCCGTACATCCCGGCGAACAGGATCTGCCCGTAACTGAACGGTGCCAGCAGCGCCGGCGCGGCATGGCGAAAGGCTTGGGTCAGCAACAGATGCCCGAGCATCCCGCAGGTGCCCAGGCCGACCATGAACAGTGCATCGATCCACCCCGGCGCCTGCCAGAAGAACGGCAGCGCGGCGCTCATGATCAGCGTATTGAAGATACCGGCGAGAAAATTGCTGGTGGTCGGGCTGTCGATGCTGCTGAGCTTGCGCGTCAGCAATTGGTACAGACCGAAGAAGAACGCCGATATCAGTGGCAGCAGAATGGCCGGTGTGAACAGGGCACCGCCGGGGCGGATCACGATAAGCACACCAATGAAGCCGGTGATCACCGCCGCCCATTGCGCACGGGTCACCACTTCCTTGAGCAACGGCACCGACAGCGCCGTCACCAGCAGCGGCGCCAGGAAGTTGACCGCAGTGGCTTCGGCCAGCGGTATGTAGCGCAGGCTGGTGGTGAAGAACAGGCTGGTGGCGATCAGGCACAGCGCGCGCAACAGCTGCAGCCCCGGCCGCTTGGTGCGGATCACCGTGGACAGCCCGGTCTGCGGCACGAATATGACCAGCATCAACAGGGTGTGCACCACGTAGCGCGCCCACACCACCACAACGATGGGGAACAGCCCGGAGAGGTACTTGGACAAGGCATCGTGACTGGCGAACAGCAACGTCGCCAGACAGATCAGCGCGATACCGCGCAGCGGCTGGTTGATCCCAGAGAGCAACGGGTTTTGCACGCTCATTCACACGCTCGCAACAGGATGATGAAAGGGTACCGGTCGTGACCTGTCCGCCGCACGCAGGATTCGGGCAGCGGCTGGATGGTGTCGGGTCGATGATGGCGCGAGCAAGGGCGCTGTTACAACTTGATTCAGAACTTTATTTGCGCAACGCCGGTGTCAGGCTCAGCGTCTGCAGGCTCAGGTCCACCCAACGCTCCGCTTCCTGATAGAGGTCGAAACTGTCGGGGACGAGCAACCATTGGCCAATCATGCCATCTATATAGGCGTGCAAGGCGATGGCCGCCCTGACGGTGTCCAGATCGTGCGGCAACTGCTCGCGGTTTACCGCGTTGCGCAACGACCGTTCGATGCGCACATTGCAGTCGATGCTGACCGACTGGCGCTGGCGGCGCATGTCACACATTTCATCGGTGAACTCGCATTTATGGTGCAGAATTTCGTTGAGGCGGCGGGTCTTGGGGTCCACGGCAATCTGCTGAAAGAGGCGAATCAGCAACTGACGCATGCAACCCAGCGGGTCGGGCTCATCCTCGCTTTCACTGGCCTGGGCAAGCTCCTCGAGCGGCTCCTGCAGACTGTCGAGCATGGCCTGCACCAGATCGGCCTTGTTGCTGAAGTGCCAATAGATGGCACCGCGCGTCACGCCTGCCAGGGTCGCGATGTCGGCCAGAGTCGTGCGTGCCACGCCGCGTTCGTAGAACGCCTGCTCGGCCGCTTCGAGAATCTGGCTGCGGGTTTCCTGGGCTTCCTCTTTGGTACGGCGAACCATGGCAGTAGAACCTCAATCTTCAATGCACGCGCGATGCGTAAGGCAGCACGTGCTCAGGCCGGAAATCCCTTTTGTGCAGGGCTTGTCCCGAATGTCGATGGGTGCGCCGCAACGTCGCGGGCATCAGGCCATCAAGTTGTTTACAAACAACCACGAATGTAAGTATATTCGTTAGTAAGCTATTAATCCAGTCGTAACATTTTTTTACCTTTCCACTATTCTTGAGCCCTCCCCCGCGCTCACGACCCGAGGATCTTCATGCAATTCAAGCCAGTTGTTACCGCTCTGGTATCCGCCGTCGCCCTGGCAACCCTGCTCAGCGGCTGTGACAAGAAGGAAGAAGCAGCCCCGCAACAGGCTCAGCAAGCTCCTCAGGTCGGCGTGGTTACCCTGAAAACCCAACCCTATACCTTGACCAGCGAACTGCCGGGTCGGACCACCGCGTACCGCGTGGCCGAAGTGCGGCCGCAGGTCAACGGGATCATCCTCAAGCGTCTGTTCAAGGAAGGTACCGAGGTCAAGGCCGGGCAGCAGCTCTACCAGATCGACCCGTCGGTGTACGAGGCGACGCTGGGCAGCTCCCAAGCGACGCTGGAATCGGCCAAGTCGCTGGCCGGGCGCTACAAGCAGCTAATCGACGAGCAGGCCGTCAGCCGCCAGGAATACGACAACGCCCGCTCCCAGCAGCTGCAGGCAGAGGCCTCGGTGAAGAGTGCGCAGATCGACTTGCGCTACACCAAGGTGATGGCGCCGATCTCGGGCCGCATCGGCCGTTCCGACGTGACCGAAGGCGCACTGGTGACCAATGGCCAGACCAACGCCCTGGCGACCATCCAGCAACTGGACCCGATCTACGTCGACGTGACGCAGTCGTCCGCCGAAATGCTTCGGCTGCGCCGCGACCTCGACAGCGGCAAGCTGCAAAAGGCCGGCGACAACGCCGCCTCGGTCAAACTGACCCTGGAAGATGGCAGCGAGTACGCCCAGGCCGGCAAGCTGGAGTTCTCCGAAGTGTCGGTCGATCAGGCCACAGGCTCGGTGACCCTGCGCGCCGTGTTCCCCAACCCGGAACACGTGCTGCTGCCCGGCATGTTCGTGCACGCCAAGCTGCAGGCCGGTGTGCGCAGCGAAGCCATCCTGGCGCCTCAGCAAGGCGTGACGCGCGACCTGAAGGGCACCCCGACCGCGTTGATCGTCAACAAGGACAACAAGGTCGAGCAGCGTCAGCTGGTGGCCAATCGCACCGATGGCGCCTATTGGGTGATCGAGAAAGGCCTGAACGCTGGCGATCGCCTGATCACCGAAGGTCTGCAATACGTCAAGCCAGGTGCCGATGTGACCGTCAAGGATGCTGGCAACCTGACTCCTGAACAGTCCGCCCCTGCCGCCAACGGCAAAGGTGAGTAATCGATGTCTAAATTCTTTATCGACCGCCCCATTTTCGCCTGGGTTCTTGCCCTGGTGATCATGCTGGTGGGTGGGCTGGCCATTCTCAAGCTGCCCATCAACCAATACCCGGCCATCGCGCCGACCGCCATCGACATCCAGGTCACCTACCCAGGTGCGTCCGCACAGACCGTGCAGGACACCGTGGTACAGATCATCGAGCAGCAGCTCAACGGTATCGACAACCTGCGCTACGTTTCCTCGGAGAGCAACTCCGACGGCAGCATGACCATCAGCGTGACCTTCAACCAGGGCACCAACCCCGACATCGCCCAGGTGCAGGTGCAGAACAAGCTCAACCTGGCCACCCCACTGTTGCCGCAGGAAGTGCAGCAACAGGGCCTGCGCGTGACCAAGTCGGTGAAGAACTTCCTGTTGGTGATCGGCCTGGTGGCCGAAGACGACACACTGACCCGTGAAGACTTGTCCAACTACATCGTCTCCAACATCCAGGACCCGATCTCGCGGACCTCAGGCGTGGGCGACTTCCAGGTGTTCGGTTCGCAGTACGCCATGCGCATCTGGCTGGACCCGGCCAAGTTGAACAAGTATCAACTGACACCGGTGGAAATCAGCGCCGCGATCAGCGCGCAGAACGTGCAGATCGCCACCGGTCAGCTCGGCGGCTTGCCGGCCGTGCCTGGCACCCAGCTCAACGCCACCATCATCGGCAAGACCCGCCTGCAGACCGCCGAGCAGTTCGGCAACATTCTGCTCAAGGTCGACGCTGACGGTTCGCAGGTACGTCTCAAGGACGTCGCGCGCATCGCCCTGGGCGGCCAGAGCTACAGCATCGACGCCCAGTTCAACGGCAAGCCGGCCTCGGGTATGGCGATCAAGCTGGCCTCGGGCGCCAACGCGCTGGACACCGCCAAGGCGATCCGTGCCACCGTGGCCAACCTGGAGCCGTTCTTTCCGCCAGGCATGAAAGTGGTTTACCCGTACGACACAACGCCGACCGTGACCGAGTCGATTTCCGGCGTCGTGCACACGCTGATCGAAGCGATCGTGCTGGTGTTCCTGGTGATGTACCTGTTCCTGCAGAACTTCCGCGCCACGGTCATCACGACCATGACGGTACCGGTGGTACTGCTCGGCACTTTCGGCATCCTCGCCGCGTTCGGTTTCACCATCAATACCTTGACCATGTTCGGCATGATCCTGGCCATCGGACTATTGGTGGACGATGCGATCGTGGTGGTGGAGAACGTCGAGCGGGTCATGGCCGAGGAGCACTTGTCGCCCAAGGAGGCGACCAAGAAGTCGATGGAGCAGATCCAGGGCGCGCTGGTCGGTATCGCCATGGTGCTCTCGGCGGTATTGCTGCCGATGGCCTTCTTCGGCGGCTCCACCGGTGTGATCTACAAACAGTTCTCGATCACCATCGTTTCGGCCATGGCGCTATCGGTACTGGTCGCGCTGATCTTCACCCCGGCATTGTGCGCCACCATGCTCAAGCCGATCGATCTGGAAAAACACGGCCAGCCCAAGCGCGGGTTCTTCGGCTGGTTCAACCGAACCTTCGACCGCAGCGTGGTCAGCTACGAGAACGGCGTGAAGCGCATGGTCACGCACAAGCTGCCGGCGTTCATCGTTTATCTGATCATTTTCGCTGGCATGATCTTCCTGTTCACCCGCATCCCTTCGGCGTTCCTGCCTGAAGAAGACCAGGGCGTCATTTTCGCCCAGGTGCAGACGCCTGCAGGCTCCTCGGCCGAGCGGACGCAGAAGGTCATCGACGAGATGCGCACCTTCCTGCTCGATGGGGAAAACGGCGAAGGCGCTGGTGTGAAGTCGGTGTTCAGTGTCAACGGCTTCAACTTCGCCGGTCGTGGCCAGAGTTCGGGCCTGGCGTTCGTCATGCTCAAACCCTGGGGTGAGCGCGACGCCGAGACGACCGTGTTCAAGATCGCCGAGCGTGCGCAGAAACATTTCGCCAGCTTCCGCGATGCCATGGTCTTCGCCGTGGTCCCGCCTTCGGTATTGGAACTGGGTAACGCCTCGGGCTTTGACTTCTACCTGCAGGATCAGGGTGGGGTTGGTCATGAAAAACTGCTGGAGGCACGCAACCAGTTCCTCGGCATGGCCGCCCAGAGCAAGATCCTGGCGGGCGTGCGTCCCAACGGTCTGAACGACGAGCCGCAGTACCAGCTCACCGTGGATGACGAGAAGGCCAGTGCCCTGGGCATCACCCTGTCGACCATCAACCAGACCCTGTCCATCGCTTTGGGCGGTAGCTACGTCAACGACTTCATCGACCGCGGTCGGGTGAAGAAGGTCTATGTGCAGGGCGAAGCGGCAGCGCGCATGACCCCCGAAGACTTGAACAAGTGGTACGTGCGCAACGACTCGGGCACCATGGTGCCGCTGTCGGCCATCGCCACCGGTGAGTGGATCTACGGTTCGCCCAAACTGTCGCGCTACAACGGCGTGGCGGCGATGGAAATCCTGGGTACCCCGGCACCGGGCTACAGCTCGGGTGACGCCATGGCCGAGGTCGAGGCGCTGGCGAAGAAGCTGCCGGACGGCATCGGCTATTCGTTCACCGGTCTGTCGTACGAAGAACGTCTGTCCGGCTCGCAAGCCCCAGCGCTCTATGCGATCTCGCTGCTGTTCGTGTTCCTCTGTCTGGCAGCCCTGTATGAAAGCTGGTCGATCCCGATCGCGGTGCTTCTGGTGGTGCCGCTCGGTGTCATCGGTGCGTTGATTGCCACCAGCATGCGTGGCTTGTCCAACGACGTGTTCTTCCAGGTAGGCCTGTTGGTGACGGTGGGGTTGGCGGCGAAGAACGCCATTCTGATCGTCGAGTTCGCCAAGGAGCTGCACGAACAGGGCAAGAGCCTGGTCGATGCGGCGGCCGAAGCGTGCCGCATGCGTCTGCGGCCGATCATCATGACGTCGCTGGCGTTCATCCTCGGCGTTGTCCCACTGGCCATTTCCAGCGGCGCAGGTTCAGGCAGCCAACATGCCATCGGTACCGGGGTGATCGGCGGTATGATCACCGCCACCGTCCTGGCAATCTTCTGGGTGCCGATGTTCTACGTGGCCGTGTCGTCGATGTTCAAGAGCAAATACGACAAGGAACACGAGCAGGACAAGGGCAACGACAAAGCCATTACACACGAAGAGGCTGGCCAATGAGCAAGTCACTGATATCCATCGCTGTCGCCGCCTTCGTGCTCGGCGGCTGCTCGATGATCCCCGAGTACCAGCAGCCTGCCCTGCCAGTGGCCGAGCAGTTTCCGCAAGGCGAGGCCTACGCGCCCGCCGATGCGGCCGAAGTGGCTGCGGCCGAACAAGGCTGGCGGCAGTTCTTCACCGACCCGGCGCTTGAGCGCCTGGTGCAGGTGGCGCTGCAGAACAACCGCGACCTGCGCGTCGCAGCCTTGAACATCGAGGCCTACCGGGCGCAGTACCGCATCCAGCGCGCCGATCTGTTCCCGGCCATCAACGCCGACGGCACCGGTACGCGTCAGCGCACGCCGGCCGACCTGTCACAGCTTGGCGAGTCGGGCATCTCCAGCCACTACGGGGTGACCCTGGGCGTCAGCGCCTATGAACTGGACCTGTGGGGCCGCATCCGCAGCCTCAACGAACAGGCGCTGCAGACCTACCTGTCGAGCGAAGAGGCACGTCGTTCCACCCAGATCAGCCTGGTGGCCAACGTGGCCAATGCCTACCTGACCTGGCAAGCCGACCAGGCGCTGTTGAAGCTGACCCAGGATACCCTGGGCGCCTTCGAACAAAGCCTCAAGCTGACCAGCCGCAGCACCGAGGTAGGCGTGTCCTCGGCCCTGGACCTGAGTCAGGCGCGTACCGCGGTGGAAACCGCCCGCGTCAGCCTGGCCCGCTACCAGCGCCAGGTGGCGCAGGACCGCAACAGCCTGACCATGCTGCTGGGCACGCGCATTCCGATGGACTTGCCTGAGGGCCGTGGGCTGGATGCCGACCTGCTCAGCGAAGTACCGGCCGGCATGCCGTCCCAGCTGCTGACCCGGCGCCCGGACATCCTCGAGGCCGAACACGCCTTGCTGGCCGCCAACGCCAACATCGGCGCGGCTCGCGCGGCGTTCTTCCCCAGCATCAGCCTGACCGCCAACGCCGGCACGTCGAGCCGCCAGCTGTCCGGCCTGTTCGACGCCGGCTCCGGCAGCTGGTTGTTCTCGCCCAGCATCAGCCTGCCGATCTTCAACGCCGGTGCGCTGCGTGCGAGCCTGGACTACTCGAAGATCCAGAAAGACATCAATGTGGCCAATTACGAGAAGGTCATTCAAACGGCCTTCCAGGAAGTGTCCGACGGCCTCGCTGCACGCAAGACCTACAACGAGCAGTTGCAGGCAAAGCGTGATTCGGTGCAGGCCAACCAGGATTACTACCGTCTGGCCGAGCGTCGCTATCGGATCGGCATCGACAGCAACCTGACGTTCCTCGATGCCCAGCGTTCGCTGTTCAGTGCCCAGCAGTCGCTGATCACCGACCGGCTTTCGCAGCTGACCAGCGAAGTCAATCTGTACAAGGCTCTGGGGGGCGGCTGGTATGAGCGTACTGGCCAGGCCCAGTTGGCCCAGCCGGCGCAGGCTCCGAAAAGCTGAAGCGTAACGTTGCGTTGAATAAACCACCGCCTGCGGTGGTTTTTTTATGCCGGGCTGGCAGGAATTACGCTTCTACCCAGGAAGCCTCTGAAGAAAATGTCACGCGGGACTGGCCGAAAGTTCAATCTTGAGCAATAGTGGTCTGATGACCAGATAACTGACTTGTTATTAACCAGTTAGTTAGTGTTCGGTTATCGCACGTATTCCCGTGCGGTCGGTTGAATCGGGCGCCACCCCAACGCACCATCCGCGCAACACTTGGCAACATGCATGACCAGCTCATACAAGCGTGCGTCAATCATAAAATCAATAACAATAGGTTTACCCCATGCGCCAGCACTTCCGTCGTTCACCCCGTTTCTTGCCCAACCTGATCGCGTTGACCGTTGCCACGGCCGCCCTGCCCTCCCTTGCAGCCGAGTCCGGCTTCCTGGAAGACGCCAAGGTAGGTCTGAACCTGCGCAACTTCTACTTCAACCGCAATCACACCAACCCGGCTTTCCCGCAGAGCAAGTCCGAGGAATGGACCCAAAGCTTCATTCTCGATGCCAAGTCCGGCTACACCCAAGGCATGGTCGGCTTCGGTGTGGACGTGCTGGGCATGTACTCGGTCAAGCTCGATGGTGGCCGTGGCACCTTCGGTACCCAGTTGCTGCCTACCCATTCGGGTAACGAACCGGCCGACGATTTCGGTCGGTTGGGTGTGGCCGCCAAGGCCAAGATATCCAAGACCGTGCTCAAGGTCGGTGAATGGATGCCGGTGCTGCCTATCCTGCGCTCGGATGACGGGCGCTCGCTGCCGCAGACTTTCCAGGGCGGACAGGTCACCTCCCAGGAAATCGA
The DNA here is from genome assembly GCF_014841705.1 of Pseudomonas sp. CFBP 8770. Taxonomy (NCBI): domain Bacteria; kingdom Pseudomonadati; phylum Pseudomonadota; class Gammaproteobacteria; order Pseudomonadales; family Pseudomonadaceae; genus Pseudomonas; species Pseudomonas sp. CFBP 8770. The sequence goes on from NZ_JACYUL010000007.1 coordinate 68,164, forward strand.
CGGCCTGACCCTGTACGGCGGCCAGTTCCGCAAGAACAGCCCGCGCAACGATGCCAGCATGGAGGACATGTTCCTGCAGGGGCGCGCCGGCATCACTTCCGACCGCTTCAACTTCGTTGGTGGCGAATACACCTTCAACAACAAGAACACCTTGGTCGGCCTGTGGAACGCCGAGCTCAAGGACATCTACCAGCAGCAGTACCTGCAGATTCTCCACAGCCAGCCCCTGGGCGACTGGACCCTGGGTGCCAACCTGGGCTTCTTCCATGGCAAGGAGGACGGCAGCGCACGCGCCGGCGATCTGGACAACAAGACCTGGTCGGCGCTGCTGTCGGCCAAGTACGGCAGCAACACCTTCTATGTCGGCCTGCAGAAAGTCACCGGCGACAACGGCTGGATGCGCGTCAACGGCACCAGTGGCGGCACCCTGGCCAACGACAGCTACAACTCCAGCTACGAGAACGCCAAGGAGAAATCCTGGCAGTTGCGCCATGACTTCAACTTCGCCGGCGTCGGCGTACCGGGGCTGACCCTGATGAACCGCTACATCAGCGGCGACAACGTGCACACCGCCACCGTCACCGACGGCAAGGAATGGGGCCGCGAAACCGAGCTGGCCTACACCGTGCAGTCGGGCACCTTCAAGAGCCTGAACATGCGCTGGCGCAACTCGACCATGCGTCGCGACTACAGCACCAGCGAGTTCGACGAAAACCGCGTGATCGTCAGCTATCCGTTGAGCATTCTGTAACCCTCGCGCCGGTGACGGGCATGGCGCCCGCACCGGCCCGCTCGGGCGTCACTGACGCGATTCGACACCCAACTCATCCCAGACCGATTCGGCCAAGTGAAACGTTGCGTTGGCCGCGGGAATGCCACAATAGATGGCGCTCTGCATCAACACCTCCTTGATCTCTTCACGGGTGACGCCATTGCTGGCCGCCGCACGCAAGTGCAGCTTTAGCTCGTCGTTGCGGTTCATGCCGATCAGCATGGCGATGGTGACCAGGCTGCGGGTGTGCCGCGGCAGGCCCGGACGGGTCCAGATATCGCCCCACGCATGGCGGGTGATCATCTCCTGGAACTCGCTGTTGAACTCGGTCAGGTTGTTCAGGCTGCGCTCCACGTGCGCCTCGCCCAACACCGCTCGCCTGACCTTCAACCCTTCGTTGTAACGTTCTTTTTCGTCCACGGGCGTGCTCCTTCAGCGCAATAGAAATTCGACGACCCGGTCGCTGAACGGCGCACCGATTTCGACATTGGACAGGTGCGCCGCGGCAAACTCGGCGTACTGCGCACCGGCCACCTGCTCGACGATGAATTGCGCGTCGGCGGGCGTGGTCACAGCGTCCTCGGTGCCTGCGATCACCAGCAGCGGTACCTCGATAGCGCCCAATTGCTCGCGAAAATCGGCGTCGCGCACGGCCGCGCAGTTGGCGGCGTAGCCTTGAGGCGAAGTGGCCGCGAGCATGTCGGTGACGCGCCGGGTTTCGGCCGGGTTGGCGTCGGCGAACGCCGGGGTGAACCAGCGCGCGATGGAGGCGTCGCGCAACGACTGCATGGCCGCCTCGCCCTGTCCAAGGACCATTTCGATCCTGGGGTTCCAGACGTCCTGGGTGCCGATTTTCGCCGCCGTGTTGCAGATCACTAGTTTGTGCAGGCGCTCGCCGGCGTTGATCCCCAGCCATTGGCCGATCAGGCCACCCATGGACAGGCCGCAGAAGTGCACCTTGTCCAGTTGCAGGGCATCGAGCAGCGCGAGCACGTCGCCACCCAGCTGTTCGATGGTGTAGGTGCCCGGGGTCACCAGGGATCGGCCATGGCCGCGGGTATCGTAGCGCAGCACCTGGAAATGTTCGGTGAAGGCGGCCACCTGGCCGTCCCACATGTGCCGGTCGGTGCCCAGCGAGTTGGACAGCACCAGTACGGGCTTGTCCTCGGGGCCTTCCAGACTGTAATCGAGTTCGCCCTCGGCGAGTTTTACCTGTGCCACGCTCATCTCCTCACGCATTCAAAAGATCGTGTTCGGCCACCGCCCGTTCGACCCAGACCTGGGCCTGGCCCAGGTAATGCGAAGGGTCCAGCAGACCGTCCAGTTCATTGGCGGCCAAGTGCTCGGTGACCTGCGGCTCGTCGCCGAGCACCGCGCGCAGGTGCCGGCCCTGGGCGACGGCCTGCTTGCAGCACTGTTCCAGCACATGATGGGCGCGGTCGCGACCGATGCGCTGGGCCAGTACGATGCTGACGGCTTCGGCCAGCACCAGGCCCTGAGTCAGGTCCAGGTTTGCCAGCATGCGCTCCGCGTCGACCTGCATGCCATCGGCAATGGCCAGGGCCTGCTGCAGCGCGCCGGACACCAGGCAGCAGATCTCCGGCAGGGTCTCCCATTCGGCATGCCACAGCCCCAGGCTGCGCTCGTGTTCCTGCGGCATGGCGCTGAACAGGGTGGCCAGCAGGCCCGGCACCCGGGTGGCGGCGCCGATCAGCACCGCCGCACCGACCGGGTTGCGCTTGTGCGGCATGGTCGAGGAACCGCCCTTGCCCGGTGCGGACGGCTCGAACACTTCTGCCGCCTCGGTCTGCATCAGCAGGCTGATGTCCCGGCCCAGCTTGCCCAGGCTGCCAGCCAACAGACCCAGCACCGAGGCCAGCTCCACCAGTCGGTCGCGCTGGGTATGCCAGGGCTGGTCGGGCAGGTTCAGGTGCAGTTCCTCGGCCAGGGCCTGAGCCACCGGCATGGCTCGATCGCCGAGTGCGGCCAGAGTGCCCGATGCGCCGCCGAACTGCAGACAGGCCAGCCGCGGCCTGAGCTCGCGCAAGCGCTGCCGGCTGCGGGTCAAGGCGCCAAGCCAGCCAGCGATCTTCATGCCCAGGGTGACGGGCGTGGCGTGTTGCAGCCAGGTCCGTCCGGACATCACGGTGGCCGAGTGGCGGCGGGCCTGCTGGCTCAGGGCGTTACCCAGACGCTGCAAGTCGGCTTCGATCAGATCGACTGCCGCCAACAGCTGCAGGACCAGCCCGGTGTCCATCACATCCTGGCTGGTCGCACCCAGGTGCACGTAGCGCTCGGCATCGGCGTCGTTGGCGGCGATGGCCTTGCCGAGCATCTTGACCAAGGGAATGGCTGAATTACCAGCGCTGGCAATGGCCTGCGCCAGGGCCTGGAAGTCGTATAGCTGGGCCTTGCACGCGGCCTCTATGGAGGCGACTGCAGTGCCAGGGATCACGCCGACCCGGGCCTGGGCGCGAGCCAGCGCGGCTTCGAAATCGAGCATGCCCTGCACCCGGCCATGGTCGCAGAAGATCTGGCGCATGGCCGGAGCGGTGAAGTAGACATCGAACAACTGATTGTTCGGCGGTTGGTTCATGGAACTCCCTTGCAAGGGCGCGCCAGCGATGGCGCGCCCTTGGGCTTAATGGTCGGTATGCAGGTACTTGGGCTGCTTGGGCAGACGCAGGCTGAACAGGAAGGCGATGGCCATCATCACCGTGACGTACCAGTAGAACGCGTTTTCGTTGCCCATGTTCTTCAGGTTCAAGGCGACGAATTCTGCAGAACCGCCAAACACCGCGTTGGCCACCGCGTAGGCCAGGCCGACGCCCAGGGCGCGCACTTGCGGCGGGAACATCTCGGCTTTGACCAGGCCACTGATCGAGGTGTAGAAGCTGACGATGGCCAGCGCCAGGGTGATCAGCACGAAGGCCAGGAACGGGCTGGTGACGGTTTTCAATGCCATGAGGATCGGCAGGGTGCACAAGGTGCCGAGCCCGGCGAACCAGAGCATCGAGGTGCGCCGGCCGATGCGGTCGGCGAGCATGCCGAACAGCGGCTGCATGCACATGTACAGGAACAGCGCGCCGGTCATGATCAGGCTGGCGGTCTTGGCGTGCATGCCCGCCGTGTTGACCAGGTACTTCTGCATGTAGGTGGTGAAGGTGTAGAAAATCAGCGAGCCGCCAGCGGTGTAGCCCAATACGGTGATGAAGGCTGCGCTGTGGTTCTTGAACAGCCCGGCGATGCTGCCGGCGTCCTTGTCGTTGCGCGTTTCGGCGGTGCTGGTTTCCTTCAGCGTACGGCGCAACAACAGTGAGATGATCGCGGCCACGGCACCAACGAAAAACGGAATGCGCCAGCCCCAGGCCCGCAGTTCCTGCTCATCGAGAAACTGCTGAAGAATGACCACGGTCAGCACGGCCAGCAGTTGCCCGCCGATCAACGTCACGTACTGGAACGACGCGAAGAAACCACGCTGACCGCGCAGGGCGACTTCGGACATGTAGGTCGCCGTGGTGCCGTATTCACCGCCTACCGACAGCCCCTGGAACAGCCGGGCCAGCAGCAGGATGATCGGCGCCCAGACGCCGATGGTGGCGTAGGTCGGCAGGCAGGCGATCACCAGCGAGCCGGCGCACATCATCAGTACCGAGATCATCATGGAGTTCTTGCGGCCATGCTTGTCGGCCACGCGGCCGAACAACCAGCCACCGATCGGCCGCATCAGAAAGCCCGCGGCGAACACCCCGGCGGTGTTGACCAGTTGCACGGTTGGATCGTCGGAAGGAAAGAAGGCTGGCGCGAAATAGATGGCGCAGAAGGCGTAGACATAAAAGTCGAACCACTCCACCAGGTTGCCCGATGAAGCGCCGACGATGGCGAATATGCGCTTCTTGCGCTCCTCACCGGTGTAATGAACTGTTGTCATGTTTTAGTTCTCATTGAGGTCGGTAAAGGCTAGACATAACCTGTTACAACCTCAGGCACAAGGTGATTGGCGGTCTGGGAGGTTGAGGGTTGGCTTTAGGGCCTCTTCGCGGGCAGAGCCCGCTCCCACAGGAGCCTGCTCCCACAAGAACATTTGATCTATGTGGGAGAGGGCTTTTCTGTGGGAGCGGGCTCTGCCCGCGAAGAGGCCAGTGAAGCCCCCTCAAACCCGCTCGATCGCCAACGCCAGACCCTGCCCTACCCCCACACACATCGTCGCCAGCCCGCGCTTGCCGCCACTTTTTTCCAACTGATGCAGTGCGGTCAACACCAGCCGCGCCCCGCTCATGCCCAGTGGGTGCCCCAAGGCAATCGCCCCGCCATTGGGATTGACCTGCGCAGCGTCGTCCGCCAGCCCCAGCTCGCGCAGCACGGCCAGGCCCTGGCTGGCGAACGCCTCGTTGAGCTCGATCACGTCGAAGTCCTCGACCGCCAGGTTCAGGCGTTCCAGCAGCTTGCGCACCGCCGGTACCGGACCGACGCCCATCACCCGTGGCGCCACCCCGGCACTGGCCATGCCCAGCACCCGGCCACGCGCCGTCAGGCCATGCTTTTGCACTGCCTCGGCACTGGCGAGAATCATGGCGGCGGCGCCGTCGTTGACACCCGAAGCATTGCCTGCGGTCACGCTCTTGTCGGCGCCGTTGACCGGCTTGAGCCTGGCCAGGGTTTCCAGGGTGGTATCGGCACGTGGATGCTCGTCCTGCTCGACCACGGTTTCGCCCTTCTTGCCGGGAATGCGCACCGGCACGATCTCCTCGGCGAAGAAGCCCTCCGCCTGGGCGGCAGCGGTGCGCTGCTGGCTGCGCACGGCGAACGCGTCCTGGTCCTCACGGGAAACCCGGTAATCGTCGGCCACGTTGTCGGCGGTCTGCGGCATCGCATCGACGCCGTATTGGGCCTTCATCAGCGGGTTGATGAAGCGCCAACCGATGGTGGTGTCTTCCAGCTTCATGTTGCGGGAGAACCCGGCATCGGCCTTGCCCATGACGAAGGGTGCGCGTGACATCGATTCAACACCACCGGCAATCGCCAGCTCCATCTCGCCACTGGCAATGGCCCGAAACGCAGTACCCACCGCATCCATGCCCGAGGCGCACAACCGATTGAGGGTCACGCCGGGTACGCCCTCGGGCAGACCGGCCAGCAGCAGTGCCATGCGCGCCACGTTACGGTTGTCTTCGCCGGCCTGGTTGGCGCAGCCCATGAACACTTCGTCGACCTGCGCCCAATTCACCGTCGGGTTGCGCTCGAGCAACGCCTTGATCGGTATGGCGGCAAGGTCGTCGGCGCGAACGTTGGCCAGGCTGCCGCCGAAGCGACCAATCGGTGTACGCACAGCATCGCAAATGAATACGTCGCGCATCATGCTTCTCCCGGTGCCTGGCCGTGGGCGGCCGCGGTGCGGGCCTCCAACGCGCGCAGGGCGTCCAGTTCGGTGGCGTCGGGTTCGGCCGTGGTCTGCACGTCGTCGGCGAAGCGGATCGGCCAGCCAGTGGCCGCGCTGATCTGCTCGCGGGTCACGCCGGGGTGAATGGAGGTGACCACGAATTCGTTGGTGCCGGCTTCCGGTTCCATGATGCACAGGTCGGTGATGATCCCGACCGGGCCTTGCCCCGGCAGGCCCAGGCGCTTGCGAGAGTCGCCGCCGTCACCGTGGCCCACCGAGGTGACGAAATCGAGTTTTTCGACGAAGCTGCGGTTCGACTGCTTGAGGATGATCAGCACGCTCTTGGCCGAGCCGGCGATTTCAGGCGCGCCGCCAGCGCCTGGCAGGCGCACCTTGGGCTGGTGGTAGTCGCCCACCACCGTGGTGTTGATGTTGCCGAAACGGTCGACCTGGGCGGCGCCGAGGAAGCCGACATCGATACGCCCACCCTGCAGCCAGTAGCGAAAGATTTCACCGGTGGGCACAACGGTGTCGGCGGTTTCTGCCAGCTCGCCATCGCCGATGGACAAGGGCAGCACGGTGGGTTTCGCGCCAATCGGGCCGGATTCGTAGATCAGCACCACGTCGGGCGAGGACGTCAGGCGCGCCAGGTTGGCGGCCTTGGACGGCAAGCCGATGCCGACGAAGCAGACCGCGCCGTTGCGCAGGCGCCGCGCGGCGGCGACGGTCATCATTTCATTGGTGGAATAAGTCATGGGGTCACCTGCGCTGCGCTGGCCAGTTTGGCCCGGTATTCGCTGAAGTCCTGGGTGCCGCGGATGTAGGTGTCGATCCAGGCGGTAAACGTCTGCCGGTCTCGCGCAATGGGGTCCCAGGCTTGGTAGAACACGTTGTCGCGCTCGGTGTAGCCATGGGCGTAGGACGGATGTGCCCCACCCGGTACGTGGCAGACCGCAGTCAGTGCCCAGGTCGGCAGTACGCAGGCGTTCATGGGGGCCTGCAGGTCGTCGACGATTTCTTCCACCGTGACGATGCAGCGCTCGGCGGCCAAGGCGGCCTCCTTCTGCACGCCGAGGATGCCCCACAGCAGTACGTTGCCCTTGCGGTCGGCTTTCTGCGCATGGATCACGGTGACATCGGGGCGCACCGACGGCACCGCTGCCAGCACTTCGCCGGTGAAGGGGCAGGTCACCGTCTTGATCAGCGGGTTGACCTTGGGCAGATCGGAACCGGCGTAGGCCCGCAAGACCGCGAATGGCAGACCCGAGGCACCCGCCACATAGGCATTGGCAAGGTCGGCATGGCTGTGTTCTTCGATCTCCAGCGCTTGCGGCCACTGCTTCTCGACGGCATCGCGCAGCCGATGCAGCGAACCGACACCGGGGTTGCCACCCCACGAAAAGATCAACTTGCGAGCGCAACCGGCGCCGATCAACTGATCGTAGATCAGGTCGGGGGTCATGCGGACCAGCGTCAGGTCTTTCTTGCCTTGACGAATGATCTCGTGACCTGCAGCGGTTGGAATCAGGTGGGTGAAGCCTTCGAGCGCGATGGTGTCGCCATCGTTGACGAATTGCTTCACCGCATCGGTAAGCGACAGGATTGCAGCCATGTGGGCAGGACTCCTCGATACTGTGAGCCATCTTGTTTGAATGAAGCTGGCGTACAGGTTAGGACGCCAGCCTCTCACGAACAATCCGATTATCGACTATTCGTTCGATAATCGAACAATACAGCGGCGTGCTTCAGGTAGCGTCGGCGTGGCTGACCCGACTCTTGATCAACAAGGCCACGGTGGCCAGCACGGCAGGGACGACCAGCGCAGTCAGCACCTGTTCGAAATCCCAGCCCAGGCCAAGCAGTGTCGCGCCCATCCAGGCGCCCAGGATCGCGCCGAAACGGCCGATGCCCAGCATCCACGACACACCGGTAGCGCGCCCCTGCGTCGGGTAGAACCGCGCGGCCAGTGACGGCATCGCCGACTGCGCACCGTTGACGCACATCCCGGCGATCAGCACCAGCGTCGCCAGCACTGTAATGTTGCCCAGGCTTTGCCCCACCGCGTAGGCGAATACGCCAGCCAGCAGGTAGAACGTGGCGATGACCTTGTGCGGGTTGAAACGGTCCATCGCCCAGCCCACGCCCACGGCACTCAGTACGCCGCCGAACTGGAACAGCGCGCCGATGAAGGCAGCCTGCTCGAGGCTCGCGCCGCTGTCGCGCATCAGCGTCGGCAGCCAGCTGGTCAACAGATAGACGATCACCAGACCCATGAAGTAAGTCAGCCACAGCAGCAAGGTGCCGGCACGGTAGGTGCCCGAAAAGATCACCGCCAGTACGTTGCTCGCCTTGACGGTTTTCTGTTCAGGCACGCTGAAACGCTCGGCCCGCGCCACTTGGTCCGGGTCGATCGGTGCAAGGGTGCGCCGGATTTTTTCCACGCTTTTGTTGCGTACCACCAGATACCGCGCCGACTCGGGCAGCCAGACCATCAGCACCACTGCCAGCAGCAGCGGCAGCACACCGCCGAGCAACAGCAGGCTGTGCCAGCCGAAGGCAGGAATCAGCTTGGCGGACATGAACCCGCCTCCGGCCATGCCAAGGTTGAAACCGCAGAACATGCTGGTCACCAGCAGCGAGCGAAACCGTTCAGGGGTGTATTCGGACAACAGCGTTGTGGCGTTGGGCATACCCGCGCCCAGCCCCAAGCCGGTGAGAAAGCGCAGGATCAGCAGTTGATCGACGTTGCTGCTGTAGGCCGATGCCAGGCTGAACCCGCCAAACACCAGCACCGCCCCAACCAGCACCAGCTTGCGCCCGAAGCGGTCGGCCAAAGGCCCGGAGCCCAGCGCGCCGAACACCATGCCAATCAGCGCGGCGCTCATCACCGGCCCCAGGCTGGCCCGGTCGATGCCCCACTCCTGCGACAGCGCCGGCGCGATGAAGCCCATGGCGGCGGTGTCCAGGCCATCCAGAAAGACGATCAGGAAACACAGGATGACCACACGCCATTGGTAGCGCGACAGCGGTCGGTCGTTGATCAGGGTCTGCACATCCAGGCACACCCCTGCAGCGTTGGCAGGTCTGTTCATTATTGTTCTTGTCATTGTAGTTATTCGGGAAAGACGGGCACATCGACACATGCCTGAGCAGTCGATGCGATGGACATTAGTCAGCGCGCCCTGGCCCGGTCAATCGCGCACCTGCAGATGTGTGCGGTCACCGCACACTGCAATGCCCGCGCTGGCCACGACCGTTCAAGCGAACAGTTGCGCACTCAAGTCGCGGCTGGCAGCCAGCATGATCGGCAGGAAGCGTTGCTCCAGTTCCGCCCGTGTCACCCGCCCGGCGTGGGTGCTGACGTTGAGCGCGGCCAGCACCTGCCCAGACGCGTCGTACACCGGCACGGCAATCGAACGCAGGCCCTGCTCCAGCTCCTGATCGACGATGCACCACCCCTGCTGGCGGACCCGCTCCAGGCATTCGAGCAGGGTCACCTTGCTGGTCAAGGTGCGGCTGGTCTTGGGTGCAAGGTCGGTGTGCTGCAGGTATTCGTGCAAAGAGGCGTCGTCGAGCGCGGCGAGCAATATGCGGCCCATGGAGGTGCAATACGCCGGCAGCCGGCCGCCCACCGACAGGTCCACTGAGATCAGCCGTTGGGTCGTGGCCGAGCGCGCGATGTAGAGGATGTCGTCGCCTTCGAGGGTGGCCATGTTGCAGGCTTCGTGCAACTGCTCGCTCATGCGATCCAGATACGGTTGTGCCGACACCGCCAGGGGCGTCGATGACAGGTAGGCATGCCCCAGGGTCAGGACCTTGGGCAGCAGCGAGTAGGTGCGCCCATCGGTGGTGGCGTAGCCCAACTTGATCAGCGTATGCAGGCAGCGCCTTACAGCGGCGCGCGGAATTTCGGTGCGGTGGCTGATCTGCGCAATGGTCAAGTGTCGCTTGCGCTCCTGGAACGCTTGCACGACTGCCAGCCCGCGGGCCAGCGAGGTCATGAAGTCGGGATCGCCGGTGAACGCCTGGATGCGCTTGGCCGGCGATGCGACGATCGGCGGAGCCAGGGAGCTGAACGCATTTCGCTGAGGCGCTGTCGAGCCTGCCGGTGGAGTATGTTCGTTCATCGTACTGCCCTCTGGATTCTTCGGAACCGATCGAGGGCGATTATCGAACCACCGGGCGATAATCGCAAACCTGCGGCACGGGCGCTTCGTGGGCAGTTCTGAAACTTATCGCTGTTTACGCTTTCTCACTGTGTGTCGAGTGATGCTATACACATTCGATGACAGGCCTACGTGTCCCGTTGACGCCGCGAGCCGCTACAATGCGGTCGCCGACCGGCATGTCGCTTATGAAGCCCTATCCGCGGGTTTCAACTTTCCAATTATCAGAGTAATGAATGTGACGAAAGACGAACTGCGCGCGCAACTGGAGCGCCAGGAACAACGTTACAAGGAAGTCTACGGCGGCGAGATCACCACCTACGCCGCTCAGCCGGAACCCGAACGCAAGCCTTGGCGCAAACGCGCCAGTATTGTCGACCTGGCGTTTCAGGAAGAGATCCAGAAGATCGAAAAAGACCTGCAGCAGCAGAACGCCTGACACTGACGTGGCCCGATGCGCCGTACACGCCAGGCCACGTCAATTGCCTTCAAAAATGCGTCATTCGACGACAGATTTCATACGCCCGTTTGAATGATTCCAGGCAATGTGCAGGACCCTGCCCTTGAGTGATAGCCCGAATTTTCGGGGCTGAGGTACCTGCTGCAAAGGCGTCAGCCTCTGCCACTGCCTGCCGTGCACTGGAAAAGCGGACCCACCGGTCAGCGCCTGGGGGGTCATAACGCGCCGATTTCTGGCATAATCGCGCCCCCTCAATGGCCCGGTCACAAAACCTTCATGATCGAATTATTCAGCGCACTGGATGCGTGGGTGTTGGTCAGCCTGTTCTTAGCGCTGGCGTTTGTTCTCACCTTCGAATTCATCAACGGCTTTCATGACACCGCCAACGCGGTGGCCACAGTCATCTACACCAAAGCGATGCCGCCGCATCTGGCCGTGTTCCTGTCGGGTATCTTCAACTTCCTCGGCGTGCTGCTGGGCGGCGTCGGCGTGGCTTACGCGATCGTCCACCTGCTGCCGGTGGAGTTGCTGATCAACGTCAACACCGGACATGGCCTGGCCATGGTGTTCTCGCTGCTGGCCGCGGCCATTACCTGGAACCTGGGCACCTGGTATTTCGGCATTCCGGCCTCGAGCTCGCACACCCTGATCGGCTCGATCCTGGGCGTGGGCCTGGCCAATGCCTTGATCAACGACATCCCCCTGGGCGATGGCGTGAACTGGCAGAAGGCAATCGACATCGGCGCTTCGCTGGTGTTCTCGCCCATCGCCGGGTTCGTGGCCGCGGCCCTGGTGCTGATCGGCCTGAAATGGTGGCGTCCGGCGTCCAAGATGCACAAGACTCCGGAGCAGCGCCGCAAGCTGGACGACAAGAAGCATCCGCCGTTCTGGAATCGGCTGGTACTGGTATTGTCGGCCATGGCCGTGAGTTTCGTGCACGGCTCCAACGATGGCCAAAAGGGCATCGGCCTGATCATGCTGGTATTGATCGGTATCGTCCCGCAACAGTTCGTGCTGGACCTGAACGCGACTACCTACCAGATCGAGCGGACCCGCGACGCTACCCAGCACCTGAGCCAGTTCTACCAGCGCAACCAGGCCACCCTGGGTGAGTTCCTGGCGTTGGGCAAGGCTCAGCAAGGCGATCTGCCGGAGAAATTCAGCTGCAATCCGCAGCAGACCGAACCTACCATCGCAGCGCTGCTGAGCACGCTCGAAGGTGTTGCTGACTACCATTCGCTGGCGGCAGAGCGTCGCATCGAAGTGCGTCGCTACCTGCTCTGCCTGGATGACACGGCGAAAAAGGTTGGCAAGCTGCCAGCACTGGAGCCGCGTGAGAAATCCGACCTCGAAAAGCTGCGCAAGGACCTCACCGCGACCACCGAGTACTCGCCGTTCTGGGTCATCCTGGCCGTAGCCCTGGCCTTGGGCACCGGCACCATGGTCGGCTGGAAACGCGTGGTTCTGACCATCGGCGAGAAAATCGGCAAGCAGGGCATGACCTACGCCCAGGGCATGTCGGCGCAGATCGTAACCGCTTGCGCCATCGGCGCGGCCAACGTGTTCAGCCTTCCCGTGTCGACCACGCACATTCTGTCTTCAGGCGTGGCTGGCACCATGGTAGCCAACAAGAGTGGGCTGCAAGGTGGCACGGTCCGCACGATCATGCTGGCATGGGTGTTGACCCTGCCCGCCTCAATGGGCCTGGCGGCCGGGCTGTTCTGGTTGGCGAGTCAACTGGTCGGCTAGGTACTGAGCGACAGTTGCAGAAAAGGCGCCCGCGGGCGCCTTTTTGCATGGGTGGGAAAACACTGAACGCTACTTGCGCTTGCTGCCGCCGAGCAAAGACCCCATCAAGCCGCGGACCAACTGGCGACCGAACTGGTTGGCCGCCTGGCGCATCGCCGACTTCAATGCCTGCCCCGCAGCGCCACTGAGAAACTCACCGGCCTTGTCGGCCAGGCTTGGCGCGGACGGTTGTGCGGGGTCGGCGGCGGGCGCCAGTTTGCGCGCGGTCAGCAGTTCATAGGCGGACTCGCGATCCACTGGCTGATCGTAGCGCCCGGCCAGTGCAGAGCCGCGGACCACGGCGGCACGCTCGGTGTCCGTCAGCGGGCCGATACGCGACTGCGGCGGCGCGATCGAGACACGCCGGACCATCGCCGGGGTGCCTTTCTCCTCCAGCGTTCCGACCAAGGCCTCGCCGGTGCCCAACTCGGTGAGCACCGCCAGGGTGTCGAACTCGGGGTTGGGGCGGAAACCTTCGGCAACCGCCTTGAGCGCTTTCTGCTCGCGAGCGGTGAACGCCCGCAGACAGTGCTGGATACGCAGGCCGAGCTGGGCCAGTACCGCATCGGGCAGGTCACTGGGGGACTGGGTGACGAAGTACACGCCGACGCCCTTGGAGCGGATCAGTCGCACCACTTGCTCCAGGCGATCTTGCAGGGCTTTGGGTGTGCCGTTGAACAACAAATGGGCTTCGTCGAAAAACAGCGCCAGCAACGGCTTGTCGGCATCGCCGCGCTCGGGCAACTGCTCGAACAGCTCGGCCAGCAGCCACAGCAGGAACGTGGCGTAGACTTTCGGCGCCTCGTGCACCAGGCGGCTGGCGTCGAGCAAATGGATGCGACCACGGCCGTCGGCGTCGGGGTGCAGAATGTCTTCCAGGCGCAACGCCGGCTCACCGAACAGCGCTTCGGCGCCCTGCTGTTCCAGCGTGGCAAGGCGGCGCAACAGGGCCTGGCTCGAGCCCGTGGTCATCAGCGCGCTGTCGTCACCCAGCAGCTCCGGGTTGTCCCGAAGGTGATTGAGCAGCGCCTTGAGATCCTTGAGGTCGAGCAGCAGCAAGCCTTCGCGGTCGGCCACCTTGAAGGCGGCGTACAGCGCGGACTGTTGGCTGTCGGTGAGTTCCAGCAAGCTGCCCAGCAGCAGCGGTCCCATTTCGCTCAGCGTGGTGCGCAACGGATGGCCGGATTGCCCATGGATGTCCCAGAGGGTGACCGGACAGGCCTGTGCGCGGTAATCCAGCCATGGCATCTGCGCAATCCGCTCGGCGATCTTGCCCTGCGGATTGCCACTGGCGCCGAGGCCGCACAGATCACCCTTGATATCGGCAGCAAAGACCGCCACCCCGGCCTCGCTGAATGCCTCCGCCAGGCGCTGCAGGGTGACCGTCTTGCCGGTGCCGGTGGCACCGGCGATCAAACCGTGGCGGTTGGCCAGACGCAGGTCCAGACCCACTGGCTCGCCGCTCAGGTCAGCACCGAACAATACGTGTCGGGCATCCGTCATGTTGCACCTCTGCTGTTATTCAATGAAGCCTGACCCAGCGTAATGCCAAACCGGCCGGTGTGCAGGAAAAAATCCTGGGTGAATCCAAGTCGCTGACGAATCGCGCCGACGCGGCTATCATCTCGCCCACGACGGCCCGACGCCGGCCCACACGGACTCTTCTATGCAGCGCACTCGCCTTTCCCCTCCACCGAACCTCGCGACGACTCGCCAACCATGAGTCGAATGCTGTGGCTGGTTCTGATCATCGTCGTAGCCGTGCTGATTCCCGTGCTCATGGGCGGCAGCGAAATGCTCCAGCGTCTGCGCGGGTTCTCGCTGCTCCTGCTGCTGGGCATGTTCGGCATGATCTGCGTCGGCTGGGTGGTGAATGCCATGCGCCTGCGCTTGCTGCTGGCAGAGCAGGCAGCACGCATCGGTCGGCTGAAGACGGTTGCGGTAGTGATGGCGGCAGAGTTCGCCTATTGCGCGACCCCAGGCGGCAGCGGCGCACCGCTGACCCTGCTGGCCTTGCTGGGACGCCAGGGCATCGGCGCGGCCAAGACCAGTGCCGTGTTCGCCATGGACCAGCTCAACGACCTGATGTTCTTCTTCTTCGCCCTGCTTTGCATTCTGGTCTACGCGCTGTTTCACAACCTCAGCCAGGCACTGGAAAGCATGCTGCTGGCCAGCGGGATTCTGATGACGGGCGCGTTGATAGCATGCGCGGTACTGGCGCGCTATCACCGCCCGGTGATCAAGATCAACGGACGGTTCCTGCGACTGCTGCGCATCAAGCCCGCCACGCGGCGGCGCTTGGCGCGCAAGCTGCTGCATTTCCTCGACGCCTTCGCCGACAACTTCCGCCTGCCCCGCCGCGTGCTTGCCCAAGTGTTCGCCTTGACCTGCGTGCACTGGACGCTGCGCTACAGCGTGCTGTATTTCACTTTGCAGGGGCTGGGCAGCGAGGTGGACTGGGCGTGGAGCTTCCTGATCCAGATGCTGGCCCTGAGCGCCGGCCAGTTCAGCCTGTTGCCCGGCGGTGCGGGCGCCGCCGAGCTGGCCTCGGCTGCCCTGCTGGCGCCCATGGTCGGCAAGTCGACCGCTGCCGCCGCAATTCTGATCTGGCGGCTGGTCACCTACTACTTCTACCTGATCGCCGGCGGCCCGGTATTCGTCGCGCTGCTGGGCAAGCCCTTGCTCAACAAGCTGCTGCGGGCCCGCCAGGCTTGACCCCGGCGGGCGTGTCGACATCGCTGGCAGGCTCGGCCTGCTGCCGTTCCCGCAACTGCTGCGCCCACAACGCCTCGGCACCCGGAAAATCGGTGCCGTGCTCCTCGCTCAGCGCCTCGGGATCGTAGCGGCTCGCACAGCCCGCACCGATCACCGGCAACGGCTTGGCACTGGCCTTGTCGCGCGGCTCGTCCATGCTCAGCTGAAGACCACGGTCTTGTTGCCGTGCACCATCACGCGGTCTTCCAGGTGATAGCGCAGGCCACGGGCCAGGACCATTTTCTCGACATCGCGACCGAAGCGCACCATGTCGTCGATGCTGTCGCTGTGGCTTACGCGTACCACGTCCTGCTCGATGATCGGGCCGGCGTCCAGCTCTTCGGTGACATAGTGACAGGTGGCACCGATCAGCTTCACGCCGCGCAGCGAGGCCTGGTGATAAGGCTTGGCGCCGACGAAAGACGGCAGGAAGCTGTGATGGATATTGATGATCTTGCCGGCATAGGCCTGACACAACTGCGGCGGCAGAATCTGCATGTAGCGCGCGAGCACCACGACGTCGGCCTGGTGCTGATCGACCAGGCGCGAGACTTCGGCGAACGCCGGCTGCTTGTTCTGAGGGTCGACCGGCACGTGGTAGTAGGGAATGCCGTGCCATTCGACCATGCTGCGCAGGTCGTCGTGGTTGGACACCACGCAGGCGATGTCGCAGTCCAGCTCGTTGCTGTGCCAGCGGTGCAGCAGGTCGGCCAGGCAGTGGGATTCGCGGCTGGCCATGAGCACCACGCGCTTCTTCTGTGCGGTGTCGGTGACCCGCCATTCCATGCCGAACTCTTCGGCGATGGGCGCGAAGGCTTCGCGGAAGGCGTCGATGTCGAACGGCAGGGTGTCGGCACGAATTTCGTGGCGCATGAAGAACCAACCGTTCTGGTCATCGGAGTGGTGGTTCGATTCGGTGATCCAGCCATTGTGGGACGCCAGGAAATGGCTGACTTTGGCAACGATGCCAACGCGGTCCGGGCAAGCGGTCACCAGCCGAAAAGTGCGCATGTATTCAAACTCCAGAAACTTCGCAAAGGGCGCCATTCTAGCGGCTGACGGGCAAACCTGCAGTATTGATTGCAGCCTTTCAAGCCTGGCGCAAACCCGCCGTGCTTCACGCGGCGAACCGCCAGCGTAATGTCGATGCGTTCACAGGTATTAAATAGATCTCGCCGGTAATGACATGAAAAATCATTCACCTGAATGTTGCAGGCAACGCCGGCAGCGAAGCAGTGTTTGCGTTAAATGTTTACTTGGCCTCGGGGGATGCTTATTATCACGACACTGTTTCCACTGACACTTGCATTACCGAGGTATGACCATGTCCCTGATCAACGAATATCGCGCGACCGAAGAAGCCATCAAAGAGCTCCAGGCACGCTTGAAGAACCTGTCCGAAGACGACAAACTGCAGACCGAACTGGAATTCGAAGGCAAACTGCGCACCCTGATGGGCGAATACCAGAAATCGCTGCGCGACATCATTGCCCTGCTGGATCCGGAAGCCAAGTTGAACAAGGCACCGCGCCCCACCACTGGCAAAGTTACCGGTACCAAGCGCGCGCGCAAGGTCAAACAATACAAGAACCCGCACAACGGTGAAGTCATCGAAACCAAGGGCGGCAACCACAAGACCCTGAAAGAATGGAAAGCCAAATGGGGTGGTGATGTGGTCGAGAGCTGGGCCAGTTTCCTCGGCTGATCGTTACATCGTTTGCATCGCAGCCTGTAAATCACAGCCTGTAGATAAAACAACGCCAGTCCTGCGACTGGCGTTTTTCATTCCCGCGATTTCAGCTCAAGTCGGCATCAGGCCCAGGCGCACCGCCAGTGCCTGTGCGTACGCCTGCCAGTGACGCAAAACCTGGGTCTGCAGCGGGTCGGCCTTGGCCATGCATTCGGCCAGCGCGGCATTGAAGCCTTGCAAAGTATTGGGCGCCCCCAATTGTGGATCACTCAAGCGCTGTTGACAGAATTGCAACCAACGCTGTGTTTCAAGAGGATTCAGGGTATGCGGAAAGTTGCGCGCCCTGTAGCGAAACAACAGTTCAGGCAGTCGCTCGTCATCGAATATCCATTGCGCAGTGGCCAACTGTTCTGGATCCAATGTACGAATCCGTTCGCACAATAACCGGTCACGGTCACCGATGAACCCGTCGTACAACTGTTGTTCTGGATCGACACTCTCGGAAAACGCTTGCGTTTGATACAACGGCGGCAATTTGTATTGCCATTGCGGTTGAGCATCGCACAAGCGCATTGCCCGAGCTTGATAGAGCGGCTTGTCGAGATTCAGGCGTTGCCAATCCTCCTCACGCAATACGCCGAGCGGGGCTATTACCGGGCAGCGATTGATGTGCAGAAGTTTCAAAGGCAATGGTGCCTCGCCTTCAGGGAGATCCTGCCGGCGTTTGTAGAGACGCTCTTGCAATATTTCGATACTTTGTTCGATCAACGGCTGCGGATCGTGAGCCAGGTCATAGACAATCAAAGCATTGCGATTCTTCGGATGCCAAGCCAGTGGCAACACCACTGCGGCATAGCGTCGCGCTGCGCCGAATTGCCCGGAAACATGTACCAGGGGCTGCAATAACTGGATGTTTTCCTGCACCCGTTGTTTGCCACGCAGTTGGAACAGCCAGTCGTAGAGCCGGGGTTGGCGCTGACGGATCAAGCGTGCCAGGGCAATGGTGGCACGAACGTCGGACAAAGCGTCATGCGCCTGGCCATGGTCGATGCCGTTGGCGGCCGTGAGCAGCTCCAGGCGCATGCTCGCCCGTCCGTCCACCTGCGGCCAGTGGATGCCCTCGGGGCGCAGCGCATAGGCAGCGCGGACCACGTCAATCAAGTCCCAACGACTGTTGCCACCTTGCCACTCGCGACCGTAAGGGTCGAAGAAGTTGCGATAGAGGCTGTAGCGGGTCATTTCATCATCGAAGCGCAAGCTGTTGTAGCCGGCCCCGCAGGTACCGGGCATCGCCAGTTGGGCGTGGACCCGGGTCATGAAATCGGCCTCGCTCAGGCCGCGATCGGCCAGGCGCTCCGGAGTGATGCCGGTGATCATGCAGGCGGCCGGATGCGGCAGAATGTCGTCACTGGGCTGGCAGTACAGGTTGACCGGCGCCGCGATCTCGTTGAGGTCTGCATCGGTGCGGATGCCGGCGACCTGCAAGGGCCGATCGCAGCGCGGATTGATACCGGTGGTTTCGTAGTCGTACCAGAAAATGCTGGAAGTCACTGAGGTGTCCTGTGCGCAGTTGCGCGACAGTGTAGAGCCCTGCCCCGGATGAGGCCACGGTTGTCGGGCAGCGTCAGCCCCGGCGCCGAAACACCGCCACGCTCAGGCGATCCATCCAGCCGAAAATGCGTTGCTGGACCCGCCCCCAGAACGGTCGACGGCGCCAGTCGGCCAGACTGACTTCGTGGCTGGCGGCGAAGTCGGTGATGAAGCTGCGCTGCACCGCCTCGGTCAGGCTGGGGTCCAGCGCTTCGAGGTTGGCCTCCAGATTGAAGCGCAGGTTCCAATGGTCGAAG
This sequence comes from Pseudomonas sp. CFBP 8770, assembly GCF_014841705.1. Classification (NCBI taxonomy): domain Bacteria; kingdom Pseudomonadati; phylum Pseudomonadota; class Gammaproteobacteria; order Pseudomonadales; family Pseudomonadaceae; genus Pseudomonas; species Pseudomonas sp. CFBP 8770. The sequence continues at coordinate 87,021 of NZ_JACYUL010000007.1, forward strand.
TTGCACGAGCCGACGCTGACCCAGTCGTCGATCAAGACCATTTTCAAGTGCAGGAAACAGGGCTGGTACTCGTAGATCTTGACCCCCGCCTTGAGCAACTTCGGGTAATAGTTGTGCCCGGCGTACCGCACCGATGGGTGGTCGGTGCGCGGGCCGGTGAGCAACAGCCTGACGTCGATGCCGCGACTGGCGGCACGGCGCAGCGAGCGACGCACTTTCCAGGTGGGCAGAAAATACGGTGTCGCCAGCCAGATGCGACGCTGCCCGCTGTTCAGCGCGCGCACCAGTGACTGCAGGATGTCTCGATGTTGCCGGGCATCGGCGTAGGCAACCCGACCCAGCCCCTGGCCGCCGTCGGGCATGGGCGGTACGCGTGCCAGGCCAAAGTGGGTCGGCGGACGCCACGCGGTGCGCCTGAGGTTGGCGCGCCATTGGCGGTCGAACAGCATCTGCCAGTCGGCGACCAAGGTGCCGGTCATGGCCACCATCACTTCATGCCATTCGCTGACACTTTCATTCGGCTGCCAGAACTCATCGGTAACGCCAGTGCCGCCGACCATCGCCCATTGCTGGTCCACCAGCAACAGTTTGCGGTGGTCGCGGTAGAGGTTGCGCACGCCTCGGCGCCAACTGATCGGGTTGTAGAAACGCAGTTCCATCCCGACGTCGGTCAACTGCGCGCGCAGTTCTGCGGTGAAGGCCAGCGAGCCGTAGTGGTCGAACAGGCAGCGCACATGCACGCCCCGTGCGGCGGCCGCGTGCAGCGCCTGGACCACGGCCTGGGCACAGGCGCCGGCCTCCACCAGGTACAGTTCCAGATCGATCGCGTGCTCGGCCTGGCCGATGCGTTCGAGCATGCGCGGGAAGAACTGCGGCCCGTCGATCAGCAACTCGAATTCGCTGCTCTCGCGCCATGGAAACACCGGCCCGCCCATGTCAGCGCCCCTGCATGACAGATGAGGTCGCTTGCAAGCCGTTCAATTCGCGCATGGGCAGTCCTGTAACCAAGTGGATGAAGAGGCCGGTGGCGGGCGCAGGCAGCCGGGGTTCAGGTCGGTTCATCCGTCGTTTCCTGGAATCAACCGGCAGCCTTGCCGGGGCCCGACCCAGGCCGCCGTATTGCTGCGCCCCAGGCCGCTGGCCAGAACCCGCCGCTGGCCAGCGTCTTCGCTCAGGCTGCTGAGCGGCAGATACTGCTTGATGTAGCTCTGACAGTAGTCGGCACTGTTTTGCAGCACATAGCGGCACGAACAGTATTCCTTTGCCGAAAAGGCGCTGAGAATGTCGGGAAAGGCCAGCAACTGCGTGCGTTCGTGCCACAGCCAGGTGGCCGCTGCCAGCGAGAGCAGCAGGCCGAGCGCCGCCCAGGCTCGCTTGCCGGTGCTCATTGGCCACCTGGTGCGGCGAAAGCGGCCACGATCCGCTGCAACAGCGCATCATGGCTGAAGCTGCCATCGCGATCGTCGGCATAGCGCACCACCACCAGGCGTTGCTCGGGCAGCACGTAGAGGGCCTGCCCCCAGTGCCCCAGCGCTGCCATCGTGCTGCGCGGTGCATGGGGCCAGGCCATATTGCTGTTGAGCCACCAGTGAGCACCCGCAGCGGGTTCTCCTGCAACGTCCTGACTCGGGGCGAACGGCGTGCGGTTGAAAGCCACCCACGCCTGTGGCAGCAATTGGCGGCCACGCCATTGGCCATCGCGCTGCATCAGCAGGCCCACGCGGGCCAGATCGCGCGCGGTCAGGTAGGCATAGGACGAGGCGACGAATGTGCCGCTGGCATCGGTTTCCCACACCGCCTGGTCGATGCCCAGAGGGGTGAACAAGGCCTGCCAGGGATAGTCCGGGTATTCGTGCAGACCGACCATGTTGCGCAGCGCTGCGGCGAGCAGATTGCTGTCGCCACTGGAGTAGCGAAAGTGTTCGCCGGGCGGGTAGGCATGCCCGTGACTGGCGGCATAGCTGGCCATGTCGCGCTGACCACGGGTGTAGAGCATCGCCACCACCGAAGAGTTGAGCGGCGCGTATTCGTAGCCTTCCTGCCAGTCCAGCCCCGACGCCCAGTGAAACAGGTCCTGCACGCGGATGTCGCGGTGCTGGGCAAGGGGCTGGAAATAGTCGGCGGCAGCATCCTGCAGGGCAAAACGCCCTTCGCCATAGGCCACGCCCATTACCGTGGCCAGCAGGCTCTTGCTGATCGACCAGGTGGCATGCACGCGGTCGGCAGCACCGGGGCCGGCGTAGCGCTCGTAGACAATCTCGCCGTCGCGGACCACCACCAGCGCATCGGTGCGCACGCCTTGGCGCACGGCATCATCGCGGGCGACGAAAGCGTACTGCTCCAGCGCGGCAATGGCCGGCGACGCCGGCGCCGGTGCCAGGCTCCAGTGCTCGAACGGCCAATTCTGCGCCCACACCGGTAACGCGCACAGCAGGGAAATCGACAGGATAAGCAGACGCGGCATGCGGAGAAGGCTCGTGATCGAGGTTGGAGCGAGTGTGCAGTGCGGGTATGACAGCCGTTCGCTGCAAGAGTTGTGCGGCATGTGGCAGCCGAGGGCTGTCACGCAAGCATCACCAAAGCTTCATGGTGATGACACCGGGTCTTCCTAGGCTGGCCATGCCTAGCAAAATCGACCTGCCGCACTCACCGGCCGGCTTTTGGAGACTTGCAATGACTCAGATCGCACGCTCTGGCGACACCCGTACCGAACGCCGTCTGCACGCCGAACGACTTGTCGGCCCGCAAGCTCTGCACGAGGCCCAGGCCCTGCGCTTCGCCGTGTTCAGCACAGAGCTCAACGCCAAACTCAAGAGCGCCGAACAGGGTCTGGACGTCGACGACTACGATGCCCATTGCCAGCACATCGGGGTTCGCGACCTGGCCACCGGGCGACTGGTAGCAACCTCACGCCTGCTCGACCACCGCGCCGCCGACCGGCTGGGGCGCTTCTACAGCGAAGAAGAGTTCAGCCTGCACGGCTTGCGCCACCTGCAAGGCTCGATCCTGGAAATCGGGCGCACCTGCGTGGCCCCCGCCTACCGCAACGGCGGCACCATCGCAGTGCTCTGGGGCGAACTGGCAGAAGTGCTCAACGAGGGTGGCTACGACTACCTGATGGGCTGTGCAAGCATTCCGATGCAGGACGGCGGCATTCAGGCCCAGGCAATCATGCAGCGCCTGCGCGAGCGCTACCTGTGCACCGAACACCTGCGCGCCGAACCAAAGATGCCGCTGCCCAGCCTGGACATTCCAGGCAACGTGATCGCCGAACTGCCGCCGTTGCTGAAGGCCTACATGCGCCTGGGGGCGAAGATCTGCGGCGAGCCGTGCTGGGACCCGGATTTCCAGGTTGCCGACGTATTCATCCTGCTCAAGCGCGACGATCTCTGCCCGCGCTACGCCCGCCACTTCAAGGCGGCCGTGTGATGCCGCGCTGGCGCGTGTACGCGCGCATCCTGCGACTGCTCTGGGTGATCGGCCTGGGCCTGGCGCTGGCGGCGATGTTCAGCCTGCTGGAGCGGCTGCGCGTGCCCGACTGCATGGGCCGTCGCCAGCGTTGGTCGCGCTGGTTCATGGTGCGCCTGAGCAACGCGCTGCCGTTCGAGGTGACCGTGCAGGGCGAGTTGCCGCGCAAGCCCATGCTGTGGGTCGGCAACCATGTTTCCTGGACCGACATCCCCTTGCTCGGCATGCTGGCGCCGCTTTCGTTCCTGTCCAAGGCCGAGGTGCGCACCTGGCCGGTGGCCGGCTGGCTGGCGCTCAAGGCCGGCACCTTGTTCATCCGCCGCGGCGCGGGCGACAGCCAGTTGATCCGGCGGCAGATGACCCAGCACCTGCGCAACGATCTGGACCTGATGATCTTCCCCGAGGGCACGACTACCGATGGCCACAGCCTGCGTACGTTCCATGGGCGGCTGATGTCCAGCGCCATAGACGCCGGCGTGCCGGTGCAGCCGATTGCGATCCGCTATCAGCGTGATGGCGAGCTGGATCCGATCGCGCCGTTTGTGGGCGATGATGATCTGTTGTCGCACTTGCTGCGCATTTTTGCTCAGCCTCGCGGGCAGGTGTTGATTCAGGTGCTGGCGCCGATCGCCAGCCTGGGCAAGGAACGCGCGGCGCTGGCCTACGAGGCTCAGGAGGCAGTGCGGTTCGCATTGTTCGGGGAGGTTGAGCAGGTGCGGCGGGCGGCGTGAGTCTGGGAGATTGAGTCGACCCTTTCGCGGCCACGGACCGCTCCCACAAAAAAACCGCAGCCTGTGGTGGGAGTGGTCAGTGGCCGCGAAGGTGTCGGCGCGGTCAGTGATTCTCCCGCGCGAACGCCTGCACCACCGGATAGAACGCGCGGAAATCCTCGGTCAGCGGCGCGTACAAGGCTTGTACTTCCTCGAACCCTCCAACCAGCCCTTCAGGCTTGGACAAACGCCGGGAAATCCCCTGCAGCACCCGCTCGATGATCTGGAAATCCCGGTACGACCCCAACCAATCCTCGGCGATCATGTGCGGCGCCATGGCCGCCAGCCGCCCCGGCAGTTCGGCTTCGGCTGCCAACGCCTGATAGACAAGATCGGTGAACGCCGCCAGCGGCTGCCGGGAATAATCCGCCCAGTGCAGCGCCAGGCAATGATCGAAGAACACATCGACAATGATCCCTGCATAGCGCCGTCGCTGCGCCGGGAAGCGGCCGATGGCGCGCAGCACAAGCGGGTGACTGTCGGTAAATGCATCGATCTGCCGATGGAGTCGAATGCCGGCCTCCATGGGTGCGCTGAAGCGCCCTGCCAGCGGGCCCTTGACGAAATCGCCATAGAGGCTGCCGAGCAGTTGCTCAGGTGCAGGACCGCCGAGATGAAGGTGCGCCAGGTAGTTCATGCCGCGCAGCTTAGCACCATTGCAGCTGTATCGTTATAACCCGATATAGCCGAATGACCCGGCATTAGCACACATTCATATTTGTATATCGCGAAATACAGATATATATTTCGCCCCGTCCCGATATAAGCCGAGTACGTCATGTCCCTCGATCTCGACGAAATAATAAAAGCCCTCTCCCACCCCGTGCGCAGGGAAATCCTGGCGTGGCTCAAGGATCCCCAGGGGCAGTTTCCCGATCAGCACCACAGCACCGAAAACGGCGTCTGTGCCGGGCAGATCGATCAACGCTGCGGCCTCTCGCAGTCGACCGTCTCGGCGCATCTGGCCACCCTGCAACGGGCCGGCCTGATCAGCAGCAAGAAGGTTGGCCAGTGGCACTTTTTCAAACGCAACGAGGACGTCATCCAGGCGTTTCTCGCGCAAATGAGCGCACAGCTCTGACAAGGATTTTCCCATGCCCTTACCCCTGCTGATTCTGGCGCTGAGTTCCTTCGCCATCGGCACCACCGAGTTCGTCATCATGGGCCTGCTGCCCGATGTGGCGGGCGACCTCGGCGTCAGCATTCCCAGCGCCGGCTGGCTGGTCACCGGCTACGCCTTGGGCGTGGCCATCGGCGCGCCGTTCATGGCCCTGGCCACCGCACGCCTGCCGCGAAAGGCGGCGCTGGTGGTGCTGATGGGCATTTTCATCGTCGGCAACCTGCTCTGCGCCATCGCCAGCGACTACAACGTGCTGATGTTCGCTCGCGTGGTCACCGCGCTGTCCCACGGTGCCTTTTTCGGCATCGGCTCGGTGGTGGCGGCCGGGCTGGTAGCACCCAACAAGCGCGCCTCGGCGGTGGCCTTGATGTTCACCGGTCTGACCCTGGCCAACGTGCTCGGCGTGCCGCTGGGCACCGCATTGGGCCAGGCAGCGGGCTGGCGTTCGACCTTCTGGGTGGTGACGCTGATCGGCGTTGTCGCGCTGATCGGTCTGCTGCGTTTTCTGCCAGGCAATCGCGACGAAGCCAAGCTGGACATGGTCGCCGAACTGTCAGCCCTCAAGGGCGCCGGGATCTGGCTGTCGCTGAGCATGACGGCGCTGTTCGCCGCGTCCATGTTCACCCTGTTCACTTACATCGCGCCGCTGCTGGGTGACGTCACCGGCATTTCCCCGCGGGGGGTCACTTACACCCTGCTGCTGATCGGCCTGGGCCTGACCGTGGGCAACATCATCGGCGGCAAGCTGGCCGATCGACGCCTGGGCGCCACCCTGATCGGGGTCTTCGCGGCCATGGCCGTGGTGTCCACCGCGCTGAGCTGGACCGCAGTGGCCGTCATCCCAACCGAAATCACGTTATTCCTCTGGGCCGCTGCGGCATTCGCCGCCGTGCCTGCGCTGCAGATCAACGTGGTGACCTTCGGCAAGTCGGCGCCCAACCTGGTGTCGACCCTGAACATCAGCGCCTTCAACGTCGGCAATGCCCTGGGCGCCTGGATCGGCGGCGCCGTCATCGCCGGCGGCCTCGGCCTGACCAGCGTGCCGCTGGCCGCCGCCGCACTGGCCGTGCTTGCCCTGATCGTCACCTTGATCACTTTTCGCCAGACCCGCACTCCGGACCTGGCACCCGCCACTCACTGATAGAGGCTGTTCTTCATGACTACACTTTTCGACCCGATCAAGCTCGGCGCGCTGGAATTGCCGAACCGCATCATCATGGCACCGCTGACCCGTTGCCGCGCCGACGAGGGCCGCGTGCCCAACCAGATGATGGCCGACTACTACGTGCAACGTGCCAGCGCCGGGCTGATCATCAGCGAAGCGACCTCGGTGACGCCCATGGGCGTCGGCTACCCGGACACCCCTGGGATCTGGTCCAACGACCAGGTTCGCGGCTGGGCCAACGTCACCCAGGCCGTGCACGCTGCCGGTGGGCGGATCATGCTGCAGCTGTGGCACGTAGGCCGCATCTCGCATTCGCAATACCTGGACGGCGAGTTGCCGGTGGCCCCCAGCGCAATCGCGGCCGACGGCCACGTCAGCCTGGTACGTCCGATTACCGGTTTCGAAACCCCACGGGCGCTGGAAACCGCTGAAATCGCCGACATCGTCGAGGCTTATCGAGTGGGCGCGGAGAACGCCAAGGCTGCGGGCTTCGATGGCGTGGAAATCCACGGCGCCAATGGCTATCTGCTCGACCAGTTCGTGCAGAGCAGCACCAACCAGCGCACCGACGCCTACGGCGGCTCGCTGGAAAACCGTGCACGGCTGCTGCTGGAAGTGACCGATGCGGCCATCGACGTCTGGGGCGCGGACCGTGTTGGCATGCACCTGTCACCCCGTGCCGACCTGCATGACATGGGCGACGCCAACCGTGCCGAAACCTTCACCTATGTCGCACGCGAACTGGGCAAGCGCGGCATCGCGTTCATCTGTGCCCGCGAGAAGGAAGGCGAGGACAGCCTGGCCGCGCAATTGCGTGATGCGTTTGGCGGTCCGTACATCGTCAACGAGCGCTTCGACAAGGCGTCGGCCAACGCCGCCCTGGCCAATGGCATCGCCGACGCCGTGGCCTTCGGTGTGCCGTACATCGCCAACCCTGACCTGCCGGAGCGCCTGCAGGCCGACGCACCGTTGAACGAGCCGCACCCCGAAACGTTCTACGCCAAGGGCGCTGCCGGTTACCTGGACTACCCGCGCATGTAAGCGCCAGGCCGGGGCCGCCACCTGGCGTGCCCGGCCGTTCAGCGACGCAGCTGGCTGATCTGCTGCTGCAGGTTCTGCACCTGATTCTGCAGCGTGTTCAGGCTGCGCGTGGCCTGCCCGCGAAAGGCATCGAACTCGCTGACGCTCGGCCCGCTGGTGGCCGCCGGGCGATTGTCCTGCTCGCTCTTGAGCACGATGAGGTCCTGCTCCAGGCGCTCGAGCTGCGCGCCTGGATTGCTCTTCTTCAATGCGGCCAGCTCGCCGTCCACGCTGTCCAGACGTGCCTGCAACTTGCCGGTGTCCGGCTGCGCCTGCTTCAACGTCACAAGCTCGGCCGCCAAGGCCTTCAACTGCGCCTGCAACTGCTCGTTGAGCGTCTGTTGCGCGGCCACCTGGGACGCCGCCTGTTCCAGACGAGTCTGCAAAGTGCTCTGCTGGCCGGCCACACCACTCTGTTGCTGAGTCTGCTGCGCCAGCTGGTCCTGCAACTGCTTGATTTCGGCCCGCATCGCTTCGCTACCCGATACGGCAGTGGACTGGGTATTGGCCACTTTGCCGCTGATGTCCTGCAGACGCCCCGCCGCTTCTTCGCTGATGCGCGCAAAACTCTCCTGAGTTGCGACCAATTGCTGCTCCATCAGGTTGATCTGCTGGAAACTCCACCAGCCCAGGCCGCCCAGGGCGATGAACAACGCACCGATCAGTGCCCACAGCGCACCCGTGCTGGGCGCCTTGACGCGCACCACCGGCGTGTTGCGCGAGTACAGTGCCTCGCGATCGCGCCCGCCGCCCACAGGGGCAAACTCGTGGTCGTCGCGGGTATCGCCGCGCAAGCTGGGCAGATTGTCGTCGAAGTCGTCGGGAGCATCTTTGCGCATGTGAGAAACCTTTGTGTCACGGGTAATGGCCAGGACCGCGAGTATACCCTTGCAACGACGGGTACTGGCCCACCACCCAGGCGATTGGCTCAACCGCCGGGCGTGACCTGGGCACGCCACCAGCCACAGAATTCATCCAGCGATGCCCACAAGGACGTGCGTGGGTCGTAGCCCAGATAATGCCGGGCACGATTGATATCCAGGGTGAAGTGCTCGTGCAAGGCCTGCACTTCCAGGCGCGACAAACGTGGTCGGGGTTGGCCGGGCCAGAGCAGGCAGGCCGCTTCGCAGGCCGCCGCGGTGCCGTGGGCCAGGCCGAAGTCACGGTAGCGACGCACCTGGGGCAACTCCAGCTGGCGCATCACGTAGTTGATCACGTCCCATAACGGAATCGGCACGCCATTGCTGATGTTGTAGACCTGATTGAGTGCGGTATCGCCCGCCGTCAGAGCGCCCAGCAGTGCCTGATTGAGGTTCTGCACGCTGGTGAAATCGACCTTGTTCAAGCCGTCGCCGATGATCCGCAGGCGATTCTTGCGCTGCATCTCGATCAACCGCGCGAACTGCTGCCCGTCACCCGCACCGGTCACCCGGTGTGCTCGCAGCACGATGGTTTCCAGGCCGAACTCGGCAGCGCCGAGCACCTTGCGCTCGGCCAGCCACTTGCTCCGCGCCGCATGCCCGCGCAGACGTCCCGGCACCTGCTCTTCCTTGACTGCCAGGTGGCTGCGACCGTCGAAACAGACCGCTGCCGAAGACAGGTACACCAGACGCTGCACGTGCTCCTTGAGACAGGCCTCGACGACGTTCTCGGTGACCTCGACATTGGCCTGCTGGAACAACTGAGCGCGACCCCAGGTACCTGCGGCACCGGCGCAATGGACCACGGCGTCGACGCCGATGCACAGGCGCTTGGCCAGGTCGGGGTCGAGCAGGTCACCTTGCATGAACTGTGCGCCGCGTCGTACCAGATGTTCCACCCCTTCGGCCCGGCGACCGTTGATGCGCACTTCAAGCCCCTGCTCCAACGCCAGGCGCGTGAAGCGTCCGCCGATGAAGCCGCTTGCGCCGGTAACCAGAATCTTCATGAATTGCTCCGCTGTGCATCGTTCAATGTGTTACCGCCGCACGACCTCGGGAGGGTCCTGCAGCGTTCTTCGAGGTCACTCGCTGCCCGGCACCCTGGCTGTGGGCGACCGGGCCGCTAGCGGTAGACGCACGCAGGGCTCACAGCGGCACCAACCAGCTTCCCGCGCCCTCGCGCAGATGCCGGGTGAGGCGCTCGAGCAGTTGCCCGCCGTTGCGCCAGTGATGCCAGTACAACGGTACGTCCACCGGATGGCCGGTGACGATCTCGATCAGGCTGCCATCGGCTAGCGCGTCCTCGACCTGCAGCTCGGGAACCATGCCCCAGCCCATCCCGGCCTTGGCCAACCGATTGAACCCTTCCGACGACGGGCACAGGTGATGGAGAAAGCCTTCCGCCAGCCCCAGCGACGCCAGAAAACGATGTTGCAGGTAATCGTCCGGGCCGAACACCAGCGCGGGGGTGCGGGGCAGATGAGCCGGCTCGAAGCCGTTGGGAAAATGCCGGGCCATGAAGCCGGGGCTGGCCAGCGCACGATAGCGCATGGCCCCCAGCAACAGACTGCGCGCCCCGGCCAGGGGCCTCTCGCTGGCACACAGGCAGGCGGCCACTTCACCGGCGCGCATGCGCTTGAGCCCAACGTCCTGATCCTCTACCACGTGGTCCAGCAGCAATTGCTCGCGAATGCAGAAATCCGCGACCGCACCAGCCCACCAAGTGCCCAGGCTGTCGGCGTTCAAGGCAATGCGCAGGCGCTCGGGCATGCCCTGTTCATCCAGCGCCGGCACCTGACCCTGCAGGTCACGTTCGAGCAAGCGCACCTGCTGCACGTGGTTGAGCAGGCGCCGGCCGATGTCGGTGGGTGCCGGCGGCGTGGCGCGAATCAGCACGGGCTGACCCACCCGCGCTTCGAGCAGCTTGATCCGCTGCGACACCGCCGACTGCGACAAGCCCAGCACCTGCGCGGCACGCTCGAAGCCCGCTTGCTCCACGACGGCGGCCAGCGCGGCGAGCAACTTGTAATCGAACATCAGATTTCCTAATGAGTGATCAGCACTATTGCTTTTTCTTATAGCGCACCGTCACTCACAATGGCCAGTATCCAATGGGAGATACAGCGATGTGGCAGAGTTATTTGAACGGTTTGCTGGTCGCGTTCGGCCTGATCATGGCGATCGGCACGCAGAACGCTTTCGTTCTGGCGCAGAGCCTGCGCCGTGAGCATCACCTGCCCGTAGCGCTGCTGTGCGTGGTGTGCGATGCGTTGCTGGTGGCTGCGGGTGTGTTCGGCCTGGCCACGGTCCTGGCACACAATCCGACCTTGCTGGCGGTGGCGCGCTGGGGCGGCGCGTTGTTTCTGCTCTGGTACGGCGTCAAGGCCCTGCGCCGTGCCTGCTCGCGGCAGAGCCTGGAACAGGCCGGCACCGCCGGGTTACGCTCGCGCAAGGCGGTGCTGCTCAGCGCGCTGGCGGTGACCCTGCTCAACCCCCATGTGTATCTGGACACGGTTCTGTTGATCGGCTCGCTCGGCGCTCAGCAAAGCGTGCCTGCTGCCTATGTCGCCGGCGCCACCAGCGCATCGCTGCTGTGGTTCTTCGGCCTGGCCCTGGCGGCGGCGTGGCTGGCACCCTGGTTGGCGCGGCCCAACACCTGGCGCCTGCTCGATCTGATGGTGGCGGTCATGATGTTCGCCGTGGCGGCACAGCTGGTGTTTGCCTGAAACCGTCAGTCTGGCCGCGCAAAGGCTCTGGAACCTCTATTCCACACAGTTGTTGCGTGGTTAAGCCACTATGCCGATGCTATGATCCGGCACTGCGTCGCAAAGAGTAAAAACTCGCCGACGTTTCTCAGGCCGCCCGTGATCGGCCTTGCGCAAACCGCAACAGACCTGATTAGGAGAATCACCATGGCTTTCGAATTGCCGCCGCTGCCCTACGCCCACGATGCCCTGCAGCCGCACATCTCCAAGGAAACCCTGGAGTATCACCACGACAAGCACCACAACACCTATGTCGTGAACCTGAACAACCTGGTGCCCGGCACCGAGTTCGAAGGCAAGACCCTCGAAGAGATCGTCAAGTCGTCTTCCGGTGGCATCTTCAACAACGCCGCCCAGGTCTGGAACCACACTTTCTACTGGAACTGCCTGGCGCCCAACGCCGGCGGCCAGCCTACCGGTGCATTGGCCGAAGCGATCAACACCGCATTCGGCTCGTTCGACACCTTCAAGGAAGAATTCACCAAGACGTCGGTCGGCACCTTCGGTTCCGGCTGGGGCTGGCTGGTGAAGAAGGCTGATGGCTCTCTGGCCCTGGCCAGCACCATCGGCGCCGGCAACCCGCTGACCAATGGCGATACTCCGCTGCTGACCTGCGATGTCTGGGAACACGCCTACTACATCGACTACCGCAACGTCCGTCCCAAGTACGTCGAGGCGTTCTGGAACCTGGTGAACTGGGACTTCGTTGCCCAGCAGTACGAAGGCAAGGCATTCACGGCCTGAGCCACAGCGTGCTTGAAAAGCCCGGCCTTCGCGCCGGGCTTTTTTGTGCCCGCCGCAAACGCCGAAGGCCCGCCTCGTTTACCTTGTTGCTACATTGCCGCTCAAGAATGCGTTCAGGTCGGCCGATACACTAACGCGTCCCCCGGTATTCAAGACCATCGGTATGGCTCGTGTACATTTGTGGCTTTACGGCTCACGGTAAGTTGCCAATACTCATGGCATCTTGATGCCAAGCGTTCGAAACAAGGAATTGCCATTGAAGCTGGAAGTCAGGAACAGCTTGTCCGTCAAGTTGCTTCGCGTGGTACTGATGTCGGCACTGGTCGTGGGCATGGTGCTCAGCTGTGCGCAGATCGTCTTCGATGGCTACAAGACCCGCCAGGCCATCTCCGCCGATGCCGAGCGGATCCTGGCCATGTTCCGCGATCCGTCGACCCAGGCGGTCTACAGCCTGGACCGGGAAATGGGCATGCAGGTCATCGAAGGGTTGTTCCAGGACGATGCCGTCCGCCAGGCTTCCATTGGCCATCCCGACGAGCCGATGCTCGCCGAACGTTCGCGCCCGCTGCAGAACCTGACCAGCCGCTGGCTGACCGATCGCATCCTGGGCCAGGAGCGCAGCTTCAGTACCCGGCTGATCGGCCGCGGGCCCTACAGCGAATACTACGGCGACCTGCACATCACCCTGGACACCGCCACCTATGGCGAGGATTTCATCGTCAGCTCGGTGATCATCTTCATCTCCGGCACCTTGCGCGCGCTCGCCCTGGGCTTGTTGCTGTACCTGATCTATCACTGGCTGCTGACCAAGCCGTTGTCGCGGATCATCAAACACCTCCTGCAAATCAATCCCGACCGCCCCGGCGAGTACCAATTGCCGTTGCCGCGCGGCCATGAACACAACGAGCTGGGCCTGTGGGTGAACACTGCCAACCAGCTCCTGGCCTCCATCGAGCGCAATACCCAACTGCGCCACGAAGCCGAAGACAGCATGCTGCACATGGCCCAGCATGATTTCCTGACCGGTCTGGCCAACCGTGTGCAATTGCAGCAGCAACTGGACAAGGTCCTGCTCGACGCCCACCGACTGCAGCGGCGGGTGGCGGTGCTGTGCGTCGGCCTCGACGACTTCAAGGGCATCAACGAACAGTTTGGCTACCAGACCGGTGACCAGTTGCTGCGCGCCCTGGCCGATCGCCTGCGGGCCCACAGTGGCAGGTTCGGCACCCTGGCACGCCTGGGCGGCGATCAGTTCGCGCTGGTCCAGGCCGACATCGAACAACCCTACGAGGCGGCGGAACTGGCCCAGCGCATCCTCGACGACCTCGATGCCGCCTTCCCGCTCGACCCGCACTCCATTCGCCTGCGCGCCACCATCGGCATCACCTTGTTTCCCGAAGACGGCGACAGCACCGAAAACCTGCTGCAGAAAGCCGAGCAGACCATGACCCTGGCCAAGGTCCGCTCGCGCAATCGCTACCAGTTCTACATCGCCAGCGTCGACACCGAGATGCGCCGGCGTCGCGAGCTGGAGAAAGACCTGCGCGAGGCACTGGTACGCAATCAGCTGCATCTGGTGTACCAGCCGCAGATCAGCTACCGCGACCACCGGATCGTCGGCGTCGAGGCGCTGCTGAGGTGGCAGCATCCCGAACACGGCCTGGTGCCGCCCGATCAGTTCATCCCGCTGGCCGAGCAGAACCGCAGCATCATCGCCATCGGCGAGTGGGTGCTCAACGAGGCCTGCAGCCAACTGCGCGAATGGCACGACCAGGGCTTCAGCGGCCTGCGCATGGCGGTCAATCTGTCGACGGTACAGCTGCACCACAACGAATTGCCGCGGGTCGTGAGCAACATCCTGCAAATGTACCGTCTGCCGCCCCGCAGCCTCGAACTGGAAGTGACCGAAACCGGCCTGATGGAGGACATCAGCACCGCAGCGCAGCACCTGCTGAGTCTGCGACGCTCGGGTGCGCTGATCGCCATCGACGACTTCGGCACGGGCTATTCTTCGCTCAGTTACCTGAAGTCGCTGCCACTGGACAAGATCAAGATCGACAAGAGCTTCGTGCAGGACGTGCTCAACGACGAGGACGACGCGACCATCGTTCGGGCGATCATCCAGTTGGGCAAGAGCCTGAACATGCAGGTGATTGCCGAAGGTGTGGAAACCCTGGAGCAGGAAGCGTACATCGTTGCCCAGGGCTGTCACGAAGGCCAGGGCTACCTTTACAGCAAGCCGCTGGCCGCTCGCGAACTGACGGCCTTGCTCAAGCAATCCGAGCGCAGCCGTACCAGCCTGGCGCGGACACCGTCGCAAACCTAGCGGCAGACATGCCAGCCTGAAGCTTTTTTCACATTAACCCTTTACAGAAAATGCAAATCTTTCGCATTATGGCGCAGTTTTGCGCGCCGTTGGCGCGCCCGCTCGCCACTCTTGACGCAGGATTTCGCCATGATTCGTACGCCCCTGGCCACCGCCAGTCTGCTGGCCATCGCCATCGCTCTTGCCGGCTGCGACAGCAAGGACAAGCAAACCACCACCGCTGCCCAGACCCCAGCCCCGGCTGCATCCGCCCCGGCGGCCCCAGCTGCGGTGCCCACGGCCTCCGGGACATTGGACGAAGCGGCCGCCAAGGCCGTGGTTGCCCATTACGCCGACATCGTGCACGCCACCTTCGAAGACGCGCTGAGCACTGCCCAGACGCTGCAGAAAGCCGTGGACGCCTTCCTCGCCGCCCCCAGCGACGCCACGCTGAAGGCCGCACGCGATGCCTGGGTAGCCTCGCGCCCTGCCTACCTGCAGACCGAAACCTTTCGCTTCGGCAACACCCTGATCGACGATTGGGAAGGCCAGGTCAACGCCTGGCCGCTGGACGAAGGCCTGATCGACTACACCGACAAGAGCTACGAACACGCCCTGGGCAACCCGGGCGCTACTGCCAACATCATCGCCAACAAGGAAATCCAGGTCGGTGAAGACAAGGTCGACGTCAGCGAAATCACTCCCGAGAAGCTCGCCAGCCTGAACGAACTGGGCGGCTCGGAAGCCAACGTCGCCACCGGCTACCACGCCATCGAATTCCTGCTCTGGGGCCAGGATCTCAACGGTACCGGCCCTGGCGCCGGCAACCGCCCTGCCTCCGACTACCTGGACGGCGCGGGCGCCACCGGCGGCCACAACGATCGCCGGCGCGCCTACCTCAAGGCCGTCACCGACCTGCTGGTCAGCGACCTCGAAGAGATGCTCGCCAACTGGAAGCCCAACGTGGCCGACAACTACCGCGCCACGCTGGTCGGTGAACCGGTCGACAGCGGCCTGCGCAAAATGCTTTTCGGCATGGGCAGCCTGTCGCTCGGCGAACTGGCTGGCGAACGCATGAAGGTCGCGCTCGAAGCCAACTCGCCGGAAGACGAGCACGACTGCTTCAGCGACAACACGCACAATTCCGCGTTCTACAATGCCAAGGGCATCCGCAATGTGTACCTGGGCGAGTACACCCGTACCGACGGCACCAAGCTGACCGGCGCCAGCCTGTCCTCACTGGTGGCCAAGGCCGATCCGGCTGCCGATACCGCGCTCAAGGCCGATCTGGCCGACACCGAAGCGAAGATGCAGGCCATCGTCGACCGCGCCAACAAGGGCGAGCACTTCGACCAGCTGATCAGTGCCGACAACGCCGCCGGCCAGCAGGTGGTGCGCGATGCCATCGCCGCCCTGGTCAAGCAGACCGGCGCAATCGAACAGGCCGCCGGCAAACTGGGCATCACCGATCTGAACCCGGATACCGCCGATCACGAGTTCTGATTCAACCGGGGCTGCACTGGATAAGGCTACGCCGACGCCAGTTGCAGCCCCGCGCGTCGGCCGAACATCCGCTTCCTTCAGCACAGCTTTTCACCCATGCGCCCATCCCTGCTCCGTATCGTCTTCCTGCTCCTGGCCTGCGGCCTGGTCGGGTGCGACGACGCCCCGCGTTTCACCCAGGCAGAACCGGGCGAAGCACAGAGCGCAGGCCAGGCCACCGTGCGCAAATTCGATGTCAACGCCTACTCCATGCCCTCGGCCAATCTGTCGCCGGTCCGGCGCCTGGACTTCAGCGTGGGCAACAGTTTCTTCCGCAGCCCCTGGGTCATCGCACCGTCCACCACCACGGCGCGTGACGGCCTGGGGCCGCTGTTCAACACCAACGCCTGCCAGAACTGCCACATCAAGGATGGCCGTGGTCATCCGCCCGAAGACAACGCACTCAGCGCCGTCTCCATGCTGGTTCGGCTGTCGCTGCCCGACAGCCCGCACTATCTGCGCGAGATCGAACGCCTGGGCGTGGTGCCCGAGCCAGTCTATGGCACGCAATTGCAGGACATGGCGATCCCCGGCCATGTGCCCGAAGGCAAGGTGAGGGTCACCTATCAAAGCGTGCCGGTGCGCTTCCAGGACGGTACCCAGGTCGAACTGCGCCAGCCGCAGTTGCAGATCAGCCAGCTGGGCTACGGTGCGCTGCATCCTGACACGCGCTTCTCTGCGCGGGTTGCACCACCGATGATCGGCCTGGGCCTGCTCGAAGCCATCAGCGAAGCGGACATCCTGGCCAATGCCCGCAACCAGGCCGCTACCGCCGGGCCGATCAAGGGTCGGCCCAACCAGGTATGGGACGACGCCCAGGGCCGCAGCGTACCTGGCCGATTCGGCTGGAAAGCCGGACAGCCCAACCTGAATCAGCAGAATGTCCACGCCTTTTCCAGCGACATGGGGCTGACCACCTCGCTGCGTCCTTTCGATGACTGTACGGCGGCACAAACCGAATGTCGTCAAGCGGTCAACGGCAATGGCCCGGGCGGTGAACCCGAAGTCAGTGATAACATTCTGCGCCTGGTGCTGTTCTACACCCG
The DNA here is from genome assembly GCF_014841705.1 of Pseudomonas sp. CFBP 8770. Taxonomy (NCBI): domain Bacteria; kingdom Pseudomonadati; phylum Pseudomonadota; class Gammaproteobacteria; order Pseudomonadales; family Pseudomonadaceae; genus Pseudomonas; species Pseudomonas sp. CFBP 8770. The sequence goes on from NZ_JACYUL010000007.1 coordinate 103,946, forward strand.
CAACCTGGGTGTGCCTGCGCGCCGCGACGTCGACTCGCCGCAGGTACTGGCCGGCAAGAATCTGTTCTATCAGGCCGGCTGCCAGGGTTGCCATGTGGCGCAATACACCACGGCCAGCGACGCGGCGGAGCCCGAGCTGCGCAGCCAGACGATTCGCCCCTACACCGACCTGCTGCTGCACGACATGGGCCCCGGCCTGGCCGACGGGCGCAGCGAGTTCAAGGCCGGCGCACAGGACTGGCGCACGCCGCCGCTGTGGGGCATCGGCCTGAGCGAAACGGTTAGCGGGCATAGCCAGTTTCTCCACGATGGTCGCGCGCGCAACCTGCTCGAAGCCGTGCTGTGGCATGGCGGAGAAGCCGAAGCGGCCAAGCGACAGGTATTGCAATTCGACGCCCAGCAGCGCGCTGCCCTGCTGGCGTTCTTGAACTCTCTCTAGATGAACACACGTTTCAGGAGCCTACATGTTCCGTCCCAAGCTGCTCTTCACCGGCCTCGCCGCCCTGGCACTGGGTGCCTGCTCGCCGCAAGACCGGCAAGCCGTTACCAGTGCGGCCATCGCCAAGCAGGTCATCCTGCCGACGTATAGCCGCTGGGTCGAGGCTGATCGGCAACTGGCTGCCAGCGCCCTGGCGTTCTGCCAGGGCACGCAGCCACTGGATGCGGCACGCGCCGACTTCCTCAAGGCACAAAGAGCCTGGGCCGAGCTGCAACCGTTGCTGATCGGCCCGCTGGCCGAGGGCAACAAAGCCTGGTCGGTGCAGTTCTGGCCGGACAAGAAGAACCTGGTTGGCCGTCAGGTCGAGCAGTTGGCCAACGCCGAGCAACCCATCGACGCACAGGGTCTGGCCAAGGCCAGTGTGGTCGTGCAGGGGCTGTCGGCCTACGAGTACATCCTGTTCGACAGCAAGCCGGAAATCGCCGACGCCGCGCAAAAAGCGCGTTACTGCCCACTGCTCAGCGCCATTGGCGAACGCCAGAAAGCGCTGGCCGAAGAAATACTCGCCAGCTGGAACAGCGCCGACGGCATGCTTGCGCAGATGACCAAGTTTCCCAACCAGCGCTATGCCGACTCCCACGAAGCCATCGCCGACGTGCTGCGTGCTCAGGTAACCGCACTCGACACCCTGAAGAAAAAACTCGGCGCGCCCATGGGCCGCCTCAGCAAGGGTATTGCCCAGCCCTACCAGGCCGAGGCCTGGCGCAGCGCGCAGTCGATGCACAGTGTGCGGGCGAGCCTGGCGGCCGCGCAGACCGTCTGGGTCGGCGTCGACGGCAAGGGTCTGCGCGGCCTGTTGCCCAGCGAGCAGAAACCGCTGGCCGACAAGATCGACGCCGCCTACGCCGCGTCCATGAAATTGCTCGACGGCAACACCCGCAACCTCGGCGAACTGCTCGGCGACGATGCCGGCAAACAGTTCCTCAACACCCTCTACGACAGCCTCAACGTGGTCCACCGTCTGCACGAAGGCGAACTGGCCCGCGCCCTGAACATCCAGCTGGGCTTCAATGCCAACGACGGTGACTGACGATGATTGCACGCTCGGCGCAGAAGCTGACCCACGTACTGCTCAAGGCGCTGACCCTGGGCAACTGGACGCTGGCTCGGCATCCGCAGCGCGAACCGCTGCTGTTGTCTGCCCGCGATGATGCCGACGGCGGCCATTACGCCGTGGGTTATCGGCTGGATGGCCGCGAGGTGTTCGCCACGCAGGTAGGCCAACGCTGCCATGACATCGTCGCGCACCCAACGCTGCCCGTGGCGCTGTTCGTGGCTCGCCGTCCCGGCACCGAAAGCTACCTGATCGATCTACGCGACGGCGTGTTGCTGCAGACCTTGGTATCCCAGACCGACCGGCACTTCTACGGCCACGCAGTGGTGCACAAGGACGGTGAGTGGCTGTACGCCACCGAGAACGACACCACCGATCCAGGCCGTGGCGTGCTGGGGGTCTACCGCTTCGTCGACGGCCGCCTGGTGCACAGTGGCGAACTGTCCACCCATGGCATCGGCCCTCACCAGGTTTCGTGGATGCCGGACGGAGAAACCCTGGTAGTGGCCAACGGCGGTATTCGTACCGAGGCCGAAAGCCGGATCGAGATGAATCTGGATGCCATGCAGCCGAGCCTGGTGATGATGCAGCGCGATGGCACCTTGCTGAGCAAGGAGTGCCTGGAGCAGCCGATGAACAGCGTGCGGCACCTGGCCATTGGCAGCGACGATACCGTCTTCGCCTGCCAGCAGTTCATGGGGCCCGCCCATGAAAGCGCGCCACTGTTGGCGGTCAAGCGTCCGGGCCAGCCCTTCGAAGCCTTTCCCGTATCAATGACGCAATTGCAGTCCATGGGGCATTACACGGCCAGCGTTGCCGTGCACAGCGAACTGAGGCTGGTGGCGCTGACTGCGCCAAGGGCCAACCGTTTCTTCATCTGGGACATGGACAGCGGCGCCGTCAGACATGACGGCACCTTGCCCGATTGCGCGGGCGTGGGGGCAGTGGACGACGGTTTCGTGGTGACCTCGGGGCAGGGCCGTTGCCGCCATTACGACTGCCGCGCTGCGCAGCTGGTAGGCACACCCCTGCAATTGCCGTCGGGGCTTTGGGACAACCACCTGTACCTGGCTTGAGCCAGTGCGAGGTGAGCCAGTGGACTGGCTCTAAAATTCAGCCTTGGGTGCGCACGCCTTGGCTCAGGCCCAGCATGAACAGGATGAAATCCTTGTCCGGGGTCACTGCGATGTGCGCTTTCTGCGACCGCGGCAACGGGCAATTGCCCTCGCCGTGGGCCGTGCTGACAATGGCCGAGCGAGGTTGTTCCCACGCCGCCGCCGCCGCAGTGGCCACCCCCAGGGCTGCCACCAGAAACAAACCTCGTGCCATTTCTAGTTTCATCACGCTAAACCTTTGATGGAGCTGCCGAATGCCGCCTCATAAAGGTAGATCAACTTCTGCCAGTCCGACGCACTGAACGACGAATGGCGACGCAACTGCTTCATGTCGTGAGACGCGGCTTGCTGGGCGGTCATTCGCTGACGGCACTTCTCCAGATCCAGCAGCGCCACTTCGCCGCGTGCAGCGCTGCCCTCGCCTGTCACGCGCACGAACACATGCTTGATATAGATGCAGCTGTGCTGCCAGCGCCCGCGGTGCATGCGCGCCAGATTGGTCGCCAGGCTCTGCAGAATCTGCTCGTGGACCGCTTCGCCATGGCGTTCACGGCCCCCGCCCTGCAGCCAGTGCTCGTACTCCTCGAAACCATCCAGGGAACGGGTCACCAGCAGTGCGCGCCACTGATTGTTCTCGTCGCGCTGGGTGCCGCAGAAAATCATCTTCGGCACATTCACGTCGAGCTGGTAGAGCGCGGTCAACGCATCACGTTCACGCAGCACCGTGGGACGACCGAGCGGGTGCAGCCAGCTGCGGTAGATATGCCCGACCTGACGCTTGACGTAGATCATCTGCCCGTCAGCCGCGAACAGGCGTTGCACGCCGCTTTCGCCGCCACGCCGGACGTTCGGCTCTTCCACCCAGGCACCCTGCTGCCGCCAGTAGTGATCGAAGCCGGCATCCCCACTCGCCGCACCTGCCGTCATGCCCTCAACCGCCATCCTGCTTACCCCTTACGTAGAACGTATACTCGCCACATGGCGTACATCGGCAAAAAATCCAGACGTTCCTGGATGCGGAAACCGGCCTGGATGAACTCCGCTTCAACGGTTGCCGCTGGCAACACGAAACGGTTCTGATACCCATCCTGCTCGTTGTGCAGGCGTCGACGCTGCTCGGCCCGCTCACGCTTCCAGGCCTTGAAGTTGCCATCGACCCACAGCGACAACACCACGCTGTCACGCGTCACCCGATGAAACTGCCTGAGAATCGTCATGCGGTGCTCGGCTTCACCGATGTGGTGCAGCAACCGCATGCAAAAAATGCTGTCTACCGAATTGTCCGGCAGGGCGACATCGAATGCCGAGGTCTGCAGCGGTTGCACCCGTCCCACGATGTGCGCCGGCTGTGAAGCGCAGGCGGTTTCCACCATGGCTGCCGAGTTGTCCGCACCGATGATCACCCGGTTCTGCTTCTCTGCCAGCAGCGGCCAGAAACGACCGGCGCCGCACGGCAGGTCCAGCACCAACCCAGGTTCGCCGACCAGGGCCAGGGCTTTGCGGGCCAGTTGTTCGTCGCGTCGGTGCGACATGCGTCGAGCAAAACTGTTGCGATGTTTGTCGAAGTACTTCTGCGCGTGAGCGCGATCGTACTTATCGGAAAATTCCAGCTTCACGGGATCGGACATGGGCACGCCTCCAGGACAGTGGCGCACACCTTATTCATCCAACCGTCATGGCTAGGTCATGTCATTGTGAAAAATTTGTCAGAAATTTCCGAGGTGATACAGGATATTTCCTACAATAATTGCCCCTGGGGTGCGACGCAAGCATCACGCCAAGGGTCGCTTGCCAAGGCCCAGCTCAACGGTGAAGCGACAGCCATGAGGCTCGACAGGCTCCAGACGGACCTGCCAACCCTGGTCCTCGCAGATCCGCTGGACCAACGACAACCCCAGGCCTAGTCCTTCCCCGCGCTTCTCCGGGCCACGCACGAACGGCTGGAACATGGCCTCGCGCTGGGCTTCGGGAATCCCTACACCGCTGTCTTCCACATGGAAGCTGCTCGCTCCCAGCGTCAGACGAATGAAACCCTGATCGGTGTAGTGCAGGGCATTGCGCAGCAGGTTGCCCATCACGGCGTGTAGAAAGGTACCGTTGTAGGTCTGCGCCAAGGGCGCGCCAGCGACGAACTCAAGCGCCAGGCCTTTCTTTTCGATGGCTGGTCGCCACTGGGTCAGCAGCGCTTCGGCCACCTGCCCCAAAGTGGCCGGCGTGACTCGGCCGCTGTCGTCACGCTGGGCACGCGCCAGCATCAGGAAGGTCTGCACCAGGTCACGCATGTCTTCGCAGGCTCGGGCGATGCGCAGCACCTGTGCACGCGAGCGTTCAGGCAGCGCCGGATTTTCCAGCAGCAGCTCACAGGAGCTGGCCAGCACCATCAACGGCGTGCGCAGTTCATGGCTCACGTCGCTGGTGAACAGCCGCTCGCGGGTCAAGGCATCGCGCAGGCGGCCAAGGGTGGCATCGAAGGCCACGGCCAGCTCGCCAACCTCGTCGGCCGTGTAGTCCGGTGCCAGTGGCGGTGCCAGGCCGAGGATCTGGTCACGATGGCGCACCTGGCGGGCCAGGCGCACCACAGGTGCCATGACCTTGCGTGCCAGAACCCAGCCAAGAAAGATCGCCAGGGCCAGGCTGAGCACGAAGCCCACCAGCACCACGGCGAACAGCACCCGTTCGCGCTCTTCGAAATCGCTCTGATCCTGCAGCAAGGCGTAACGACGACCGTCGACTATTTCGACCATCGCGTGGTAGGACAGATTGCCGCGAAACACTTCGTGGAAGCCGCGTGGCAGATGCCTTACGTCCGCAGTCAGCTCGAAGTCGCCCGGACCGTCGTCGTAGTAGAACAACTGATCGGGTTCGGGGCGATGGCTCCAATCGGCAGCGTTGTCCATCAGCAACAGGCGCTGCAGATCGCCGCCCAGGCCTGCGGATATCAACCGCTCTTCCACCAGGTGCACGGTGGCCACGATACCGACCGCGAACGCTCCGGCGACCAACGCACTCATCAAGGCAAACGCGATGATGATGCGTTGCGCAAGGCTCTGCTTAAACTCCATCACGGCCTTCGGCAAGACGGTAACCGACGCCGTGCACGGTGTGCAGCAAAGGTTTCTCGAACGGCTTGTCGATCACCTGGCGCAGTTGATGGACGTGGCTGCGCAGGCTGTCGCTGTCGGGGCAGTCGTCGCCCCACAAGGCTTCTTCGAGCACTTCGCGGCGCAGCACGTGGGGGCTCTTCTGCATCAGCACGGCGAGCAGTTTGAGGCCTACCGGGTTGAGCTTGAGCAGGCGGCCCTCGCGGGTGACTTCGAGGGTGTCGAGGTCGTAGATCAGGTCGCCCACCTGCAGCGAGCGACGACCACCGCCCTGAGCGCGGCGCAGGACCGCTTCGATGCGTGCCGCCAACTCCGACAGGGCGAACGGCTTGAGCAAGTAGTCGTCGGCACCGGAACGAAAGCCTTGCAGGCGATCGTCCAGTTGGTCGCGCGCAGTGAGCATGATCACCGGTGTGTCGCGCCGGGCGTCTTCGCGCAGGCGCTTGCACAGCGTATAGCCGTCGATGCCCGGGAGCATGATGTCGAGCACGATGAGGTCGTAGTGCTCGGTCGCCGCCAGGTGCAGTCCGGACAGGCCGTCCTGGGCGCAGTCGACGGTGTAGCCTTTCATACCCAGGTAATCGGCCAGGTTGGCCAGGATGTCGCGGTTGTCTTCAACCAGTAGGATTCGCATGGGCAGGTCTCCGAGTGCTGCTGTCGCCCCGGCGGGGCTCGCGCAGCTTATAGGCTGGGCAGGCATAAAAAAACCCCGGCCATGGCTGGCCGGGGTTTTTCTTACCTGAAGACAGGTAGAGCGCAGGGCTCGCTTACATCATGCCGCCCATGCCACCCATGCCGCCCATGTCTGGCATACCGCCGCCAGCCGAGCCTTCGGCTTTCGGCTTGTCGGCAATGGCTGCTTCGGTAGTCAGGATCAGGCCACCGATGGAAGCGGCTGCCTGCAATGCCGAACGGGTCACCTTGGTAGGATCCAGGATGCCCATTTCGATCATGTCGCCGTAGACGCCAGTTGCAGCGTTGTAACCGTAGTTACCTTGGCCGTTCTTGACTTCGTTGACCACGACGCTTGGCTCGTCGCCGGAGTTGGCAGCGATCTGGCGCAGCGGCGCTTCAACTGCGCGACGCAGTACAGCGATGCCTACGTTCTGGTCGGCGTTGTCGCCGGTCAGATTGGTCAGCGCTTCCAGAGCACGGATCAGTGCAACGCCACCGCCAGGTACCACGCCTTCTTCGACGGCTGCGCGGGTTGCGTGCAGGGCGTCTTCAACGCGGGCTTTCTTCTCTTTCATTTCAACTTCGGAGCCAGCGCCAACCTTGATCACTGCAACGCCGCCGGACAGCTTGGCCAGACGCTCCTGCAGTTTTTCACGGTCGTAGTCCGAGGAAGTTTCGGCAACCTGGGCACGGATCTGGTTGATACGGGACTGGATGTCGCCTTCAACGCCAGCACCGTCGACGATGATGGTGTTTTCCTTGGAAATGGTCACGCGCTTGGCGCTGCCCAGGTTTTCCAGGGTGGCACTTTCCAGGCTCAGGCCGATCTCTTCGGAGATGACGGTACCGCCGGTCAATACGGCGATGTCCTGCAGCATGGACTTGCGACGATCGCCGAAGCCTGGCGCCTTGACGGCGGCGACTTTGACGATACCGCGCATGTTGTTCACGACCAGAGTCGCCAAGGCTTCGCCTTCGACGTCTTCGGAAACGATCAGCAGCGGGCGGCCGGCCTTGGCAACAGCTTCCAGCACCGGCAGCATTTCGCGGATGTTGGAGATTTTCTTGTCAACCAGCAGGATCAGCGGGCTGTCCAGCTCGGCGACCATGGTCTCAGGCTTGTTGACGAAGTACGGGGACAGGTAGCCACGGTCGAACTGCATGCCTTCTACAACCGACAGTTCGTTTTCCAGGCCGCTGCCTTCTTCAACGGTGATCACGCCTTCTTTACCGACTTTTTCCATGGCTTCGGCAATGATGTCGCCGATGGAGCTGTCGGAGTTGGCGGAGATGGTACCGACCTGAGCGATAGCCTTGGTATCGGCGCATGGCTTGGACAGGTTCTTCAGCTCTGCAACGACGGCGATGGTCGCCTTGTCGATGCCGCGCTTGAGGTCCATCGGGTTCATGCCGGCAGCGACGGCCTTGTAGCCTTCGTTGACGATGGCCTGGGCAAGAACGGTAGCGGTAGTGGTGCCGTCGCCTGCGTCATCGTTGGCACGGGAGGCAACGTCTTTGACCAGCTGCGCGCCCATGTTTTCGAAACGATCTTCGAGCTCGATTTCCTTGGCAACGGAAACGCCGTCCTTGGTGATGGTCGGAGCGCCGAAGCTCTTCTCGATGATCACGTTACGGCCTTTCGGGCCCAGAGTCGCTTTTACCGCGTCAGCCAGGACGTTGACACCAGTCAGCATTTTCTTGCGGGCGGAGTCGCCGAATTTAACTTCTTTAGCAGCCATGATCGATTTCCTTGAATACTGGGTAGTAACGGGAGTTCAGTGGTTTCAGCCTTCGACGACGGCGAGGATCTCGCTCTCGCTCATCACCAGCAGGTCTTCACCGTCGACTTTGACGGTGTTGCTGCCCGAGTAAGGCCCGAATACCACCTTGTCACCCACTTTGACGGCCAGCGCACGAACTTCGCCGCTATCCAGGATCTTGCCGGTGCCCACTGCGACGATTTCGCCACGGTTGGGTTTTTCAGCGGCCGAACCTGGCAGAACGATACCGCCAGCGGTTTTGGACTCTTCTTCGCTGCGACGGATAACGACGCGGTCATGCAGAGGACGAAGCTTCATTGTCGATCTCTCCTAATTATGGTTTTCATCGGCCGGCGTATACCGGCGGTGTGGATCTTCCGGCGTAACCGGTCGCGTCTTGCACCGCAAGACGCGGGAACATGTGTGGCGCTGATGCCACAAACCTTGCGGTGACCCATACATGAGGTCGGCGCGGGCGATTACAAGGGCCGGGGCGAAAAAATTTGCAGGCGAACCTGCAAAAGAAACGGCGCCCGAGGGCGCCGTCGAGACGTTGCGGCAGATTTTCAGCGGTCCGAACGCGGCGTGTCGCGACCGACCACTTCGCCTTCGATCACCTCGCCTTCGATGACGTGGGCGCGGTAGGCCTGGGCCGGGCCACCGGGTGGCGGCATGTCGTCGGCGAACGCGCGCTGGCGCATCGCCTGCGCCTGGGCACGCTCGCGCACCTTGCGAATCAGGAAATGCCGAGTGAAGGGCAGCAGGCACAGCACGGCCAGCAGGTCGCTGATGAAGCCGGGCACGATCAGCAGCACACCGCCGACGGCGGTGACCAGGCCATTGAACATCTGCTCGGCGGGCAACTCGCCACGCTGCAGGCTGGCCCGGGTACGCAGGACCGTGGCCAGCCCGGCGACGCGCATGACCAGCACACCCAATGCCGAGCCGGCAATGATGAGCAGCAGCGCGGGAAAGAACCCGATCGCGGTGCTCACCTTGAAGAAGACGTACAGTTCCAGCACGGGGAACAACAGGAACAGCAATAGAAAAGCGCGCATCAAATGGTTTCCTCTACGGAAGAATGCCTTCCAGTAGACCCTAGATGACGTCAATAAATCGTTAATTCAAGGAGGTGAACAATCGGTCGCTTCGTCCACCCCCGCGAAACCCGCGCCAGGCGGGCCTCACGGACATGTATCGGCGTATTGCAATGTTACCAGGCGACACCGAAACCGGCGGTGTAGCGGGTGGTGTCGAGGTCCGCACCGCTGGTGCCGCTGACCAGGTCCTTCTCGGCCTTGAGGTTCAACGACGCCCATTCGGTGACCTTGTAGCGCAGACCCATTTCGGCATCCAGGCTGTAGTCGGCGACGTTGCCGATTGGCTTGCCGAGTTCGCCGCGGGTGAAGAACTCGACCGTCTTGCCAATCAGGTAGCGGTTGTAGTCCCACTTCATGGCCAGCGAATAGAAGTTGTCCTTGTCGCCGTCGGCATACTGGTAGTCGGTGCGGTTGATCAAGCCACCGAGGGAGAACGCACCCAACTCGTCGTCCCAGAACTGGTAGCCCGGACCGGTACCCACGGTGCGCTGACGCTCCAAGTCCTCGATCTTGTCACGCTTGTAGTCCACCCGGCCCTGCCAGAACCACTGATCGGTGAGGAAGCGGTCGAGGGAGTATTCGAGGTCGAAGTTGTCGGTCGTGACGATGCTGTCCTGGGACTCGCGGTTGTACTCGCCAGAGCCGATGTGACGCCACTTGCCGTGCCTGGCAGTGGTCTTGAAGGCGACGTTGTAGTCGTCGGTATCGGTTTCGGCGCGTTTGTAGTCCAGGCCCAGGTCGACATTGCCCTTGATCTGCAGATCAGTCACTACAGGCTTGGGCTTGATGATCTGCTGGATGCTGGCCAGTTCGACGGTCTTGGGCGCGTCACCGTTCTGCAGGATGACCTTGCCGTCTTCGGCGGCCTTGAACGACTTGGTTTTCTCGCCGATATAGTCATCCTGCTTGACCAGCAATTCCTGGTCGCTTTCCATGGTCTTGATCTGTTTCCAGTCCAGAGGAATCGAACCGCCGTATTCAGTCTTCACCATCAACTTGCCACCGTCGAACACGGTAATCTTGCCGGAGATACGGTCGCCGTTCTTCAACCAGACGGTATCGGCAAACGTCACAGTGGAGGTGGAAGCCAGGGCAAGGCACAGCAGGGTTCTAGGCAACATAGGCGGATTCTGGGTGCTCTGAAGTGTAGGAAATGCGGCATTATTCGGTAGGACAAGATCCGAGCAAGGACAGACCCCCAGATGACAGACGAGTTCAATTCTCAACTGCAAAATACCCCGGACGATGCCGCGACCGTTCGCCGCACGGCGCTGTACACCGTGCTGGCCCAGGTGCCAGAGGGCAAAGTGGTGACCTATGGGCAGTTGGCCGAACTGGCCATGCTCGGGCGCGCAGCCCGCTGGGTGGGTCGCACGCTGAGCCAACTGCCGGACGGTACCCGTCTGCCCTGGCACCGTGTGGTCGCCGCCGGTGGGCGGCTGAGCCTCGCGGCAGGCACGTGCAGCGGGGCCGAACAACGCGCACGCCTGCGGGGCGAAGGCGTGCTGATCATGAAGAATCGCGTGGATATGGCACGCCATGGCTGGCGTCCGGAGCAGGCATGCGGTTAGAGTGCGCGCTTTGTTTCGCAAACTGAGGCAGATTCCAGCCCATGCCCCGTAAAACCTGGCGCGCCGCGCTCGCCGCTTATGCCAGCCCTTCCACCGTTGTGCTTCTGCTGCTCGGTTTCGCTGCCGGCCTGCCGTACATGCTGGTGTTTTCAACCCTTTCGGTGTGGTTGCGTGAAGCGGGCGTCGCCCGTGAAACCATCGGTTATGCCAGCCTCATCGGCCTGGCCTATGCCTTCAAATGGGTATGGTCGCCGCTGCTCGACCAGTGGCGGCTGCCGCTGCTCGGCAAGCTGGGTCGGCGTCGCTCCTGGCTGGTGCTGGCCCAGGCACTGGTGATCCTCGGCCTGGTGGGCATGAGTTTCTGCGATCCGCAGAAGCATCTGTCGTGGTTGATCGCAATTGCCGTGGTGGTCGCGTTCGCCTCGGCCACTCAGGACATTGCAGTCGACGCCTACCGCCTGGAAATCGCCGAGGACCAGCGTCAGGCCGCCCTCGCCGCCAGCTACATGGCCGGCTACCGCGTGGCCGCGCTGCTGGCCACCGCCGGTGCACTGTATTTCGCCGAAGGCTTCGGTTCCACCGGGTTCGCCTATCTGCACCAGGCCTGGGCCAACACGTACCTGCTGTTCGGTGTATTGATGGTGCCGGCGCTGATCACCACCCTGATCATGCGCGAACCCCCGGTAGCGCTGCGCACCCAACTGTCGGCAGCGCGCTACGGCTTCAGCCACCAACTGATGTCGGTGTTCGTGCTTATCGTGCTGCTGGTGTCGGTGCCGGCGATGTTCACCCAGTTGTACAACACCGATTTTGCCAGCGTACTGTTCGGCACCCAGAGCCTGATCGACCTCCTGCTCGAGGACCGGGCGTTCCTGCGTGCACTGCTCTATATCATTCTGACTGCGCTGTGCCTGTCTTCGGTCGGTCGCCGCGGGTTGGCACCGGTGCTCACGCCGATCAACGACTTCATCCTGCGCTACCGCTGGCAGGCACTGTTGTTGCTGGGCCTGATCGCGACCTACCGGATGTCCGATACGGTGATGGGTGTCATGGCCAACGTCTTCTACATCGACCAGGGCTTCACCAAGGACCAGATCGCCAGCGTCAGCAAGATCTTCGGCCTGATCATGACCCTGCTCGGCGCCGGCTTCGGCGGTCTGCTGATCGTGCGCTTCGGCATCCTACCCATCCTCTTCATCGGTGGCATCACCTCGGCGGGGACCAACCTGCTGTTCCTGATGCTGGCCGACATGGGGCCCAATCTGCAGATGCTGGTGCTGACCATCTCGCTGGACAACTTCAGTTCCGGGCTGGCCACCTCGGCCTTCGTCGCCTACCTGTCGAGCCTGACCAACCTCAAGTTCTCGGCGACCCAATACGCCCTGCTGAGCTCGATCATGCTCCTGCTGCCGCGCCTGATCGGGGGCTACTCAGGGGTCATGGTCGAAAAGTTCGGCTACCACAACTTCTTCCTCATCACTGCCCTGCTCGGTGTGCCGACCCTGCTGCTGATCGCCCTGCACTGGAAGCAGGAGAACGCGCGCATCGCGCGCGACGGACCCGACGAAGAAGACGCCTGACAATCCTGACAAAAAAGCCCCGGCCATGACGACCGGGGCTTTTTCGTTTCAGGCTGCGAACCTACTTGGCTTCGCCTTCCTGCATCACCCGAATCACGCGCTGCGGGAACGGAATGTCGATGCCTTCGGCGCGCAGGCGATCGCGGATCTCGCCGTTGAGCATGTTGGTCACCCCGCCGAAGTCGCCGGTGTTGACCCAGGCCCGCAGGGACACGGTGATCGAGCTGTCGCCCAACGCCGCCACGACGGCCTCGGGTGCCGGGGTCTGCAACACGCGTGGGTCCTTGGCCAGGTCCAGCAGGATCTCGCGGGCCTTTTGCAGATCGGCGTCGTAGTCCACCCCGATATCGAAGGTGATCTTGCGCGTAGGCTGACGGTTGGTGTTGGTGATGATGCCGTTGGACAGGTTGCCGTTGGGCAGGATCACCGTGCGGTTGTCGCCAGTGCGCAACACGGTATGGAAGATCTGGATGGAGTCGACCGTGCCGCTCACACCCTGCGCTTCGATCCAGTCGCCGATGCGAAAGGGACGGAACAGCAGAATCAGCACGCCGCCGGCGAAGTTCGCCAGGCTGCCCTGCAGGGCCAGGCCGATGGCCAGGGTCGCACCACCGATGGCGGCAACGAACGAGGTCGTCTCGATACCGATCATCGAGGCCACACTGACCATCAGCAGGATCTTCAGAATGATGTTGGCGATCGTGCCGATGAAATTCTGCAGCGCCAGATCGATGTGACGCAGGGCCAGCAGTTTCTGCAGGTTGGCGGTGACTCGGTTGATCAGCCACCAACCCACGCACAGCACCACCAAAGCGAGGATCACCTTGCTGCCGTACTGCATGACCATCGGAATCCAGGCCTGCGAGGCCTGGACCAGATGATTGACTTCCGCGTTCAAATCCATGGGGTTCTCCTACCACCTTCGTTCAAGAAAAGCGTGCGGTAGCGCGGAAAGACCGACGCTGGCGCACCGGCCCCATGACCTGCAAGGCCTCGGCCAGCCCGGCGCCAGAGGCTCCGGCCGCACTGATGCTCCGACGCCGGTCGCCTGGCAAGGTTCAGCCCGGGCCGCCGTTCTTCATCAATCGCGAAAGTTGTTGAACTGCAGCGGCATGCCGAATTCCTTCGCGCGCAGGGCCGCGATTGCCTCCTGCAAGTCATCGCGCTTCTTGCCGGTAATGCGCACCTGCTCACCCTGGATGGCAGCCTGCACCTTGAGCTTGGCATCCTTGACGTGGGCGACGATCTTCTTCGCCAGTTCTTTCTCGATCCCTTCGCGCAGGACCGCTTCCTGTTTCATTTCCTTGCCTGAGGCGTAGGCATCCTTGACCTCGAGGCATTGCACGTCGATCTTGCGCTTGACCAGTGCCAGCTTGAGAATCTCGATCATGGCTTCCAACTGGTACTCGGCTTCGGCGGTCAGGGTGACCGTCAGCTCCTTGAACGCGAAACTGCCTTTTCCCTTGAGATCGTAACGGCGATCCAGCTCCTTGATGGCGTTGTCGACCGCGTTGGTGACTTCGTGCTTGTCCAACTCGGACACTACGTCGAACGAGGGCATGTGTTTCCTCCAGAATTGATCGGCGGCTCGTCGAAAGAAGGAGCACGCCTGGCTTGACGATTGAAATGCCCGCTTATTATAAGGGAGCCGGCAACGTGAAATGCCACCCCACCGCTTGAATTCAGGCGTGGGTCATCACTTTCTCCATGAGCCTGACATGCGCAACCTCCCCTCACGCAATGCACCTGCCGACGAACCTGCGCGGGTCGTCGCAGACCTACCGGCGCCCGGATCCTGGCATGTGTTGGGCGCGGGCAGCCTGGGTACGTTGTGGGCGTGCCGCCTGGCCCGCGCGGGCTTGCCGGTGCACCTGCTGCTGCGCAATGCTGCGCGCCTGCGGGCCTACCGCGAAGCCGGCGGCTTGCGCTTGATCGAAGACGGCCAGGCCAGCCTTCACTGCCTGCCGGCCACAGACGTGGCCGCCGACGGCCCGATCGCCCGCCTGTTGCTGGCGTGCAAGGCCTACGATGCGCAAGCGGCCATTGCCAGTGTCGCCGCGCGGTTGGCACCCGGCGCCGAAGTGATTCTTCTGCAGAACGGCATGGGCAGTCAGCAGGCGGTGGCCGAAATGCTGCCGCAGGCGCGTTGCATCTTTGCCTCGAGCACCGAGGGCGCGTACCGGCCCGCTGATTTCCAGGCGGTTTTCGCGGGGCAGGGCTTTACCTGGCTGGGCGATGCCGGCCCGGTCGGACTTGCCGAACCCGCAGCCTTGCTTGCCGATCTGGAGCGTGCCGGCATCGCTCATCAATGGACAGCCAATGTCCATTCGCGCCTGTGGCGCAAGTTGGCGCTCAACTGCGCAATCAATCCGCTGACCGTGCTGTACGGCTGCCGCAATGGCGGGCTGGCGGATCATCACGACGAAGTGGCGACCCTCTGCGCCGAGCTGGCACGGCTGCTGGGCGCCTGTGGGCAGACGGACGCGGCGCTGGAGCTGCACCAAGAGGTACAGCGGGTCATCCAGGCCACCGCTGCCAATTACTCTTCGATGTACCAGGACGTCGAGCAGGGTCGCCGCACCGAGATCGACTATCTGCTGGGCTACGCCTGCAAAGCCGCGCTGGAGCGGCACTGCGAGGTGCCACATCTGCAAGCGCTGCAGGCGCGACTGGTGCGGGCCTTGAACAAACCCTGAGACCGCAGCGCACCCTTCGCGGCCACGGACCGCTCCCACATAGGCCCGCGGTACCCCGTAGGAGCCGTCATCGGCCGCGAACCAGGCGCTGCGGTGAACCAGGCATACCGCAGCGCGCCCTTCGCGGCCACGGACCGCTCCCACATAGGCCCGCGGTACCCCGTAGGAGCGGTCATCGGCCGCGAAACAGGCGCTGCGGTGTGTCCGGCGAACCGCGGGATTTGCAAAGCAGGTTTGCTACACTGACGCTCTGCCCTGTCGTGGAAGCGATCCCCCCAATGCCCTTGCGCCAGAGACTTGAAAACCTGCCGGTTGGCCAGAAATTGCTGGCCGCCCTGCTGGTGCTGTTGACCACGGTGCTGCTGGTCGCCAACCTGACGTTCATCAGTGCCGCCTACTGGATTTCCCAGGAAAGCATGGCGCCCCAGGCCTTGCAGACCATCGGCCGACTGCTGGCCAACCCTGGCCTTGCGCAGCGGGCAGTACGCTCGCCGCAGGACGCCGAAGCGCTGCTCGAAGAGCTCAACAGCTATTCTCCGCTGTGCGCCGCCGCCATCTACGACACCCAGGGCGAGCGTCTGGCGCAGCTGCAGCACGGCGACCGGCTGAAGATGCCAGCCCGCTTCGCCAGCATCGAAGCCTGGCGCTCCACCGAATTCCGCAGCACCCAATTGGTACCCCTCCCCAATGCCGGCCATCTGCTGCTGGTGGCCAGCAGCGAACTGCCCGTGGCGTTCTACACCGGCACCCTGACTGCCAGCCTCGGCATCCTGGTGTTCAGCGTGCTGTTGTGGATGATCATCGCACGGCAGATCAAGCGCCTGATCACCGAGCCCATCTATCGTCTCGAAGAGCTGTCGCGCCAGGTCACCCGCGAAGAAAACTACGCCCTGCGTGCCGGGCGCGGCAATCACGACGAGATCGGCAGCCTGGCCGAAGCCTTCAACACCATGCTCTCGCGCATCGAAGCGCGCGAACAGCAACTCAAGCGTGCCCGCGACGAGTCTCAGGCTGCCTACGACCAGGCCCAGGGGCTGGCCGAAGAAACTCGCCACACCAACCGCAAGCTCGAACTCGAAGTCCAGGTGCGCAGCAAGATCGAGAAGAAACTCACCGGCTTTCAGAACTACCTCAACAGCATCATCGACTCCATGCCTTCGGCACTCATTGCCCTGGACGAGCAGCTGTACGTCACCCAATGGAACCAGGAAGCCAGCGCACTTTCCGGTACGCCGCTGGACGAGGCGCTCAATCAACCGATCTTTCTCGCATTCGCCCCGCTCAAACCGTTCCTGCCGCAGCTCAAGATCACGGTCGAACAGCACACGGTGGCCAAGATCGAGCGGGTCACCTGGGTCAAGGACGACACCCCACACCATTACGCGCTGACCTTCTATCCGCTGATGGGCGGTGCCGGCCGCGGTGTGGTGATCCGCATCGACGACATCACCCAGCGCCTGTCCCTGGAAGAGATGATGGTGCAGTCGGAAAAGATGCTCTCGGTGGGGGGGCTGGCCGCCGGCATGGCCCATGAAATCAACAACCCCCTGGGCGCGATTCTGCACAACGTGCAGAACGTCAGGCGTCGCCTGTCGGCAGACCTGCCGAAGAACCTCGAACAGGCCAGCGACGCCGGTGTCGATCTGGCAGCGGTGAACGCCTACCTGCAAGGGCGGGAAATCCCGCAGCTGCTCGACGGCATTCAACAAGCTGGTGCACGGGCCGCGAAGATCGTCACCCACATGCTCAGCTTCAGCCGCCGCAGTACCCGGGAAATGGCGCCGTGCGACCTGCCCGCCCTGATCGACCAGGCCGTGGAGATCGCCGGCAACGACTTCGATCTGGCGATCGGTTTCGACTTCAAGGGGCAAAACATCGTGCGCCAGTTCGACCCCGCGCTGGGCCCGGTACCGGGCACTGCCAACGAGCTGGAGCAAGTGCTGCTCAACCTGTTGAAAAACGCGGCGCAGGCCATTCATCAGCGCAACGATGAGCACGAGCCGGGGCGCATCATCCTGCGCACCCGGCTGAGCCCGCCGTGGGCGGAAATCCAGGTCGAGGACAACGGCGTGGGCATGCCCGAAAACGTGCGCAAGCGTACGTTCGAGCCCTTCTTCACCACCAAGGAAATCGGCCAGGGCACCGGCCTGGGCCTGTCGGTGTCCTACTTCATCATCACCAACAATCACAAGGGCCAGATGGAAGTGCAATCCAGCCCTGGCCAGGGCACCTGCTTCACTCTGCGCCTGCCGTTGGCCGGCCATCCGCTGCCCCTCACCAACACGGAGATATGAGCATGGGCTTTCGCCTGACGAAGATTTACACGCGCACCGGCGACCAGGGCGAAACCGGGCTTGGCGATGGACGTCGGGTACCCAAGGACCACCCGCGCGTGGAGGCCATCGGTGAAGTGGACACCTTGAACAGTCAGTTGGGCGTGCTGCTGGCGGGACTTATGGAAGATCCGCGCCTGAACGAGGTGAGCGAGGTGCTTGCGCCCTGCCAGCATCGGCTGTTCGATCTGGGTGGCGAGTTGGCCATGCCCGCGTACCAGGCACTCGATGCTGGCGAAGTCGAGCGCCTGGAAACGGCCATCGATACCTGGAACGACGAAGTCGGCGCGCTGGAGAATTTCATCCTGCCAGGCGGTTCGATGCTGATCGCCCAGGCCCATGTGTGCCGTAGCCTGGCACGCAGTGCCGAGCGTCGCTGTCAGCAGCTCAATGCCGTGGAGCCGTTGTCAGCGGTGAGCCTGGCGTACATCAATCGGCTTTCGGATCTGCTGTTCGTGGCGGCGCGGATCATCACTCGACGCCAGGCTATTGCCGAGATCCTTTGGCAGCCTGCCAAGCCGTGAGAATGGCGCAGGCCGCAGTTTGCCAGTACCGCGTCAGGCAATGGATCTTGAGGGACCCCTGACGCGGCTTGCGCCGCTGCTACAGGGTCCAGGGTGGCTACAGGCTTGGCCAGAACGCGCGGATGCCTGCGACGCCCTGCGCGCCGATCTCCCAAGCCTTCGACTGATCCTGAGGACCGAGCCCGCCCAACAGGAACACCGGCTGGTTGAAACCCTCGATCAAACCATGCGCCCGATCCCATCCCAACGGCTGGGCATCGGGATGAGTAAGGGTCGGTTGCACCGGCGACAGCGTGACGAAATCCACACCCATCTGCTGCGCCAGCGCCAGCTCCTCGGCGTCGTGACAGGAGGCCGCCAGCCAACGCTCTTGCGGAAACGGCCGGCCCTTGCTGGCGTACTTGCGCAGCTGCGCAGACGTCAGGTGCCACCCGGCCGAAGGGAAATCGCCCAGCCATTCCAGCGGCCCCTTGAGCATCAACTGGGCCTTGCCTGCGCACAACCCCACGGCATCCACCGCCAGGTCGCGGTACTGCGGATCGTAGCCATTGGGTGCGCGCAGCTGCAGCAGCTTGATGCCACCGGCAATCGCCTTCTGCATCCCGCGCAACAAGGTCGGGTTATCCAGCCCATCCGGAGTGATGAGATATTCACCCGGCAGACTCGCTGCCGCGACGATGGGACGATTGGCTGCCGGGAACTCATAGCCCGGCAGCTCGCGTGCCTTGACCCAGGCCACGGGCTGACCTTCGACGCCATGCGGCTGGCCGGTGAACTCGGTCACTTCCCAGACATCCAACAGCACCTGCTTGTCGGCATAGTCGTGATGCACCTTGATCAATGGCCGTGCCTGGCCGACCTCTATGCCCAGTTCTTCGCGCAACTCCCGCGCCAGCGCCGTCTGCACTGTCTCGCCGGCCTCGACCTTGCCGCCGGGAAACTCCCACAAGCCGCCCTGGTGCTGGGCATCGGCACGACGGGCAATCAGGATACGGTTATCTGCGCCACGGATCACCGCGGCGGCTACATGCACTCGTTTCACGCATTCTCCAGGCCGCACTGAGCTGCCAACGCCCAGGTGCACCTTGGAGCACACCCGGGCCTGACCGTCAGGTACGGTATTCGGCGTTGATCTTCACATATTCATGGGACAGGTCGGTGGTCCAGATGGTCTCGTTGCAATCGCCGCGGCCCAGCTCGATACGAATGCCGATCTCTGCCTGCGCCATTACCGCCGAGCCCTGCTCTTCGGTGTAGGTGGTCGCGCGTGCGCCACGGCTGGCAATGCACACCTCGCCCAGGAACACATCGATCTTGCTGACATCCAGTTCCGCCACGCCTGCGCGGCCGACGGCCGCCAGGATGCGTCCCCAGTTCGGATCGGAGGCGAACAAGGCGGTCTTGATCAGCGGCGAGTGAGCCACGGTGTAGGCCACATCCAGGCATTCCTGGTGGTTGCTGCCGCCGTTGACCTGGACGGTGACGAACTTGGTCGCCCCTTCACCGTCGCGCACGATGGCCTGGGCCACTTCCATGCACACCTCGAAGACCGCCTGCTTCAGCGCCGCGAACAACGGGCCGCTGGCCTCGCTGATCTCCGGCAATGCTGCCTGCCCGGTAGCCACCAGCATGCAGCAGTCGTTGGTCGAAGTGTCGCCGTCGATGGTGATGCGGTTGAACGACTTGTTGGCGCCGTCGCGCAGCAGATCCTGCAGTACGTGGGGCGCGACCTTGGCGTCGGTGGCAATGTAGCCGAGCATGGTCGCCATGTTTGGCCGGATCATGCCCGCGCCCTTGCTGATCCCGGTCACCGTGACGGTCACGCCGTCGTGCTGGAACTGGCGGCTGGCGCCTTTGGGCAGGGTATCGGTGGTCATGATGCCAGTGGCAGCCGCTGCCCAGTTGTCGACCGACAGGTCATCGAGCGCAGCCTGCAAGGCGCCCTCGATCTTTTCCACGGGCAATGGCTCGCCGATCACTCCGGTGGAAAACGGCAGCACGGCGCTGGCGTCCACCCCGGCCAATTCGGCAAGCCGCGCCGTCGTGCGCTCGGCAGCAGCCAGGCCGGGTTTACCGGTACCGGCGTTGGCATTGCCGGTGTTGGTCAGCAGATAACGCACGTTGCCGCCCACGCGCTGCCTGGAGACGATGACCGGTGCCGCACAGAACGCATTCAGGGTGAACACGCCAGCAACGCTGGAATCCTCGGCGCAGCGCATCACCACCACGTCTTTGCGTCCGGGGCGTTTGATGCCGGCGCTGGAGATGCCCAGCTCGAAACCGGGAACCGGATGCAGCGTGGGCAGGGGACCAAGACCAACAGCCATGTGAGCACTCCTTTGAGGAATCTGCGGCGTATCGTCGACGCCGCCATTGAATGGACGAACGCCGCGATCGGATCACCGAAATCCACCGTAGGAGCGGTCAGCGGCCGCGAAACAGACGACGCGGTATACCTGCCAGACCGTGTCGTACTTTTCGCGGCCACTGACCGCTCCTACCGGGAGCCGGCGTCAGTCGCGGCGTGCTGTTGCGTGAAGCAATGTGCGGCGATCAGTCGATCTTGCCGTGGCAATGCTTGAATTTCTTGCCCGAACCACACCAGCACAGCTCGTTGCGACCCAGTTTCTGGTCATTGCGCACCGGCTCCGACACTGTAGCGGCAACGACTTCGGCACCCTCGACCAACGCTTCGGGTTGATCCAGGCCTGGTGCCGGAGCGTGTTCGAACTGCATGCGCGCAGCCAATTCCTCGGCATCGCGACGCAGACGCGCTTCCTCCTCGACCGGATCTTCGCGGCGCACCTGAACGTGGGAAAGCACACGGATGGTGTCGCGCTTGATCGAATCCAGCAGTTCCTGGAACAGGCTGAACGACTCGCGCTTGTATTCCTGCTTCGGGTTCTTCTGGGCGTAGCCGCGCAGGTGAATACCGTGACGCAGGTGGTCCATGGTCGACAGGTGGTCTTTCCACAGGTCGTCGAGCACACGCAGCAGAATCTGCTTCTCGAAGGTGCGCAGGGCATCGGCGCTGGCCTGGTCTTCCTTCTCGGTGTAGGCCGCCAACAGCTCGGCCATGACTTTCTCGCGCAGGGTTTCTTCGTACAGCTTGTCGTCGGCGTCCAGCCATTGCTGGATCGGCAGGCTCACACCGAAATCGGTCTGCAGCGCCGCTTCCAGACCGGCCACGTCCCACTGCTCGGGCAGCGACTGTGGCGGAATGTGCTGGGCGAACAGCTGGCCCAGCACTTCCTGGCGGAAGTCGGCAATGGTGTCACCGACGTTGTCGGACGCCAGCAGACTGTTGCGCATGTGGTAGATGACCTTGCGCTGCTCGTTGGCGACGTCGTCGAACTCGAGCAGTTGCTTGCGGATATCGAAGTTGCGACCTTCGACCTTGCGCTGGGCCTTTTCGATGGCGTTGGTCACCATGCGATGTTCGATGGCTTCACCGGACTGCATGCCCAGCGCCTTCATGAAGTTCTTCACCCGGTCGGAGGCGAAGATACGCATCAGACTGTCTTCCAGCGACAGGTAGAAACGGCTGGAGCCGGCGTCACCCTGGCGACCGGCGCGGCCACGCAGCTGGTTGTCGATGCGGCGTGATTCGTGACGCTCGGAGGCGATCACATGCAGGCCACCGGATTCGAGCACCTGCTGGTGACGCTTCTGCCAGTCGGCCTTGATCTGGGCAATCTGCTCCGCCGATGGGTCCTCGAGGGAAGCCACTTCGACCTCCCAGTTGCCGCCCAGAAGGATGTCGGTACCACGGCCGGCCATGTTGGTGGCGATGGTCAGCGCACCGGGACGACCGGCCTGCGCGATGATCTCGGCTTCCTTCTCGTGGAACTTGGCGTTGAGCACCTTGTGCTCGATGCCTTCCTGGTTGAGCAGGCGCGACATGTGCTCGGAGGTTTCGATGGTTGCCGTACCCACCAGCACCGGCCGGCCCTGGGCCATGCTTTCCTTGATGTCGGTGACGATAGCGGCGTACTTCTCGTCCGCGGTCAGGTACACCAGGTCGTTGAAGTCTTTGCGCGCCAGCGGCTTGTTCGGCGGGATCACCATCACGTTGAGCTGGTAGATCTGGGCGAATTCGAACGCTTCGGTGTCGGCCGTACCGGTCATGCCCGACAGCTTGTTGTACAGGCGGAAGTAGTTCTGGAACGTGGTCGAGGCGAGCGTCTGGCTCTCGGCCTGAATGTTCAGGTTTTCCTTGGCCTCGATGGCCTGGTGCAGGCCCTCGGACAGGCGACGGCCCGGCATGGTGCGACCGGTGTGTTCGTCGACCAGCAGGATCTGCCCGTCCTGGACGATGTACTCGACGTTGCGGTTGAACAGCTTGTGCGCACGCAGGCCGGCATAGACGTGGGTCAGCAGGCCCAGGTTGTGCGCCGAATAAAGGCTCTCGCCCTCGGCCAGCAGACCGGCGCGGGTGAGCATTTCCTCGATGTACTGGTGACCGGCTTCGTTGAGTTCGACCTGGCGGGTCTTCTCGTCGATGCTGTAGTGGCCTTCCTTGGTGACCTGGCCCTCGACTTCCTCGATGTGCTGCTCGAGCTGCGGGATCAGGCGGTTGATTTCGGTGTACAGCTTGGAGCTGTCCTCGGCCTGGCCGGAAATGATCAGCGGCGTGCGGGCTTCGTCGATGAGGATGGAGTCGACTTCGTCGATCACGGCGAAATTCAGCTCGCGCTGGAATTTCTCTTCCATGCTGAACGCCATGTTGTCGCGCAGGTAGTCGAAACCGAATTCGTTGTTGGTGCCGTAGGTGATGTCGGCGGCATAGGCCAGACGCTTCTCGTCCGGCGGCGCGAACGGCGTGACCACGCCCACGGTCAGGCCCAGGTACTCGTACAGCGGACGCATCCAGTTGGCGTCGCGACGGGCCAGGTAGTCGTTGACCGTGACCACATGCACGCCCTTGCCGGACAGCGCATTGAGGTAAACGCCCAGGGTCGCCACCAGGGTCTTGCCTTCACCTGTACGCATTTCGGCGATCATGCCTTCGTGCAGGGTGAGGCCGCCGATCAACTGGACATCGAAGTGCCGCATGCCCATGACGCGCTTGCCGGCTTCGCGGCAGACGGCGAATGCTTCGGGCAGCAGTTGGTCGAGGGTCTCGCCTTTTGCCAGGCGGGCCTTGAACTCTGCGGTCTTGGCGCGCAGCTGCTCGTCCGAAAGGGCCACCATCTGCTCTTCGAAGGCATTGACGGCTTGTACCGTCTTGAGCATGCGTCGTACTTCACGCTCGTTCTTGCTTCCAAAAAGTTTCTTTAACAAAGGCGCAAACATATTGGCAGGATCTTCCACACATAGGGATGGAGGGCGGCCCCGTGAGTCGCCCGTGCAGCCCTCATGGCCGCATGCGAACGAGCATTCTACCCGGAAACGATGGAGAGGAAAGTGGCGCGATGTCCACGATGCTGGCACAGCGTTGTGACGGGGCGGTTTTACAATAAGGGCTTTTTCGCCAACTTCAACCCGCAGGATGCAGATGTCATCCATTCGAACGTTCACAGACCCGCCGGTGCACCCACGTAAAACGGTGACGGCAAGGGATTCTGTTAACATGCCGACTCTGTAACCTCAGGTGTATCACCATGGTCTTTCGCCCTCTGCCCGCCCGGGCACCAGCGGTGCTGCTGCGCGAAGCCAAGCCGCTCAAGGCCTTGTTCAGCCATGCCCAGCGCCTGTCGCACCTGCAGCGCCTGCTCGAGAGCCAGCTGCAGCCGGCAGCGCGGGAACATTGCTACGTTGCCTCGTGGCGCGAGGGCAGCCTGTTGCTGGTCGTCACCGACGGCCACTGGGCCACGCGCCTGCGCTACCAGCAAAAGCGCCTGCAGCGCGACCTGCAGGCCCTGGAGGAATTCGCCAGCCTGACGCGCATCCTGTTCAAGGTGCAGCCACCCACGGTGCAGAGCAAGGCCGGCGAGCGCAGCATCGATCTGTCCATCAGCGCGGGCGAGAACATTCAGGCCACCGCCGACGGCATCAGCGATCCGAATCTGCGCGCGGCGCTGGAGCGTCTCGCAGCCCACGCCAAGCGCGTGCGCTGAACCCGCCGGCAATGCCCTGCCCTCCCTGAACGCCACGCAAAAAAAAGCCACCCAAGGGGTGGCCTATAAATGTGTAACCAGAAAAGAGAGGTTGTATCAACCCAACGCAGCTGGCCGCATGTAGGAGATCGGTACCGTGCTGGCATCTTCGAAGGTGACCACTTCCCAAGCATCATCCTGCTCGAGCAGACGACGCAGAAGCTGGTTGTTCAGTGCGTGGCCCGACTTGTAGCCACGGAATTCGCCAATCAGGCTGTTACCCAGCTGATAGAGATCGCCGATTGCGTCGAGGATCTTGTGCTTGACGAACTCGTCTTCGTAGCGAAGACCGTCCTCGTTCATGACGCCTGCCTCGTCCACCACGATAGCGTTCTCGACGCTGCCGCCCAGTGCACGATTGTGCTTGCGCAGGTACTCAAGGTCGCTCATGAAACCAAAGGTGCGGGCGCGACTGACTTCCTTCACGAAGGACGTGCTGGAGAAGTCGACACTGGCACTCTGGGTGCGGTCCTTGAAGACAGGATGATCGAAATCTATTTCGAAACTCACCTTGAAACCTTCGAAAGGCAGGAAAGTGGCGCGCTTGTCGCCCTCCGTCACTGTCACTTCACGCAGGATGCGGATGAATTTCTTCGGCGCGTCCTGTTCTTCCAGGCCAGCCGATTGAATCAGGAATACGAAGGGTCCGGCGCTGCCATCCATGATCGGCACTTCGGACGCGGAGAGCTCGACGTAGGCGTTATCGATTCCCAGGCCCGCCATGGCCGACAGTAGATGCTCTACGGTATCGACCTTGACATCGCCATTGACCAAAGTGGTGGACATCGTGGTGGCGCCGACATTGTGGGCGCGTGCAGGAATCTGCACGACCGGGTCAAGGTCGACACGGCAGAACACGATGCCGGTATCCACGGGCGCAGGCTTCAAAGTCAGGTAGACCTTCTCACCGGAGTGCAGACCGACGCCTGTGGCACGGATAATATTCTTCAGGGTGCGTTGTTTAATCATGGCATTGGCCGCTTCAGCGCAAATTGCGAACTGGTATCAACAAAGGCTGGCGATGATAGCAGACCCAACCTTTGCTGAACACCAATCACCCTAATACCCCTGATAAATTGCATCAATCGGCCTGACGACGCAGGAAGGCCGGGATGTCCAGATAATCCAGGTCATCCTGTGGGTTCAGCTTGGCCGCGGCGGCAGCACCGGCGTGGGCCTGGTTGCGCATCACGGTCGGACGATCCAGATCGCGGTAGTTCACCGACGGTGCGTCCTGGCGAGCCGGCTGCTGCGACGGTGGAGGCGTCTGCGCTGCGGTCTGCATGGTGTTGTCGATGACCTTCACAGGCTTCTCGATCTTCGCGCCGAGGCCGGTGGCCACGACGGTCACGTGCAGTTCGTCGCGCATGTCCGGGTCGATAACGGTGCCGACCTTGACCATCGCGTGGTCGGAGGCGAACGCTTCGATGATGCTACCTACGTCGGAGTATTCACCCAGCGACAGATCGGGACCCGCGGTGATGTTGACCAGAATGCCGCGAGCGCCCTGCAGGTTGACGTCTTCGAGCAGCGGGTTGCGAATGGCCGCTTCGGTGGCCTCGCGTGCGCGGTTGGGACCACTGGCGCAACCAGTACCCATCATCGCCATGCCCATTTCGCTCATCACGGTACGCACGTCGGCGAAGTCGACGTTGATCATGCCCGGACGCTTGATGATGTCGGAAATACCGCGAACGGCACCGGCCAGCACGTCGTCGGCCTTGGCGAACGCCGACAGCAGGCTGGCGTCCTTGCCCAGGATGGTCAGCAGCTTCTCGTTGGGAATGGTGATCAACGAGTCGACGCTTTCGGACAGCATGCGAATGCCCTCGTCGGCGATCTGCATGCGCTTGCGGCCTTCGAACGGGAACGGACGGGTCACGACCGCAACGGTCAGGATGCCCATTTCCTTGGCCACTTCGGCGATGATCGGCGCAGCACCGGTACCGGTACCGCCGCCCATGCCGGTGGTGATGAAGACCATGTTGGTGCCTTGCAGCACTTCGGCGATACGCTCGCGGTCTTCCATCGCGGCCTGACGGCCGACTTCAGGGTTGGCGCCTGCGCCCAGGCCCTTGGTCACGCCCGTGCCCAGCTGCAGGATGGTGCGCGCGCCGATGTTCTTGAGTGCCTGAGCATCGGTGTTGGCGCAGATGAATTCAACGCCTTCGATGTTGCTCTTGACCATGTGGTTGACGGCGTTGCCGCCGCCACCGCCGACACCGATAACCTTGATTACCGGGCTTTGCGGGATGTTGTCTACGAGTTCGAACATGTGCCCTCTCCTTTCTCTATTTGTGTGCGCCTACCGCTACTGCCGTTTTGAATCAGAAATTGCCTTGCACCCAACGCTTCAGCCGTTCCAGCACCGGAGCCTTGGTGTCATCGCTGTAATTGCCGCTGTTGCTGATACCTGACAGGTTCAAGCCATCGGACTGTTTCTGCAGGCCATACATCAGCAGGCCCACGCCGGTGGAATAGATCGGGTTGCTGATGACGTCGCTCAGCCCCCGCACGCTATGCGGTACGCCCAGGCGCACCGGCATGTGGAAGATTTCTTCGGCCAGCTCGACCGCGCCTTCCATTTTTGCCGTACCACCGGTCAGCACGATGCCGGCCGGGATGAGGTCTTCGTAGCCGCTGCGACGCAGCTCGGCCTGAATCAGGGTGAACAGCTCGTCGTAGCGTGGCTCGACGACTTCGGCCAGCGCCTGGCGCGACAGCTCGCGCGGAGGACGGTCGCCGACACTGGGCACCTTGATGGTTTCGCCGGCGCCGGCCAGCTTGGCCAGGGCGCAGGCGTAACGGATCTTGATTTCTTCGGCGTACTGCGTCGGTGTGCGCAGGGCCATGGCGATGTCGTTGGTGACCTGATCGCCCGCGATGGGAATGACCGCTGTGTGGCGAATGGCGCCTTCGGTGAAGATGGCGATATCGGTGGTGCCGCCGCCGATGTCGACCAGGCAGACACCCAGCTCCTTCTCGTCATCGGTCAGTACCGAATAGGCCGAGGCCAGCTGCTCGAGAATGATGTCGTCGATTTCCAGGCCACAGCGGCGCACGCACTTCTCGATGTTCTGCGCAGCGTTGACGGCGCAGGTGACCACATGGACCTTGGCTTCCAGACGCACGCCGGACATGCCCAAAGGTTCGCGCACGCCTTCCTGGTTGTCGATCACGTAGTCCTGCGGCAGGGTGTGCAATACGCGCTGGTCGGCGGGAATCGCCACGGCCTGGGCCGCGTCCAGAACCCGCTCCAGGTCAGCCGTGCTGACCTCGCGGTCGCGAATGGCCACGATACCATGGGAGTTCAGGCTGCGGATGTGGTTACCGGCGACGCCGACGAACGCCGAGTGGATGCGGCAACCGGCCATCAGCTGGGCTTCCTCGACCGCGCGCTGGATCGACGCCACGGTCGACTCGATGTTCACCACCACGCCCTTCTTCAGGCCGCGCGAGGGGTGGGTGCCGATCCCGACGATGTCCAGCGTACCGTCGGCTGCCACCTCGCCCACCAGCGCCACCACCTTGGAGGTGCCGATGTCCAGCCCGACGATCATTTTGCCGCTTTGAACGTTTGCCATGGTCCTGCCTCTTGTCAATTCTTCGCGACGGCGGGCTTGTCCGCAGTCGGGGCGCTCGGTTCACGCCAGCCCACGGCCAGGCCGTTGGCATAGCGCAGGTCGATACGCGCGATATTCGTGATCTGGTCTTTGAGTGTCTTGTCGTAAATGGCGATAAAGCGGCGCATTTTTTCCAGCAAGTGGTCACGTCCCAGCAACAACTCGATGCCCGGGCCGGCGCTTCCTGCGCCTGTGGTGAGAAACCAGCTGCCGCGTTCGGTCAGTTCCAGCCGGGCAACCGAATAGCCCAGTGGACGCAACATCTGACTCAGCACCTGGTATTGCTGCATCACCTGCTGTTGGGCCCGTACCGGGCCGAACAACTGCGGCAAGTGTTCGTAGTTGCCCAGTTCGCGAGGCGCGAACGCCTGGCCCTGGTTGTTGAGCAGCGACTCGTTGCCCCAGCGCGCGACCGGCAGTTGCTCTTCCAGGCGGATCACCACCTGGTCAGGCCAGACCCGACGCACTTCGGCATGGGCGATCCAGGGCATGGTTTCCAGCTCGGTGCGCATGCGGGTCAGGTCGATGCTGAAGAACGTCATACCGACATAAGGCTGGATGCGCTCCTGCACCGACTGCTGGTTGATGTAGGCCAGGTCGCCTTGTACCGACACCTTGGTGATCGGGCGATCGGCGTAGGGCATCAGGTACTGGGCACCTTCGTAGGTGCCGAAGCCCAGACCCACCAACAGCACCGGCCACATCAGCTTTCTGAAGATGCTGAAATTGGCCTTGGGCAGGCGCACCGACAGTGGCTCCTTGGCCACCATGCGGCTGGCGCCACGCGGCACCGGCTTGTTGCGGCCGATGGCGGGTGACTGATGGCGAATCATTGGGCCGTGCATGGTCTTAACCTCGCGCCTTGCAACTGGCGGCCAGAATCGCCAGCACCAGCTGCTGGAAATCCAGGCCGGCCGCGTTCGCCGCCATGGGCACCAGGCTGTGATCGGTCATGCCTGGAGCGGTGTTGACTTCCAGCAGCCAGAAACGGCCCTGCTGGTCCTGCATCACATCCACACGCCCCCAACCCTGGATGCCGATGGCATCGCAGGCGCGGGCGCAGAGTTCGGTGAGTTCCTGTTCCTTGGCGGGGGCAAGGCCGCAGGGGATGCGATACTGGGTATCGTTGGCGACGTACTTGGCGTCGTAGTCGTAGAACGTGTGGGGCGTGCCCAACGCAATCGCAGGCAGCATCTGGCCACGCAGCGTCGCGACGGTGAACTCGGGACCGTGGATCCATTGTTCGACCAGCACTTGCGAATCGTAGGTGCTGGCGGCTTTCCAGGCGACGACCAGTTCGTCGACGCTGTTCACCTTGGCCATCCCGATGCTTGAACCTTCATGGGCGGGTTTGACGATCAAAGGGAAGCCCAGTTCCCCAGCGGCAAAAATACAATCCTGCTCGCTGGCCAGCACGGCGTGCGACGGGGTCGGCAAGCCGAGGCTCTGCCACACCTGCTTGGTGCGCAACTTGTCCATCGCCAACGCGCTGGCAAGGATGCCGCTGCCGGTGTAGGGGATGTCCAGGCACTCGAGCAACCCTTGCATGCTGCCGTCTTCGCCGCCGCGGCCATGGAGGATGATGAACGCCCGGTCGATCTTCTCCGCTTGCAGGCGGGCCAGCAGGTCGTCGCCAACGTCGATGCCGAACGCGTCCACCCCGGCGCTCTGCAAGGCCTGCAGGCACGCGGCGCCCGATTTCAGCGAGACCTCGCGCTCGGCGCTCTTGCCGCCGTAGAGCACGGCCACGCGACCGAAGTCACTGGGCATGATCTGCGAGCGCAGGGTGTTGGGATCCAGAATGTTCATTGCGATTTCTCCGAGACCTGCGCGAACAGCGGGCTTTTGAGCAACTGCGGGGCAAGACCACCGATGTCGCCGGCACCCTGGCACAGCAGGATGTCGCCTGCGCGCAGCAGCGGCTTGACCAGTGGCGCCAGCTCGACGCCGCGTTCGATATAGATAGGGTCCAACTGGCCACGCTGGCGGATGCTGTGGCAAAGCTGACGGCTGTCGGCGCCCGGGATGGGTTCTTCGCCTGCCGGGTAGACCTCCATCAGCAGCAGCACATTGGCGTCGGCAAGCACCTGTACGAAATCGTCGTACAGGTCACGCGTGCGGCTGAAACGATGCGGCTGATATACCATCACCAGACGTTTATCGGGCCAGCCACCGCGCACGGCGCTGATCACTGCCGCCACTTCGCGGGGGTGATGACCGTAGTCGTCGACCAGCATCACGCTGCCGCCTTCGACCGGCAATTCGCCATACACCTGGAAACGTCGACCGACGCCCTGGAAGCCGGACAGGCCCTGGACGATGGCGCTGTCGCTGATGCCTTCGTCGGTGGCAATGGCGATGGTCGCCAGAGCGTTGAGCACGTTGTGGTTGCCCGGCATGTTGACCGACACGTTGAGCGGCTCGCGGTCGCGGCGCAGCACCGTGAAGTGGGTCAGCATGCCCTGCTGACGCACATTGATGGCACGAACGTCGGCTTCTTCGCTGATGCCGTAGGTCAAGGTCGGCCGCGCGATCTGCGGGAGGATCTCGCGCACTACCGGGTCGTCCAGACACACCACGGCCAGTCCGTAGAACGGCAGGTTGTGCAGGAACTCGACGAAGGTTTTCTTTAGAACGTTGAAGTCGTTACCGTAGGTCGCCATGTGATCGGCGTCGATGTTGGTGACGACGGCCACCAGCGGCTGCAGGTGCAGGAAGCTGGCATCGGACTCGTCGGCCTCGGCGATCAGGTAGCGGCTGGTGCCCAACTGCGCGTTGGTGCCGGCGGCATTGAGCCGGCCGCCGATGACGAATGTCGGATCCAGACCACCGGCGGCGAACACCGAGGCGATCAGGCTGGTGGTCGTGGTCTTGCCGTGGGTGCCGGCCACGGCGATGCCGTGCCGATAGCGCATCAGCTCGGCCAGCATCTCGGCACGTGGCACCACCGGGATCCGACGCTCCAGCGCAGTGGCGACTTCCGGGTTGCTGGTGTTGACGGCGCTCGACACCACCAGCACGTCGGCGCTGGCAGCATTCTCGGCACGATGGCCAATGAAAATCTGTGCGCCGAACGACGTCAGTCGCTCGGTCACGGGCGAAGCCTTGAGGTCGGAACCGGACACATCGTAGCCCAGGTTCAACAGCACCTCGGCGATGCCGCACATGCCCACACCACCGATGCCGACGAAGTGGATACGACGGATACGGCGCATTTCCGGTTGCGGAATGGCTCTCTGGTTCTCAACCATGGGCCACCTCCAGGCAGACGTCGACCACATTGCGCGTGGCATCGGGTTTGGCCAGGCGGCGGGCAGTGCTCGCCATGCTCAGGAGTTTTTCGGGCTGCATCAAAACCTCTTTCAGGCGCTCGGCAAGCTGTGCCGCGCCGGTTGTCGCTTGTGGCATCAGGAAGGCAGCGCCTTCGCGAGCCAGATAATCGGCATTGCGAGTCTGGTGGTCGTCGATCGCGTGGGGCAGCGGCACCAGCAACGACGGCAAGCCAGCGGCCGCCAACTCGCTGATGGTCAACGCACCCGCGCGACACACCACCAGGTCGGCCCAGCCATACGCCTGGGCCATGTCCTTGATGAACGGCGCGACCTGCGCCTCGACACCGGCGGTGCGATAACGCTCGGCGGTGATTTCATCGTGTTGCTTGCCGGCCTGGTGGAACACCTCGGGGCGGTAGTGCGCAGGCACCTGAGCCAGGGCTTCGGGCAGCAGCTTGTTCAGCGGCTCGGCGCCCAGGCTGCCACCCAGTACCAGCAGACGCGGTTGGCGACCGATGAGTGCCTGACGCGGGGTTTCCATGAACAGTTCGGTACGCACCGGGTTGCCGGTGGTACGACGCTTGGCCGAGGCGGCGAAGGTGTCGGGGAAAGCTTCGCAGACCCGGCTGGCGAAAGGCACCAACAGGCGATTGGCGGTACCGGCCACGGCATTCTGCTCGTGCACGATCACCGGCACGCCGGCCAGCCGCGCGGCGACGCCACCGGGGCCGGTCAGGTAACCACCGAAGCCGACCACGCACACCGGCTGCAGCCGGGCGATGATGCGGCGCGCCTGGAACACGGCCTTGCAAATGGCGAACGGCGCCTTGAGCAGAGCCAGCCGGCTCTTGCCGCGCACACCGCTGACATCGATCAGGTGCAGTGGCAGGCCATTGGCAGGCACCAGCTCGTTCTCGATCCCGCGCGGCGTGCCCAGCCAGTGCACGCTGAAACCGCGCGCCTGGAATTCCCGTGCGCAGGCCAGCGCCGGGAACACATGACCCCCGGTACCGCCCG
Organism: Pseudomonas sp. CFBP 8770; assembly: GCF_014841705.1. Lineage (NCBI taxonomy): Bacteria > Pseudomonadati > Pseudomonadota > Gammaproteobacteria > Pseudomonadales > Pseudomonadaceae > Pseudomonas > Pseudomonas sp. CFBP 8770. The sequence goes on from NZ_JACYUL010000007.1 coordinate 135,964, forward strand.
CCATGATCAGCACATTGCCTTTACCGGCCATGGGGCGTCTCCTCGGCGAAATCGCTCTCGCTGAATTCCACCTCTTCGCTGCCCAGGTGCGAACGGCTTTCCCATTCGATGCGCAGCAGCAGCCCCAGACAGGCGCAGCAGATCACCAGCGAACTGCCGCCGTAGCTGAGAAACGGCAAGGTCAGACCCTTGGTCGGCAGCAGGCCGACGTTCACGCCAATGTTGATCAGGAACTGGCCGATCCACAGGAACGACAGCCCATAGGCCACGTACGCGGCGAAATACTGTTTGGCCCGCTCGGCCCAGTAACCGATGTACATGCCGCGGATACAGACGAACACGAACAGGGCCACGGTGCACAGTGAACCGATCACCCCCAGCTCCTCGGCCAGCACCGAGAACACGAAGTCGGTGTGCGCCTCGGGCAGGTAGAACTGCTTCTGCACGCTGTTGCCCAGGCCGACACCGAACCACTGGCCACGGCCAAAGGCAATTAGTGCCTGGGTCAGTTGATAGCCCGAGCCGAACTGGTCGCTCCACGGGTCGGTAAAGGTGATCAGGCGCGCCATGCGGTACGGCTGGGCCTGGACCAGCACGAACACTGCACCCACTGCCAGGGCCACCATCAAGGCGAAGCGGAACAGGCCCACGCCGCCTAGGAACAGCATCGCAGCTGCGGCACCCATCATTACCACCGTGGCGCCGAAGTCCGGTTCCATCAACAGCAGACCGGCCATCGGCAACAGCACGAAGAAAGGCTTGAAGAAGCCCATCCAGCTGTCGCGGACTTCCTGCTGGCGACGCACCAGATAGCCGGCCAGGAAGATCACCACGAACACCTTGGCGATTTCCGAAGGCTGCACGTTGAACATGCCGAAGCCGATCCAGCGCATCGAACCGTTCACTTCGCGGCCAATGCCGGGCAACAGCACCATGACCAGCAGGCCGAAGGCGGCGATCAGCAGCGTACCGCCCAGGCGCTGCCAGGTGGCGATGGGCACCATCATGGTGACGATGCAGGTACCGATGCCGATCACCAGGTAGACCAGGTGCCGGATCATCATCGACAATGAGTTGCCCGAATTGACCGCGGCCACTTCCGAGGAGGCCGAGGTGATCATCACCAGGCCCAGGCCGAGCAAGGCCAGGCAGCCCGCGAGCATGGCAAAGTCGATGTCGATGCCGCGACCACTGATCAGCGGCGAGGGAAATGGCTTGATGACACCAAAGATCATGACAAGCCCTCTACTGCCTGGGCGAACCGACGCCCGCGCTCTTCGTAATTCTTGAACATGTCCAGACTCGCGCAGGCCGGTGAAAGCAGCACGGCATCGCCGGGCTGCGCCAGTTCGGCACACCGCTGAACCGCTTCCTCGATCGAGGCGACGGTGACTTGTTGAACGCCCGGCCCGGCCACGGCGGCGATGCGCGCGGCATCGCGGCCCAGCAGCACCAGCGCCCGGCAATGACGCTGGATCGGCTTGCCCAGCGCGGTGAAATCGGCGCCCTTGCCATCGCCCCCGGCGATCAGCACCAACTGGCCGTCGATATCGGCACCCAGGCCTTCGATGGCGGCAATGGCGGCACCGACGTTGGTGGCCTTGGAATCGTCGTACCAGGCCACGCCATCGCGCTCGCGCAGCCACTGGCAACGGTGCGTCAGCCCGGTGAATTCACGCAGGCTGGCCAGCATGGCGTCGAACGGCAGACCCACCGCGTGTCCCAGGGCGAGCGCGGCCAGGGCATTGGCCTGGTTGTGTGCGCCGCGCACCTTGAGCGCGCTGACCGGCATCAGGTTCTCGAACTCGTAGGCCAGGTACTTCTGCCCGTCTTCCTCGCGCAGACCGAAGGCCTTGAAATCCGGCTTGTTCAAGCCGAACGTCCAGCACGGCATGCCCTCGCCGATCAGCGGCCGGCTCAGGGCGTCCTGGCGATTGAAGACGAACTTGCGCGCCCCCCGAAAAATCCGGTGCTTGGCCAGGTGATAGGACGGCAGGCCGCTGTAGCGATCCATGTGGTCTTCACTGACATTGAGCACGGTGGCCACTTCGGCATTGAGCTGATGGGTGGTTTCCAGCTGAAAGCTCGACAACTCCAGCACGTACAGCTCGACGTCGTCAGCGAGCAGATCGAGCGCCGGCTCGCCGAGGTTGCCGCCCACGGCCACGCGCTTGCCAGCCGCAACCGCCATCTCGCCAACCAGGGTGGTCACGGTGCTCTTGGCGTTGGAGCCGGTGATCGCCACGATCGGCGCCTTGGCATGCCGGGCGAACAGGTCGATGTCACCGGACAGGTGCACGCCCCGCGCTGCGGCCTGTTGCAGGGCGGGGGTCGCCAGCGCCAGACCGGGGCTCACGTAGAGCTCGTCGGCGCGGCACAGGAACTCCACGTCCAGCTCCCCGCAACGCACTTCCACCTGGGGATAGTCACGCTGCAGCGTCGCCAGTTCCGGCGGCGCATCTCGCGTATCGGCCACGGCAAACGCCACGCCCTGGCGCGCCAGGAAGCGCACCAGCGACATGCCGCTCTTGCCGAGGCCGACAACGATGCGGAAGTGGGAAGAAGCGATCAGAGCCACTCGTTCTACCTCAGCTTCAGGGTGGCAAGGCCGATCAACACCAGAATCACGGTGATGATCCAGAAACGCACGATGACCCGAGGTTCGGGCCAGCCCTTGAGTTCGAAATGGTGATGGATCGGTGCCATGCGGAACACCCGGCGACCGGTGAGCTTGAACGAGGCGACCTGGATCACCACCGACAGCGTCTCGACGACGAAGATGCCGCCCATGATGAACAGGACGATCTCCTGACGCACGATCACCGCGATGGTGCCCAGCGCGGCGCCCAGCGCCAGCGCGCCGACGTCGCCCATGAACACCTGAGCCGGATAGGTGTTGAACCACAGGAAGCCCAGCCCGGCACCGATCAGCGCGCCGCAGAAGACGATCAGTTCGCCCGCGCCCGGCACGTAGGGAATCAGCAGGTATTCGGCGAACTTGATGTTGCCCGACAGGTAGCAGAAGATCCCCAGCGCGCCGCCCACCATCACCGTCGGCAGAATCGCCAGGCCGTCGAGGCCATCGGTGAGGTTGACCGCATTGCTGGAGCCGACGATGACGAAGTAGGTCAACACGATGAAGCCGGCACCCAATGGAATGCTGGCGTCCTTGAGCATCGGGATGATCAGCGTGGTTTCCACCGGACTGTTCGCGGTCATGAACAGGAACACCGCGGCACCCAGGCCGAACACCGATTGCCAGAAGTATTTCCAGCGGCTGGGCAGGCCGCGCGAGTTTTTCTCGATCACCTTGCGGTAGTCATCCACCCAGCCGATGCCGCCGAACAACAGGGTGACGATCAGTACGACCCAGACGTAGCGATTGGACAGGTCGGCCCATAGCAGCGTGCTGATGGCGATGGCCGACAGAATCAGGGCGCCGCCCATGGTCGGTGTGCCGGATTTGGACAAGTGCGATTGTGGGCCATCGTTGCGGACCGCTTGGCCAATCTGACGAATCTGCAGGGTGCGGATCATCCAGGGGCCCAACCAGAGGGCCAGCGACAGCGCGGTCAGTACGCCCAGAATCCCGCGAAGGGTCAGGTACTGGAAGACCGCGAAGCCTTTGTGGAACTGTTGCAGAAATTCCGCCAGCAGCAGCAGCATCAGTGTTTCTCCCCGCCAGGACCGCACAGTGCCGCCACGATGTTTTCCATCGCCGCGCTGCGTGATCCCTTGATCAAAATAGTGGTAGTGGAACCCTGCTCGGCGCCCAGCGCCGCAATCAGGTCTGCCTGGTTGGCGAAGTGTCGGCCTTGAGCACCAAACACAGCGACTGCGTGGCTCATCAATGGGCCCACCGCGTACAGCGCGTCGACCTTGCCGACCGCGTACTCACCGACCTGACGATGGCCCGCTTCGGCCCAGGCTCCCAGCTCGCCGATATCGCCCAGGACCAGGACGGTGCGCCCGGAGAAGCCGGCCAGTATGTCGACTGCCGCACACATCGAGGTCGGGTTGGCGTTGTAGGTATCGTCGATCACCCGCGCACCGTTGACGGCGAGCTGCGCCACGGTGCGGCCCTTGACCGGCTGCACCGCGTTCAGGCCTGCCTGGATGCCGGCCAGCGTCACGCCCAGAGCATGCGCCGCCGCTGCCGCCGCCAGGGCGTTGAGCACGTTATGGGTGCCCAGCAGGTTGAGCTGGACCGCCACGTCGCCGTCAGGACCGTGCAGGGTGAAGGACGGACAGCCGCGCGCATCACTGTGGCGGGCGCTGGAATGAAAGTCGGCCTCGGCGTTGTCCAGCGAGAAGGTCAGCACGGCATGCTGGCCGGCCCGTGCCTGCCAGATCGGAAATGCCTTGTCGTCGAGATTGAGAACGGCGGTACCGCCCTCGCCCAGCCCTTCGAGAATCTCGCCCTTGGCTTCGACGATTTTTTCCGGGCCGCCGAATTCGCCGACGTGGGCAGTGCCCGCATTGGTAATGAGTGCCACCTGTGGACGCGTGAGGCCCACGGTGTAGGCGATTTCGCCCAGGCGCGATGCGCCCAGCTCGATCACCGCTGCCGTGTGCTGTGGCGCCAGCTCGAGCAGCGTCAGGGGCGCGCCCAGGTCATTGTTCAGATTGCCACGGGTGGCCAGCACCTCACCTTGCGTACGCAGAATGCTGGCGAGCATTTCCTTGACCGTGGTCTTGCCGCTCGAGCCGGTGATGGCTGCCACGGGACGGGTGAACGCCGCGCGGTTCAATGCACCGAGCTGCCCGAGCGCCAGGCGCGTGTCGGCCACCACCAACTGGGGCAGCGTCGCGCCTGCAACTTCGCGTTGCACCAACGCGGCTACCGCTCCCTTGGCAGCCACCTCGTCGAGATAGTCATGGCCATCGAAACGCGGACCGGCCAGCGCGACGAACAGGTCGCCCGCAACGATGGCACGGCTGTCGATGCTGACGCCAGCGAAGCGCGCATCGGCGCCGCGCACGTGGCCTTGCAAGGCGTCGGCCAGTTGGCTGAGGGTCATGGCGTCAAGCATCGACGGCCTCCCATGCGGCCAGGGCCAGTTCGGCCTGCTGCAGGTCGGAGAACGGCTGACGTTCACCGTTTATCTCTTGATAGTCTTCGTGGCCCTTGCCGGCCAGCACGATGACGTCCTTGAGCGATGCCGCGTTGATCAATTGAGCGATGGCCGCACCACGCCCAGCCACGAACGTCGCGTTGGCGGCACTGGAGAAGCCGGCACGAATGTCGTCGAAGATGCGCAGTGGATCTTCGCTGCGAGGATTGTCGTCGGTCACCAGCACACGGTCGGCGAGGCGCTCGGCCACTTCGGCCATCAGTGGACGCTTGCCACTGTCGCGATCACCGCCGCAGCCGAACAGGCACAGCAACTGGCCCTCGACATGGGGGCGCAACGCTTGCAGGACCTGCTCCAGAGCATCGGGCGTATGGGCATAGTCGACCACCACCAGCGGCTTGTCTGCGCCGCCCAGGCGCTGCATGCGACCAACCGGCCCTTCGACGTTACGCATGACCTTGAGAATGTCGTCGAGCGGATAGGCCATGCCCATCAGCACGCCCACCGCCGCCAAAACGTTGCTCAGGTTGAATCGGCCGAGCAGGCGGCTGCTCAGGCTGTATTCACCCTGTGCGGTGACCAGGGTGGCACGCACGCCATGGTCGTCGAAGCGAGTGTCGCGGCAGAACAGCGTCGCGGCGCTGTCGGCGAGGCTATAGGTGATCAAGCGCGAGTCCTGTTCCTGCTCGGCCAACTGCCGACCGAATTCGTCGTCCAGGTTGAGCACGCGGCACTTGAGCCCCGGCCAGGCGAACAGCCGCGCCTTGGCCGCTGCATAGGCCTGCATGCTGCCGTGGTAGTCAAGATGGTCGCGAGACAGGTTGCTCAGCACCGCGATGTCGAAATCCAGCGCGGCCACGCGACCTTGATCGAGCGCATGCGACGACACTTCCATGGCCACGGCGTGGGCGCCGCCCTTCTTCAGGTCATACAGAGTGGACTGCACGGCGATCGGGTCGGGAGTGGTCAGCCGGCCGCTCTGCAGAGCGCCGTAGAAACCGGTGCCCAGGGTGCCGATCAGGCCGCAGTGCTCGCCCAGCGCATCGAGTGCCTGGGCGACCAGTTGGGTGATGCTGGTCTTGCCGTTGGTGCCGGTCACGCCGACCAGATTGACCAGACGGCTCGGCTCGCCATAGAAACGCCCGGCGATGCTCGACAATTGCGCGATCAGGCCTTTCACGGGAATCAGTGGCACATCGGTGAGCGGCAGCACAGTGGTGCCATCCACTTCGTAGGCCACGGCGGCAGCACCCAGCCTGAGGGCGTCGGCGATGTGCGCGCGGCCATCGACCTTGCTTCCAGGCACAGCCAGGAACAGATCGCCGGGGCGAACGTTGCGGCTGTCCAGGGTCAACTCGCGAATCAGCGGATCGCGGCTGGCTTCGGGAAAAAGCTTGCTCAGGGGCATGGTCATCAGCCGCGCCCTCCTTTTATCAATGGGGTCGCCGGTGCGGCGTTCACCTGCTGTTGCGGCACGGGCGGTGGCAGGTTGTCGGGTTGCACGTTCATCAGGCGCAGCGTGCCGGACATTACCTTGCTGAATACCGGCGCGCTGACCAGACCACCGTAGTAGCCACCCTTGCTGGGCTCGTCGATCACCACCACGATGGCGTAGCGCGGGTCGCTCATCGGACCGAAGCCTGCAAAGAGCGAGCGATAGGCGTTCTCGGTATACCCACGCGAACCGATGGTGGCCTTGCGCGCAGTACCTGATTTGCCGGCCACGTGATACGAGGGCACCCGTGCGCGGTACACGCCGCGGGTGTCTTCGATGACCTGTTGCAGCATGCCCTGCACGGTCTTGGCGACCTTCTCGGGAATGACCTGCGCCGCAGTCGGCGGCTGGTCGCTCTTGAGGATGGTCAGCGGCACGATGCGGCCGTTGTTGGCGATCGCCGCATAGGCGTGCACCAGCTGCAGCGCCGTCACCGACAGACCGTAGCCGTAGGACAGCGTCGCGGTCTCGGCCTTGCGCCATTCGCGATGGTTGGGCAGGTTGCCGACGCGCTCGCCCGGGAAGCCCAGGCCGGTGTACTGGCCCAGGCCGACCGCCGACATCACGCGGTAGATGCTTTCACCGCCGATGTCGAAGGCGACCTTGCTCATGCCCACGTTACTGGAGTTGATCAGGATGCCGGTCAGGTCGAGCACCGGGCCTTCGGTCTTGGTCACGTCCTTGATGGTGTACCGACCGATCTGCAAGGTACCGGGATAGACGTCCACCTTGTCGGTCGGTTTCCAGCGGCCGGTTTCCAGCGCTGCACTCATCGAGATCGGCTTCATGGTCGAACCAGGCTCGAACACGTCGATGATCGCCCGGTTGCGCATGGCCGCTGGCAACATGGTGCGGCGGTTGTTGGGGTTGTAGGTGGGCTGGTTGACCATGGCCAGCACTTCGCCGGTCTTCACGTCCATGATGACCATGCTGCCGGCCTTGGCTTCGTTCTCGTTGATGGCGTTGCGCAGCTCACGGCTGGCCAGGTATTGCAGGCGCAGGTCAATGGACAATGCCAAGGTCTTTCCGGCCTTGGCATTCTTGGTGACCTGAACGTCCTTGATCAGCCGACCGCGCCGGTCCTTGATGACCTGACGCTTGCCGGGCACGCCGGCGAGCCACTCGTCATAGGCCAGCTCGACGCCTTCACGGCCGTGATCGTCGAGGTCGGTGAAACCGACCATGTGCGCGGTGACATCACCTGCCGGATAGAACCGGCGGAATTCCTCGATGCCGTAGACACCCGGGGTTTTCAGGTCGAGCACCGAGGCGCCTTGCTCAGGCGTCAGGCCACGCACCAGGTAGATGAATTCCTTGCTCGCCTGGGCCTCGAGACGCGCGGCGAGGGCTTTTGGCTCCTGCCCAAGCGCCCGCGCCAGTTCGGGCCACTTGTCCTTGGACAGCTGCATTTCCTTGGGATTGGCCCACAGGGTGGTCACCGGCGTGCTCACGGCCAACGGCTCGCCGTTGCGGTCGGTGATCAGGCCGCGGTGCGCTGGAATGGGGATGTGCCGCATGCTGCGCGCATCGCCCTGACCGATCAGGAAGTCACGGTTGATGACCTGCAGGTAGACGATCTGCGCAACGATACCGGCGACCAAGAGCAAGAGCAGGCCGACCATCAGGCGAAACCGCCACGGGAACAGAGCCCCGTCGAGCTTCATCATGGCGACACCATGCGAATTTCGGCGGCATCCGGGATGCGCATTTTCAGCTGTTCGGCGGCCAGGGTTTCAATACGGCTGTGCGCGGTCCAGGTGCTTTGCTCCAGGATCAGGCGCCCCCACTCGGCCTGCGCCTTGTCACGGTCGCTGAGCTCGCCGTACAGCGTATTGAGCAACTGCCGATTGATGTGCGCGCTGTAGGAAACGCCGATGGCCGACACCAGCACGGCGATGAACAGCAGCAGCATGAGGAAACTGCCGCCCGGCAGCGGCTTGTTGAGGAGCTTGCTCATCGCAGCTTCTCCGCAACACGCATGACGGCGCTGCGCGAACGCGGGTTGGCCTTGAGTTCGGTTTCGGAGGCAAACTGCGCCTTGCCGTGCAGCTTGGCCTTGGGCACGAAGGCTTCGAAACGCACCGGCAGGTTACGCGGCAGGTTGTCGGCTTCGCCTTTGGTCAGTTTGCGCATGAACAGTTTGACGATGCGATCTTCCAGGGAATGAAAGCTGATCACCACCAGACGGCCGCCGATTTCCAGCGCATCGAGCGCAGCTTCGAGGCCTGCCTCCAGGTCGGCCAGTTCATTGTTGACGTGAATGCGCAGCCCCTGAAAGGCGCGGGTTGCCGGGTTCTTGCCCTTCTCCCACGCCGGGTTGGCGACCTTGAGCACCTCGGCCAGGTCGGCAGTACGTTCGAACGGCTGCACTTCGCGACGCTGCACGACCGCACGCGCCATGCGCCGGGCGAAGCGCTCCTCGCCGTATTCCTTGAAGACGCGGGCGATCTCTTCCTCCGCAGCGGTTGCGATGAACTCGGCTGCACTCATGCCGCGCGAAGGGTCCATGCGCATGTCCAGCGGACCGTCATGCAGGAAGCTGAAGCCGCGCTCGGCATCGTCGAGCTGCGGCGAGGAAACACCCAGGTCGAGCAGAATGCCGCTGACCTTGCCATGCATGCCGCGCTCGCGCACTTCGGCACCGAGCTCGGCAAAGCTGCGCTGTACAATGACAAAGCGGCCGTCTTCGGCCGCCAGCGCTTGCCCGGTGGCAATCGCTTGAGGGTCCTTGTCGAACCCCAACAGGCGGCCATCGCCCCCCAGGTGGCGCAGGATCAGGCGGCTATGGCCACCACGGCCGAAGGTGCCGTCCAGATAGCAACCATCGTCGCGCACGGCCAGAGCCTCGACAGCCTCGTCGAGCAGCACGGTGATGTGGTTGAAGCCGCTATCAATAGTCACAAGATCAAATCACGCAATTCTTCAGGCATGGCGCCCGGTTGTTGTATAGCTGCAAGGTCAGCCGCACTTACGGCATTCCACGCACCCTCGTCCCACAATTGAAACTTGTTCAGCTGGCCGACCAGCATCGCGTGCTTGTCCAGCCGGGCGTACTCGCGCAGGCGCGGGGGCACCAGGAAACGTCCGCTGCCGTCGAGCTCGAGGTCTACGGCATTGCCGATCAGCAAACGCTGCAGGCGCCGGTTGCTTTCCACCAAAGATGGCAAGGCGCGAAGCTTGGCCTCGATGAGTTCCCACTCATCCATTGGGTAGACGCACAGGCAGGGGTCGATGGTGTCGACCGTGATGATCAGCTGACCGGCGCATTTGGAATCCAACTCGTCACGATACCGACTCGGCATTGCGAGCCGTCCCTTGGCATCGAGGTTGATCGGATTTGCTCCACGAAACACGTCGCGCTTCCCCTGAACTCAGACTTTTACACTCGAAAAACCCACTTTTCGCCACTTCCCGCCACTCGCGCACACTATAGGAACCCCCCCACCACACCGTCAAGGCGCGTCTGTAGGGAAAAGCCTTATAGATCGGAGATTTAGAACGCAAAATGAAGGGAAGACGGTATTTGAGACACGTCAGGCAGAGACAAAGCCGTTTGAGTTCAAGCATCTGCGTCTTGAACTTAAAGTAGAGTCTCAAGACTAAGATTTTTTCGACATTACCAAAGGGGGTTTTGTAGCCGTTTTTTTCTGCGAAACAGCGCAAGGGACAGCGAAGGGACGCGAAGGAAAAAGGTGGAGAGTCGATCTGTAAGCCGGGTTTTGTCGAGGACAGTCATTCCTCTACGATGGCCATCGCTGGACACCTCTAGCAACCTACCCGGTTCCAACGCGGGCCGCGCCATATGGAACCCTATTTGGTCTTGCTCCGAGTGGGGTTTACCTAGCCACGAACTGTTGCCAGACGTGCGGTGCGCTCTTACCGCACCTTTTCACCCTTACCGGCGCTTGCGCGCTTAGGCGGTTATTTTCTGTGGCACTTTCCGTAGGCTCGCGCCTCCCAGGCATTACCTGGCACTCTGCCCTATGGAGCCCGGACTTTCCTCCCCCCGCTCTGCCCAGCAACCTGAGTTGCGGAACAAAAACAGGCAGCGACTGTCCGATCGACTCTCCGGCGCGCAGGTTAACGACATGCATCGGCCAGGACAAGCTTTTATCGCACCGATTGACCGAGCGCCGAAGTCATCTCACGCCTTCTGCTTTTCCAGGGCTACCTGGTAGAGCAGGTTCTTGCGCACGCCGGTGATCTCGGCCGCCACCGCCGCAGCGCGCTTGAGCGGCATTTCTGCCAGCAAAAGGTCCAGAACGCGCATCACTTCGGTGCTGACGGCTTCATCACTGACCGGCGCAGTCCATCCCGCCACCAGTACCACGCACTCACCGCGCTGCTGGTTGCTGTCGGCTTCCACGAACGCACGCAACTCGGACAGCGGCAGACCTTTGAGGGTTTCAAAGGTTTTCGTCAATTCGCGCGCCAGCAGCGCAGAGCGTTCACCGCCGAAGACCTTCTCCATGTCCTGCAGGCACTCGAGTATGCGGTGCGGCGCTTCATAGAAGATCAAGGTGCGCGGCTCTTCCCTGACCTGCTCCAGACGCGCACAGCGACCGGCGGTCTTGGCGGGCAGGAAACCTTCGAAGATAAAGCGATCCGACGGCAGGCCGGCGGCCGACAGCGCCGCGATCAGGGCGCAGGGACCGGGAACCGGCACTACCTGCACGCCCGCCGCACGCGCCTGACGCACGAGGTGATAGCCGGGGTCGGAGATCAGCGGTGTGCCCGCATCGGAAATCAGCGCGATGTCATCGCCTGCCAGCAGCCGCTGGATGAAACGGCTGCCTTCGTCCCGCTCGTTGTGCTCGTGGCAGGCGGCCAACGGCGTATTCAGCCCGAAGTGCTGCATCAGGCGCACCGAATGGCGCGTATCCTCGGCCGCGATCAACGCTACTTCGCCCAAGATCTTCAACGCCCGCGCGCTCATGTCGTCCAGATTGCCGATCGGCGTAGCCACTACATAAAGTGTGCCTGGGGTGGAATTAGAAGCGCTTGAAGCAGTCACAGCACACACCTTGTCGTTCGGCCAAACCCGCATTGTACAGGCTCCAGGCCAGCCAGTGCTCGCCCAGCGATCCGGCACAGCCCACGTGAAACATTTGCTTGTCCTCTATAAGGACAGGCTTGCCATCCTCGTCGCACCCGGGCCGATGCTTGGGTACACTTGCCCGTCTATTGATCGAGTAAATCAGGAAGATATCCATGACAGCCTGCCTGCGGCTTCTATCTGCCCTATGCCTCGCCGCCTTGCTGGCTGCGTGCGCCAGTTCGCCTTCATCCAATCTCGGTGAGCTGCCGCGCACGCCGGACGCCACCGTCGAGCAGTTGCTCGAACGTGCTACCGCCAGCAAGTCGCCGGAAGAAGCGGCTGCCTTGCGCTTGAGCGCGGCAGATCAGGCTGCCCGCCAGGGCGATCCAGCCCGCGCGACGCAGATCCTCCAGCAAGTCCGAATCGAGCTGCTCAAGCCGGGCCTGCAGATATTGGCCAGCACCCTGGGCGCAGAGCTCGCACTGAACCGCAACGATGCCAAGGCCGCGCTTGCCGCCCTCGATCATCCGAGCCTGCAGCGCTTGGCCGAGCTGCCCGCAGACCAGCAGGTACGCGCGCATCTGGTTCGCGCCCGGGCCCTGGAAGCCGACGGCCAGATCCTGGCTGCGGCGCGCGAGCGGGTGTTCGTCGCCCCCCTGCTCAGTGGCGAGGTCGCCGGCCAGAATCACGAGGCCATCTGGGCACTGGTGGGTTCGCTGCCTGTCGAGCAGCTGCAAAATCAAGGCACCGATGACTTCGCCGGCTGGCTGAGCCTGGCCCTGGCCGTCAAATCGGCCGGCACCCTGGAACAACAGCAGGCTGCCATCGATACCTGGGTGGCCCAGCACGCGGCTCACCCTGCCGCCAGACAGCTGCCGGCCCCCTTGGTCAAACTCAAGGCCCTGGCCAGCCAGCCGCTGACCCGAATCGCCCTGCTGCTGCCTCAGGAAGGCCCGTTGGCAGGCGTGGCCCGCGCGTTGCGCGAAGGCTTCATGGCGGCGTACTACCAGGCTCAGCAAGCCGGGCAGAAACCCCCTATCATCGACGTGATCGACAGCTCTCGCCTGAGCTCGCTCGACGACTTCTACCGCCAGGCTCAGGCGCAAGGGGTGCAACTGGTGATCGGCCCGCTGGAGAAACCTCTGGTCAAGCAACTGGCGGCACGCACCCAACTGCCCCTGCCAACCCTGGCGTTGAACTACAGTGACAACAACCAGCTCGGCCCACCCCAGTTGTTCCAGTTCGGCCTGGCCGCCGAAGACGAAGCGCGCGAAGTGTCCCGCCGTGCACGTGCCGACGGCTTGCACAGCGCTGCGGCGATGATCCCCAAGGGTGAGTGGGGCGACCGTGTGCTCAATGCCTTCCGTCAGGACTGGGAAGCCAACGGCGGTACGCTGGTTGCTGCCGAACGCGTCGACCAGCCGGTGCAACTGGCACAACAGATTGCCGACATGCTCAAGGTGCGCAACGCCGGCAGCGGCCTGCAGAGCAGCACCGAGGCGCAGGCCTCGCGTCGTCAGGACATCGATTTCATCTTCCTCGCCGCTACACCGCAGCAGGCCCAGCAGATCAAGCCGACCCTGAATTTCCAGTACGCCGGCGACCTGCCGGTCTACGCCACCTCGCACGTGTTCAGCGCCAGTGGCGACCAGGCCCAGTACAACGACATGACCGGCATCCGCTTTTGCGAGACGCCCTGGCTGCTCGACAACAGCAATCCATTGCGCCAGCAGGTCACGCGCCAGTGGCCGCAGGCCAATGGCAGCATGGGTCGGTTGTACGCCATGGGTGTCGATGCCTACACCCTGGCCGCGCGTCTGGGTCAGCTCAAGGCCCTGCCCGATAGCCGCATCGAAGGTCTGTCCGGCAACCTCGGCATGAGCGCCAGTCAGCGCATCGAGCGCCAATTGCCGTGGGCGCAGTTCGTCGGTGGCCAGGTCCAGCGCCTGCCCAACACCACGCCGTAATGTCGCTGAGTCCCCGCCAGCAGGCGGGTCGCGATGCCGAGCAGCAGGCCCTTGAGCACTTGTGTGCACAGGGCTTGACGCTGCTGGCGCAGAACTGGCTGTGCAAACGGAGCGAGCTTGATCTGGTCATGCTAGATGGCGATACAGTAGTATTCGTCGAAGTCCGCTATCGCCTGCACGCACAATGGGGCGGAGCATTGGCCAGCATCGATGCCCGCAAGCGCGAAAAGCTGGTGCTGGCCGCGCAGTATTTCCTCATCAAGGAAGCGCGCTGGGCCCAGCATCCATGCCGTTTCGACGTGGTCGCCCTGGAAGGCACCAGCACTCGGGCCACGCGCCTGAACTGGATCCGCAATGCCTTCGACAGCTGACACTCGACACCCTTGCCACCGTTTTTGCTCTTTGCTTTGCGGGCTGCACATTCTTGTGCCGGGAACCACCGCCGCGTTGCGGTCTTGCCCGACCAGCCGCCCTACTTAAGGTCACCTTGATGGACATGCAATCCCGAATTCGCCAGCTTTTCCAGGCCAGTATCGATACCAAGCAACAGGCGATGGAAGTCCTTGCACCGTACATCGAACAAGCCAGCCAGGTCATGGTGGGTGCCTTGCTCAGCGATGGCAAGATGCTTTCTTGCGGCAACGGTGGCTCGGCCGGCGATGCCCAGCACTTCTCGTCCGAGCTGCTCAACCGCTTCGAACGCGAACGCCCCAGCCTGCCTGCCATCGCGCTGACCACCGACAGCTCGACGATTACCTCGATCGCCAACGACTACAGCTTCAACGAGGTATTCTCCAAGCAGATCCGCGCGCTGGGCCAGCCGGGCGACGTCTTGCTGGCCATTTCCACCAGCGGCAACTCGGCCAACATCATCCAGGCCATCCAGGCCGCCCACGACCGCGACATGGTCGTGGTGGCCCTGACCGGCCGCGACGGCGGCGGCATGGCCTCGCTGCTGTTGCCCGAAGACGTCGAGATCCGCGTGCCTGCCAATGTCACGGCACGCATCCAGGAAGTTCACCTGCTGGCGATCCACTGCCTCTGCGACTTGATCGACAGCCAATTGTTCGGGAGTGAAGAATGAAGCGTAACCGCCTTGCCCTAGTGGCCCTGAGCCTGGCCTTGAGCGTCACCGGCTGCAGCTCGGTCCTTACCGCCACGCGTGACAACCCGATCGACGATGACCGCGGCACCCGCACCCTGGGCAGCAAGATCGACGATTCGCTGATCGAAACCAAGGTATCGGTGAACATTGCCAAGGCCAACATCGACCTGGACAAGAATTCCCACGTGGTCGTGACCAGCTACAACGGTGTGGTCCTGCTCGCCGGGCAGACGCCGCGTGCCGACCTCAAGGCCCTTGCCGAGCAGGCCGCCAGCGAGGTGCAGCGAGTCAAGAAGGTCCACAACGAGATCCAGGTGCTGGCGCCCTCCTCGTTGCTGGCACGCAACAACGACGCCTGGCTGACCACCAAGATCAAGACCCAGATGCTGGCCGACAGCGCCATCCCCGGCTCGCGCATCAAAGTCGTGACCGAGAACGGCATCGTCTACCTGCTGGGCCTGCTGACCCAGGCCGAGGCCACCCGCGCAACCAACCTGGTGCAGGGTGTCTCCGGCGTGCAGAAGATCGTGAAGCTGTTCGAGTACATCGACTGATCCTCCCGAGCAGCAACAGGCGGCCCATGAATGGGCCGTTTTTTTTGCCCGCGTTTTCATTTTTTCGAAGGAAATTTCCTATAGGCGCGACTGCGCCGGGTGCGGAAAATCGACTCCCTATCGAAGGCATGGCCATTCAATCCATGCATTCAAACGGATAGATGACATTCCACACCGCAAAAAGGAAATCCAATGAAAACCGCTCGTCTCATTCCCTTCATCGGCGCACTCGGCCTGGCCACGCTGGCCAGCAGCGCCATGGCCGCCGACGGAGAAATCAATTTCCGTGGCGAGATCAAGACCAGCACCTGTGTCATCGAGGTCGGTGACACCTCCGGCGGCGCACCGGGCGTGGCCTACCTGGGCAGCGTACCCACCAGCGCGCTGAGCAACGCCGGTGCGGTAGCCGGTGGTGGGCGCTTCTCGCTGCGCATCGATGACAGCGACTCCCAGTGCGATCTCACCGGCAAGGCCGCGTCCGTTACCTTCCTGGGCTTGAGTGGCTCTGCCGGCGCCAGCGCGCAGTGGCTGGGTATCGACCGCAGCGTTACCGGCTACGCCACCAATGTTGCCATTCAGATTCGTGATGCCACCGGCGCTGAAGTACCACTGAGCCAGGCGTCCGCCGAGTATCTCAACCCCAAGCAACCGCTCGAGTTCACGGCCAACTACATCTCGCTGGGTGGCGCTACGGCCGGCCCGGCGAACGGCAAAGCTGCCTTCACCGTAGACATCCACTGACCTGCCCCTGCGCGCGAGGCACTGCCTCGCGCGTGCCGGAACCGACATCGCCATGCACATCCCCCGCAGAACCCACCGACGCAGGCTATGGACAGCGCTGATCATTCCCTTCGCCGCCCTCGCCAGCATCGCCGCGCAGGCGGCAGTGGTGCTGGACAACACGCGCGTGGTGTTCGACGCCAGCAAGCGCGAGAGCTCGATGATCGTCAACAACCCCACCCGCCGAGCCTATGCCATTCAGACGTGGGTCAACGACGCCACGGACGACGACACCCGCCTCGCCCCCTTCATCGCCACGCCCCCGCTTTTTCGCCTGGACAGCCGCAAGGCGCAGACCGTCAGGATCATCTCGACGGCCACCGACGCCCTGCCCAAGGACAGAGAATCGCTGTTCTATTTCAATGTTCAGGAGATACCCACCGCTAACGACACTCCCGAGAACGTGCTGAAGGTAGCCCTGCGCACACGGGTCAAGCTGCTCTATCGCCCGCCGGGACTGGGCAATGCCAACGACAGCGGCGAGCGCCTGCGATGGACGCTGGAGCGGCAGGACGGCAAGCATGCGCTGCGCGTGCACAATCCTTCGCCGTTCCATGTCTCGTTCATCGGCATCAAGGCCATAGCCTTCGAGCACAGCGAAGAGGTCGCCGCGCCATTGATGGTCGAGCCGTTCAGCAACCGACTGTACGCCCTCGACAGCGCCGCTGTGCGGCCGTTGAGCGTGGTGTTCTCGATCATCAACGACTACGGTGGATATTCCACGCCGATCCAGTTTCATCTGCCGGTCGACAGCGACGGCTCACCTCGATCTCTGCCAGTCTCGGCCGGGACGCACGGTCAACCATGAGCCCATGCAACCCGCAAGCGCGCTTTCGGCTGATCAAGGCCGCAGTACTGTCGATCGGCGCAATATCGGTTCCTCAGACACACGCGGGCGAAGAGCGCTTCGATGAGAGCTTCTTCCGCACCCTGGGTGGCGACGAACATCGCACACCGCATGGCTTGCAGGCATTGCAGGGCCAACGGCAGTGGGCACCGGGCAAGTACCCTGTCAACGTCTACCTCAACGGCACGAACGTGGGCAAACAAACCCTGACGTTCCAGCAGCTCGAAGGCGGCAGCCAACTGAGCGCGTGCCTGACTGCGCAGTGGCTGCAAGACGCGGGAACATTGCCGCTGGGCAAGCCGGACGACACCTGCGTGGACCTCGCCGTCGCGATTCCCGGCGCAGCGCAGACCCTGCATGAAGAAACCTTGACGCTCGAGTTGAACATTCCCCAGGCCGCACTGCGGCGCACCCCCGTCGATTTCATCGACGAGCAGCAATGGGACAGCGGCATCGACGCGGCTACCTTGAACTATCAGTTCGCCGGCAGTCAGGGTCACCGCCAGGGTTCTGGCTCCAGTTCCCAAGCCAGTCTCTACCTGCAGGCCGGGGTCAACGTCGCCGACTGGCGCCTGCGTTCGAGCTCGTCGTTCAGCCGCAGCCAGGACAGCCCCGGGCGCTGGCAGCGCAGCAGCACCTTCGCCCAGCGCGACCTGTCCAGGCATTGGGGCACACTGACGCTGGGCGAGTACTTCACCTCCGGCAATGTCTTCAGCAGTCTGCCCTACCAGGGTATCCAGCTCACCAGCGACATCGGCATGCTGCCCGACTCTCTGCAAGGCTACGCGCCGGTGGTCAGAGGCATCGCCGAGACCCAGGCCAAGGTCGAGGTGCGCCAGAACGGCTATTCGCTGTACACCACCTATGTACCGGCAGGCCCGTTCGTGATCGAAGACCTTACCGCCGCCGGCGGCAGCGGTGAGCTGGAAATCATCGTGACCGAGGCCGACGGACGAGAGCGCCGTGCCATCCAGCCTTACGCGACCTTGAGTAACATGCTGCGCCCTGGCGTCTGGCGGCATGGCTTGACGCTGGGCCGCTACAACACCGCCGACGGTGCCGAACAGCCATCCTTTGTCGAAGCCACCCTGGCCTACGGCTTACCCCGTGACCTGACCGTCTACGGTGGCGTGCAGAATGCCAGCTTCTATCAGGCGGGCCAGATCGGACTGGGCCTCAGCCTCGGCGCCCTGGGTGCGGTTTCACTGGACCTCAGCGATGCACGCACGGCGCGCCCGGCGGGTGGTCAGGACCAGGGGCGCAGCGTTGGCTGGCGCTATGGCAAGTCTTTCGACATCGGTACGTCGTTGCGCTTTGCCGGCTACCGCTATTCCACCCAAGGCTACCGCGATTTCGGCGAGGCGGTCTGGCAACAGACACCCACCGCTGCCCCGCGCGGCAGCAAACGCAACCGCATCGAAGCCAACCTGGTCCAGACCACGGCATTCGGCTCGCTGCACATGAGTGTGCACCAGCAGACCTACTGGAACAGCAACCGGCAGGATCGCGAGGTGCAGTTCGGCGCCAATACCTACTACCGTGGCGTCAACTATGGCATGTACGCCAGCCGCAGTCTCAGCGACGCCTATCGACAGAACACGCAGATTACCTTGACCGTGTCGGCGCCATTGGGAAGCAGCAGCAGCGCGACCTATTCGGCTTCGAGCACTGGGCAACGGGGGGTGGGCCATCGCGCCAGCCTGACGGGACAGCTGTCCGACGACCAGCGCTGGCGCTATGGCCTGGACGCCAGTCGCTCGGACAACGGTGACAGGAGCGCGACGGCGTCAGCGACCTACCGTGCACCCTTCGCCACGCTGGGCACCTCGCTCACCGCCGGTCCTGATTACCGCCAGATCACTGCCACTGCAGCCGGCGCCCTGCTGGCCCATGCCGATGGCATCGAGTTGGGCCACGTGCTGGGCGATACCGTCGCTCTGGTAGACGTGAACGGCGTTGCCGAAGTCGGCGTGCAGAATACACCGACCATGCGCACCAACCGGCACGGCTATGCACTGGTGCCCTACCTGACGCCCTATCGCTCCAACCGCATCGTGCTCAACACCGATCATCTGGGCGCTGAAATCGATATCGACAACAGCGTGGCGCTGGTCGTGCCTCGACGCGGCGCGATCATCAAGGCGCGCTTCAACGCAACACGCTCGCGCAAGATCATCGCCCATCTGCTCATGGCTGGCGGCAAGGCGCCGCCCTTCGGCAGCCAGGTGACCGATGCCGATGGCACGCTGGTGGGGGTGGTTGGCCCTGGCGGACAAGTGCTGCTGGGCGTCGCGCAACAGCAGACGCTGCTGACCACCTCGTGGGGAACCGGGCCGGACGGACAGTGCGCATTGCGCCTGCCAGAGGCCGAGCCGTTGCCTGACACCCGCTACACCACCCACCAACTGCTCTGCGAACCGATCACCGCCGAGCGCTCCGATAAATCGACCCAACCCGTTCAGGAGGCTTCGACATGAGCCCTTTCGTCAAGTTGTCGCTCGGCCCGTTCGGATGGTTGCTGGGCTGCACGGTCGCCCATGCGGCCTGCCCGCCGCCGGTGGACATGGTCACGCACAGTTCGACCTATTTCATCCCGCGCGATGCGCCCGTCGGCTCATTGATCGGCTCTGGCCTGGTGAACTACGACGGCACCCGCGACCATACCTGCGCCAACCGCTCGGTTGTCGCCCAGATGCTCGCCGGACCGCGCATGCCCGCGATCGCGGCGGCCAACAGCGGCAGCGTCGGGACGACCGATATCGGTCAGCACCTGTACCAGACCGGTGTGCCGGGTGTCGCGTTCGCCGCGATCAAAGCCGATGGCCTTCACTGCGACGCAAGCGGATCGCAGATACCCGCCAACCAGCTTCATTTTCCGTTTTCCGCAGTCAGTTGTTCCAGCCGCTACCAGACCCGGGTGTACTACTACCTCTACAAGACCGGAGACATTGCGGCCGGGGCACACACATTGAATCAGCCGGGGCTGCAAGTGCTGTTCAACGGCGCCGTGCAATCCTCCCTGACCCTCAATCAAACCATTATCGTTGCCGGCTGCTCGATGCCAGCCACGGGGAGCAATCCGCTGGAGGTCGAGCTGTCTGGCAGCGTCGGCGATTTCAACGGGAATGGCTCCGGCGGCCCGGTCAAAGAGTTCTCGATCCCACTTCTGAGCTGCGTGAAGGGCAATTACTCCACCTACTATCCGTGGAACTACTTCCAGGGCAACTATGCCAATGTGCGCTTTGAGCCTTCTCGCGGCTCCACCCTGCTGGACGGCCCGGCCGGTATCGTCGGGCTCAGGCCGGAGT
Source organism: Pseudomonas sp. CFBP 8770 (assembly GCF_014841705.1). Classification (NCBI taxonomy): domain Bacteria; kingdom Pseudomonadati; phylum Pseudomonadota; class Gammaproteobacteria; order Pseudomonadales; family Pseudomonadaceae; genus Pseudomonas; species Pseudomonas sp. CFBP 8770. The sequence goes on from NZ_JACYUL010000007.1 coordinate 156,133, forward strand.
CCACCGCAACCGGGATAGGTGTACAGATCCTCAAGCAGGACATGACACCTGTTCGACTCGGTGAGGAAGTGCAGATCACCCATGTGAACGACGGGATCACGAACCTGGCGTTCAACGCCCGATACGTCCAAGTGGGCAACAAGGCGCCCACGGGGGGTACTGCCGACGCGACGGTGAATTTTACCGTTACCTTCAAATGAAAAAGGCGATCCTTGCGGATCGCCCTTTTCATTTCACCACTTTCAGACTCGGCCGACCGGATGGCCGCGGTGGCGGGTTGCCTGGCGGCGGGGTGTCGTCATCGGACTCGATGATATCCTCGAACTCGGCTTCTTCCTCGTCCAACCCGGGCGACTCCAGATCGAAGACCATGCCCTGGCCATTCTCCCTGGCGTAGATACCGAGGATGGCACCCGAAGGCACGAACAGCGTGTGCGATACGCCCCCGAAGCGACCGTCGAAACTGACCGCCTCGTTATCCATGTGCAGGTTGCGCACGGCGCTGGGTGACACGTTCAGAACGATCTGGCCATCGCTGGCGAAACCTTGCGGGACCTGGACCGAGGGATACTCGGCATTGACCAGCATGTGCGGGGTGCAGTCATTGTCAACGATCCACTCGTACAGGGCGCGGATCAAATAGGGACGACTGGAGTTCATCAACGGCTCCTCAAAACCTAGCGCATTTCACGTTCAGCAGCGGACAGGCTGGCCTTGAAGGCCTCCCGCGCGAACTGACGTTCCATATAGTCGAGCAGCGGCTTGGCAGGCCGCGGCAGTTCGATACCCATGATCGGCAAGCGCCAGAGTATCGGCAGTAGACAGCAGTCGACCAGACTTTGCTCATCACTGAGAAAGCAAGGCTTGTCGGCAAACAGTGCCGAAACGCCAGTCAGGCTCTCGCGCAATTCCTTGCGCGCCTGAACGCGGGCGGCTTCCTTGCTGCGCGGGTCGAGGATCAGGTCGGCCAGGCCACACCAGTCGCGCTGGATGCGATGGATCAGCAGCCGGCTGTTGGCCCGCGCCACCGGGTACACCGGCAGCAGCGGCGGATGCGGATAGCGTTCGTCGAGGTATTCCATCACCACGGTCGATTCGAACAGGGCCAGATCGCGGTCGACCAGCGTCGGCGTGCTGCCGTAGGGGTTCACTTCGATCAGCCTGGGTGGCAGGCGACCGCCCTCCACGTTGATGATCTCTGCGCTGACGCCTTTCTCGGCGAGAACGATACGCACCCGATGAGAATAGTGGTCGGCGGGGTCGGAGTAACAGGCCAACCGATTGGTCACGCCCATGGCGGTCCTCCTCGCGTATGTATGAATGCAAAAACGAGCGCCACCCACAGGGGGCGCAAGCAAGCCGCGCAGTTTACCGCACTTTCAACCCACGTCCTTCCAGTATTCGCGTTTCAGCAAGTAAGCGAGAACGATCAGCAGCGCCAGGTACAGCAATACGTACAGACCAATCCGTTGGCTCCGTGCCTTGACCGGCTCGGCCGAGTACGCCAGGAACGCCACCAGATTCCTGACCTTGTCGTCGAATTGCGCTGCGTCCAGGCTACCGGTACCGGGTATCACGCGCAGACGGGTGCACGGCTGCGCCGCAGGCTCTGCGCAGTCGAGCACCTGACGTCCCTGCAGGCTCTCCAGCACATTGGGCATGCCGACGTTGGGGTAGACGATATTGTTCACCCCCCAAGGCCGGGCGGCATCGGCGTGGAAGCCCTGCAGATAGGCGTACAGCCAATCGGTGCCTCGCACCCGCGCGACCAGGGTCAGGTCGGGCACCTCGGCGCCGAACCAGGCCTTGGCATCGGCCGGCTGCAGACGTGTCTGCATGTGATCGGCAATGGCCGCGCCGGCCGGTGCCAAGGTCTGCAGCATCTGCTCATAGGGTATGCCCAGGTCGTCGGCCACTGCCTGGTAACGCTGAAACCTGGCCCCGTGGCAGCCCATGCAATAGCCGACGAAGGTGCTTGCACCGTCTCGCAAGGCCGCCTTGTCGGACACCTCGATCGCCACCGGGCGCACCAGCGGCGTCACCGGGTCCGCCCAGGCCGGCGGCAGGGCCAGCAACAGCAAGACTGCAATCCATATTTTCATCGGCGCGGGATCCGATCGGGTACCGGCCGCGTGATCTCCCGTCGCGTGTACAGCGGCATGGCCAGGAAATAGCCGAAGTAGAGCACTACGCATACCCGCGCCACCCAGGTAGTGATGGCTGTGGCCGGGTGCATGCCGACGTAGCCCAGTGTCACCAACGCCACGCAGAACAGCGCCAGCGCCGCGCGGCTGAACCAGCCTTTGTAGCGCATCGACTTGACCGGGCTGCGGTCAAGCCACGGCAGCACGAACAGGATGGCAATCGCGAAAGCCATGGCCAGCACGCCCATGAGCATGTCGGGAACGGCGCGCAGGATCGCGTAGAACGGGGTGAAGTACCAGACCGGCGCGATATGTTCGGGCGTCTTGAGCATGTCGGCAGGCTCGAAATTGGCAGGTTCCAGAAAGTAACCGCCCATCTGCGGAAAGAAGAACACCACGGCGCTGAACACGAAGAGAAAGATTGCCACCCCGAGCAGATCCTTGACCGTGTAGTAGGGATGGAAGGCAATGCCATCCAACGGCTTGCCATTGGCATCCAGGTGTCGCTTGATATCAATGCCTTCGGGATTGTTCGAGCCTACCTGGTGCAACGCCAGAATGTGCAGCACCACCAGTCCGACGATCAGCAACGGCAATGCCACCACATGCAACGCGAAGAAGCGGTTCAAGGTAACACCGGAAACCAGATAGTCGCCGCGGATCCACTGGGCCAGATCCGCACCCACGATCGGAATCGCCCCGAACAGGGAAATGATCACCTGCGCGCCCCAATAGGACATCTGCCCCCACGGCAGCAGGTAGCCCATGAACGCTTCCGCCATCAGCAGCAGATAGATCGACATGCCAAAGACCCACACCAGCTCGCGCGGCTTTTGATAGGAGCCATACAGCAGTCCGCGAAACATGTGCAGGTAGATGACTATGAAGAATGCCGACGCACCGGTCGAATGCAGGTAACGCAGGAGCCAGCCGTATTCGACGTCGCGCATGATGTATTCGATGGAAGCGAAGGCGCCTTCGGCCGTTGGGGTGTAGTTCATGGTCAACCAGATGCCGGTAAGCAATTGGTTGAGCAGCATCAACAGCGCCAGCGAGCCGAAGATATAGAAAAAATTCAGGTTCTTCGGTACGTAGTAATGGCTCAGATGATCACGCCATACCTTGCCCACCGGAAGGCGCGCCTCGATCCACTGCAGCAGGCCACGCATCAGGCACCCTCCCCATCGATACCCAGCACGAGCACCTCGGCACTCTCGTAGAAATGCGGTGGAACCGCGAGGTTCAAGGGCGCGGGCTGCGCCTTGTAGACACGTCCGGCCAGATCGTAGCGCGAGCCATGGCACGGGCAGAAGTACCCGCCCTGCCAGTCGGGACCCAGATCCGCCGCAGTGACCTGGGGGCGAAAGGTTGGCGAACAGCCCAAGTGGGTGCAGATGCCGACCACCACCAGCACGTCGGGCTTGATGGCTCGCAGCGCTGCGTCGACATAGCCCGGCTGATCCGAATCGCGCGATTGGGGGTCGGCCAGATGCTCGGTGTCACGGGCCAGGCTTTCGAGAATCTGCGGCGTGCGTCGGCAGATGAACACAGGCTGGCCGCGCCACTGCACGACCAGCTGCTGCCCCGGCTCGATCTTGGCGATGTTGACCTTGACCGGAGCGGCTGCGGCGCGGGCCTTCGCGCTGGGCTGCCATGACGCCACGAAAGGTACTGCCGCACCCACCGCGCCGGCAGCGCCTACCAGCGCCGTGGTTCTGACCAGAAAGCGTCGGCGACCCTGGTCGATGTCACACGCGCCGCCCTGCTCCTCAGCCATCGTTTACCTTAGCCTGCTGCAACAGGCGTCTGCATTGTCTTGCGGGCAGTGTACCAGCGCCTCCCAAGGATTGACGGGCGAAAAAAAACCCGGCTCGCGAGAACCGGGTTTTTTCTGGAACGAAGACGCGAATTAACGCTTCGAGTACTGCGGACGCTTACGCGCTTTACGCAGACCGACTTTCTTACGTTCAACTTCACGAGCATCGCGAGTCACGAAGCCTGCTTTACGCAGGGCCGGACGCAGTGCTTCGTCGTAGTCCATCAGTGCACGAGTGATACCGTGACGGATCGCACCGGCCTGACCGCTGACACCACCACCGATAACGGTGACGTAGATGTCGAACTTCTCGGTGTTCTCGGTCAGCTCCAGCGGTTGACGAACTACCATGCGGGCAGTTTCGCGACCGAAGAAGGTTTCCAGAGTGCGATTGTTGATGGAGATCTTACCGGTGCCCGGACGCAGGAAAACGCGAGCGGTTGCGGTCTTGCGACGGCCAGTGCCGTAATTTTGAGTCGCCGACATAATGAACTATTCCGTTAAAACTTCAGTTCTTGGGGCTGCTGAGCAGTATGAGGGTGAGCAGCGCCCGCATAGACTTTCAGCTTACGGTACATGTCGCGACCCAGCGGGTTCTTGGGCAGCATGCCCTTGACCGCGGTCTCGAGCACGCGCTCAGGCGCCTTGGCAATCAGCTTTTCAAAGTTGATCGACTTGATACCGCCCGGGAAACCGGAGTGGGAGTAGTAGATCTTGTCAGTGGTCTTGGCACCAGTGACACGCACCTGCTCGGCGTTGATGACGACGATGTAGTCGCCGGTGTCAACGTGAGGAGTGTACTCAGGCTTGTGCTTGCCACGCAGACGGCTCGCGATTTCTGTAGCCAGACGACCCAGGGTCTGACCAGCAGCATCAACGACGAACCAGTCGCGCTTTACTGTTTCCGGTTTAGCAGTAAAAGTTTTCATTCTTTATAGCCTCAGGGGCCGCCCAGCAAAAAGAGACGGCGGATCTTACTGAATAGTGCTTACTTTGACAAGTCAAAGGCAGCCGGGCACAGGACGCTTTTGGGGGGCTCGGGTCTTCGCGTCACATACACGGCAAAATTCTTCCGGGAGGCGGGGCATCACTTCCACTTCACAGAGAGGGGCCGAATTATCCAGATTGCGAAAAAAATATCAACCTGCTTTTATGATTCCTTTGCCAAGAGGAGTCACCGATGCACTATCGCCAGCTGGGACGTACCGATCTGAACGTGAGCGCGCTGTGCCTGGGCACCATGACCTGGGGCGAGCAGAACACCGAGGAGCAAGGCTTCGCGCAGATAGAAAGGGCCAAGGCGGCCGGCATCAATTTCATCGACACGGCGGAAATGTACCCTGTGCCCCCGCGCCCCGAAACCTATGCGGCCACCGAGCGGGTGATCGGCAACTGGTTCAAGCGCCAGGGCGACCGGTCCGACTGGATCCTGGCCAGCAAGATCGCCGGCCCCGGCAATGGCATCAGCCATATCCGCGACGGCCAGCTCAAATTCAACCGCGAGCATATCGTTGCGGCACTCGACGCCAGCCTGCAGCGGCTGCAGACGGACTGGATCGATCTCTATCAGTTGCACTGGCCGGAGCGCAGCACCAATTTCTTCGGCAAGCTGGGCTACCAGCACACCCAGGATCAGCTCGATACCCCGCTGCAGGAAACCCTGCAGGTGCTCGACGAGCAGGTCAAGGCCGGCAAGATCAGGCATGTCGGGCTGTCCAACGAAACGCCCTGGGGCACGATGAAGTTCCTGGGCCTGGCCGACAGCGGCAACCTGCCCCGCCCGGTGTCCATCCAGAACCCCTACAACCTGCTCAACCGTACATTCGAAGTGGGCCTGGCCGAAGTTGCAATCCGCGAGCAGTGCGGGCTGCTGGCCTACTCGCCCCTGGCGTTCGGCATGCTCTCGGGCAAGTTCGAGAACGGCGCGCGGCCGGCTGGCAGTCGTCTGGCGCTGTTCAGCCGTTTTACCCGCTATGCCAACGAGCAGGCGGTCGCTGCCACTACCCGCTACGTAGACCTGGCCCGCGAGCATGGCCTGGACCCGGCGCAAATGGCACTGGCCTTCGTCACCGCACAGCCGTTCGTGACCAGCAACATCATTGGCGCGACCTCGCTGGAGCAGTTGGACAGCAACCTGGGGAGCATCGACCTGGTGCTGTCCGAAGACGTGCTGGCGGGTATCGAGGCGATCCATAAGGCGCAGCCGAATCCGGCGCCCTGATTTGATCGTTACTGTTTTTGCGGGCCCGTGCGCGGCCACTGGCCGCTCCTATAGGAATCATGAACATGTTCTGTAGGAGCGGTCAGCGGCCGCGAAACCATTAACACCGCCCCCCCATTCTCGACCTCGCTTGAATCCAACGACGCTTCGGCCATATCCTGACCGCTTTCACCCCACAAGAATAAAATCATGATCTTCACGCCCCACACGCCCGCGCTGCGGCGCGTCTGCATTCTGGCCACCGATCAGGTCATGGCCTCGACCCTGATGCAGGCCAAGGACTTCTTCCACATGGCCAGCCTGCGTTATGGCAAGCAGATGGGCCTGGAACGCCACGCCCTGTTCGAAACACGCCTGGTCAGCCCGGACGCACTACCGGTGCGCAGTTTCAGTGAGGTCATGCTGCCCGTGGACGGTGGCCTCGAAGATGCCGACTTGATCATCCTGCCTGCCTGCTGGGGCGACTTCGACAGCGCTGCCGCGCGCTACCCCCAGGTGCTGCCCTGGCTATGCGCTCAGCACGCGCGCGGCGCGGTATTGTGCGGCGAAGCGAGCGGCGTGTTCTGGCTGGCCGCCAGTGGCTTGCTGGACGGCAAGGAGGCGACTACCTACTGGCGTTTCTTCGAGGAATTCAGGCAACGCTTTGCGCATGTTCGGCTCAATCAGGACAAACACCTGACCGACGCCGACAACCTGTTCTGCGCGGGCGGACCGGTATCGGCCTGTGACCTGTACATTCATCTGATCGAGCGGTTCTGTGGCGCCCATGTGGCCCAGGCGGTTTCGCGCGATACCCTGTACGAAGTGCAACGCAGCTATACGCCGGGGCGCATCGGCTTCGGCGGGCAGAAGCTGCATCGCGACGTGCCGATCCTGCATATCCAGCAATGGCTGGAAGAACATTTCGCCGAAAAATTCCGCTTCGAGGACGTTGCCCGTGAGCGCGGCATGAGCATTCGCAACTTCATGCGCCGCTTCCATGCCGCCACCGGCGACAAGCCGCTGCATTACCTGCAGCGATTGCGCATCGAAACCGCCAAGGGCCTGTTGTCGGGTACCCGCAAGAGCGTCAAGACCATCAGCTACGAGGTGGGCTATGACGACGCGAGCTTCTTTGCCCGATTGTTCCGCCAGCACACCGAACTGTCGCCCAACGGCTATCGCCAGCAGTTCATGCAGGAGGCCTGAACGACCGCGTTGCGCCCTTCGCGGCCGATGACCGCTCCCACACAAGTCCGAGCCAATCAGGGATTTTGTAGGAGCGGTCAGTGGCCGCTCCCACACAAGTCCGAGCCAATCAGGGATTTTGTAGGAGTAGTCAGTGGCCGCTCCCACACAAGTCCGCGCCAGGCAGAGATCTTGTGGGAGCGGTCAGTGGCCGCGAAGGGCGCGACGCCGATATCAGGGCTTGTGTGCGCGCGACAGGAACTCGTGGGACTGCATCTCCAACAGCCGGCTCAGCGTGCGCTGGAACTCGAAGTTCAGGCGCCCGCCGGTGTACAGATCCTTGAGCTCGACTTCGGCCGAGATGATCAGCTTCACGTTGCGGTCGTAGAACTCGTCGACCATGTTGATGAAGCGGCGAGCGATATCGTCGGTGGTCACGCTCATCTGCTCGACACCGCTGAGCAGCACAGCGTTGAAGATCTTGCCCAACTCGATGTAGTCGTTCTGGCTGCGCGGGCCATCGCACAACTCGCGGAATTCGAACCAGGCCACGTCATCGCAGGTGCGCAGTGCACGGATCTCGCGGTTCTCGATCATCAAAGGGTCGTTCTCGACCACCTTGGTGCTGTTGTGCGTCAACGCCTTGAAGCTTTCGCGCATGCTGGCCTGAGCGGCCTCATCGAGCGGCGAATGGAACAGTTCGGCCTGCTCCAGGTGGCGCAGGCGATAGTCGACGCCGCTGTCGACGTTGACGATCTCGGTGTGTTCCTTGATCAGCGCGATCGCCGGCAGGAAACGCGCTCGCTGCAGGCCATCCTTGTACAAGCCATCGGGCACGATGTTGGAGGTCGCCACCAGCGTCACGCCGTTCTTGAACAGCTCTTCCATCAAGGTGCCGAGAATCATTGCATCGGTGATGTCGGAGACGAAGAATTCATCGAAGCAGATCACCCGCGCTTCGTCGGAGAAGCGCTTGGCGATCACCGTCAGCGGATTCTTCACGTCCTTGAGGGTTTTCAATTCCTCGTGCACCCGCTTCATGAACCGATGGAAGTGCGTGCGCACTTTCTGCTCGAACGGCAAGGCATCGAAGAAGGTGTCGACCAGGTAGGTCTTGCCACGGCCCACGCCGCCCCAGAAGTAAATCCCCTTGACCAGCTTGGGTTCCTTCTTGCCGAACAGCTTGCCGAACACGCCTGGCTTGCTGGTGCCGGCAGCGACCAGGTCGTCGTACAGACGCTGCAGGTGGCGGACGGCATTTTCCTGGGCGGCGTCGTGGAAGAATTCGGGACGTTTGAGATCGGCTTGGTATCGTTCTAGGGGCGTCATATTCGTTAGCAAGGCAACAAAAACGGGCCGTCACTGTAGCGACGGCCCAGGATAATGGCAATGAGCATTGCGACAGGGTGTCGCATCACTCCCCTTGAGGTTGCAGCGCCTGGCGCAACGCCTGGACGGCGGTGTCGCGGGCCTCTGGCGTAGTGAACGACGGGCCGTCGGCCACGCAGGTGTCGTCCAGCCACAGCGTGAAGCTTTCGGCATCGCTGCGGATGTCCAGTTCACCGCCTTGTTGCAATTGCTTGCTGACCTGCCCGGCCGCCTTGCCGTCGGTGAAGCTGCGTGACAGCAGCAGTTGTTCGCCGCTGGCATCGAGCAGACGGAAGCGGAAGCTGCCGTCGTCGTCACGAAAGCTGACGAACCGTGCGGTCTTGGCGGCTTTTTTCTTGCCTGCCGTGGTCACCTGGACCTGCTCGCGGAAGGAACGCAGGCCCACCGCCTCGCGCAGCTCACCCAGGAACGGCGTGGCGACGGCACGCGCTTTCGCAGCGCCCGCCAGGAGGATGTCCTCCAGTTCGGCCGGACGTTCGATGAAGTGGTGATAACGCTCGCGGGCCTCACCCAACTCGGCGTCGAGCAGGTTGAACAGGCGCGTCTTGGCCTCGCCCCAACCCAGCCCTTGACGCAGCGCGGCATGGAACTCGGCGCTCTGCTCGGGCGTTGCGAACGCCTGAAACAGGGTGAAGAGGTGCGAATTGTCCGGATCCTTGGCTTCGCCCGGCGCCCGCGAGTCGGTGACGATGCGCGAGATGGCGTCCTTCATGTCCCTGGCGCTGGTGAACAACGGAATGGTGTTGTCGTAGCTCTTGGACATCTTGCGCCCGTCCAGGCCCGGCAGGGTGGCGACGCTCTCCTCGATCAAGGCCTGGGGCATGACGAAGAACTCGCGGCCTTTGCCGAACAGATGGTTGAAGCGCTGACCGATGTCGCGGGCCATTTCCACATGCTGGATCTGGTCGCGACCGACCGGCACCTTGTGTGCGTTGAACATCAGGATGTCGGCGGCCATCAGCACCGGATAGCTGTACAAGCCCATGGAAATGCCGGCATCCGGGTCTTCCCCGGCGGCCACGTTGTGGTCGACCGAGGCCTTGTAGGCGTGGGCGCGGTTGAGCAGGCCCTTGGCAGCGACGCAGGTCAGCAGCCAGGTCAGCTCGGGGATTTCCGGAATATCGGACTGCCGGTAGAACGTCACCCGTTCCACGTCCAGGCCCGATGCCAGCCAGGTGGCCGCGATCTCCAGACGCGAGCGCTGAATGCGCAGCGGGTCATCGCATTTGATCAAGGCATGATAGTCGGCCAGGAAATAGAACGAGTCGGCGTCACTCTGACGACTGGCAACGATCGCCGGGCGGATGGCCCCGGCATAGTTGCCCAGGTGAGGCGTGCCGGTGGTGGTGATACCGGTCAGGATACGAGTGGTCATGGGTCGGTTCTTGTTCAGGGGCCGTGGACAGGCATCAGTTCGAAAGGCGCGGCAGCAGCAGATCCTTGAGGTCGGTCAGCTTGCCGTGGAAAAAGTGCCCGCATTCTGCCACTTTCAGCAGCTCATGGGGGCGATCGAGGTTGTCGGACCAGTCGTAGACCAACTGCGGATCAACCACTTCGTCGGCGTCCGGCTGGATCACGGTCAACGTCGTCCGTTGCGGCAGGCTTTCGGTCAAGCGCATCACCGCCGGGGCCACCATGAACAGTTGCGCCACCGCCATGTTCCCGGCCTCCAGACGACCGGCGAGGGTCGCTGCAACGAAACCGCCAAAGGAAAAGCCCAGAATCGTCAGCGGCAGTTCGGGGTGTTTCGCTCGAAGCCATTGGGCCACGGCCCAGGCATCGTCGACCTCGCCGCTGCCCATGTCATGGCTGCCGTCGCTGGCGCCCACGCCGCGGTAGTTGAAGCGCAACGTCAGCAGCCCGGCATCGCGGGCAGTGCGCTGCAAGGTGGACACCACCTTGTTGAGCATGGTCCCGCCCTGCACCGGATTGGGATGGCAGATCAAGGCGATGCCGGTGGCGTCGGCGGTGTCGAGGTACAACGCTTCGAGTTGGCCCAGCGGGCCGTCGATGAAAACTGCGGTTTCGCGGATGAGCAAGTGATGAACTCCGTGACCTCAAGAAGGGTCGACTCGTCTAGCTGGAAAGATGCTGTCCTGCGAATTTGCGCAAGCGCGCGGTATACAGCGCAGGTCCGAGCCGTTAACGTAAAGCAAAGCCGTTTATAGAGGAAGGACTCGTGGAACTCTCGCTCTTAGTTTGGTTGTTGCCGACCCTGGCCCTGGTGGTCGGTGTGGTCATCGGTTTTGCCGTTGCACGCCTGGCGCCTCGCGCCGTACCCAATGGCACGCAGCGCCAGCTCGATGACATCCAGGAACGTTTCGACACCTACCAGAACGAAGTGGTCACCCACTTCAACAGCACGGCGATCCTGGTCAAGAAACTGACCCAGAGCTATCAGGAAGTGCAGGATCATCTGGCCGAAGGCGCCGACCGTCTGGCCCTGGACGAGCTGACCCGCCAGCGCCTGCTCGCCGCCCTGCACTCGGACGCCCCGCAGCCTCACCGCGAGCGCCTCACGCCACCACGCGACGCGGAGCCGCCTCGCGACTACGCGCCCAAGGCAGCGAACTCGCCTGGCATGCTGGACGAGCAGTATGGGTTGAAGCGCAAGTAAGTTTCACCGTCGCCGGTCAAGAAGCGGGCCCTGCTTTCAGGTCCCGCTTTTTTTGTGCCTGTGCCGAGGCAATGTGCTTCTACCGGCTCAGGTACACCTCGTCGAAAGGCGCCTTGATTTCCCGGCGCAGAATGCCGATCACCTCACGCCCGGCAGCTTCGTCGGCCTTCTGCCGCTCTACGCCATCGAAGCGCTGCTCCACCGTTTTCAGATGCGCCGTGGTGTATTGATCGCGCGGCGAGCGAAGCTCTCGGTAGTGAAAGTGCGCGTACCACAACGGCGTTCCCGTGGTATCGGCAATCAGGTATTCCTCCAGATAGCCTGGAGATCGCTTGAGCTTGCTGCGCCCGCCCACGCGACTGATGCGCACTGCCTGCTCGCGGTAGAGGTAGTCGACCCGCGCAGCCGTGGGCGGCTGGCGCTTGATCATGTGGATACGAATCAGCCTGCCATCCTTGATGAGTTGTCCGGCCTTGTCGCGAAACAACTGGGCGCGGCCGTGGGCAGACGCGTGCTGGCTGGTGGCCTGGTCCACCACGTTGTGGCGGGTGAGCTGTTGTTCGACGGCGTCGGCGCTCTCGTTCAACTGACGAGCATAAAGGGTGAGCTGGTCTTCGACTTCGCCCGGCAGGTAGTCTTTTTCGGCCTGTTTCCAGGCTTCCTTTACCGCACTGCCGGCGCCCTGCAACAGCCGGTTGCCGCGACGAACCGCGGCATTGACTGACGTCGGCACCGCGCGTGGCCTGGGCGCGCGCGCCACGTCAAGCTCGCGCCAGTTGCCCTCGGCCAGATCCTTGCCGAAGGAGGCAACGACCGTTTTCTCGATCGGGTCGATGACATCGATGATATCGCTGTCCGAAGGTTTGAGCTTGGGCCGTCGCTGACCGACCACCAGGCCACGACGGTGGGTCATGTAAAGGGTCTTGTGGCGCACCTGCTGCCGCTGTTTGCGAGTCATCCTGAGCTGCTCGCGGACCAGTGGCACCAGTGCGCCCTGGGCATCGTCGCGCAGTTCGGCAATCAGGGCCGTCAAACGATCGAACGCCGGACGATGCAACTGTTCTCCCAGTAGCTCGCCGTGTAACGCCAACGCCTGCTGGCCCCCTTCATACTGCAAGTCCAGGCTGTTGAGCACTTCGACGCGGTCGTTCAGGGTGTAGCTGGCGCTCTCCTCGAGCGCTGCGTGGGTTTGCGCCGCCAGCCGCACCGGCTCGGCCACCGACTGCATGATCCGCTCAGCCTCCTGCAGGCCGGGAATCTTGCGGATGCAGGTCAGCGCCAGACCGTCGACCAGCAGACCGATCCAGCGTTGTATCGACAACGCCTCTATCCAATTGGCCTTGAGTTTTTTCAGCGCCGCTTCACCTTCCAGCGGCATACGCTGAAGCTGACGCTTCCAGTCCGCCAGCTCTTTGCTCAGCTGTATCTGCTGGTCCATCACCTCGGTGCTGTCGGCGACGAAGTCGAAGAACGCTTTGGATTGCGTGGCATCCAGTTCGGGAGCGTCCAGACTCGACGGCAGCCGATGTGCCTGTTCTCGGTAGGCGATGCTTTTGTAGCGTAGGTTGATGATTTCTTCCTGGGCGATCTCGCATAGCTGAAACAACGCGCCGGCCTGCTCCTTCGAGCGATCGGCGTAGGGGTCCAGCTCACTGAGTTTCCTGCTGGCACGCAGCACCGTGCGCAGCGCGCCGAGGTAGCTTTCGGTGGCCTCGCTGAGGGCCTGGCGCAGGCCGACCAGACGTTCGGTATCCCCGGCCTGCATGGCACGGCCGAGCTTGCCAAGCACCAGATCGACACGCTTGTGCAAACCTGGACGCTTCTGGTGGAACGCCGCCACTTCAGCGTTGTAGGCCACCATCAGCGCCTGATTGCTCGCGCGCAGCGCCGCGATGCGACGCTTGGGCCCGCCGCCGCGCAAACGCAGACGCAGGTCCAGGCGCCAGCGCCCCACTTCATCCCGCGCAAGCCACGGCCCCGGGCGCTCCGGGCGCCTGGCGTCGACGATACGCAGTTGTTCTTCCTCGGCGGCCACTTCATAGAAATGGTCGCCCAGGGACAGCAACCAACGCTCGCCGTCCAACTGCAGCCCCTGAAAGCGGCCATGCGCCAATGGCGACGTCAGGCGCGACCCCGGCGTAGTGCGATAGGTGGCCAACGCCTCGAGCTGATCAGGCCCAAGCCGGTGCTGTGCGTTTGCCCAGGAAAAACTCAGCGTAGCGTTGGCAGGGTCGATGACACTGAGCGGCGCCGTCCAAGTGCTGCGGACCGGCGCATCGTTGTGCCCACCTGCCAAGGGCTGGCCGAGGCCGCGGCCGCCCGGCACGCGGCTGGCGCCATGCGCCAGCAGGACCAGGGCAATGTTGAACAGCAGATCGAACATCTGATCGTCGACCAGCGCAGGATCGCCCGCCGCCTGCGCAGTGAGCGTGACGTTCATCGCGGCCATTGCCTCGACCAGCCAGCCCGCCGTGGCCAGCGGTCCGGGAAGGATGGGCAGCAAGGCGTTGAACAGCGTCCAGCCAAGCGCCTGAAAGCCGATCCAGCGACTTTCAGCGCTGGATACCGACTGACGGTCCGCGAGGGTGATCAATGCCTGCACATTCGTGCGGTACAGATGATCGAGCAGCGGCATGCCGATGTCGATGAGTTGCAATGCCGCCGGGGCCGGCGTGCTGATCGGGGCAAAGTCCGAGCCCTGTCCGAAGCGCACCAGATGAGGTTCGCGAAAGCCCCCGTTGGCATAGCGCGCCCGAGCGCCTACGTCCAACCAATCCAGCACGCTGCGCTGCAGCTCGCCGGGTTCGCTGATGGCCTCCATGAGCGCGGCGGCGCTGGCGTATTGGCTCAGGCAGGGCTTGAACAGCGGGCGATAGAGCACCTGCACCCCACTGCCGTCCAGTGCGCCGAACACATACATGTTGCACGCAGCATCGATCTTCATGCCCGGCGCCGACAGGAACCCCAGACCGCGAAGGCCGATAGGACGCCCGTCGACTTCAAGATCGCCCAAGCCGTTCATGACCTGTTCGACGTAACGCCATCCGCGCTCGGTAAACCCCTCCTGGCCGCGGATGCTGTTTTCCAAAGCCAGCAGTGGCAGCTGGCATCCCAGTTGGCGAGTGAACAGCTTCTGTCGACGTGGAGCCTGCGCAGGATCCTGCAGCAGTTGCCGTTTCAGCAACTGCAGGTAACGCCCGCCTGCATCGGCTCGGGTGACCAACGCCTGGATGGTCGTGTCGTCCGTCCAGTCCGGCAGCACCGCTCCGGCGCGGGGCTTGACCGACAGGTGCCCGCGGGGCCGGCCCGACAAGTTGAACAGAGCCAGCTCGACAAGGCTGATCTGCTGGTCTTCCATGGCCATGTCACCGGCATTGACCAGACTCAGTTGCGCATTGGGCACAGTGAGAATGTGCACCTCGACATCGTCGAGATCGGCCAGCGGCTGACCAGGGTGATCAGTCTCTATCTGTTCGATCAGCCTCATCTGAGCAAAGGACGCGAGGGTGGGAATGCCGTCGAGGAAAGAGGCGCCCCTCTGCTCTTCGCGCACCAGCGCCAGCGTTGCCAGGTACAGGGAAAAGGCGCGACGCTGCGCCAGACTGGCCGTTCGAAGCCACTGCGGCAGTGCATCGTCAAGGGCCTGCAGCCGGGCGCGCTCCTGTGCAGTATCGAGGTCGAACAGGCTGGTGATGCTTTCGCAGCCCTCGGTCATCGCTCGGGCACCCAGTCGGTGCTGCTGGCAATAGGCACCCATGGTCTGCAGCGCATTGAGTTGCTGCTCGAGAATCGCCTGCGCCTGGACTTCGAAGACATTGCCGCTGGGCGCATAGAGTGCCAGTTCCAGAGCCGAGCCCGTGAGTTCGCGGCCCATGTGATCCGCGAACGCCTGCGCCAGAGCCTGCAACGTGGCGAAGCTTTCCAGGCCGTTGACCGGTGTGTACAGCAACATCTCACCGCGCCCGTGCACGCTGAGGGGACGGCGGATCACCAAGGCATGAGTCAGTTCGGCACTTGGCTGCAAGGGTGTGTCCATGGCCTGTACGCGGATCAGGCTGGCTTCGATCGGGTCTGCGTCATGCTCCGCGCGCTGACTGGCGGTAGGCGTCGACACCAGCAACAGGGCGGTGGCCTCTTGCTCGCTGTCCAGCCGCCCGGCAGCTTTTTCACGCTCGATGCTGGCCTTCAAGCGTGCTTGCAGCGCTTGCGCCAGCCACTGCCAGCGGTTGCTGCCGTCCGCCTGGACCTCACCCCAGTAATCGCAGAGCGCCTGACTGTAGGCCGTGATGATCTGAGGACCCCATTCATTGACGATGCCCTGCAGCTGCGCCATGGCCACCGGCAAAGCCGCAGCAGACGCGCCCGTCGGATCCTGGGTGAGCAGGTGATAGCCTTGAACCAACTGGATGGGCTCGGTATGTATGTAGCGGTCGATCAGTACGTCGACCAGCGCCAGCCGACGGTAGCGCTGGGCATCTTGAGTGGCTTGGCCATGGTTGGCAGCTTGGGCTGGCAGCGGCTCGAGCAACTGCAGGTGATCGCCATCCAGGGTCAGGGTGGGGTATCGCGTCGCCAGCTCGCTGGCAAGGATATTCCGCGCGACTTGACGCAAGGTGGGGCGAGAGCAGAAATGCTTGCTGACGCTGCTGGCCAGCGGCGCTGCCCTGGCCACTTCGCCACTCAGGGAAAGGAGTTCAAACATGGGTGGGTCCTTCGAGGAAAATGAGCGCCTAGCAGGCGCCATCTCTGGCCTCGAAGGGGGGTAGACAGATAGGGCAGGCGAAATACCGGGATCCCAATGCAGGAGCGGACTCGGCCCGCTCCTGCAGCGGCTTAGATCGCCCCGCGGCTGCGCAGCAGATCGAGCACCTGCTTGACGCCCTCATCGACCGACGAGGATTGGGTGTCGATCACCAGATCGGCATTCAGCGGCACGTCATAGGGGAAGGACTCACCGGGAATGTTGTCCTGGTCGGCGGCGTACAGGCCCTGAGGGTCGCGTTCGCGGCAGACCAGAGGCGAGGCCTGAACGTAGACGGTCACCAGGCGATCGGCACCGATCAGGTCGCGTGCCTGCTCGCGGCCGGCGGCATCCGGTGCAACGAAGGCGGCCAGGGTCACCAGGCCCGCTTCGTTGAACTGCCGCGCCACGTGAGCGGCACGACGCCAGTTCTCGGTGCGCCCGGCGCGGTCCTGTGGCAGCCCCTTGTTCAGGTCATGTCGCAGGTTCTGCCCATCGAGCACGAATACGGCCCGGCCCATGTCGAACAGCTTGCGTTCCACGGCGTAGGCCAAGGTGCTCTTGCCTGCACCCGAAAGACCGCTGAACAGCACGGTCGCCGGTTGCTGGCCGAAGCGTTGGGCGCGTTCGTCGGTGGTCACGTGGGCAAAACGACCGTGCGCCTTGCCACCCTGGCTGACGGCTGCCGGAGCGATGATCATCCCCGCGCCGACGGTGCCGTTGGTGAGGCGGTCGATGATGATGAACGCGCCGGTGGTGCGGTTGCTGTCGTAACCGTCCAGAGCGATGGCGCTGTCCAGCGACACCTTGACCTTGCCGATCTCGTTGAGCTGCAGCGCACTGCCCGGCCCTTCGGCCAGGGTGTTCACGTCGACCTTGTGGACGATGCTGGCGATCGAGCCCGGCACATAGCTGGTGGCCCGCTTGATGTCGTATTTCTTGCCGGGCAGCATCGGCTCTTCGGCCATCCACACCAGCATGGCTTCGAAGCTGTCGGAGACGGTCGGCACGTTGGCAGCATGCACCAGCAGATCGCCGCGAGAGATGTCGATCTCGTCTTCCATGGTCAGGGTGACCGCCTGGCCAGGGCCGGCGTGTTCCAGCTCACCTTCGAAGGTGACGATGGACTTGACCCGGCTGCTCTTGCCCGATGGCAGGACGACCACTTCATCGCCCTTGTGCACGATACCGCTGGCCAGGGTACCGGCGAAGCCGCGGAAGTTCAGGTTCGGCCGATTGACGTACTGCACCGGGAAGCGCAGGTCGTTGAAGTTGCGATCGGCTGCCACCTCCACGGTTTCGAGGATTTCCATCAGGGTCTGGCCGCTGTACCACGGCGACTGTTCGCTGCGGTTGACCACGTTGTCGCCCTTGAGCGCCGACATCGGCACGAAGGCCAAGGTGGTCGGCTGCAGGCTGATGGCCTCGGCGAACTTCAGGTAGTCGGCCTTGATCTGCTCGAACACGCCCTCATCGAAGCCCTTGAGGTCCATCTTGTTGATGGCCACGACGATGTGCTTGATGCCCAGCAGGGACGCGATGTAGCTGTGCCGACGAGTCTGGGTCTGCACACCGTAGCGGGCATCGACGAGGATGATCGCCAGGTCGCAGGTGGACGCACCCGTGGCCATGTTGCGCGTGTACTGCTCGTGGCCCGGGGTATCGGCAATGATGAACTTGCGCTTGGCCGTGGAAAAATAACGGTAGGCGACATCGATGGTGATGCCCTGCTCGCGTTCGGCCTGCAGGCCGTCGACCAGCAACGCCAGGTCGACTTCTTCGCCTGTGGTTCCGGATTTCTTCGAGTCGCGGGTGATGGCTTCCAGGTGATCTTCGTAGATCATCTTGGAGTCGTGCAGCAGGCGCCCGATCAGGGTGCTCTTGCCGTCGTCGACGTTGCCGCAGGTGAGGAAGCGCAGCAGTTCCTTGCGTTCGTGCTGGGCCAGGTAGGCGAGGATGTCCTCGCTGATCAATTCGGATTGGTGCGACATGTTCTGACCCTGCTCTAGAAGTAGCCCTGACGTTTCTTGTCTTCCATGGAACCGGCGCCATCATGATCGATGACCCGGCCCTGGCGTTCGGACGTTCGCGTCAGGAGCATTTCCTGAATGATGTCGGTGAGGCTCTGCGCCTCGGACTCCACCGCGCCCGTCAACGGGTAGCAGCCAAGGGTACGGAAACGCACCTTCTTCTTGACGATGCTGGCTTTCTCTTCCTCGCTGAGGTGCTCGAGAATGCGCTCGTCGTCGATCATGATCAGCGTGCCGTTCTTCTCGATCACTTCGCGTTCGGCGGCGAAGTACAGCGGCACGATCGGGATGCCTTCCAGGTAGATGTACTGCCAGATGTCGAGCTCGGTCCAGTTCGACAAGGGGAATACGCGGATCGATTCGCCCTTGTTGACCTTGCCGTTGTAGACGTTCCACAACTCCGGACGCTGGTTCTTCGGGTCCCAGCGATGCTTGCTGTCACGGAACGAGTAGACCCGTTCCTTGGCCCGCGACTTTTCTTCGTCGCGGCGAGCGCCACCGAAGGCGGCGTCGAAGCCATACTTGTCCAGCGCCTGCTTGAGACCCTGGGTCTTCATGATGTCGGTGTGCTTGGAGCTGCCGTGGGTGAAGGGGTTGATGCCCTGCGCCACGCCTTCGGGATTGACGTGTACCAGCAGGTCCAGGCCCAGCTCCTCGACCATGCGGTCGCGGAACTTGTACATCTCCTGGAACTTCCACTGGGTGTCGACGTGCATCACCGGGAACGGCAGCTTGCCCGGGAAGAACGCCTTGCGCGCCAGATGCAGCATCACGGCCGAGTCCTTGCCGATGGAATACAACATCACCGGGTTATCGAACTCAGCGGCCACCTCACGAATGATGTGGATGCTTTCCGCCTCCAGCTGTTTCAGATGCGTCAGTTTGTCGACCATGGCTACTCACGGAATACAGTCTTTATGGACGGCCTGCGGGCCGTGTTCGAGCCGGGCACTTTAACACGGCGTCCGGTTTGGTCACCGGGGGTGGTTAGATCGAAGGGGTATATCAATATGCCTTGCGGTTTGGAGGTTCCGGCATGACTTCCGGCCGCCTCGCGGGCAGAGTGTGGGAGCGGGCTCTGCCCGCGAATCGGGCACCACGGTCCAATGATCAGACCGGATTGGGACAGTCGATGAACACATGCTCGAGCGCGAAGCGCCGTGCCAGGTAATCACCCAGCGCCTGCACGCCGTAGCGTTCGGTCGCGTGATGGCCCGCGGCGATGAAGCTGATGTCGTTCTCCCGCGCACTGTGCACCGTCTGTTCGGAAGCCTCACCGCTGATGAACAGGTCCACACCGGCCTCGATCGCCCGGTCGATGTAACCCTGGCCACCGCCGGTGCACCAGCCCACGCGGCGGATCTTTTCGCTGCCTTCGATCAGCAACGGTTCGCGGCCCAGCACTTCCTGCACGCGACGGGCGAAGTCGCGCGGATGCATGGGCTCGGGCAATGAACCGATCAGCCCCACGACCCGGCTGTCCGCCGGATCCAGCGGCCCTTCCACGGTGATTTCCAACTGCCGCGCCAGCTGCACGTTGTTGCCCACTTCGGCGTGCAGATCCAGCGGCAGGTGGTAGGCCAACAGGCTGATGTCATGCTTGAGCAACGTCTTCAGGCGCCGCTGTTTCATGCCCACCACGCAGGGGTTCTCGCCCTTCCAGAAATAACCATGGTGCACCAGCACCAGATCGGCCCTGGCGTCCACCGCAGCATCGAGCAACGCCTGACTCGCCGTCACGCCACTGACGATACGCATGACCTGCGGGCGGCCTTCCACCTGCAAACCATTGGGGCAGTAATCCTGGATCTTCGAGCTGCCCAGGTAACGGTCGGCTTCTTCGACCAACGTGTTCAGTGCCACAGCCATGAAAGTCTCCACAAAGGCAGTTCAGCGCGGCGCGAGCGCCCGTATAATGCCGGCCATTATGGCGCCCCTGCGCGCCGAAGAAACAGCCCCCCGCTACCCTTCAGGATCGTTCCCATGTTCAAGGCCTTGCGCTTCTTCGGTTGGCCACTGTTGACCGGCATATTGATCGCCCTGCTGGTGATCCTGCGCTTTCCGCAATGGGTCGGCCTGCCCAGCCAGGACGTCAACCTGCAGCAGGCGCCGCAAAGCGCCAGCGTCATCCAGGGCCCGGTGTCCTACGCCGACGCCGTAGCCATTGCAGCGCCCGCCGTGGCCAACCTGTACACCACCAAGGCGGTCAACAAAGGTGCCCACCCGCTGTTCGAAGATCCACAGTTCCGCCGTTTCTTCGGCGACAACCTGCCCAAGCAGCGTCGCTGGGAGTCGAGCCTGGGCTCGGCAGTGATCATGAGCCCCGAAGGCTACCTGCTCACCAACAACCATGTGACCGCCGGCGCCGACCAGATCGTGGTGGCCCTGAAAGACGGCCGGGAGACCCTGGCCCGGGTAATCGGCAGCGATCCGGAAACGGACCTGGCGGTGCTCAAGATCGATCTGAAGAACGTTCCGGCAATCACCATCGGACGCTCCGACGGCATCCGTATCGGCGACGTCGCCCTGGCCATCGGCAACCCGTTCGGCGTCGGCCAGACCGTGACCATGGGCATCATCAGCGCCACCGGTCGCAACCAGCTGGGCCTCAATACCTACGAAGACTTCATCCAGACCGATGCGGCCATCAATCCCGGCAACTCCGGCGGCGCGCTGGTGGATGCCAACGGCAACCTGACCGGTATCAACACGGCCATCTTCTCCAAGTCCGGCGGTTCGCAAGGCATCGGCTTCGCCATCCCGACCAAACTGGCGCTGGAGGTGATGAAGTCGATCATCGAACATGGCCAGGTGATCCGCGGCTGGCTGGGCATCGAAGTACAACCGATGACCGAGGAGCTGGCGGAGTCGTTCGGCATCAAGGATCGGCCAGGCATCGTCGTCGCCGGAGTGTTTCAGGGCGGCCCGGCCCACAAGGCCGGCCTGCAGTTGGGCGATGTCATCCTCAGCATCAATGGCGAGCCGGCCGGCGATGGTCGCCGCTCGATGAACCAGGTCGCCCGCACCAAGCCCGGCGACCGGATCGCCATCCAGGTGATGCGCAAGGGCAAGGAACTCACCCTCAACGCCGAAGTGGGCCTGCGCCCGCCCCCGGCGCCGGCGGCGGTGAAGAAGGAAGATAAGTAGGGATGCGGTTAAAAACGGATGGCGACTGACGATCGTTTGCAAGCTCGGTCATGTTATTTCTATCAGATGCAACCGAGCTCTATACGCTCGAAGTTGTCACTCGCACAGAAGTATGAACAGTCATACTCATGAGTACTGCGCTCAGCTGATGATTGTCTTCGCCCTTCGGCATTTAGCGAAAAGCCCTACTGCGGCCTGGAAATATATGCTCACCCCTGTTTTTCTTGTAAAAAGATAGTTACCCAGGAACATGCAATCGTCGCTAGCCTGTTTTCTTGCCACACACTCGGAGAAAACAGATCATGACCAACATAACGCCTACGACCACACCTCTGGCGCTGCCAGGAAATCTGTTCCAGAACGCAGAGTTCGAACAAGGTTTCACCCACTGGATCACGGACGACAAAGGGGATCCCGCCAACTGCACCCTTTCACCGCCTGGCGCACGCCTGGTCAATCAGGCCAGCATCAGGCAGGGGGTGACCATCGCAGCGAGCGCCAAACAGTACACGTTCAGAATGGTCGCTTTGGTGCTTAATAACGCATCAACGGCCAGCCATGCATTGGCTGAAGTGGGCCGTGTCGTCATCAAGGAAAACGATGTACAGGCGGC
The DNA here is from genome assembly GCF_014841705.1 of Pseudomonas sp. CFBP 8770. Classification (NCBI taxonomy): domain Bacteria; kingdom Pseudomonadati; phylum Pseudomonadota; class Gammaproteobacteria; order Pseudomonadales; family Pseudomonadaceae; genus Pseudomonas; species Pseudomonas sp. CFBP 8770. Next base: position 178,018 of record NZ_JACYUL010000007.1, read on the forward strand.
AAGCTTCTACTTGACGACAGGTGCGCTTTCATACGAGCTTGAACATGTAACTCAACCGGCGACGACACACCTGGAAGTCGTAATCAGCTCGGAAGGCAGCACCCCTGTACAGTTCTGGAGTCCCAGCCTCGTCGATGACTTTCCCAATCCCGACGAACTCATCAAGGACAACCACTTCGAGCGTCCCAATACGGACTGGAAAGGAGGAGGCGACTGGCAGCACGACGGCGTGCAACTGAGCAATAACCAACACGTCAACCAGTTCGTCGCTCGCATCGAACCCGGCAGTCATTACCTGATCACCTACACGGTGATGCCCTTCATCAATAATACAGGCGGGGAGGAAGACATCGCCTTCGGCACGATATCGGGCAGTGGTGGAGTCCCCTACACGGATATCACGTCCAGTCAGTCGGTGGCGCCAATACCCTTCACGGCCACTCAGAGCACCTTGTCACTCACACTCACGGGTGCTCGCATCCGTTTCGGGTCAGTCTCCATGAGAAAACGGTAGGCGATGAATGCAGTGTCAGCCGCCGCTAGGTCTTGTGCAAAGCATCATCCGGCTGACAACTGATCCTGCTGTGCCGCGCGATATACCGGCAGCCTAACCGAACAGGAAAGTCTGCCGGTCAGGCCGGTTGTTCAGGCCGGCCGCTTTTACGCTCTTGCTCACAACCCGTCCAGCAACGCCTGGTTCTGTTCCGGCGTGCCGATGCTGATGCGCAGGAATTGTGCGATGCGTTCCTGCTTGAAATGGCGCACGATCACGCCCTTCTCGCGCAAGCGGGCGGCAATGGCTGCAGCGTCCTGGTCGGGGTGGCGGGCGAAGATGAAGTTGGCAGCCGACGGCAGCACCTCGAATCCCCGTTCATTCAACCCTTGCACCAGTTTCTCGCGACTGGCGATCACTTTGGCGCAGGTCTCTTCGAAGTAAGCCTTGTCGGCAAACGCCGCCGCAGCGCCGGCGACCGCCACTCGGTCGATCGGATAGGAGTTGAAGCTGTTCTTGATGCGCTCCAACGCTTCGATCAAATCCGGGTGGCCTACCGCGACGCCTACCCGCAGGCCTGCCAGCGAACGGGATTTGGAGACGGTCTGGGTGACCAGCAGGTTCGGATAGCGGTCGACCAGGGTGATCGCGGTTTCACCGCCAAAATCGACGTAGGCCTCATCCACCACCACCACCGAATCCGGGCTGGCCTTGACGATCTGCTCGACCGCTGCGAGCGGCAACAGGCAGCCAGTGGGAGCGTTCGGGTTGGGGAAGATGATCCCGGCGTTGGGCCTGGCATAGTCCTGCGCGCGGATCTGGAACTGCTCATCCAGCGGCACGGCCTCGAAGGGAATACCGTACAAGCCGCAGTAGACCGGATAGAAGCTGTAGCTGATGTCCGGGAACAACAGCGGCTGGTCATGCTGGAACAGGCCGTGGAAGATGTGCGCCAGCACTTCGTCCGAGCCGTTGCCCAGGAACACCTGGTTGGTTTGCACCCCGTAATAGTCCGCCACGGCTTGCTTGAGCAGGTCGCTGTTGGGGTCCGGGTACAGGCGCAGGGCGTCACCCAGCTCGGCGCGCATGGCCTCGATCGCCTTGGGCGATGGACCGTAGGGGTTCTCGTTGGTGTTGAGCTTGACCAGGTTGGCAACCTTGGGCTGCTCGCCCGGCACATAGGGCACCAGGTTCTTGACGAAGGGACTCCAGAATCTGCTCATGCTCACTCCCCTTTTGCCAGATCGGGTTGGATACGGTATTCGGCGCTGCGGGCGTGTGCGCTCAGGGACTCGCCGCGAGCCAGCACGGAAGCGGTCTTGCCCAGTTCGGAAGCGCCCTGCTCCGAGCAGAAGATGATCGACGAACGCTTCTGGAAATCGTAGACACCCAGGGGCGAGGAAAAGCGCGCGGTACCCGAAGTCGGCAGCACATGGTTGGGGCCTGCGCAGTAGTCACCCAGCGCTTCACTGGTGTGACGGCCCATGAAGATGGCACCGGCGTGGCGGATCTGCGGTAGCCAGGCCTGAGGGTCTTCGACCGACAACTCGAGGTGTTCCGGAGCGATACGGTTGGCCACTTCAATGGCCTGCTGCATGTCGCGGACCTTGATCAACGCACCCCGGCCATTGATCGAGGTGTTGATGATCTCGGCGCGCTCCATGGTCGGCAGCAGCTTGTCGATACTGGCCGCGACCTTGTCGAGGAACTCGGCATCGGGGCTGACCAGAATGGCCTGGGCGTCTTCGTCATGTTCGGCCTGCGAAAACAGGTCCATGGCGATCCAGTCGGGATCGGTACCGCCGTCGCAGACCACGAGAATTTCCGAGGGACCGGCGATCATGTCGATGCCGACCTGGCCGAACACATGGCGCTTGGCAGTCGCTACGTAGATGTTTCCTGGGCCGACGACCTTGTCTACCCGCGGTACGCTTTCGGTGCCATAGGCCAGGGCCGCAACGGCCTGGGCGCCGCCGATAGTGAACACGCGGTCGACGCCGGCAATGCAGGCCGCTGCCAACACCAGCTCGTTGACTTCGCCACGGGGCGTGGGCACGACCATGACCACCTCGGTCACGCCCGCCACTTTCGCTGGAATGGCGTTCATCAGCACCGATGACGGGTACGACGCCTTGCCACCGGGCACGTACAGGCCGGCGCGGTCCAGCGGGGTAACCTTCTGGCCGAGCACCGTGCCGTCGGCTTCGGTATAGCTCCAGGAATCCTGCTTCTGCTTCTCGTGGTAGAGCCGCACCCGCTCGGCGGCGGTTTCCAGAGCTCTGCGCTGCACATCGGTAATGCGCGTAAGTGCCAGTTCGAGTCGCTCGCGCGGCAGGATCAGATCAGCCATCGAGGCAACCTGCAAACCATCGAAGCGCTCGGTGAATTCGACCAGTGCGGCATCGCCCCGCTCGCGCACGGACTTGATGATGTCCAGCACGCGCTGATTGACCGAGTCATCTGACACACTTTCCCAGCTCAACAGATGGTCCAGATGGCGGGCGAAGTCCGGATCAGTGGCATCGAGTCGGCGAATAGCAGTGGAAACGGTCATGGCGGGCCTCAAATAATGGCAATTGCTCAAGCGCCGATAGATTACCAATCGATCCGCATGGGCACTTGAGTTATTTGGCTATGATGCGGATAGATGGGCGCAGGTTGCAGGCCTGCGCAGGTGCATCAGCCGCGGTGTCGCGACTCCACTGCCTTGCGCAGGGTGTCGATCAACGCCTGGATGCGGGCGTGCTGCATTTTCATGGAGGCTTTGTTCACCACCAGCCGGGAGCTGATGTGGGCGATCAGTTCCTGAGGTTCCAGGCCATTGGCGCGCAGGGTATTGCCGGTGTCGACCACGTCGATGATCTTGTCGGCCAAGCCCACCAGTGGCGCAAGCTCCATGGAACCGTACAGCTTGATGATGTCGACCTGGCGGCCCTGCTCGGCGTAGTAGCGCTTGGCAACGTTGACGAACTTGGTGGCCACACGCAGGCGACCGGTGGGCTCGGCCGCGCCGATGGCGCCGGCGGTCATGAGCTTGCACTGGGCAATCTGCAGATCGAGGGGTTCGTACAGGCCCTGGCCACTGTATTCGAGCAGAACGTCCTTGCCGGCAACGCCCAGGTCGGCGGCACCGTGTTCGACATAGGTCGGCACATCGGTGGCGCGCACGATCAGCAGGCGCACATCGTCCTGGGTCGTGGGAATGATCAGCTTGCGGCTCTTGTCCGGGTTCTCGGTGGGCACGATGCCCGCCTCGGCCAGGAGCGGCAATGTATCGTCAAGAATGCGGCCTTTGGACAGCGCAATGGTCAACATGGGAAACGTCAGTCCTTACAGGAAAGTTTCTGGCAACGACCGGGCGCATCCCTGCGCCCTGCACGCACATCAGCCCGGTACGCGACGGATCTTGGCGCCCAGCATCTGCAGTTTTTCTTCGATGCACTCGTAGCCACGGTCAATGTGGTAGATGCGGTCGATCAAGGTGTCGCCTTCGGCGGTCAGAGCCGAAATGACCAGGCTGGCCGACGCCCGCAGGTCGGTGGCCATGACCGGTGCGCCCTTGAGCTTCTCGGTACCGGTGACGATAGCCGTGTTGCCTTCGACCTGGATCTGCGCGCCCATGCGGTGCATCTCGTAGACATGCATGAAACGGTTTTCGAAGATCGTCTCGATGACCGCGCCGGTGCCTTCGGCAATGGCATTGAGCGAAATGAACTGCGCCTGCATGTCGGTGGGGAACGCCGGGTACGGCGCGGTCCGCACGTTGACCGCCTTGGGCCGCTTGCCGTGCATGTTCAATTCGATCCAATCGGCACCGGTGGTGATCTCGGCGCCCGCTTCGCGAAGCTTTTCCAGCACGGCTTCGAGAATGGTCGGATCGGTGTCCTTAACCTTGACCCGGCCGCCTGTACAAGCGGCGGCCACCAGGTAGGTGCCGGTCTCGATGCGATCGGGCATGACCTTGTAGGTCGCCGAGTGCAGGCGCTTCACCCCATCGATGGTGATGGTGTCGGTGCCGGCGCCCTGGACATTGCCGCCCATGGCATTGATGAAGTTGGCCAGATCGACCACTTCCGGCTCGCGCGCAGCGTTCTGCAGCACGCTGCGGCCGTTGGCGAGGGCTGCGGCCATCATGATGTTCTCGGTACCGGTCACACTGACGGTATCGAAGAAGAAGTTGGCACCGCGCAGGCCACCCTCGGGGGCCTTGGCCTTGATATAGCCAGCTTCCACGTCGATGACCGCACCCATGGCTTCGAGGCCACGGATGTGCAGGTCGACCGGACGCGAACCAATCGCGCAACCGCCCGGCAGCGCCACTTCGGCTTCGCCGAAACGGGCGACCATCGGGCCCAGCACCAGGATCGAGGCGCGCATGGTCTTGACCAGCTCGTACGGTGCAACCAGTGTCTTGATGGTGCGCGGATCGATCTCGACTGCCAGCTTCTCGTCGATCACCGGTTCGATACCCATGCGGCCGAACAGCTCGATCATGGTAGTGATGTCGTGCAAGTGCGGCAGGTTGGCGACCGTCACCGGCCCATCGGCCAGCAAGGTGGCAGCCAGAATCGGCAGAGCGGAGTTCTTCGCTCCGGAAATGCGGATTTCGCCATCAAGGCGAACGCCGCCAGTAATAATCAGTTTGTCCATTGGAGTCTCGACGCGGAATGGCTCAGGAACGCTCAGCCCAGGCTGCGCTGCTGAAGAATTTCATGGTGATCGCATGGATGCTGCCATCGGCGATCCATGGGTTCAAATGAGCATAGATCTGTTGCTGGCGCTTGACCGGACTGAGCGCGGTCAGCTCGTCACTGATCACGTTCAGCTGGAAATTGCAGCCTTCGCCTTCGACTTCCACCTGCACTCCCGGCAGCTTGGCTTCCAGGAAACCTTTCACTTCTACAGCCTGCATGCTCAACCTCGATCGGCGCCCTGTGCGCGCGGGTCGGCCATCATACAAAAAAGCCCTCCGGCTGCGAACCCCGTATCGACGGGATCAGGCCAGAGGGCCTCGATGATGGCCGCTCAAATCTGTGAAAAGAATTCGCTCATGCCGGTGACCTGAGCGATCTGACGCATATCGTGAGGCAGTGCCTGAACGCGGACGGTCTTGCCCGCCGCCTCGGCATCGCGCATGAAACCCAGCAGCAGGGACAAGCCAACGCTGCTGGATTTCTCGACTGCGGTGCAGTCGATGACCAGCGCCGTAGCCGGGCTGGACTGGATCAACGCCTGACCCTGCTTGCGCAGGGCGGCGCCGGAGCGGTAGTCCAGCACGCCGGCCAGGCTGAGCTGGTCGCCGGCCAGTTCGACGCGAGCCTGATCCATCACTGGGCGCTCGTCGGAGCAGCTTTGTCGGTGACTTCCTTGGCCTTGGCGACTTCGCCTGCCCAACCATCGATGGTCTTGTCCAGGTCGTTGCCGTTGCGCTGCATGCTGTCGGCGAACTGGTCGCGGAACAGCTTGCCGATGTTGATGCCATTGATGATGACGTTGCGCACCTTCCACTCGTTGTTCAGGTTTTCCAGGGTGTAGGAGACCGGATACACAGCGCCGCCGGTGCCCTTGACCTGCATGTCGACGCTGGTACGGGTGCCGCTTTCATCCTTGGCCGGGCCGACGGTGATGCCCTGGTTGTTGTATTCGAGCAACGCGTTGCCATAGAACTGCATCAGGCTGCGCTTGAAGTTTTCCTGGAAACGCGCTTTCTGCGCCGGTGTTGCCCGGTTCGCGTACTTCACGGTCATGATGCTGCGCGATATGCCTTCGGCATCGACGACCGGACCGACGATGGAATTCAACGCGTCGTAGAAAGCCTGAGGATTGCTGCGGTAGCTTTCGCGGTTCTTTTCCAGATCCGACAGCAGTCGGTCGGTGACGCCCTGTACCACCTGATGTGCGGATACCGCAGGGGCTGCATTGGCCCACATCGGTAGCAGAGCCACCAGAACCAGCAGGCTGCGTCGCATGATCGAAAACATGGATAACTCCTTATTTGGCATCTTTGCTGACTGTATTGAGCAGGAACTTGCCGATCAGGTCTTCGAGCACCAGGGACGACTGGGTGTCGTGGATGGTACCGCCGTCGGTGAGCAAGGCTTCCTCGCCACCCACGCTGATACCAATGTACTTCTCGCCCAGCAGGCCCGCGGTCAGGATGGAAGCAGTGGAGTCGGTGGGCAGATTGTCCACTTTCTTGTCCAGCTGCAGGGTCACCCGGCCCGTGAAAGTGTCGCGATCCAGATCGATAGCCGTGACCTTGCCGATGGTCACACCGGCCATGGTTACCTTCGCTCTGACAGTCAAACCGGCGATATTGTCGAAATAGGCATAAAGTTTGTAGCTCTCGGTGTTCGCGCTGGTGGACAGACCACTGACACGCAAGGCCAACAGCAGCAAAGCCAGGATACCGGCCAGAAGAAACAGGCCGACTCCGACTTCCATTGATCGGTTTTGCATCAGAAATCTCCAAACATCAGGGCGGTCAGAATAAAGTCCAGGCCCAGGACGGCCAGCGACGCGTAGACCACGGTCTTGGTGGTAGCGCGGCTGATGCCCTCGGACGTGGGTTCACAGTCATAACCCTGGAACACGGCGATCCAGGTGACGACGAAAGCGAATACCAGGCTCTTGATCACACCGTTGAGCACGTCATCGGTGAAGCTCACGCTGTTCTGCATGTTGGCCCAGAACGATCCTTCATAGACGCCCAGCCAGTCGACGGCAACCCAGGAGCCACCCCAGATACCGACGACGCTGAAAATCATCGCCAGCAACGGCAGGGAAATGAAACCGGCCCACAGCCTTGGTGCAACGATGTACTTGAGCGGGTCGACGCCGATCATCTCGAGACTCGACAGCTGCTCGGTCGACTTCATGTTGCCGATCTCGGCCGTCAAGGCCGAACCGGCGCGGCCGGCGAACAATAGAGCGGTGACCACCGGTCCGAGTTCACGCAGCAGTGTCAGCGCGACCATTTGCCCGACCGCCTGCTCCGAACCGTACTTGGCCAGAATGCTGAAGCCCTGCAGGGCCAGAACCATGCCGATGAACACGCCGGACACGACAATGATCAACAGGGACATGACGCCCACTGAATACAATTGCTTGATCAGCAACTGGAAACCGCCACCGATGCCGCCGCGGCCCACCAGCGCGTGACCCAGGAACAGCCCGGAACGCCCCAGGATGCCGACCATGTCGATGGCCGAACGACCGAACAGGCGCACGCGCTCCATGATTGATTTCTTGCGCATCAACGCTTCCCCAGCAGATCGGCGCGGTAGTCGGGCGCGGAAAAATGAAAAGGCACGGGACCGTCGGGATCGCCTTTCATGAATTGACGGACGCGCGGATTGTCCGACCCCATCAAGGCTTCGGGCGTACCGTGACCAAGCACCTGGCCATCCCCTACGACATAGATGTAGTCGGCGATGCTCGCGGTTTCCGCCAGGTCGTGGGACACCACGATGCTGGTGATACCCAGTGCGTCGTTGAGCAGGCGGATCAACCGCACCAGCACGCCCATGGCAATCGGGTCCTGACCGACGAACGGCTCGTCGTACATCAATATCTGCGGGTCCATGGCAATGGCACGGGCCAGCGCGACGCGGCGCTTCATACCGCCGGACAGCTCGTCCGGCATCAATTCGATGGCACCGCGCAGGCCAACGGCCTGCAGCTTCATGAGAACGATGTCGCGGATCATGTCCTCGGGCAGGTCAGTGTGTACCCGCAGCGGGAAAGCCACGTTTTCGAACACGTCCAGGTCGGTGAACAGCGCGCCGCTCTGGAACAGCACGCCCATGTGCTTGCGCGCGTCGAACAGGTCGCTGCGCGAGAGCTTGGGCAGATTCTGGCCATTGACCCACACCTCACCGCTGGTGGGCCGCAATTGCGCGCCCATCAAACGCAGGAGCGTGGTCTTGCCGCTACCTGAAGGCCCCATGATACCGGTGACCTTGCCGCGAGGAATGCGGATATCGACGTCGTTGAAAATGCTCCGCGCACCGCGCTTGAAGGAAACCCCTTTCAGCTCGACCGCGTAGGCGCTATCGGCACTCATTTAAACTCCTTGCAGTGCAACCTTACCCTCGGACGCTCATCTTCTGACCGAAGACACTTGGCGCGGACAGGCCGAACAAGCGGCGAACTATAGCATTGCAGACACGCGCCGCCCAAGATTGATCCATTGGCGTGGCGTACCGTCGATTTACCCAGGCGGCGAAATAGGCAGGTGAGTCGCACGTCCATTCCCGCTATAATCGCCGCCTTTTCACCGGGCCTACCGATTTTCGCCATGAGCCAGACCAGCGACCTGATCCAATCCGCGCACCGCACCATACGTCTCGAAATCGAAGCGGTGGAGGGCCTGCTTGCCCATATCGACGCCGATTTCGTGCGCGCCTGCGAATTGATCCTCGAAAGCGACGGCCGCGTGATCGTGCTGGGCATGGGCAAGTCCGGCCATATCGGCAACAAGATCGCCGCAACCCTGGCGAGCACTGGTACTCCGGCGTTCTTCGTGCATCCTGCCGAGGCCAGCCATGGTGACATGGGCATGATCACTCGCCGGGACGTCATCCTGGCCCTGTCCAACTCCGGTTCGACAGCGGAGATAGTCACTTTGCTGCCTTTGATAAAGCGCATGGGCATTCCGCTGATCAGCATGACCGGCAACCCCGACTCGCCCCTGGCCCAGGCTGCCGAGGTCAATCTCGACGCGCGCGTCGCCCAGGAGGCCTGCCCGTTGAACCTGGCGCCGACCTCCTCCACCACCGCTACCCTGGTGCTGGGCGACGCGCTGGCCATTGCCTTGCTCGAGGCGCGCGGCTTCACGGCCGAAGACTTCGCCTTCTCCCATCCCGGCGGAGCACTGGGCCGGCGCCTGCTGCTCAAGGTGGAGCACGTGATGCACACCGGCACCGCGCTGCCACAAGTGGCGCGCGGTACACTGCTGCGCGATGCGCTGATGGAAATGACCCGCAAGGGCCTGGGCATGACCGCGATCCTGGAAGCCGATGGCCGCCTCGCCGGGATCTTCACCGACGGCGATCTGCGACGCACATTGGATCGCACCATCGATGTCCACAGCACTCGAATCGAAGACGTCATGACTTCCCACGGCAAGACGGCTCGCGCCGACATGCTGGCTGCCGAAGCGCTGAAGATCATGGAAGACAACAAGATCAACTCACTCATCGTGGTTGACGATCAAGACTGTCCGGTAGGCGCCTTCAACCTTGGCGACCTGCTGCGCGCGGGAGTCATGTAATGACCGAGAATGGTGCAATGCCCGAGACTGGCAGCAACGACCTCCTGCAGCGAGGCAAGGCCATCAAGCTGGCCGTATTCGACGTCGACGGCGTATTGACCGATGGCCGTCTTTATTTCCTCGAAGACGGCAGCGAATTCAAGAGCTTCAGCACGCTGGATGGCCAGGGCATCAAGATGCTCATCAACAGCGGCGTGACCACGGCGATCATCACCGGCCGCAAGAGCCCGGTGGTGGAGCGGCGCGCCGGGAACCTGGGCATCGCGCATCTCTTCCAGGGCCGCGAAGACAAACTCGTGGTGCTCGACGGACTGCTCGCCGAACTCGGCCTGAGCTATGAACAAGTGGCCTATCTGGGCGACGACCTGCCCGACCTGCCGGTGATCCGCCGGGTAGGCCTGGGCATGGCAGTGGCCAATGCCAACGCTTTCGTGCGCCAGCATGCCGACGGCGTGACCCAGGCCAGTGGCGGCTTCGGGGCGGCCCGCGAGTTCTGCGAGCTGATCCTCGATGCCCAAGGCAATCTCGAAGCGGCCCGCGCCGCCTACCTGTAGGGCCTGACATGCTGAACAAGAAAATCCGCAATATCGTCATCCTGGGTGTGCTGGGGCTGCTGTTCGCCGCCATCGGCTACTGGGACATCAGCCCGGAGCGATTCCTCGACCAGCCCACAGCGGCCGTCGACGAAAGCCAGATCGATTACTACGCTATCAACGCGAAGGCGCGGCAGTACCTGCCCGATGGCGGCGTGCAGTACGACATGACCGCCGACAAGGTCGAGCACGTCAAGACGTCGCAGGTCACCTTGCTGACCAAGCCCGACATGCAGTTGTACCGCGGCACCGTCTATCCATGGCACGTGACCAGCGACCGTGGCGAAGTCAATCCCGATGGCAGCGAAGTCGAGCTGATCGATTCGGTGCGCATCGCGCGTACCGATCAGAAAAGCCGCGCTACGCTGATCACCAGCTCGCGCATGACCGTTTTCCCACAGAAGCAATATGCGCAGACCGACCAAGACGTTAGAATCGACGGCGCCGGTGGCGTGTCGACGGCCAAGGGCATGAAAGCGTATCTGAATGACAGCAAGATCAACTTGCTGTCCAACGTAAGAGGACAGTATGAGGCTCGTTAAAACCCTCCCCTTTTTGCTCAGCCTGAGCGCAGCACTGGGAAGCGCGAGCGCCTGGGCACTGCCCACTGACCGCGATCAGCCCATTCATATCCAGTCCGACGATGCCCAGCTCGACGACAAACAGGGCGTGGCGACCTACAAGGGCAATGTGATCATTACCCAGGGGTCGATGAAGATCAACGGCAACACCGTGACCATCACCCGCAATGCCACGGGCGACGTGGACGTGTTCACTGCCGTCGGCAACCTGGCCTACTACGAGCAGAAACCTGCCGCCGACAAGCCCATCGTGCAGGCCTACGGCATGACCATCCAGTACTTCGCGGCGCAGAACCGCATCGTGCTGATCGACAAGGCCAAGGTCATCAACGACGGCAACACGTCCGAAGGCGAGAAGATCGTCTACGACACCGTGCGCCAGGTGGTCAACGCTGGCCGTGCCACGGGCAGCAAGGTCACCACGCCTCGTCCGCGCATCGACATGGTGATCCAGCCGAAGAAGAAATCCGACGCACCGCAGAAGGCCCAGTAATGGCAGTTCTGAAAGCGCAGCACCTGGCCAAGAGCTACAAGAGCCGGCAAGTCGTCCGTGACGTCAGCCTGTCCATCGAGAGCGGGCAGATCGTTGGCCTGCTGGGCCCCAACGGCGCGGGCAAGACCACCTGTTTCTACATGATCGTCGGCTTGGTGCAGGCCGATCAGGGCCGCGTGCTCATCGACGACCTGGACGTCAGCCACCAGCCGATGCACGGCCGCGCCCGCTCCGGTATCGGTTACCTGCCGCAGGAAGCCTCGATCTTCCGCAAGCTGTCGGTGGCCGACAACATCATGGCCATTCTGGAAACCCGCAAGGAACTCGATGCCACGGCCCGGCTGGCCGAACTCGAAGGCCTGCTGCAGGAGTTCCACATCACGCACATCCGCGACAACCTGGGCATGAGCCTTTCGGGGGGTGAGCGCCGCCGCGTGGAGATCGCCCGGGCACTGGCCACCGCGCCCAAGTTCATCCTGCTCGACGAACCCTTCGCCGGTGTCGATCCGATTTCGGTCGGCGACATCAAGCAGATCATCCATCACCTCAAGACCAAGGGTATCGGCGTACTGATCACCGACCACAACGTTCGCGAGACCCTGGACATCTGCGAAACGGCCTACATCGTCAACGACGGGCAGTTGATTGCCGAAGGCGATGCCCAGACCATCCTGGCCAACGATCTGGTCCGCGAAGTCTACCTGGGCCACGAGTTCCGCTTGTAACACCCGAGGGCGCCAGCGCCCTCCCACGGGCATTAATTTTCATGGCGCCCTAGGCAAACACTCAGGTTTCAGGCATATAATTTGCTTACGACATAAGCCGGGTATTTCGGTATCCGTAGTAGAAGGCGCTTCGCGCCGGCGACCAAGGTGTTAAGTTCCTGCCATGAAACCATCGCTCGTCCTACGTATGGGCCAGCAACTGACGATGACACCGCAGTTGCAACAGGCCATCCGCCTTCTCCAGCTATCGACCCTGGACCTCCAACAGGAGATTCAGGAAGCGCTGGAATCCAATCCCATGCTCGAACGCCAGGAAGAAGGCGACGACTTCGACAACAGCGACCCGCTGGCCGACAAGATCGAGCAGACACCCCCCCAGGAAATCCAGGAGCCTAGCTTCCAGGAATCCGCGCCCACGGTCGACAACCTCGAGGAAGGCGACTGGAACGAGCGCATTCCCAGCGAACTGCCTGTGGATACCGCCTGGGAAGACGTCTACCAGACCAGCGCCAGCAGCCTGCCGAGCAACGATGACGACGAGTGGGACTTCACCACGCGCACATCGGTCGGCGAGAGCCTGCAGACGCACCTGTTGTGGCAGCTGAACCTGGCGCCCATGTCCGACACCGATCGGCTGATCGCCGTGACCATCATCGACTGCATCAACAACCAGGGTTACCTGGACGAGACACTGCAGGAAATCTGCGAGTCTTTCGATCCTGAACTGGACATCGAGCTGGATGAGATCGAAGCGGTGCTTCACCGCATCCAGCAGTTCGAGCCCGCCGGCATTGGCGCCCGCAACCTCAGCGAATGCCTGATGCTGCAACTGCGCCAGCTGCCGCCCAAGACCCGCTGGCTGGCCGAAGCCCAGCGCCTGGTCAGCGACTTCATCGACATGCTCGGCTCGCGCGACTACAGCCAGTTGATGCGCCGCATGAAGCTCAAGGAAGACGAGCTGCGCCAGGTCATCGAACTGGTGCAGAGCCTCAACCCGCGGCCCGGCTCGCAGATCGAGTCCAGCGAGCCGGAATACGTCGTGCCCGATGTCATCGTGCGCAAGGACAGCGACCGCTGGCTGGTCGAGCTCAATCAAGAGTCCGTGCCACGCCTGCGGGTCAATCCGCAGTACGCGGGCTTCGTGCGGCGCGCCGACACCAGCGCCGACAACACCTTCATGCGCAATCAGCTGCAGGAAGCGCGCTGGTTCATCAAGAGCCTGCAGAGCCGCAACGAGACCCTGATGAAGGTGGCGACGCAGATCGTCGAACATCAGCGCGGTTTCCTCGACTATGGCGACGAGGCCATGAAGCCTCTGGTGCTGCACGACATCGCCGAGGCGGTAGGCATGCACGAGTCGACCATTTCACGGGTCACCACGCAGAAATACATGCATACACCGCGTGGCATATACGAGCTGAAATACTTTTTCTCCAGCCATGTCAGTACCTCGGAAGGTGGCGAATGCTCCTCCACGGCGATCCGCGCGATCATCAAGAAACTGGTTGCGGCCGAAAATCAGAAAAAGCCGTTGAGTGACAGCAAGATCGCTGGTTTACTGGAGGCACAAGGCATCCAGGTAGCCCGTCGAACGGTCGCCAAGTATCGCGAATCCCTAGGGATTGCGCCGTCCAGCGAACGCAAGCGGTTGATGTAGCCCTGCGATGTGCCACAGCGTTCCAGTGGCAGGCACCCAAGCCTGCTTCTTTATGCAATGGCAATAAGGAGAAGCGGTATGCAAGTCAACATCAGTGGACACCAACTAGATGTGACCGAACCCCTGCGAACCTACATCGGGGAAAAACTCGAGCGTCTCGAACGTCACTTCGACAAGATCACCAATGTTCAGGTGATCATGGAAGTCGAGAAGCTCAAACAGAAAATCGAAGCCACCCTGCGCATACCCGGTGGTGAGGTTGTCGCCAATGCCGAACATGACGACATGTACGCGGCCATCGACCTGCTTACCGACAAGCTGGATCGCCAACTCAAAAAGCATAAGGAAAAACAGCAAAGTCTGCTGCAAGGCGCGACTGCTCGCTGACACTCCCCACTCATGATCCGACTAGAAACCATCCTGACCCCCGGCCGTTCATGCGTGAACGTGCCGGGCGGCAGCAAGAAGAAAGCACTCGAAAACATTGCCGAGCTGATCGGTCGCGAAGTGCCCACGCTGGATGCCCAAACGGTATTCGAAGCGCTCGTTGCCCGTGAAAAACTGGGTTCGACCGGATTCGGCAACGGCATTGCCATCCCGCATTGTCGCCTCAAGGGGTGCGACACCCCCGTCAGCGCCCTCATCCACCTCAGCGCCCCGATCGACTACGACGCCATCGACGGCGCGCCCGTGGATCTGCTGTTCGTGCTTCTGGTGCCCGAAGCGGCCACCGATGCGCACCTGGAGTTGCTTCGCCAGATCGCCAGCATGCTCGATCGCAAGGAAGTGCGCGAAAGACTGCGTTCGGCGCCCAGCAATCAAGCCTTGTACCAAGTGGTACTGGACGAGCAGAGCGGTCATTAACCATGCGTTTGATCATCGTCAGTGGCCGCTCAGGCTCAGGCAAGAGCACTGCCCTGGATGTTCTCGAAGACAACGGTTTCTATTGCATCGACAACCTGCCGGCCGGGTTGCTGCCCGAACTGGCCGAGCGCGCCCTGATCCATACCGAGCTGGCGCAGCCGCAGGTGGCGGTATCGATCGATGCACGCAACCTTCCCAGCCACTTGTCGCGTTTCCCCCAATTGCTGGCCGAAGTGCGTGCCAAGCACATCAATTGCGATGTGCTGTATCTGGACGCCGACGAAGAAACACTGCTCAAGCGTTTTTCCGAAACACGTCGCCGGCATCCGCTGAGCAATGAAAGCCGCTCGCTGGCCGAGGCCATCCGCGTCGAGAGCGATCTGCTCGGGCCTATCGTCGATCTGGCCGATCTCAAGATCAACACGACCAACCTGAACCTTTACCAACTGCGCGATGCCATCAAAGTCCGGCTGTTGAACAAGCCGGAGCCGGGTACGGCCTTTCTGGTGGAGTCATTCGGGTTCAAGCGTGGCATGCCGATAGACGCCGACCTGGTGTTCGACGTGCGCTGCCTGCCCAATCCGTACTGGAAGCCGGAGCTGCGCGAGCAGTCCGGGCTCGACGCCCCAGTCGCCGAATACCTGGCGGCCCAGCCGGACGTCGAAGAGATGTATCAGGACATCTCCTCCTACCTGCTCAAATGGTTGCCGCGCTTCGCCGCCAGCAGTCGTGCCTATGTCACCATCGCCATCGGCTGTACAGGCGGGCATCATCGCTCGGTATACTTGACCGAGCGCCTGGGCCGATTGCTGCAGCAGTCGCTCAAGAACGTCCAGGTTCGCCATCGCGACCTCAGCTGAAAGGATCCCCCGCGCAATGCCCGCCCTCCAAGTAGAAATCATCAACAAGCTCGGCCTGCACGCCCGTGCCGCTGCGAAATTCGTCGGCGTGGCGGGACGCTTTCCCTGCCAGGTACGCGTCGGCCGCACACCAGAAGCTCTGGTCGATGGCAAGAGCATCATGGGTGTGATGATGTTGGCAGCCGGAAAAGGCACCACCATTCACTTGCACACCGAAGGCGAGCAGGATCAGCAGGCGCTGGATGCCATCGTCAAACTGATCAACGACAAATTCGACGAAGGCGAATAAAGCGAACCAGCGGCCGAGAGACAGAACCCGGTAGCGCCAATCCAGTACTGCGCTACGTCAGGTTCTGAGCTCTGGGTTCAAGGGTCAAGGGTCAAGACAACGCAGTGTCCATGACCATCATCAGGCAAAACCCTACGCACAGGCCCAGGCTCGCCAACTTGTGATGACCATTGCTGCGTGATTCCGGAATGATCTCGTGAGTCACGACCAGTAGCATTGCACCGGCTGCAAAGGCCAGGCCCAGTGGCAGCAAAAGCTCGCCCATACGCACCAGCCACGCACACAGCACCGCGAACACCGGCTCGACCAACCCGGATGCTGCGCCGATCAGGAAGGCCTTGTACCGGGCCATGCCCGCCCCTGCCAGAACCAGTGCGATCACCAGACCCTCGGGGACGTCCTGCAGGGCAATGCCCATCGCCAGGCTGTCGGCATCCTGCATGCCGCCGCCCGCCGAAACGCCGATGGCCATGCCCTCAGGAATATTGTGAGCGATGATGGCGATCACGAAGATCCAGATACGTGCAGGGATCACGGGCTGCTGCGTGCTGCCCACCAGATAGTCCGGTGTGACTCCGGAAACCCTCCGGTCCACCAGATACAGGCAGAACGCTCCGGACATGATGCCCAGGCTCATCAGGCCACCAGCGCCCCAGCGCGAGAAACCGATGGCCGCTGCGGCATCCAGGCCGGGAATGATCAGCGAGAACGCAGTGGCCGCCAGCATCACGCCCGCGCCGAAGCCCAGCAATGTATCAGCCACGGCGACCGGCATGCTGCGGATGACCAGTACGGGAACCGCGCCCAGAGCCGTGCCCAGGGCGCAGATAGCACCGCCTTCGAGCGCGCGCAGGATGCGCGGATCGAGGTCGAGCCAGGCCAGCAGTTCACCCACCAGCAAGGCCGCCCCTGCCAACAGCAGCACTGTGCCCAGCGCCAGGCGAAAGCGGCGGACACTGACCAGCGCAAAGGTCTGCGATCCCATGGCGCGAGGCTCAGTTCACGGCGGCTTGGTAGCGCTTCTCGACGTTGGCCCAATCGACCACGTTGTAGAACGCGTTGATGTATTCAGGCCGACGGTTCTGGTACTTGAGGTAGTAGGCGTGCTCCCAGACGTCGAGACCCAGAATCGGCGTGTTGCCATTCATCAAGGGGCTGTCCTGGTTGCCGCTGCTTTCCACCACCAGCTTCTTTTCCGGCGTGACGCTGAGCCAGGCCCACCCACTGCCGAAGCGACTCAGCGCGGCCTTGGTGAATGCTTCCTTGAACGCCTCGAACCCGCCGAGCTCGGTTTCGATGGCCTGGGCAACGCTGCCCTGCGGCTGGCCGCCACCATTGGGCGACATGACTTCCCAGAACAGGCTGTGGTTGGCATGGCCACCACCGTGGTTGGTGACGGCGCCGCGCAGGTTCTCCGGCAGCTGCTTGACCGAGGCAACCAGCTTTTCCACGGGCCATTCGGCGTATTCGGTGCCTTCGATGGCAGCGTTGACGTTGGTGATGTAGGTCTGGTGGTGCTTGGTGTGGTGGATCTCCATGGTCGCGGCATCGATGTGCGGCTCCAGGGCATCGTAGGCATAGGACAAGGCAGGCAGGGTATAAGGCATTTTCAGTGAACTCCGTAGGGAAGGTTATCGGGTTGCGTGACGACTGGCGCAACGTCGGTTTCGGCGGCGCTACACAGCAACCGGTGGGTACGGGGGTATTCGCCATGCTGGCGAGTGAAGCCGAGCAACTCGGCGTAGGTCTTGCTGGCGTGGCGCAGGGCCGCCTCGCGCAGCGCAGGCGGCAGCCGAGGATCCTCGGCCGCACGCAGCAGGCGTTCATGAATGGCGCACAGGTACTCGGCGCTTTCTTCGGGTTGATGCAACTGCAGGTGCAGGTCGGCGAGGTTGTGGTGGGAGATGACACAGGCGGCCACCGCTTCGTCGACATCCGGCCAGCGCTCGAGCAGCACCTGAGCCCACGCCAGGGCCTGCAGGTAATGCTCGCGCGCATCGATCAGCTCGCCCCGGACAAAGCAGGCGTTGGCCGTCTCCGTGATACGTTTCCAGTGCTGCATGGCGGATGTCTCCCAGCGATTGCCAAGCGGTCAGATACCGCCGGCAGTGAGCTTTTCCGGGTCGAGCAGGTCGTTGAGCCGTTCGCGGCTCAAGTCTGTGTGTTCCAGTGCCACATCGATGATTGGCCGACCTTCCTTGTAGGCTAGCTTGGCAATCTGGGCAGCCTGCTGATATCCGATGATCGGGTTGAGTGCGGTCACTAGAATCGGATTGCGCGCCAACGCTTCCTTGAGCTTGGCTTCGTTGACCTTGAACGTTGCGATCGCCCTGTCAGCCAGTAGACGGCTGGCATTGGCCATCAGTTCGATGCTTGAAAGAAGGTTGTTGGCGATGATCGGCAGCATCACATTGAGCTCGAAATTGCCCGACTGACCGGCTATCACGATGGCTGCGTCATTGCCGATGACTTGCGCGGCCACCATGGCAGTCGCCTCGGGAATCACCGGATTGACCTTGCCCGGCATGATCGATGAGCCAGGTTGCAGGGCTTCAAGCTCGATTTCGCCCAAGCCTGCCAATGGCCCGGAGTTCATCCAGCGCAAGTCGTTGGCGATTTTCATCAACGTGACGGCCGTGCCCTTGAGTTGGCCGGACAGCGCCACAGCGGTGTCTTGCGAACCGATCAGAGCAAACAGGTTGTCACCGGGCCTGAAAGCAACGCCGGTAAGCTCGCCCAACTGGTAGCTGAATCGCTGGGCGAACTGGGGATGGGCGTTGATCCCGGTCCCCACGGCGGTGCCGCCTTGTGCCACGGCCTGCAAGGCCGGTTGCAAAGCCTGCAGGTGACCGATATTGGCCTGGACCTGGGCCGCCCAGCCATTGAG
This sequence comes from Pseudomonas sp. CFBP 8770, assembly GCF_014841705.1. NCBI lineage: Bacteria > Pseudomonadati > Pseudomonadota > Gammaproteobacteria > Pseudomonadales > Pseudomonadaceae > Pseudomonas > Pseudomonas sp. CFBP 8770. Next base: position 196,734 of record NZ_JACYUL010000007.1, read on the forward strand.
GACCTGACTCATGCGCACCGGCATGGCGTCCATCAGATGGGTACGGCCGGTCTTGACGAACGCATGGACCTGCTCGGCCTTGGCCTGGATCGCCTGCACCAGATGCTGCAGCGCAGGCAGCAGGTGCTCATGCAACGCCAGCGCGGCGCTTACGTGAATGCTGGTGGGGATGATGTCGTTGCTGCTCTGACCACAATTGACATGATCGTTGGGATTGATCGGCTGGTTCAGGATCCGACTGGCCAGGGTTGCGATGACCTCGTTGGCATTCATGTTGGAACTGGTGCCCGAGCCGGTCTGGTAGATGTCGACCGGGAAGTGCTGCATGAAGTCGCTCGCCAGCAGCTGTTCGCAGGCACGCACGATGGCATCGCCCTGGGCCGCGCTCAACTGTTCGAGTTCGACGTTGGCCTTGGCCGCCGCTGCCTTGGCCAGAACCAATGCGCGGATGAACTGGGTCGGCATGCGTTGGTGGCTGATGGGAAAGTTGTCGACTGCACGTTGGGTCTGGGCGCCATACAGGGCGGCCTCCGGCACTTGCAGCTCGCCCATGCTGTCACGCTCGATACGGGTGTTACTCATCGCAATATCCTTGCAGCAGATCAGTGAGTGGGATCGAAGGCAGCAACTCGCAGCACGCCAGTTGATGGGCGCATTCCTGCCATTGGCGGATGTGGGCAGGGTGTGCCGCGCAGTTACGCAAGTCGCGCAGGGGGCGCCACGCCTGATCCAGGCAAAGGCTGCGCCAGTGCCAGGGCAACGCCTGATCGAGGGCGGTCGCCAGCAACAGGCGAAAGGTGCCGTGTGCCACGGAGTTCGGGGAGGTGGGGGTGAAACGCGCCAGATAGCGCCCTTCGGCCAGGTAGTGATCGATGAGTCGCGGCTCGTTGGGCAACAGCGCGCAGCGAATCTGCAGGCCCAGCCAACGCCAGTTCTCGAGATAGGCGGATTCGTGTACAGCGGAACTCATCGGCGCACCCAATAGCCGGAATGAGTTTCATTATTGATTGATATCGAGAATCAACACAAGTGTCACCGCTGAGATTGCCCGGCCTCGAGGGGCCGGGCATCGGCATCAGCTTCCTGCGACCGTCATGCGTTCGATCAGCACCGAGCCGGTGCGGATGTTGCTGCGCAGTTCCAGATCGTTGCCCACGGCGACGATCTGCTTGAACATGTCGCGCATGTTGCCGGCGATGGTCACTTCCTGGACCGGAAACTGGATCTCGCCATTTTCTACCCAGAATCCGGCAGCACCGCGCGAGTAGTCGCCGGTCACCATGTTCAAGCCATGGCCCATCAGCTCGGTCACCAGCAAGCCACGGCCCATGCGGCGCAGCAGCGCTTTCTGGTCTTCGTCGCCATGGGTCACGAACAGGTTGTGCACACCGCCGGAATTGGCCGTGCTGGGCAGGCCCAGCTTGCGGCCCGAATAGGTGCTCAACACGTAGGACACCAGTTCACCATTCTCCACGAACGGCTTGGCATAGGTCGCCAGACCGTCGCCATCGAATGCCGCGCTGCCCATGGCGCGCATCAGGTGCGGACGCTCGTCCAGGGTCAGCCACTCGGGGAACAGCCGTTGGCCCATCGCCCCTTCCAGGAAAGACGATTTGCGGTACAGGTTGCCACCGGAGATCGCTGCGAGGAAATTTCCGAACAGCCCCCCAGCCAGTTCCGCCGAAAACAATACCGGCACCTCGCAGGTCGGCACCGGCCGTGCGCCCAGGCGGGCGGCAGCGCGTTGTGCGGCACGCTGACCGATGGAGGCGGCATCGGCCAGCAACTCGCCCTGGCGACTTACGTCGTACCAGTAATCGCGCTGCATCTGCCCATTGGCCTCGGCAATCATCACACAGCTCAAGCTGTGTCGCGTCGATGCATAGCCGCCGATGAAACCGTGGCTGTTGCCATACACGCGGCAGCCCTGGTGAGTATTGAGCGTGGTGCCGTCGGCGTTCTTGATCAGAGGCTCGGCGTCGAAGGCTGCGGCTTCGCAGGCCAGGGCCTTTTCGATGGCCTGCTCGGGCGTGATGTCCCAGGCATGATACAGGTCGAAATCGGGTTGCTCGCGGGCCATCAGGGCGGCGTCGGCCAAGCCCGAGCTTTCATCCTCGGAGGTGTGCTTGGCGATCGCCAAGGCTGCAGCGACGGTTTCGCGAATGGCTTGGGGGCCGCTCGCCGAGGTGCTGGCCGAACCCTTGCGCTGACCGACGTACAGGGTGATGCCGAAACCCTGGTCGCGGTTGAATTCGACGGTCTCGACTTCGCGCTGGCGCACCGATGTGGACAAGCCCTGCTCCAGCGACACGGCCACCTCACAGGCGCTGGCCCCCTGACGCTTGGCTTCATCGATGATCTGCTGCACTTGCTCCTGCAGGACTGGTAATGCCTGCGGGCCGACGCTCTGGGGTGCGTTCATGGTGTTCTCCAATCAAATTCGGGTTCGGGGCGGGCCGATCTACGGCCGGGCCAGACAAGCGGCCCCCGACTGGTTATCATGGCGGCGTTTATTTGCGGACTGCCCCCATGGTTGATTCTTACGACGACTCCCTCGATGAGGGAAAAAGCAAAACTCAGGTCAAACGCGAGCTGCATGCGCTGACCGATCTTGGCGAGCGGCTTATCACGCTCAAGCCGGACATGCTCAATCGCCTGCCCTTGACCGATGGCCTGCGCCGGGCGCTGGCCGATGCTTCCAAGCACACTGCCAACATCGCGCGCAAACGCCACATCCAGTTCATCGGCAAACTGATGCGCGATCAGGACATCGACGCCATTCTGGTGCTGCTCGACCAGGTGGACGCTTCCACCCGGCAATACAACGAACGCTTCCACAACCTGGAGCGCTGGCGTGATCGGCTGGTAGCCGGCCCGGACCAGGTGCTCGAGGCGTTTTTCGCCGAGTACCCGGAAACCGATCGCCAGCACCTGCGCAACCTGGTTCGCCAGGCCCAGCACGAGACGGCGCACAACAAACCGCCTGCCACCACGCGCAAGATCTTCAAGTACATCCGCGAGCTGGACGAAACTCAACGCGGCTTGCGCTGAGACGCCTGAAGGCAGGCCGCCCGGCCTGCCTGTCATCCGCTTCAGGCGCCGGTACCGCCCACGGTGATCGCATCGATCTTCAAGGTCGGCTGGCCTACGCCCACGGGCAGCGACTGCCCATCCTTGCCGCAGGTACCCACACCGCTGTCGAGCGACAGGTCGTTGCCGACCATGGAAACCCTGCTCATTGCCTCCGGACCATTGCCGATCAGCGTAGCGCCCTTGACCGGCGTGGTGATCTTGCCGTCTTCGATAAGGTAGGCTTCGCTGGTCGAGAAGACGAACTTGCCGCTGGTGATATCCACCTGCCCGCCACCCAGGTTGGCGCAATAGATACCCTTCTTCACCGAGGCGATGATTTCTGCCGGGTCGCTTTCGCCCGCGAGCATGTAGGTATTGGTCATCCGCGGCATGGGCAGATGCGCATAGGATTCGCGGCGACCGTTGCCGGTTGCCGCCACGCCCATCAGACGCGCGTTGAGCTTGTCCTGCATGTAGCCCTTGAGCACGCCGTTTTCGATCAGGGTGGTGCACTGGGTAGGCGTGCCTTCGTCGTCGACGCTCAGCGAACCACGACGCCCGGCCAGGGTGCCATCGTCGACGATGGTGCACAGGCTGGAGGCGACTTTCTCGCCCACGCGGCCGCTGTAGGCCGAGCTGCCCTTGCGGTTGAAATCGCCTTCCAGGCCATGCCCGACCGCTTCGTGCAACAGCACGCCGGACCAACCCGCGCCCATCACCACCGGCATGGTACCGGCCGGTGCCGCCACTGCCTCGACGTTGACCAAGGCCTGGCGCAGCGCTTCACGGGCGTAGCCCATGGCGCGGTCTTCGGCAAGGAAGTAACGGTAATCGGTGCGACCACCGCCACCGTGCCCACCGCGCTCGCGACGACCGTTGTGCTCGACGATGACGCTGACGTTGAAACGCACCAGTGGACGCACGTCCGCAGCCAGGCTGCCATCGGCTGCGGCGATGAGGATTCTTTCCCAGACACCGGCCATGCTCACGGTTACTTGCTGGATGCGCGGGTCCAGCGCGCGGGTGGCGGCGTCGACGCGCTTGAGCAGGTCGACCTTCTCGGCACGGGTCAGCACTTCCAGTGGGTTGTCAGGACCGTACAACTGGCTGACCACCGGACTGCTGAACGCCTGCACGCGGCCGTTCTGGCCGGCGCGGGAAATCGAGCGGGCCGCACGCGCGGCCTGCACCAGGGCGTCCTGCGTGATCGCGTTGCTGTAGGCGAATCCGGTCTTCTCGCCGGATTGAGCACGCACGCCCACGCCCTGATCGAGATTGAAGCTGCCTTCCTTGACGATGCCGTCTTCCAGCGCCCAGGACTCGGAAATCTGACCCTGGAAATACAGATCGGCGGCGTCTATGCCGGGGCCGGCCAACTCGCCCAACACCGACTGCAGACTGTCCAGCGTGAGGCCGCCGGGTGCCAGCAGGTGTTCGCTGACGGTGGATAACATCTGGCTCATATTTACTCCGCGCTGTTCGCAGGACGCTTGGCGTACTGCGTGGAAAATGCTCGCAGGACGCTTGGCGTACTGCGTGGAAAATGCTCGCAGGACGCTTCGCGGCCTGCGCAAATAGGTGCGCGCGTGTGGCCGGAAGCGGCCCGCGCAATTCGGGTGTCGGTGACGGATGATCAATACATGCGTCCGCCCGGACACTTTTTCAATACCGGAGCCCGGCCGACAGTCCGATACCGGGCGACGGCCGCTGCGCGATCAGCCGCCGAATGGCTTGACCAGGGTCATCTGCGGATCCTTCCAGGAACCCTCGATGCGGTACTGCACGCTGGCGAAGCGCGCCACGCGGTCGCCCAGCAGCTTGTTCACCACGAACAACGCGCCGCCCACCACCGGAGCGCCGACCAGAACCGCCGCCAGCGGCAGGCTGTTGGTAATTGGCAGGGCAACTTGCACCTTGGCGTTGACGCCGTCGCGGACCATGTCCAGGGTACCGTCCAGATCGATGTCGGTGGTGGGACCGCGCAGGGTGATCGGGGTACGTGTCACGTAGACCCCTTCGCTGGCCACCAGTAGACCTTTGACTCGATCGTAGCTCAAGCCCTTGCCCAGCACATCGGAGAAATCCAGGCGCAAACGACGACCGATGGCATTGAAGTTGAGCAGGCCGAAAACGCGCAGGGCCTGGGCGCCCCCCTCGACCTCGACGAACTGGCCATCACGCAAAGTCGCGTCCAGGTTGCCGGAAAAGCGCTTGAGCCCGACCCAGGCCGGTGAACCCGGCCAACGACCATCGGCGTCCAGGTGGAACGACTCGCTGGTCACGGTCGGGGCAAACTTCCAGGCCTGCAGCACATCGGCCAGGTTCTTGCCTTGCAAGCGCCCGCGGAACCACGTGCTGGACGCACCCGGCGCGCCTTCCCAGGTCGCCGCGCCGTGCAGCATCAAGCCTTTGAGCCCCAGGTCGAGATCGTTGAGGGCGACACCCTTGGCGGTCGGACGCAGTTTCAGCGACCAGCTGCCGAGCAGCTCTTCGCCCTGCAACAGCTGGCGGATCCTGACATTGACCGCGGGTATCTTGCGTGGGTCGACATTGGCCAAAGGGTCCGGTGCTTCCACCGGATTGTCGGCCTTGACCGCGTTCGGATCGACCGGCGGCAGGCGCACGGTATCGAGGTCGACGTTGATCGGGGTCGCCTTGCCATCGGGCACATCGACCTTGCCGGTGATCTGTTGGCTGGCCAGGGCAAGGTGCCAGGCGCTGGGGCTGCGGTTGAGTTGCACGTGCGCCTGGTCGAGTTGCTGACCGAAGCCCTTGAGCGTGCCGACCTGCAGGTCGACCGCATTGACGAGCTGGCTGGCAGCGCCGCTCGGATCACCGCCGGTGTACTGCTCGGCCTGCTGCTGCCACGGCTCCAGATCCAGTGCCTGCAACGCGCCGCGGACCCGCAGCCCCTGCGTGGTGGGAAGTTGCGGCGTACCTGAGCCGATCAGCAACTCGCCCCGACCTTTGGCCAGGTCATTGGCCGCGGCTGCATAGGCAAAGCTGGCCAGATCGGCATAGGTGACGTCGAATCGGCGCTCCTGACCCTGCAGGTTCATCACGAACACTGTCGGACGCGCCACAGGGCGTGTCTTGCCAAAGGGCGCGGGCAGGTCGATGTCGACACCCTTGAGATCGGAGTCGACGCGAAGCTGGCTGTCGGCACCCAGCTTGAGCTGCAGCTGGTAGGCAATATCTCCGGAGGCCGGCACGGCCTGCTTGACCTGCAACCAGTCGACCAGGCGCTTAACCGTGATCTGGCTGTGCGCGACGATGCGCGTCAACGGCGCGCCTGGCTTGCCTTCGGCAGCAATCTGCGCCGTTACCGGCTGATCGAACGCCTGGGCAGTGATGCCCTCGCCGCTCAGGCCCTTGTCGAAGTCGAAGCGAAACGTCCCGCCCAACTGACTGAGCGCAAGCTCCGGGGACTTGATCTTCAGGCGCGCCGCGCGGGTGCTGAAATCCACCACGACTTTGGGCTCATGGCCTTTGACCAGTGGAATGTCGAGGTCGAGCCTGCCCTTGAGCGGGCCTTCACCCTGCCAGCCGGCGAAGATATCGGCGGTGCCGATGGGCGCGGTCTGCAGGATCTTCAAACCGTCGGCCAGACCACCGTCGAAGTTGCCCTTCACGTACAGGTGGCTGTCCTCGCCCAGCGGCACATGGGGCACAGTGACGGCAACATCGCTGACCTTGGTGTCGAGGATCTGCCCGCGGTCGGCCAGGATGCGCACGTCACCGTCCTGGACATAGACATTGCCGGCGACCTTGCGTGCCTCCGGCCAACCGGGCTGAAACGCCAGCGTCACGTCGTGGACCTTGAAGAACAGCGTGATACTGCGCGAATGCGCCTCGGCCGCGCTGGCCAGCGAACCCTGGTACTGGAAGTAGCCCTGATCGACCGCGCCGCGCTTGATCGCCGTACGCAGCCACTGGTCGATCGACGGGCTGAGCACCTTGGGCAGGTATTTGCTGGTGTAGGCGCCATCACCATCGACCAGGCCGACCCGCAGGTCCATGTAGGGTTCGGCCTCGTGGTGCAACGGCAGGCGAATGAGAAAGTCGGCGGCAATATTGCCCTCTTCGCCCAGCACCTTGATGGCCGGCGCGATCAGGGTGAACGCGTGTTCATCGAGCTTGAAATTCAGGCGAGCGTTGGCCTTGAGGTAATGCCAGGGTTTCTCGAAGATCGGGCTCAGGTGCAGCATGAACTTTTCGCTGTCCAGGCGCAGCTCGCCCTGGCCGATATCGCCGATCAGGCTGCCGCTGACGTTGTCCGCTGCTGGCGCGCCGTAGTAGGCATCGAAGCCGACGTTCTCCAGGTTGGCCGCGTAGCCAAGGCGATCGGCGCCGGTAGCCTGGGGTCGAATGTCGAGCGAGACATTGCGCAGCACCCCGGTGAGGTTCAGGCCGTTGGCGATGGCCGCCACTTGCTTGGGCAGGGGCACCAGCGCGTCGAGCAACGGCGTGATCGGCGTCAGGTCGAGACGATCGGCCTGAATGTGCCACTGCTCCTGGCTCGATGGCGTCGCGGCGCGCTGCTGCAGCGCCACATGGGTTTGCCAGGGTTTGCCATCCAGGGTCATGGCCAAAGTCCCCAGGTTCACGTCGAGGCCTTCGGCACTGCGTTGCAGCCAAGCCTGCAGCCTGAGATCGGCGATGGTGTAAGGCTTGTGCTCGGCATGGGCACCTTTGAACGATGGTGCTTCGAGCTTGACCACCGCTCGCTGGACGTCGGCATCCGCCCAGTCCAGCCAGAACTCGCCGCCCGCCTTGAGTTGCTCAAGCTTCCAGGCCTGGGTGTAGCGACTCGGCAGCCATTGCGCCCAGTCGCTTTGCGGCAGGTTCAGATACACCTGGGCGCGGCCCTGGCGCCATCGTTCGGCGCGCACTTGCGCTTGCACGTTCAGCGCCAGCGGCTGACCGTCAGGCAGATGCAGGCGCAGATCCAGGCGCTGGCGCTCTTCACCGGTGCGCAGGCTCAGCTCTACATAGGTCAATGTCAGCGGGTCGTGCTCCAACGGTTGCAGGGTCAGCTGGCTGTCGAGCACCGACAGCCGCTCGACCTGCTGCATCTGCTGCAAGGTGCGCTGCAGGTCGAAGGCCTGGTCCTGCTGCTGCGGCAGCCCCTTGAGCGACCACTTGCCGGCGGCGTCCTCGACCGCGCTGAGCTGTACGCCGCCCAGCTCGAGATGGGCAATGCGCACCGACCGCGCCAACAGGCTGCCCCACAGGTCCGGCACCACCCTGACCTGATCCAGGCGCAGCGCATTGCTGCCCTCGCCCACTTGCACATCGTGAATCAGCAGTACCGGCGCCAGACGACTCCAGCGCCCCTCCAGACTGCCGATGCGCACCGGCATGCCCAGCGCCTGGCTGGCACGTGCCTCGATCTGCGCGTCGTATTCGGCCACCAGAGGCACCAGTTGCCGACCCAGGCTGACGTACAGCGCCAGCAATACCAGCAGTACCGCACACAGCGTCAGTGCCCAACGCGTGACCCCACCGAGCACGGCATTCAAGCGGACCATGCAGGCATGCTCCCGCCACAGGCAGCGTCAGCCTGAAAGCCCGAAGCCTGGGGACTCGACAATCGTTTCACTGGCCGTTTCAGAGCAGCACCACATCATATTGTTCCTGGGAATACATGGACTCGACCTGGAAGCGAATGGTTCGTCCGATGAACGCTTCCAGTTCGGCCACATTGCCGGATTCTTCATCGAGCAGCCGGTCGACCACTTTTTGATTGGCCAGCACACGATAGCCCACGGCCTGATAGGCACGCGCCTCGCGCAGGATCTCGCGGAAGATCTCGTAGCACACCGTTTCCGGGGTTTTCAGCTTGCCACGGCCCTGGCAACAGACGCACGGCTCGCACAGGACCTGTTCCAGACTCTCGCGGGTGCGCTTGCGGGTCATCTGCACCAGGCCCAGCTCGGTGATGCCGATGATGTTGGTCTTGGCATGGTCGCGCTCGAGCTGCTTTTCCAGCGTGCGCAGGACCTGGCGCTGGTGCTCTTCATCTTCCATGTCGATGAAGTCGATGATGATGATGCCACCGATGTTGCGCAGACGCAGCTGCCGGGCAATGGCGGTGGCCGCTTCCAGGTTGGTCTTGAAGATGGTCTCTTCGAGGTTGCGGTGGCCGACGAAAGCCCCGGTGTTGACGTCGATGGTGGTCATCGCTTCGGCCGGATCGACCACCAGATAGCCGCCGGACTTGAGCGGCACCTTGCGGTCCAGCGCCCGCTGGATCTCGTCTTCCACACCGTACAGATCGAAGATGGGCCGCTCGCCAGGATAATGCTCCAGCCGGTCGGCGATTTCGGGCATCAGTTCGGCCACGAACTGCGTGGTCTTCTGGAAGGTCTCCCGTGAGTCGATGCGGATCTTCTCGATCTTCGGGTTGACCAGATCGCGCAGGGTACGCAGCGCCAGGCCCAGGTCTTCGTAGATTTCGGTCGGCGCCCCGACGGTCTGGATCTGCGCGTTGATCTGGTCCCAGAGGCGCCGCAGGTAGCGGATGTCCATGAGGATTTCCTCGGCGCCGGCACCCTCGGCAGCGGTACGCAGAATGAACCCGCCGACCTCCTGAATGCCCTCTTTCTCGACGCAGTCGGCCACCACCTTCTTCAGGCGTTCACGCTCGCCCTCATCCTCGATCTTCAGGGAGATGCCGACGTGCCGGGTGCGCGGCATATACACCAGGTAGCGCGACGGAATCGACAGCTGGGTCGTCAGGCGCGCGCCTTTGGAGCCGATCGGGTCCTTGGTGACCTGCACCACCAGGCTTTGCCCTTCGTGCACGAGGGCGCTGATGGTTTCCAGGGTCGAGCCTTCACGCAGGGAGATTTCCGACGCATGGATGAACGCGGCGCGGTCCAGGCCGATGTCGATGAAGGCGGCCTGCATGCCGGGCAGCACGCGCACCACCTTGCCCTTGTAGATATTGCCGACGATCCCGCGACGCTGGGTGCGCTCGACGTGGACCTCTTGCAGGACACCGTTTTCCACCACGGCCACGCGCGATTCCATCGGCGTGATGTTGATCAGAATCTCTTCGCTCATGGCTGGGTCTCGTTCCTGGTGTCTTTTGTTGTAATGGCGATGGCGCTGCCGGCCGGGTCCTCTCAGGACACTTGCCAGCAGGCGATGCCATTGCGTTGCAGCAGCGCCGCGGTTTCGTACAAACCCAGGCCGACGACGGCAGAATAACTGCCTTCGAGCTTTTCTACGAATATTGCGCCCAGCCCCTGGATGCCATAGCCGCCCGCCTTGTCCGCCGGTTCGCCGGAGGCCCAGTAGGCACGGGCCTCGGCTTCGTCGATCGGGCGGAACGTGACCCGTGCCGAGGCCGTGCCGATGTCCATCTGCGTGCCATCGAACAGCGCCGCAGTGGTGATCACTTCATGGGTGCTGCCGGATAACAGAGCCAGCATTGCCAAGGCATCGGCTTCGTCGCGCGGCTTGCCGAGAATGCGTCCGTGCGCGATCACTGCCGTGTCCGCGCCCAGCACGTGAGCGGCCCCCGGCTGCGACCGCGACTGCCAGCCGGCGCGGGCTTTTTCTTCGGCCATGCGCTGCACGTAGGCACGGCTTTCTTCGCCGGGCCTGGGCGTTTCGTCGATGGCAGCAGTGATCACAGTGAAGGGTACGCCGATCTGCGTCAGCAGTTCACGACGCCTGGGCGAGCTGGAAGCCAGGTACAGGGTAGACATGCAAGGCGTCTCCGCGTCGGGCCGCGCGGGCCCGTCAGTTGATGCCCAGGCGCTTGCGCAAGCCACGCAGCAGATAGCTGACCCACGGCCAGAGCAAGGCGCTCATCAGCGCGGGCAACAGCAGGGCCAGAGTGGGTTGGCGGTTGCCGGTCAGCGCGCTCAGCCACAGCTGAACCAGCTGCGCCAGACCGAAGACCACCAGAATGACCAGGCTCTGCTGCCACATCGGAAAGATGCGCATGCGCTGGGCCAGGGACAGGATGAGGAAGGTGATGAGGCTGAGGATGAGAGCGTTCTGCCCCAGCAGGGTGCCGAACAGCACGTCTTGCGCCAGGCCCAGGATCCAGGCGGTGGTCATGCCCACCTTGTGCGGCACCGACAGCGTCCAGTAGGCCAGCAGCAGGGCCAGCCACAACGGCCGCAACACTTCCATGAACTGCGGCATGGGCGACACGCACAGCAGCAGGCCGACGACGAAGGTCAGCCAGATGACCCAGCCATTGCGCGAGCGCGTACCGACCATTATTGCCTCTCCCGTGTGGTAGCCGGCGCTGAGCGCGAAGGTGTCGCCGGTGTGGTGCGCTCAGGGGCGGCGGCCGGGGCCGAGTGGGCCCGCGCCGGGTTGGCTGCCGGTGCCGGGGTGTGAGCGGGCGTCGTCGGTGCGGCGGCGGGCGCAGCGGTGGCTGGTACGGAGGTGGGCGCAGTGACCGGTGTCGCCGGGGTGCCGTCCTGGGGCGCGGCCCCTTGGCGGTCGGCAGCCTCCTGGGCTTGCGCGGCTTCGGTGGCGCGCTGCTCTGGCGAGCGACTGTCGCTGAACACCAGCAGCAGGTAGCGGCTGCGGTTCAGGGCCGCAGTGGGCACGGCGCGGACGATGGCGAAGGGCTGACCGGAATCGTGGATGACTTCCTTGACCGTGGCCACCGGGTAACCCGCCGGGAACCGCTGGCCCAGGCCAGAACTGACCAGCAGGTCGCCTTCCTTGATGTCGGCAGTGTCGGCGACGTGACGCAGTTCGAGCCGCTCGGGATTGCCCGTGCCGCTGGCGATGGCACGCAGCCCGTTGCGGTTGACCTGCACAGGAATGCTGTGGGTAGTGTCGGTGAGCAGCAGTACGCGCGAGGTGTAGGGCATCAATTCGACCACCTGGCCCATCAACCCACGGGCGTCGAGCACGGGCTGGCCGAGCACCACGCCATCGCGCTCGCCCTTGTTGATCAGGATGCGATGGGTGAACGGGTTCGGGTCCATGCCGATCAACTCGGCTACCTCGACCTTTTCGTTCACCAGCGCCGAAGAGTTGAGCAGCTCGCGCAGACGTACGTTCTGCTCGGTCAACGCCGCCAGTTTCTGCAGGCGACCTTGCAGCAACAGGCCTTCGGTCTTGAGTTTCTCGTTTTCGGCCAGCAGCTCGGTGCGGCTGCCGAACTGGCTGGCAACGCCTTCGAACAAGCGTTGCGGCAGATCGGTGACCCAATAGGCACGCATCAGCACCAGCGACATTTCGCTGCGCACGGGTTTGAGCAAGGTAAAGCGCGCGTCGACAACCATCAGCGCGACCGACAGCACGACCAGCACCAACAGGCGCACGCCCAGTGAGGGGCCCTTGGTGAAAAGCGGTTTAATAGGCCGCTCCTCCCAGGCAAATGTTCATGTGGTCATTCATGTGACGGCAAACCGGCCCGGATCGAAAGTACAGGACGCATACAGGTAGCATCGAAGACGCTACCTGTAAACGACCCCAGGAATCTTTCCCGCGAAGTTATTCGCTGGAGAGCAGATCCATGGTGTGCTTGTCCATCATTTCCAGGGCACGACCGCCACCCCGAGCCACGCACGTCAGCGGGTCTTCGGCGACGATCACCGGCAGGCCGGTTTCCTGGGCCAGCAGCTTGTCGAGGTCGCGCAGCAGCGCGCCACCGCCAGTCAGCACCAGGCCGCGTTCGGCGATGTCCGAGGCCAGCTCGGGGGGCGACTGTTCCAGCGCGCTCTTGACGGCCTGCACGATGGTCGCGAGGGACTCCTGCAGGGCTTCGAGCACTTCGTTGGAGTTCAGCGTGAAGGCACGTGGAACGCCTTCGGCCAGGTTGCGGCCACGCACGTCGACTTCACGCACTTCGCCGCCCGGGTAGGCCGTGCCGATTTCCTGCTTGATGCGCTCGGCGGTGGATTCGCCGATCAGGCTGCCGTAGTTGCGACGCACGTAGGTGACGATGGCTTCATCGAAGCGGTCGCCGCCCACACGGACGGATTCGGCATAGACCACGCCATTGAGCGAGATCAGAGCGATTTCGGTGGTACCACCGCCGATGTCGACGACCATCGAACCGCGGGCTTCCTCGACCGGCAGGCCGGCGCCGATGGCGGCCGCCATGGGCTCTTCGATCAGGAACACTTCGCGGGCACCGGCGCCCAGCGCCGATTCACGAATGGCACGGCGTTCCACCTGGGTGGATTTGCAAGGCACACAGATCAGCACGCGCGGGCTGGGCTGCAGGAAGCTGTTCTCGTGCACCTTGTTGATGAAATATTGCAGCATCTTTTCGCAGACGCTGAAGTCGGCGATCACGCCGTCCTTCATCGGGCGAATGGCGGCGATGTTGCCGGGGGTACGGCCGAGCATGCGCTTGGCTTCGGTACCGACCGCAACGACACTTTTCTGATTACCGTGGGTCCGAATGGCCACAACTGATGGCTCATTCAGGACGATACCGCGCTCACGCACGTAAATAAGGGTGTTGGCAGTGCCCAGGTCAATGGAAAGATCGCTGGAAAACATGCCACGCAGTTTCTTGAACATGGGAAAAGGACCCTAGGCAACGCGTGGGTAAAAAAGTGCGGCAAACTCTAACAACGGCGGGGATTTTGGGCAAGGCGCCAATATGTTAAATTGGCTGTTTTTCCGGGCACGCCTGCACTCGATCGCGGCCATATGACCACAGAAGTGCGATAGTGTTCCCCAAAACCACGGCTTTGCCGTATTTCATTTTCCACTGGAGATCCCCATGGCGCTTGAACGCTGCGACGTGGAAAAAATCGCTCACCTGGCCCGTCTGGGCCTGAATGAAGCCGATATGCCACGCACCATCGAAGCACTGAACAGCATTCTGGGCCTCGTCGACCAGATGCAAGCGGTCGACACCAGCGGCATCGAACCCCTGGCCCACCCACTGGAAGCCAGCCAGCGGCTGCGCGCCGACCAGGTGACCGAACGCAACCAGCGCGACGCCTACCAGGCCATCGCACCGGCGGTCGAAAACGGCCTGTATCTGGTTCCTAAAGTCATCGAGTAAAGGGAAAGAGCCTGCCATGCATCAACTGACACTGGCCGAGATCGCCCGCGGACTCGCCGACAAGAAATTTTCCGCCGAAGAGCTGACCCGTACCCTGCTGGCGCGTATCGCCCAGCTGGATCCTCAGCTCAACAGCTTCATCACCGTCACCCCCGAGCACGCCATCGCCCAGGCGCAGGCCGCCGATGCGCGGCGCGCCAACGGCGAAGGCGGTGCCCTGCTGGGTGCACCGCTGGCCCACAAGGACCTGTTCTGCACCCAGGGCATCCGCACCAGCTGCGGGTCGAAGATGCTCGACAACTTCCAGGCGCCCTATGACGCCACCGTGGTGGCCAAGCTCAATGCAGCGGGCGCGGTGACCCTGGGCAAGCTGAACATGGACGAATTCGCCATGGGTTCGGCCAACGAGAACAGCCACTACGGCCCGGTGAAAAACCCCTGGAACCTGGCCCACGTGCCCGGCGGTTCCTCGGGCGGCTCGGCGGCGGCCGTGGCGGCGCGCTTGTTGCCGGTGGCGACAGGCACCGACACTGGCGGTTCGATCCGTCAACCGGCGGCCTTCACCAACCTCACTGGGATCAAGCCGACCTATGGCCGGGTGTCGCGCTGGGGAATGATCGCCTACGCTTCCAGCCTCGACCAGGCCGGCGTGCTGGCACGCAACGCCGAGGATTGCGCCCTGTTGCTGCAAGGCATGGCAGGCTTCGACCCGCAGGACTCCACCAGCATCGATGAACCCGTCCCCGACTACAGCGCCACCTTGGGCGGCTCGCTGCAAGGCCTGCGCATCGGCGTGCCGAAGGAATACTTCGGCGCCGGCCTCGATCCGCGCATCGCCGACCTGATTCACGCCAGCATCGAGCAACTGCAGAAGCTGGGCGCAACCATCAAGGACATCAGCCTGCCGAACATGCAGCAGGCGATTGCCGCCTACTACGTGATCGCACCGGCCGAGGCTTCTTCGAACCTGTCGCGCTTCGATGGGGTACGCTTCGGCTATCGCTGCGAGAACCCCAAGGACCTCACCGACCTGTACAAGCGTTCGCGCGCCGAAGGCTTCGGCCCGGAAGTGCAGCGCCGCATCATGGTCGGCGCCTATGCACTTTCGGCGGGCTACTACGACGCCTATTACCTGCAGGCGCAGAAGATCCGCCGCTTGATCAAGAACGATTTCATGGCCGCCTTCGAAGACGTCGACATGATCCTCAGCCCGACCACGCCGAACCCGGCCTGGAAGCTGGGCGCCAAGAATGCCGACCCGGTTGCCGCCTACCTCGAAGACATCTACACGATCACCGCCAACCTCGCCGGCCTGCCCGGCCTGTCGATGCCGGCCGGTTTCGTCGATGGCCTGCCGGTCGGCGTGCAGCTGCTGGCCCCCTACTTCCAGGAAGGCCGCCTGCTCAATGCGGCGCACCAGTACCAGCAAGTCACCGACTGGCACACTCGCGCGCCTGAAGGCTTCTAAGGAGAAACATCATGCAATGGGAAGTCGTGATCGGGCTGGAGATTCATACCCAGCTCGCCACCCAGTCGAAGATTTTCTCCGGCAGCTCCACCACCTTCGGCTCCGAGCCGAACACCCAGGCCAGCCTGGTCGATCTGGGCATGCCCGGCGTACTGCCGGTGCTGAACCAGGAAGCCGTGCGCATGGCCGCGATGTTCGGCCTGGCAATCGACGCCGAAATCGGCCAGCACAACGTGTTTGCGCGCAAGAACTACTTCTATCCCGACCTGCCCAAGGGCTACCAGATCAGCCAGATGGAGCTGCCGATCGTCGGCAAGGGCCACCTGGACATCACCCTGGAAGACGGCACGGTCAAGCGTATCGGCGTGACTCGCGCGCACCTGGAAGAAGACGCTGGCAAAAGCCTGCACGAGGACTTCAGCGGCAGCACCGGCATCGACCTCAACCGTGCCGGCACGCCGCTGCTGGAAATCGTTTCCGAGCCCGACATGCGCAGTGCCAAGGAAGCCGTGGCCTACGTCAAGGCCATGCACTCGCTGGTCCGTTACCTGGGCATCTGTGACGGCAACATGGCCGAAGGCTCGTTGCGCTGTGACTGCAACGTGTCGATCCGGCCCAAGGGCCAGGTCGAGTTCGGCACCCGCTGCGAGATCAAGAACGTCAACTCGTTCCGCTTCATCGAGCGCGCCATCAACAGCGAGATCGCGCGCCAGATCGAACTGATCGAAGACGGCGGCAAGGTCATCCAGCAGACCCGCCTGTACGATCCGAACAAGGACGAGACACGCGCCATGCGCAGCAAGGAGGAAGCCAACGACTACCGTTACTTCCCCGACCCCGATCTGCTGCCGGTGGTGATCGAGGATTCGTTCCTGGAAACGACCCGGGCCACCCTACCCGAGTTGCCGCCTGCCAAGCGCGAGCGCTTCAAGAGCGAGTTCGGCCTGTCTGCCTACGATGCCAGCGTGCTGGCCTCGAGCCGCGAGCAGGCGGACTTCTTCGAGCAGGTCGTGGCCAGCTGCGCCGATGCCAAGCTTGCCGCCAACTGGGTCATGGTCGAGCTGGGCAGCCTGTTGAACAAGCAGGGGCTGGAAATCGAGGATTCGCCGGTCAGCGCCGCACAACTGGGTGGCATGCTGCAGCGCATCAAGGACAACACCATCTCCGGCAAGATCGCCAAGATGGTTTTCGAAGCGATGGCCAACGGTGAAGGCGATGCCGACCAGATCATCGAGGCGCGTGGCCTGAAACAGGTCACCGACAGCGGGGCGATCGAGAAGGTGCTCGACGAAGTGCTGGCTGCCAACGCCGAGCAGGTCGAACAGTACCGCGCGGCTGACGAAGCCAAGCGCGGCAAGATGTTCGGCTTCTTCGTCGGCCAGGCGATGAAAGCCTCCAAGGGCAAGGCCAACCCGCAGCAGGTCAACGAACTGCTCAAGAGCAAGCTGGCCGGTTGATGGGCCGACGCCTCCCCTGTAGCAGCGGCGCGAGCCGCGTCCGGCGCAGTTGTAGCAGCGGCGCAAGCCGCGTCCGGCCTCAACGCGGTGAAGCAAACGGACCGCGGATACCGCTGACGCGGCTTGCGCCGCTGCTACAGGCGTTGCGTGTGTGCTGTGTCGGTGCGATTGCCGTGCTGGCGGGCTGTGCCAGCGAGAACGGTATCATCGACCCGCGCGGCTACAACCGCGAGGGGGTCGCCTCCTACTACGGCGCACGCCATCATGGCGCTCGCACCGCCAGTGGCGAACGCTTCGATCAGCACGGTCTCACCGCAGCCCATCGCCAGCTTCCATTCGGTACCCGGGTAGTGGTGACCAATCTGTCCAACAAGCGCAATGTAGTGGTGCGGATCAACGATCGCGGTCCACACTCGCGCGGTCGCCTGATCGATGTGTCAAAGGGCGCTGCCGAAGAACTGGGCATGCTGCGCAGTGGTACGGCCCGAGTGCGCGTGCAAACCCTGCAAGACTGACCTGGAGCCACCGTTATCCCCGATCTCGCCACCCTGCCCGGCCCGACCTTGCTGCAGCTGTTCGCAGGGCTGCTGCTGCTGATTGCCGGCGCCGAATCGCTGGTGCGCGGCGCCGTGCGCCTGGCGGCCGCGCTCAAGATCAGGCCGCTGGTAGTGGGCCTGGGCGTGGTCGCGCTGGGCAGCAGTGTGCCGCAACTGGCCGTCAGCCTGCAGGCCACGTTCGTTGGTACCCCGGACATCGCCGTTGGCAGCCTGGTGGGCAGCAACATCTTCAGTTTGCTGGTGACCCTGGGGCTGTCCGCGCTGATCATTCCGCTACGCGTTTCGCGGCAACTGCTGCGGCTCGATATTCCGCTGCTGATCGCAGCCAGTGCGCTGGTGTTCGGGCTGGCCCTGAACGAGCAGCTGGGGCGCCTTGAAGGCGGCGTCCTGCTTTTGGCGCTGGTCGGCTATCTGGGCGTACTGTGGCGCCAGTCGCGACATCCGGGGCGGGTGGCGGCAGCCCAGGGCACTGCGCCCTGGCTCAAGTGCCTGGGCATGATGCTCGCAGGCTTGCTGCTGCTGATCGCGGGCAGCCACTGGCTGCTTGAAGCAGCACTGGAGCTGGCCACCGATTTCGGCTTGTCGGACCGGGTAATCGGGTTGACCATCGTGGCCGTCGGCACGTCACTACCGGAACTGGCGACGTCGTTGGTCGCTGCCTTTCGCGGTCACCGCGAGATTGCAGTGGGCAACGTCATCGGCAGCAACCTGTTCAACCTGCTCGGCGTGCTCGGCCTGACCGCGGTGCTGGCACCCGCGCCTCTGAGCGTGTCACCCAACGCGCTGGACTTCGACCTGCCGGTGATGCTTGGCGTCACCCTGCTGTGCCTGCCGCTGTTCTATTCCGGATACCGGGTCACGCGGATCGAAGGGCTGGTGCTGCTGGGGCTCTACGTCGCGTACGGCCTGCACGTGATGGCGTTCACCACGGGCATGCCATTGGCGACCAGGCTGGAAGAGCTGATGCTGTTCTACGTACTGCCGGTGCTGGCGGCGGTGGTGCTGTGGGGCACCCTGCGCGCCTGGCGTCGACAGCACTGAACAATGCGACCGCTTACCCCGCCCGACGCTTCTTGAACATCCAGGCCACTGCCAGCACCCCAAGCCACAAGGGAATCAACAGCACCGAAATGCGGATTCCCGGCGTCATGTACATGATCACCAGAATGCCCGCCAGGAACAGCAGGCACACCCAGTTGGTGATCGGGTAGCCCCAGCTCGGGAAGAACGTCGTCTGACCGTTGGCGCGCATGGCCTTGCGAAACTTCAGGTGAGTGATGCTGATGATGCCCCAATTGATGACCAGTGCGGACACGGCCAACGCCATCAGCAGGCCGAATGCTTCGCCCGGCATCAGGTAGTTGATGACCACGCTCAATCCGGTCGCCAGGGCGGAAATCCCCAACGCTTTCATGGGCACGCCACGGCGGTTGACCTGGAGCAGGGTCCTGGGCGCATCGCCCTGCACCGCCAGGCCGAACAGCATGCGGCTGTTGCAATAGACGCAGCTGTTGTAGACCGACAGCGCCGCGGTCAGCACCACCACATTGAGCACGGTGGCGACCACGTTGCTGTCCAGCGCATGGAAGATCATCACGAACGGGCTGCCACCCTCGACCACTTTCTGCCACGGATACAGGGACAGCAGGATGGTCAAGGCGCCCACGTAGAACAGCAGGATCCGGTAGATCACCTGGTTGGTGGCCTTGGGAATGCTGCGCCTGGGGTCATCGGCTTCGGCGGCGGTGATGCCGACCAGTTCCAGGCCACCGAAGGAAAACATGATGACCGCCATGGCCAGGGTCAATCCACCGATGCCGTTGGGGAAGAAGCCGCCGTATTGCCACAGGTTGGCGACGCTGGCGTCCGGCCCACCACTGCCGGTGGCCAGCATCCAGGCGCCGAAGCCGATCATGCTGACGATGGCGGCGACCTTGATCAGCGAAAACCAGAACTCCATCTCGCCGTAGATCTTTACCTGGAACATGTTGATCGCGTTGATCAGCACGAAGAACACCGCGGCAGACGCCCAGGTGGGCACCTCCGGCCACCAGTACTTGATGTAGATGCCCACGGCGGTCAGTTCCGCCATGCCCACCAGAACGTACAGCACCCAGTAGTTCCAACCGGACATGAAGCCGGCCAGGCCGCTCCAGTAGCGGTTGGCAAAATGGCTGAAGGTGCCGGTGACCGGCTCTTCAACGACCATTTCGCCCAGCTGGCGCATGATGAAGAAAGCGATCAGGCCGCCGATGGCGTACCCCAGGATGACCGAAGGGCCGGCCATGCCGATGGTCTGGGCGATGCCCAGAAACAGGCCGGTGCCAATCGCCCCGCCCAGAGCAATGAGCTGGATGTGCCTGTTTTTCAGACCCCGATGCAGACCTTCGGGGGTGGATTGATCATCCATTGCGGTTCCTTAGCGGGTGAATGCTTGCGGGTGGGCAAGCAGCGTCTAGATCCAGCCGCCCCACTGCAACAGGAATATTCCGATATTGGTGGTGATGGCTGCCGCCAGGGTGGTGATCACGATGATGGCGGCGGCAAGCGAATAGTTGCCGCCGCTGGCCCGCACCATGACATAACCGACCGAGGCCGAAGGAGCGCCAATATACAGGAACAGAATGCCCAGTTCCGCCCCGCGAAAGCCCAACAGCCAGGCACCGAAGGTACCGACGATCGGCAGCAGGATCATTTTCACCGCGCTGGCGCTCAGCGCCACTGAACCACTGCTGCGCAATGCGGCCAGCGACAGGGTCCCGCCGATGCAGATCAGCGCCAGCGGCAGGCTCATCTGCGCGACGTAGTCGGCCGAGGTCAGGACCCAATTGGGAATGGGCACCTGCAACCAGGCGAAGGGCACGGCCATGACCACGCTGATGATCAACGGGTTGACCAGGATGCTCTTGCAGATGCTCAGCGGGTCGGACTTGATGTTCGGGCTGTAGATCGCCAGCACCACCACCGACAGCGAGTTGTAGAGCACGATCACCAAACCGGCGAGGATCGAGCCCAGGGAGATGCCGTAGTCGCCATACATGCTGCCTGCCAGGGCCAGGCCGATGACACCATTGTTGCCGCGAAAGGCGCCCTGGGTGAACACGCCACGGTCCACTTGCGGGCATCGCTTGGTGGCGATCCACCAGGCGATGGCGAAGCTGCCCACCGTGGCCACCACGAAATACACCAGCAGGCCTGGCTTGAGTGCAGAGCGCAGGTCGGCATGGTAGATGCCCAGAAACAGCAACGACGGCATGCAGACGTTGAACACCAAGGCCGAGGCGGTCTTGATGAAGTTGTCATTGATCCAGTCGATTCGCTTCAGCCCGTAGCCGAGAAACAGCATGGCGAACACCGGAGCGGTCACGTTCAGGGTCTGCAGAAATAGGGCGAGCATGCCGGGGAACCTGTTGCCTGGGGTCAGGCGACAATGATAGCGAGGATGTAGGGGTCAAGCGGGGAAATTCTGGAAGGGTATGGCAGGCAGGGCCCCTTCGCGGGCAGAGGGCTCGCCGACCGCCCCGCTCCCACAGAGATCCGCAGCGTATGCAGGATCCCCGTAGGAGCGGTCAGCGGCCGCGAAAGCCGCACCGCGGTTTCGAGGCTTACTGCGGACCCATCTTGTCCATCAGGGCAGCGAGCATTTCGTACTCTTCGCCGGTCAGGTCGGTCAGCGGGGTGCGCACCGGCCCTGCATCGTAGCCGGCAATCTTCGCGCCTGCCTTGACGATGCTGACCGCGTAGCCGGATTTACGGTTGCGAATGTCCAGGTAAGGCAGGAAGAAGTCGTCGATCAACTTGCCCACGGTGACGTGGTCTTCAGCGGCGATGGCGTGGTAGAAGTCCATCGCGGTCTTGGGAATGAAGTTGAACACGGCGGACGAATACACCGGCACACCCAGAGCCTTGTAGGCCGCTGCATAGACTTCGGCGGTCGGCAGGCCGCCCAGGTAGCTGAAGCGATCGCCCAGGCGGCGACGGATCGAAACCATCAGTTCGATATCGCCCAGACCGTCCTTGTAGCCGATCAGGTTCGGGCAGGTTTCGGCCAGGCGTTCCAGCAATGGCGCGTTCAAACGGCAGACATTGCGGTTGTAGACGATGACGCCGATGTTGACCGATTTGCACACGGCCTCGACGTGAGCGGCTACGCCGTCCTGGCTGGCTTCGGTCAGGTAGTGCGGCAGCAGCAGCAGACCCTTGGCGCCCAGGCGCTCGGCTTCCTGTGCATACTCGATGGCCTGGCGAGTGGAACCGCCGACGCCGGCGAGGATAGGCACGCTGGTAGCGCAGGTGTCGACGGCAGTCTTGATCACTTGCGAGTATTCGCTGGCGGCCAGGGAGAAGAACTCACCGGTGCCGCCGGCGGCGAACAGGGCGCTGGCGCCGTAGGGGGCAAGCCACTCCAGGCGCTTGATATAGCCTTCGCGATGGAAGTCGCCCTGGGCAGTGAAATCGGTTACTGGAAAAGACAGCAGGCCGTGATTGAGGATGGACTTTAGTTCTTGTGGATTCATTGTTTGAACACCCTGAGTCGCATGGAAAATTGAACAACCAAACAGCCATGGCTGGCTGATGTCGTACGTCATCGTACAACTACTTAAGCAGTTCCTCAATAGGTGGAACGAAGTATTTTCAGATGGTCCCGCATGCGCTTCACCTAACACCGAAGACACACGGGATCCCTGTAGCAGCGGCGCAAGCCGCGTCCGGCGGTACCGCGGTCTGCCAGATGCACTGCGCCAGCCGCCGACGCGGCTTGCGCCGCTGCTACAAGGGTTGCGGTGTTTCTGTAGCAGCGGTGCAAGCCGCGTCCGGTGGCACCGCGGTCTGCCAGATGCACCGCGCCAGACGCAGACGCGGCTTGCGCCGCTGCTACAGGGATTGCGGTGTTTCTGTAGCAGCGGTGCAAGCCGCGTTCTGCCAGATGCACCGCGCAGGCCGCCAACGCGGCTTGCGCCGCTGCTACGGGGCGGTCAGCCCCTGCCCGCTTCGGCTTCCTGGTGAGCCTGGCGCAAACGCTCGCGGCTGTTGGTCAGGTGCAGGCGCATGGCTGCGCGCGCGGCATCGGAATCCTGGCGGGCGATGGCGTCGTAGATTTCCTCGTGCTCGCGACTGAGTCGGGTCATGTAGTGCTGCTGGTCGTCATGTGCCAGACGTGCCGAATTCAGGCGGGTGCGTGGAATGATGCTGGTGCCCAGGTGCGTCATGATGTCGGTGAAATAGCGGTTGCCGGTGGACAAGGCAATCTGCAGATGGAACTGGAAATCGGACGCCACCGCATCGCTGGCATGGGCCGCGCTTTCGTTCAGCGCATCGAGGGCTGCGCGCATCGCCGCCAGTTGCTCGGGCGAGCGGCGACTGGCAGCCAACCCGGCGGATTCCACTTCCAGGCTGATGCGCAGCTCGAGCACGGCGAGCACATCGCGCAGGGTGACGATGGTTGCCGGATCGATGCGAAAACCACTCGGGCTGGGCGTATCCAGCACGAAGGTGCCGATGCCGTGGCGGGTTTCGACCTGACCTGCCGCCTGCAGCCGGGAAATGGCTTCACGCACCACGGTCCGGCTGACGCCCTGCTCTTCCATGATGGCCGACTCGGTAGGCAGCTTGTCGCCACGCTTGAGGTCGCCATCGAGGATGCGCTGGGTCAGCACGGCCACCAGTTCCTGGGCCAGGCTGCGCGGTTTGCGACGGGCGCGTGGGGCGGCGCTCTGAGTATCCATAGTGAAAGTCATTCTCGAAACGGTCGGTGATTGAAGCAATCATAGCCTAAAGCGGGTTGTACGATCATGGCATGAGCCGCCGCAGGGCCCGGCGGGCGGGCCAATGCCGCCTACCCGGGCGCGCAGGGCGCCAGCCAGAGCGCTCCACGCGAATTTACCGACGCACGGGGCGTTTCTGCAATTTGCGTTGCAGGGTACGCCGATGCATACCCAACGCCCGCGCCGTGGCGGAAATGTTGCCAGCATGCTCGGTGAGCACTCGCTGGATGTGCTCCCATTGCAGGCGGTCGACCGACATCGGATTTTCCGGCACCAGCGTGTCGAGGTCGGCATGTTCGGCCGACAGCGCAGCCAGCACGTCATCGGCGTCGGCGGGCTTGCACAGGTAGTTGCAGGCGCCGCGCTTGATCGCCTCCACCGCCGTGGCAATGCTCGAATAGCCGGTGAGAATCACCACGCGCATTTCCGGATCGAGTTCCAGCAGCTTGGGCAGCAGCACCAGGCCCGAATCGCCTTCCATCTTCAGGTCCAGGGCGGCGTAGTCGGGTACATCGTCCTGGGCCAGCTTCAAGCCTTCCTCGGCGCTGCCTGCAGTACTTACGCGAAAGCCTCGGCGGGTCATGGCACGCGCCATTACGCGGGTAAACGTGGCGTCGTCGTCCACCAGCAACAGGTGCGGCAGCTCTTCGCCTTCGACTTGGTTTTCATCAGTCATCGATCATCTCCTGGGACGCCACGGGGCAGGCGCAGCTCGGTGAGCGTGCCGCCCTCTTCATGACTATAGAGTTTTACCGAGCCGCCGGCGCGAGTCACGCTGGCCTTGCTCAAGAACAGGCCAAGGCCGAAGCCCTTGCCCTTGGTAGTGAAGAACGGTTTGCCGATCTGCTCGGCAATGGCCAAGGGAACACCCGCGCCGTGGTCGCGGATGACGATGAAGATGTCCTCACTGTCCCAGTCCAATTTGACCTCGAGGTTGTCGGGGCAGGCATCGGCGGCGTTGTTGAGCAGATTGAGCAGCGCCTGGGTGAGGTCGGGAGGCGGCGACAGGTGCGGCACCTCGCCTTGGCCCAGGCGGTGGAAACGGTAGCTGGACTCGGGGCGCATCAGGTGCCAGCGATTGAGGGCTTCGTCGAGCCAGGCGGTGACCGGCTGATCGACCACGGCCATGCGTCGGTTGGCTTCGGCGGCCCGCACCAGTTGCTGGAGGGTTTCCTTGCACAGCTTGACCTGATCCTGCAGCACCTGCAGGTCTTCCTGCAGTTCAGGCTGGGGATGGTCCTGGCGCATTTCCTTGAGCAGCACACTCATGGTGGCCAGCGGCGTGCCCAGCTCATGGGCAGCGCCCGCAGCCTCGGTGGCCACGGCCAGCAGTTGCTGGTCACGCAGGCCCTCTTCGCGGCGCTGGGCACGCAGCTGCTCCTGGCGCCGCAATTCTTCGGCCATCTTGGCGGCAAAGAAGGTAATCACCGAGGCGGCCAAAGCGAAGCTCAGCCACATGCCGTAGATCTGCAGGTTCTCACGACCGATCGGCAGGGTATCGAGGGGGTAGAAGTGCGCCAGCATGAAGGTGTAGCAGGCCAGCGCGATGCCTGAGAGCACCAGGGAGTAGACCCATGGCAGGGTCACGGCGGCAATGGTCAGCGGCACTAGATAATAGGACACGAACGGGTTGGCGCCGCCGCCCGAATAGTACAGCAGGACACTGTGGATCAGCAGGTCGCAGGCCAGTTGCAGGGCGTATTCGAGCTCGGTGACCGGCAACGAAAAGCGCAGGCGCAGGACGGTCAGCGCACAGAGTATGGCGGACACCGCCAGTGTGGTACTCAGCGCCAGCCAGGGCAACGGCAGCAGGTGCGTCAGGTAGGCGAAACCGACCGAACCGGCCTGAGCGGCCAGTACCAGGGTGCGGATGAAGGTCAGGCGCCAGAGGTTCTGGCGTGAAGCGGAAAGAGGCATAGGATGGGCGAGCATTTGCTCTCCAGTGAGCGCTGCAGGCGGATCGGTGCAAGTATAACCAACTCGACACGCCGACAGCGGAAACTGCGGCAAATGACCGCGCGAAACGCATGAACCTGGCTCGTTCAGGAACCGCATCCGGCCTGGCCAGTCTTACCCAGCACTTACAACAAGGAGTTTTCCATGCCCGTCATCACCCGCAGCGCCGCTTTGGTCCTTGGTGCGAGCCTGTTGGCCAGCCTTCCAGCACTGGCCGACGAAGCCCGCTACAACCAGATTTCCCTGCGCGCCGAGGTCAGCCAGGAAGTGCCCCGCGACCTGATGCTCGTGACCCTCTACAGCGAAGAGCAGAACGCCGACCCGGCCAAGCTCGCCGCCGGCATCACCGAGACCTTGAACAAGGCTCTCGCCCAGGCCCGTGAAGTCAAGGGCGTGATCGTGCGCCAAGGCAGTCGCAACAGCTACCCGATCTACGACGACAAGGGCCAGACCATCACCGGCTGGCGTGAACGCGCGGAAGTGCGCCTGGAAAGCGCCGACTTTCCCGCGCTGTCCAAACTCACCGGCGAACTGCTGCAGAGCCTGAAAATGGGCGCCATGGACTTCTCGATCGCCGACAAGACCCGCAAGCAGAGCGAAGACGCCCTGCTCAAGGAAGCCGTCGCCGCGTTCAAGGCCCGTGCTCAACTGGCCACCGACGCCTTGGGTGGCAAGAGCTACAAGGTGGTCAATCTCAACCTCAACAGCGCTGGCTACCCGCGGCCCTACGCGTCCGCCCCGATGATGATGAAAGCCGCCCGTTCCGACACCGCCCCGGTAACCCCGGACGTGGAAGCCGGCACCAGCGAGGTCAGCATCAACGCTGATGGCGTCATCGAAGTCATGATGCCTTGATGCCCTGCCGCCCTTGAATGGGCGGCTCTACCCCTTGTTACCCTTCATCTGCCGAGGCCCCCATGCACATCCCCGCCTTCAAGCCCTTGCTCCTGACCGCTGCCCTCTGTGCCGGGATGCCCATGGCCCAGGCCGCGAGCACGCTGGTGTACTGCTCAGAAGCCAGCCCCGCCGGCTTCGATCCCAGCCAATACACCAGCGGCACCGATTTCGATGCCTCGGCGGAAACCGTCTTCAATCGTCTGACCCAGTTCAAGCGCGGCGGCACTGAAATAGAACCTGGCCTGGCCACCTCCTGGGACGTATCGGCGGACGGTTTGAGCTACACCTTTCACCTGCGCGAAGGGGTCAAGTTCCACACCACCGACTACTTCACGCCCAGCCGCGATTTCAACGCCGACGACGTGCTGTTCACCTTCCAGCGACTGCTCGATCCCGAGCACCCGTTTCGCAAAGCCTACCCTTCGGAATCGCCCTATTTCACCGACATGGGCCTGAACACCAACATCAAATCGGTCAGCAAGCAGGACGAGCACACCGTCGTCTTCACCCTCGCCACGGTCGATGCCGCGTTCGTGCAGAACCTGGCCATGAGTTTCGCCTCGGTGCAGTCCGCCGAATATGCCGCGCAGCTGCTCAAGCAGGGCAAGGCTGCCGACATCAATCAGAAACCGATCGGCACTGGCCCGTTCGTGTTCAAGCGCTATCAGAAGGATTCGCAGATCCGCTACGTTGCCAACAAGGCGTACTGGAAGCCCGAAGACGTCAAGCTGGACAACCTGATCTTCGCCATCAACACCGATGCCGCCGTGCGCCTGCAGAAACTCAAGGCCGGCGAATGCCAGGTCAGCGGCTACCCGCGGCCTGCCGACATCGAGGTGATGAAACAGGACCCCAACCTGCGCGTGCTCAGCCAGCCCGGCTTCAACCTGGGCTTTCTCGCCTACAACGTGACCCATCCGCCGCTCGATCAACTCAAGGTGCGTCAGGCACTGGACATGGCGATCGACAAGCCCGCCATCATCAAGGCGGTGTACCAGAGCGCCGGCCAACTGGCACAGAACGCCCTGCCGCCTGCGCAATGGTCGTACGACAAGGGCATCAAGGACGCGCCCCACGACATCACCAAGGCGCGCGCGCTGCTCAAGGAAGCCGGGATCAAGGAAGGCACGACCATCGACCTGTGGGCCATGACGGTGCAGCGCGCTTCCAACCCCAACGCACGCATGTCGGCACAGATGATCCAGAGCGATTGGGCCAAGGTCGGCATCAAGGCCAACATCGTCAGTTACGAATGGGGCGAGTACATCAAGCGCGCCAAGAATGGCGAGCACGACACCATGATCTACGGTTGGACCGGCGACAACGGCGACCCTGACAACTGGCTCGGTGTGCTCTACAGCTGTGCGGCGGTCAAGGGCAGCAACTACGCCAAATGGTGCGACCCGGCCTACGACAAGTTGATCCAGCAGGCCAAGCTGAGCAGCGATCGCGACGAGCGTGTGAAGCTGTACCAGCAGGCGCAGCGCATCCTCAAGCAACAGGTACCGATCACACCCATCGCCAACTCCACCGTGTTCCAGCCCATGCGCAAGGAAGTGCAGGACTTCCGCATCAGCCCCTTCGGCCTGACGCCTTTCTACGGTGTCAGCCTCTCGCAGTGATACCTAACGCCCCATTGCAGTGCGCCAGCGTGGTGCAGTGGGGTCGATAAGCGTGCGTTCTGCTGCAAAACGTTATTGATCGTGCGTTCAACTATCGAAAAAATTATATCGATGCGACATTCGTGTACGCCCGTCCCACCGTTTCAGGCCCGATTGGAGGCAAACAGTTGATTTGGGTATGCCGCCTGCATAAGTATCGGCCGGGTCGGCCCACAAGGTCGCCCTCATTCTTAAAATGACAACAACTGAGGCCACCATGCTCAAAACCGCGGTCATTCCGTTCATCGTCGGGGCCGGCCTGCTTGCCAGCGCCCCTTTCGCCCATGCTGCGAGCAACCTTGTATTCTGCTCCGAAGGCAGTCCGGCGGGTTTTGACCCGGCGCTGTATACCAGTGGCACGGATTTCGACGCTTCTGCAGAAACCATCTTCAACCGTCTGAGCCAGTTCGAGCGTGGCGGCACCGCGGTCATTCCAGGCCTGGCGACGAGCTGGGACATCTCCGAAGACGCGCTGACGTATACCTTCCACCTGCGCGAAGGGGTCAAGTTCCACACCACCGACTACTTCAAGCCGTCCCGTGAATTCAACGCCGACGACGTGCTGTTCACGTTCAACCGCATGATCGACAAGAACATGCCGTTCCGCAAAGCCTATCCGACCGAGTTCCCGTACTTCACCGACATGGGCATGGACGAGAACATCACCAACATCGAGAAGCTCGACGATCACACCGTGCGCTTCACCTTGAAGACGGTCGACGCCGCGTTCATCCAGAACATGGCCATGAGCTTCGCCTCGATCCAGTCCGCCGAATACGCCGCCCAGCTGCTCAAGCAGGGCAAGGCCGCCGACATCAACCAGAAGCCGATCGGCACCGGCCCGTTCGTGTTCAACCGCTACCAGAAAGACGCGCAGATTCGCTACAAGGGCAACAAGGACTACTGGAACCCGGATGACGTGAAGATCGACAACCTGATCTTCGCCATCACCACCGATGCATCGGTGCGCATGCAGAAGCTCAAGAAGAACGAGTGCCAGGTCAGCGTATACCCACGCCCGGCCGACCTCAAGCCGCTCAAGGAAGACAAGAAGCTGCAGATGCCCGACCAGGCCGGCTTCAACCTGGGCTACATCGCCTACAACGTCACCCATGAACCGCTCGGCAACCTCAAGGTCCGCCAGGCGCTGGACATGGCAGTGAACAAGAAAAGCATCATCGAAGCCGTGTACCAGGGCGCCGGACAGCTGGCAGTGAACGCCATGCCGCCGACCCAGTGGTCCTACGACGAAAGCATCAAGGACGCCGGCTACAACGTGGAAGAGGCCAAGAAGCTGCTCAAGGAGGCCGGCGTCAAGGAAGGTACCGAGATCACCCTGTGGGCGATGCCGGTGCAGCGTCCCTACAACCCCAACGCCAAGCTGATGGCCGAGATGCTGCAATCGGACTGGGCCAAGGTGGGTATCAAGGCCAAGATCGTCAGTTACGAATGGGGTGAGTACCTCAAGCGAGCCAAGGCCGGCGAGACCGATGCCATGCTCATCGGCTGGAGCGGCGACAACGGTGACCCGGACAACTGGCTGGGCACCCTGTACGGCTGCGACGCGGTGAACGGCAACAACTTCTCGAAGTGGTGCGACAAGGACTACGACCAGTTGATCAAGACCGCCAAGGCCACGCCCGACCAGGCCAAGCGCACCGAACTGTACAAGCAGGCTCAGGTGCGCCTCAAGGAACAGGTGCCGATCACCCCGATCGCGCACTCCACGGTCTACCAGCCCATGAGCGCCAAGGTCACCGACTTCAAGATCAGCCCCTTTGGCTTGAACTCGTTCTATGGCGTAGGCCTGAAGGACTGACCCCGGGCATCTCTCATGACGCAGGCGGACGACGGACCGAAAGGTCCGTCGTCCACTTCGCTTGCACGAACGCCAGGATTTTTCCCACAGCACTACCGGAATACGCCGACATACACCTTAGTCAAATGGAACTAGCTTTCTTTGGCGACGGCCGTCCTATTCCTGCCAGGGGACTGGCGACCCACGATCGGAAAACAACAAGACAGGGACTATCATGCGACACACAAAGCTTTGCTCCGCCATGCTCGCTCTGGGCCTGCTCGGCCAGGTCGGCCTCAGCCAGGCCGCGAACAGCCTGGTGTACTGCTCCGAAGGCAGCCCCGCAGGTTTCGACATCGCCCAGTACACCAGCGGCACCGACAACGATGCTTCGCAACCGATCTACAACCGCCTGACCGAATTCGAAAAGGGCGGGACCAGTGTCGTTCCCGCACTGGCCACCAAATGGGACATCTCAGAGGATGGCCTGACCTACACCTTCCACCTGCGCGAAGGGGTCAAGTTCCACAGCAACGAAGCGTTCAAGCCGACCCGTGACTTCAACGCCGACGACGTGCTGTTCACCTTCAACCGCATGCTCGACCCCAACCAGCCGTTCCGCAAGGCCTACCCCACCGAGTTTCCCTACTTCGTCAGCATGAGCCTGGACAAGAACATCGCCAAGGTCGAGAAAGCCGACGACCACACCGTGGTGTTCACCCTCAACGCCGTGGATGCCGCGTTCGTGCAGAACATCGCCATGAACTTTGCCTCCATCCAGTCCGCCGAGTACGCCGATCAGCTGCTCAAGAGCGGCAACATGCGCGACATCAACCAGAAGCCGATCGGCACCGGTCCGTTCGCCTTCCAGCGTTACCAGAAGGACTCGCAGATCCGCTACAAGGCCAACCCGCAGTACTGGGACATGAGCCAGGTAAAGGTCGACCAGCTGATCTTCGCCATCAACACCGATGCGTCGGTGCGCATGCAGAAGCTCAAGAAGAACGAGTGCCAGGTGACGGCCTACCCACGCCCCGCCGACCTTGCGGGCCTCAAGGCAGACCCCAAGCTCAAGGTCATGGAGCAGGCCGGCTACAACCTGGGCTACATCACCTACAACGTTCGCCACAAACCGTTCGACCAGCTGGAAGTGCGCCAGGCGATGGACATGGCGGTGAACAAGGACGCCATCCTCAAGGCCGTCTACCAGGGTGCCGGGCAGAAAGCAGTCAATGCCATGCCGCCGACCCAGTGGTCCTACGACGAGAGCATCAAGGACGCGCCTTTCGACCCGGAGAAAGCCAAGCAGATGCTGCAGGCCGCCGGGGTCAAGGAAGGCACCGAGATCACCCTCTGGGCCATGCCCGTGCAGCGGCCGTACAACCCCAACGCCAAGCTGATGGCTGAAATGCTGCAGGCCGACTGGGGCAAGATCGGCCTCAAGGTCAAGATCGTCAGCTACGAATGGGGTGAGTACCTGGACCGTACCAAGCGCGGCGAACACGACGTTTCGCTGATTGGCTGGACTGGCGACAACGGTGATCCGGACAACTGGCTGGGCACGCTGTACAGCTGCGATGCAATTGGCAGCAACAACTACTCGATGTGGTGCAACCAGGACTACGACAAGCTGGTGCAGCAGGCCAAGCGCGTGACCGATCGCGACGAGCGCAGCGTGCTCTATCGCCAGGCGCAGCAGTTGCTCAAGCAGCAGGTGCCGATCACCCCGATCGCCCACTCCACCGTCAACCAGCCGGTCAGCGTCAAGGTCGACGGCTTCAAGGTCAGCCCGTTCGGGCGTAACGATTTCGGCGGCGTGAGCGTCCGCGACTAGATAAGCCAAGCCTCCCCTCGCCCCATGGCCATGCCATGGGCTTGGGGAGCTTTTGGCAAAAAAGAGCAAGCAAACGTTTGCAACTGTCACCACCCGCCATGGACTGGGCACAAGCCGCACTCGATAAAGCGGCAATAAAACCAAAAAATGTAAGGAGCTTCAGTTGAAAATCACCAAGAGAGCAGTACTCACGTTGTCCTTGAGCGGTTTCACGCCCCTGGCCCTGGCCGAAGAAGTCAGCCAGGCTTTCGTCCCTCTCACCGTCAAGACCAGCAGCGCCCAGGAGGAAGCCCAGGGCTTCATCGAGGACTCGAGCCTGACCGGCTCGACGCGCAACTGGTTCGCCAAGGAAAAAGGCAAGCGTGGCCTGACCTGGGGCATCAACAAAGGCAATGGCACCACCGAACGCACCGGCAGCCGCGATACCTGGGTACAGGGCACCATCGTCAACTACACCTCAGGCTTCACCCAGGGCACGGTAGGTTTCAGCACCGAAGTGGCGGCCTACAACACCGTGGCTCTGGAGCAAGGCAAAGGCCGCGTGGCTGGCGGCGGCAACCGCACCCTGACCGACCACGACGGCGAAGTGGTCGACCAATGGACCAAGGCAGGCCTGGCCAACCTCAAGGCACGGGTTTCAAACACGGTAGTGACCGCCGGGCGTCAATCGCTGAACACACCCGTTCTTGCCTTCATCGGCAACCGCGCCCTGCCCTCCAGCTTCGAGGGTGTCAGCGTGCACAGCGCCGAGTTCGACAACCTCGACTTTGACCTCGGCACCTTCAGCCGGGTGTCGCCGCGCACCGAGCAGAGCCTGAGCAAATTCAGGACCGAGTACGGCAACGGCACAACCACCGACCAGGTCAACATCTTCGGCCTCAATTACCAGCCGCTGAAAAGCCTGACCACCAGCCTGTACGCGTCCAACGTCAAGGATGTCTGGAACCAGTACTACTTCGGCGCTTCCCATGAACTGGGCGATGCCTCGGTGCTGGGCCTGACCACCGGTTTCAACTACTACAAGACCAAGGATGCCGGCAGCTCGAAGATGGGCGCCATCGACAACGACACCTACAGCCTGTCGTTGACCGCGACGCACAAGGCGCACAGCCTGACCCTGGCCTTCCAGGAAGTGAACGGCGACGAATACTTCGACTATTTGCACGAGACCAACGCCATCTTCCTGGCCAACTCGCTGTTCTCCGACTACAACGGGCCGAACGAAAAATCGTTCCAGGTCGGCTACGGGCTGGACATGGCCAGCTATGGCGTACCGGGGCTCAAGTTCAGCGTCTACACCGCGCGCGGCTGGGGCATCGATGGCACGCGCTACAAGGGTGGCGGCTATGACGGCATTCAGGCTCAGGACGGCGAAAGCCATTACGAGTACGGCTTCGGCACCTCGTACGCCGTGCAGGGTGGGCCATTGAAGGCCAGCACCATCCGCGCGACCTACAGTGCCCACCGCGCCAGCGCCAATCAGGTCGATGGCAGCCTCAACGAGCTGCGCATCGTCACTACCATTCCGTTCCAGATTCTTTGATCGGCGAGCGCTGCCCGTGGTTCGACGAATCACGGGCAGCGGCTACGCTTACGTGCGATTGCGAGGGCAACGATGAAAACGCTATCACTCAAGG
Organism: Pseudomonas sp. CFBP 8770; assembly: GCF_014841705.1. NCBI lineage: Bacteria > Pseudomonadati > Pseudomonadota > Gammaproteobacteria > Pseudomonadales > Pseudomonadaceae > Pseudomonas > Pseudomonas sp. CFBP 8770. Next base: position 229,844 of record NZ_JACYUL010000007.1, read on the forward strand.
CTGCCGTAGCCGCCGCCCTGCTCGGCATGAGCCTGGGCGCCAGTGCCAAACCGCTGGTGGTCTGCACCGAAGCGAGTCCCGAAGGTTTCGATATCGTTCAATACACCGGTGCGGTGACGGCCGATGCCTCAGCCGAAACGGTATTCAACCGCCTCGTCGACTTCGCGCCGGGCAGCACCGAAATCCAGCCCGGCCTGGCACGAAGCTGGGACATCAGCGAAGACGGCAAGACCTACACTTTCCACCTGCGCGAGGGCGTGAAGTTCCATACCACGGACTACTTCAAGCCGACCCGCAACCTCACTGCCGACGACGTGCTGTGGAGCTTCATGCGCCAGTTCGATGCCAATCACCCCTGGCACGCCAAGTCGACCATGGGCTATCCGTACTTCGAATCGATGGGCATGGGTGAGCTGATCCAGAGCATCGACAAGCTCGACGAGCTGACCGTGCGTTTCGTGCTCAAGCGCCCGGAGGCGCCCTTCCTGCGCGACATGGCAATGGGCTTCACCTCGATCTATTCCGCCGAATATGCCGACCAGTTGCTCAAGGCCGGCAAGACCGCCGAGCTGAACAGCAAGCCGATCGGCACCGGGCCCTTCGTGTTCGTGCGCTACAGCAAGGACGCCCAGGTTCGCTACAAGGCCAATCCCGACTATTACAAAGGCAAGCCACCGGCCGACCCGCTGATCTTCGCCATCACCGTGGACAACAACGTGCGGGCGCAGAAGCTGCGCGCCAACGAATGCCAGCTTGCGGTGTACCCCAAGCCGGACGACGTGCCTGGCATCAAGGCCGACCCGCAGCTCAAGGTCGCGGAAATGGACGCCCTGATGACCAGCTACGTGGCCATCAACACCACCCACAAGTACCTGAGCGACGTGCGCGTGCGCCAGGCCATCCAGATGGCCTTCGACAAGCAGACCTTCGTTCATACGCTGTTCGGCGAAGGCAACGCAACGCCGGGCGTGGGCCCCTACCCGACCACTCTGCTGGGCTACAATCATTCCCTGAAGGATTTGCCCTACGATCCGGCCAAGGCCCGGGCGCTGCTCAAGGAAGCCGGCGTTCCCGAAGGTACGTCGTTCACCATCTTTGCGCGCAATGGCAGCAGCCCGACCAACCCCAACTCAAGCCTGGCGGCGCAACTGCTCCAGGCAGACCTGGCCAAGGTTGGCATCAAGCTGGATATTCGCGTGCTGGAGTGGGGCGAGTTGATCAAGCGCCTGAAACTGGGCGAACATGACCTGGCTTTCTACGGTTGGGCCGGCGACAACGGCGACCCGGACAACTTTCTCAGCCCGAACCTGACGTGTGAAGCGGCGAAGAACGGCGAAAACGCCGCTCGCTGGTGCAACCCGGAGTTCGATGCACTGGTGAACAAGGCCCGCGAAGCCACTGAACCGGCAGCGCGCGCGGCGTTCTACGAACAGGCACAGGTCATTTTTCTCAAAGAGCAACCCTGGTTGAGCCTGGCGTATCCACGCCTGTTCTCGGCCATGCGCAAGAACGTCGAAGGCTTCCACATAAGCCCGATGACCAATAATAACTTCGCCACCACCCAGGTGAAGTAGAAAAAGACGCCCCGCTTCGGCGCCCATCCGGGCGGACGCGGGGCATGCCTAACCGGCTGATGAGGTACTACGCACGATGTTTAGTTTTATTGCCCGACGTGTGGGATTGCTGATCCCCACTTTCTTCGGCATCACGCTATTGACCTTCGCGTTGATACGCCTGATTCCCGGTGACCCTGTCGAAGTGATGATGGGCGAGCGTCGGGTCGACCCCGAAATGCACGCACAGGCGATGGAACGCCTGGGTCTGAACAAGCCCCTGTATGCCCAGTACCTGGACTACATCGGCAACCTTGCCCAGGGCAACCTGGGCGAGTCGCTGCGGACTCGGGAAAGTGTGTGGACCGAGTTCACCGCACTGTTTCCGGCCACCCTGGAGCTGTCCATTGCCGCGCTGATCTTCGCCGGCATTCTGGGCCTGCTCGCCGGGGTGATCGCCGCACTCAAGCGAGGCTCGCTGTTCGACCACGGGGTCATGGGCATTTCCCTGGCCGGCTATTCCATGCCGATCTTCTGGTGGGGCCTGATCCTGATCATGTTCTTCTCGGTGACCCTGGGCTGGACGCCGGTTTCCGGGCGCATCGACCTGCTGTACGACATCGAGCCGAAAACCGGCTTCATGCTCATCGACACGCTGTTCAGCGAAGACGAAGGCGCCTGGTGGGATGCCCTGCATCACCTGATTCTGCCGGCCATCGTACTGGGCACCATTCCCCTGGCGGTGATCGCGCGCATGACCCGTTCCTCGATGCTCGAAGTACTGCGCGAGGACTACGTGCGCACGGCGCGCGCCAAGGGCCTGTCGCCGGCCCGCGTGGTATTCGTGCACGGCCTGCGCAATGCGCTGATTCCGGTGCTCACGGTGTTCGGCCTGCAGGTCGGCACCCTGCTGGCCGGTGCGGTACTGACCGAAACCATTTTCTCCTGGCCGGGCATCGGCAAGTGGCTGATCGAGGCCATCGGCGCCCGCGACTACCCTGTCGTGCAGAACGGCATTCTGTTGATCGCCTGCCTGGTGATCCTGGTCAACTTCGTCGTGGATATCCTCTACGGCCTGGCCAACCCACGCATCCGTCATCAGCGCTGAGACCCTATCCATGACTACGAAAATCGAAACGGTAGCGGTGGATCAGAGCCTGCTCTATCCCTCCCCGTACAAGGAATTCTGGCAGGCTTTTGCCAAGAACAAGGGCGCCGTGGCCGGCCTGGTGTTCATGCTGATCATCGTCTTCTGCGCGCTGTTCGCGCCCTGGGTGGCACCGCACAATCCCAGCGAGCAGTACCGCGACTTTCTCCTGACCCCACCGGTATGGCTGGAAGGCGGCCAATGGCAGTTCATTCTGGGCACCGACGAACTGGGCCGCGATCTGCTTTCGCGCCTGATCCAGGGTTCGCGGCTGTCTCTGCTGATCGGCCTGTCGTCGGTGGTGATGTCACTGATCCCGGGCATCCTCATGGGTCTGCTGGCCGGCTTTTTCCCACGCATCCTCGGGCCGTCGATCATGCGCCTGATGGATGTCATGCTGGCGCTGCCGTCGCTGCTGCTGGCAGTGGCAATCGTCGCCATTCTCGGCCCTGGCCTGATCAACACCGTGATCGCCATTGCCGTGGTGTCGCTGCCTTCCTACGTGCGCCTGACCCGCGCTGCGGTGATGGGTGAACTGAACCGCGACTACGTGACCGCCGCCCGGCTGGCCGGGGCAACGCTGCCACGGTTGATGTTCATCACCGTGCTGCCCAACTGCATGGCGCCGCTGATCGTGCAGGCCACCTTGAGTTTCTCCTCGGCGATTCTCGACGCCGCTGCGCTGGGTTTCCTGGGCCTGGGCGTGCAACCGCCGACGCCGGAATGGGGCACCATGCTGGCCTCGGCGCGGGACTACATCGAACGCGCCTGGTGGGTGGTGAGCCTGCCGGGTCTGACCATTCTGCTCAGCGTGCTGGCAATCAACCTGATGGGCGACGGGCTGCGCGATGCGCTGGACCCCAAACTCAAGAACGCCGCCTGAGGAGCCGACCATGTCACTTTTGAATATCAATAACCTGAACGTGCGCTTTGGCGACGCCAAGGCTGTGCCGGTCGTCGACGGGCTGGACCTCAGCGTGGACAAGGGCGAAGTGCTGGCCATCGTCGGCGAATCGGGTTCGGGCAAGTCGGTGACCATGATGGCCCTGATGGGCCTGATCGACGCGCCCGGCATCGTCACGGCCGACTCGCTGCTGTTCGACGGCCACGACATGCTCAAGCTCAACGCACGGCAACGGCGCAAGGTGGTCGGCAAGGACCTGGCGATGATTTTCCAGGATCCGATGACCGCCCTGAACCCCAGCTACACCGTGGGTTTCCAGATCGAGGAGGTCTTGCGCCAGCATCTGGGCATGTCCGGCAAGGCCGCGCGCCAGCGGGCGCTGGAACTGCTCAAGAAGGTGGAAATTCCTGCGGCTGAAAGCCGTCTGGATGCCTACCCCCATCAACTGTCCGGTGGCATGAGCCAGCGCGTGGCGATTGCCATGGCGATTGCCGGCGAACCCAAGCTGCTGATCGCCGACGAACCGACCACTGCCCTGGACGTAACCATTCAGGCGCAGATCATGGAATTGCTGCTCAACCTGCAGCAAGAGCAGAACATGGGCCTGATCCTGATCACCCATGACCTGGCCGTGGTGGCCGAAACCGCCCAACGCGTGTGCGTGATGTACGCCGGCCAGGCAGTGGAAGTGGGCCATGTACCGCAACTGTTCGATATCCCTGCGCACCCCTACAGCGAAGCGCTGCTGATGGCCATCCCCGAGCACAGCGAAGGCGCCGAGCGCCTGGCCACCCTGCCCGGCATCGTCCCGGGCCGCTACGACCGTCCGCAGGGCTGCCTGCTTTCGCCACGCTGCCCCTACGTGCGTGAAAACTGCCGTACCGAACGCCCTGCCCTGGATCAGAAAACCCAGAGCTTGGCGCGCTGTTTCTACCCACTCAATCAGGAGGTGGCGTAATGAGCGTCGTACTGACCGCCCGCGACCTTACTCGCCACTACAACGTCTCGGCCGGGCTGTTCAAGCCTGATGCCGTGGTGCGCGCCCTCAATGGCGTGTCCTTCGAGCTCGAAGCCGGCAAGACCCTTGCCGTGGTGGGTGAATCGGGCTGCGGCAAGTCGACCCTGGCTCGCGCGCTGACCTTGATCGAAGAGCCTTCGTCCGGGTCGCTGCAGATCGCCGGCCAGGAAGTTGCCGGCGCCAGCAAGGCCGAGCGCAAGCAATTGCGCAAGGACGTGCAGATGGTCTTCCAGAGCCCCTATGCCTCGCTCAATCCGCGGCAGAAGATCGGCGATCAGCTGGGCGAGCCATTGTTGATCAACACCTCGCTGAGCAAGGCCGAGCGACGCGAGAAGGTCCAGGCCATGATGCAGCAGGTCGGCCTGCGGCCCGAGCACTACCAGCGCTACCCGCACATGTTCTCCGGTGGTCAGCGCCAGCGTATTGCCCTGGCCCGCGCCATGATGCTGCAGCCAAAGGTGCTGGTCGCCGATGAGCCGACCTCGGCACTCGACGTGTCGATCCAGGCGCAGGTGCTGAACCTGTTCATGGACCTGCAGCAGGAGTTCAACACGGCCTACGTGTTCATCTCGCACAACCTGGCGGTGGTGCGTCACGTGGCCGATCAGGTGCTGGTGATGTACCTGGGCCGGCCGGCGGAAATGGGGCCCAAGGAGGACATCTACACCCGGCCTCTGCACCCGTACACCCAGGCCCTACTATCGGCAACGCCGACCATCAAGCCCGATCCGCTCAAGCCCAAGATCAAGATCGTCGGCGAATTGCCCAACCCGTTGAATCCGCCGTCGGGCTGTGCGTTCCACAAGCGTTGCCCGTACGCCACCGAACGCTGCAGCACGGAAATACCGGCGTTCCGGCCGGTGGATACGCGGCAAGTGGCGTGTCATTACGCCGAGCAGTTCCTGTAACGCTTCAAGGCCTCTTCGCTCGCTGTCGAAGAGGCCTTTTCCCTCCCCCTCCCCCAGTGCATCCGCAGACGAATGTCTCTATGATGCCGAACATGATCAAAGACCCCTTTGCCCGCCTGAACCTCGATCGCGAGGTCATCACCGTCAGCCAGCTCAATGGCCGCGCCCGCGTATTGCTCGAAGACGTCTTCAGCAACATCTGGGTCGAAGGTGAAATCTCCAACCTGGCGCGGCCGGCCTCCGGCCACGTCTATTTCACTCTGAAGGACAGCGGCGCGCAGGTACGCTGCGCCTTGTTCAGGCAGAACGCCCAACGCGTGCGCCAGGTCCTCAAGGACGGCGCAGCGGTGAAGGTGCGTGGCAAGGTCTCGCTGTTCGAAGGCCGTGGCGACTATCAACTGATCCTCGACACCGTAGAGCCCGCCGGTGACGGCGCGCTGCGCATGGCGTTCGATGCGCTCAAGGTCAAGCTCGATGCCGAAGGCCTGTTCAGCAGCGAACGCAAGGTCGCGCTGCCGGCTCACCCGCAACGTATCGGGATCGTCAGTTCGCCAACCGGCGCGGTAATCCGCGACATCATCAGCGTGTTCCGTCGACGTGCCCCGCAGATCCAGCTGACCCTGATCCCGACCGCCGTACAGGGTCGCGAAGCCACTGCGCAAATCGTCCGCGCCCTGCGCCTGGCCGACGCACGCGGGTTCGACGCGATCATCCTCGCCCGTGGCGGCGGTTCGCTGGAGGACCTCTGGTGCTTCAACGAAGAAGCCGTGGCGCGCGCCGTGGACGCCTGCGTGACGCCGATCGTCAGCGCCGTAGGCCACGAGACCGACGTGTCCATCAGCGACTTCGTGGCCGACGTACGTGCCCCTACTCCTTCGGCAGCCGCCGAACTGCTGGCCCCGGATGCCGGCGACCTGCAGCGCCGACTCGACAGCCTGCAGCGACGCCTGGTGCTGCGCATGCACAATCGCCTGGCCCACGAACGCCTGCGTGTGGAAGGGCTGACCCGTCGCCTGCGCCACCCCGGCGAACGTCTGCGCCAACAGGCACAGCGCCTGGATGACCTGGACATGCGCATGCGCCGTGCCTTCGAACGGCAGATGACCGCGCGCGGGCACCGCCTGGCACAGTTGCAGACGCGGCTGGCGGGGCAGCATCCGGACCGAGTCCTGCGGCTGCTCAAACAGCGCCTGGATGGCCTGGCCGAGCGTTTGCCGCGGGCCATGCGCGACACCCTCAAGGCGCGTCGCCTGTTGCTGCAGAGCCAGGTGCAGACTCTGCACGTGGTCAGCCCATTGGCGACCCTCGGACGCGGCTACAGCATCCTGCTCGATGAGCGGGGCCAGGCCATCCGCAGCGCCGAACAGACCCAGCGCGGTCAATGCCTGATCGCAAGGCTGGGCGAAGGCGAGCTTGCAGTGCGCGTCGAGGACAATCACCTCACGCCCGTTACCCTTTCCCTACTGGACTGATCCATGCCGCGTTTTCTCGTTGTCGCCCTGCTGTTGTGTCTGTCTTCGTTCGCCCAGGCGGACAGCTACATCACCCGGCTGTTGAACAAACCGGTGCCCGGCGGCGTGGCAGTGGTCGATCTGGGCAACGCCAACCAGGCGCCCAAGGCCACCTACGACGGCAAGCAGGTGCTCGTGGTCAACGAGCAAGGCACCTGGCGGGCCATCGTTGGTATTCCATTGACGGTCAAGCCGGGCGCGGCGCAGTTGAGCGTGGCCGGGCGCACTGTCGCTTTTCAAGTGGGTAGCAAACAGTACCCGGAACAACGCATCACCCTGAAAAACACCCGGCAGGTGAACCCCAACCCGGCCGACCTCAAACGCATCGACGGCGAACTGGCCGAGCAGCTGCGCGCCTATCGCAGCTTCAGCGCCGGCACGCCGAGCAACCTGCTGCTGGACAAGCCTGTCAGCGGACCGCTGTCGAGCAAGTTCGGCGTGCGGCGGTTCTTCAACGGCGAGGAGCGCAACCCGCACTCGGGGCTGGATTTCGCGGTGCCGGCCGGCACGCCGATCAAGACACCTGCCAATGGCAAGGTGATTCTGGTGGGTGATTACTTCTTCAATGGCAACACCGTGTTCGTCGACCATGGGCAGGGATTCATCAGCATGTTCTGTCACATGTCCAAGATCGACGTGAAGGCCGGCCAAAGCCTGGTACGCGGTGCAGTGGTCGGCCGGGTCGGCGCCACCGGCCGTGCCACCGGACCGCACATGCACTGGAATGTCAGCCTCAACGATGCGCGGGTCGATCCGGCGATCTTCATCAATGCCTTTCAGCCTTGATCCACCGGAAATCCTCTCAGCACTGCTTGACCTGTGGGAGCGGGCTCTGCCCGCGAAGGCCGCACCGTCGACCCAGCGCATTGCGCCGCCCCTTAAAGCTACGCAATCTCTGGCACCCCTTTCCAAATATTCAGCAATAAACTCTCGCCTAATCCAAGATACCCAACTCTCCTACCATTTTCCTCAACACCCTTGCCATTTTTCACCCCACTGGTTAGGGTTGAGGTCATGAACACTGCACACACCCTCATCCAGCTCCGCCAGCACCGCAGCCTCTGCCTGGTCAGTGCACGACTGCCTGGCTGAAACGCGTCGCCTCGCCCCTTCACCTTTCGAATGACCGGCAGGCCCTTTCCCCAGGCTGCTCACCAAGGATTTTCACCATGTCCATGCTCAAAGACCCGTCGCAGAAGTACCGCGCGTTCCCGACGATCGACCTGCCCGACCGCACCTGGCCGTCGAAATCCATCACCGTGGCGCCCATCTGGTGCAGCTCCGATCTGCGCGATGGCAATCAGTCGCTGATCGAGCCCATGGACGCAGCCAAGAAGCTGCGCTTCTGGAAAACCCTGGTCGCCGTTGGCGTGAAGGAAATCGAAGCCTCCTTCCCTTCCGCCTCGCAGACCGATTTCGACTTCGTCCGCACCCTCATCGAAGAGGGCCACATCCCGGACGACACGACCATTCAGGTGTTGACCCAGGCCCGCGAAGACCTCATCGCGCGCACGTTCGAATCGCTCAAGGGTGCCAAGAAGGCCATCGTTCACCTGTACAACGCGACGTCGCCGTCTTTCCGCAAGATCGTGTTCAACCAGGACAAGCAGGGCGTCAAGGACATCGCGGTAAATGCCGCCAAGCTGTTCGTCAAATACGCAGCCCAGCAGCCTGAAACCCAGTGGACCTTCCAGTACTCGCCGGAAACCTTCAGCGCCACCGAGCTCGAGTTCGCCAAGGAAGTCTGCGATGCGGTGATCGAGGTGTGGAGTCCCACCCCGCAGAACAAGGTCATCCTCAACCTGCCGGCCACCGTGGAGGTGTCCACGCCCAACATCTACGCCGACCAGATCGAGTGGTTCGGTCGCCATATCAACCGCCGCGACAGCGTGCTGTTGAGCCTGCACACGCACAACGACCGTGGCACCGGCGTGGCTGCGACCGAGCTGGGCCTGATGGCCGGTGCGGATCGCGTCGAAGGCTGCCTGTTCGGCAACGGCGAACGTACCGGTAACGTCGACCTGGTGACCCTCGGCTTGAACCTGTACACCCAGGGCGTCGATCCCGAGCTGGATTTTTCTGACATCGACGGTATCCGCAAGGTGGTCGAAGAGTGCAACCAATTGCCGGTGCATCCTCGTCATCCGTACGTGGGCGATCTGGTTCACACCGCGTTCTCCGGCTCGCACCAGGATGCCATCCGCAAGGGGTTCACCCAGCAGAAGGAAGGCACGTTGTGGGAAGTGCCTTACCTGCCGATCGACCCGGCCGACATCGGTCGCAGCTACGAGGCGGTCATCCGCGTGAACAGTCAGTCGGGCAAGGGTGGTATCACCTACCTGCTGGAACAGGAATACGGCATCAGCCTGCCGCGCCGCATGCAGATCGAGTTCAGCCAGGTGGTACAGGGTGAAACCGACCGCCTGGGCCTCGAGATGACTGCCCAGCAGATCTACGCCTTGTTGCGTAAAGAGTATCTGCAGGCCAACACCCCTTATGCGCTGATCAGTCATCGGTTGCAGGAAGAAAACGGCAACAGCGCCGTGGATGTCGAAGTGCACAGTGACGGAGAAACCCAACACTGGCGTGGCAAGGGCAACGGCGCGCTGGAAGCGCTGGTCGCCTCCATGCCAATCGCCGTCGAGATCATGGACTACAACGAACACGCCATCGGCGCAGGCACCAACGCCAAGGCTGCTGCCTACATCGAACTGCGCGTGGCGGGCGGCCGTCCCGTGCATGGTGTGGGCGTGGATGAAAACATCACCACCGCAAGCTTCAAGGCGTTGTTCAGCGCCCTGAACCGCTCGCTGAGCCAGCAGGATGCGAAAGCGGCCTGATCTGCCTGAGCTGCAAGCGAAAAGCCGGTCAATGTCATTGACTGGCTTTTTTTATTCTCGGTGCTCTTCAGGGCTTCGCGATAGCGACATGAACTTGCTGGGAGAGATACCAACCAGCTGGGTCACCATGAAAGTGAATGCGCTGGGATTGCTATATCCGAGCTCGAACGCTATCTGCGTGACGGTCAACCCCCGGGTGGCCAGCGTGAGGGAATGAGCCAGCAGAACCTGCTTGCGCCATTCGACAAAACTGGTACCCAACTCGCTTTGGAACAGCCGCGCTATGGTGCTGACGCTGGCGCCGGCATGTTTTGACAGCGCGCCCATCGAAAGCTCAAGACTCGGCTTCTGCAGGAAAGCATCACAAAAGGCCCTTAGCCTTCGCTCTGAAGGCAGCGTGATCCCTATCGCAACGATTGGAGCACGCAGCAGTTCCATCAACGTAAGTCGGCAAAGTGCATCGTAACGGTCTCCTGCTGCTGGCTCTTCTTTCGTCAAAGCTGTCACCAAGCCCTGCAGCAAGATGCCGACCTCGATGACACGCTCGTCAAAGCAGCTCAGCGCTGTGAGCATTGGGCTTTGCTCCCGCCCTGGAATTGGATCAGCCAGAAGATAGAGCGCATGAAGGTCCGCAGTATCCACTACAGCCGTTGTATGAGCGACTCCTGCAGGGATCCAGACAGCATTCCAGGGCGGCACCGTATAGCTGGCATGTTCCATGGCCACACGGATAATTCCCCGAGTGCAGAAGACTATTTGAACCCAGGGGTGGTAATGCGACTGCACGTCGGTTTTAGCGAGATGTGATCGTCGGACGCAGCGAAGTGGCGCAACCATGGTGGGTGCGTACCCATCAGTATCCATTGGGGAAGTGAGTTGCCGCGCGCTGGGCATCTTTGCCATAAGGTCGACACTCCGTGACTTTCTTTCGATATTACCGCGCAGCTGCCTTTCTTACACTAACCCACATACCGCTCAATCGTAGCGGAACATTACAAAATCACAAAAATCATAAAAAGCCATCGCCACATCACTTCATAAGGATATAAGAAATTGACCCCAGGCAATGAAATGGATGACACCTACATGGTCGAATCTGGAGGGACTCCAAAATATAAACTCTCCGTCGAGGGTTACTCGCCGCACTGTTCCAAGACATTGCAATACAGAGATCACGCACTGATCGGCATCAGTCCATTCAACTCAAGGTTCTCACCTGATTACGTAGACGAACTACTCAGCTGGGCACATAGGGAATTTAAACGCGTCGATATCTTACTCCCAGACAATGCCCATGCCGGGCTATTGCTGCGAGCGACTGGCATACCTGCAGAAAAGGCGGATCGGAAGGTGCGGAAGGAACTGAATCGACACACGAGAACGATCAAACGCGTGCTGGAGAAACTCGACGGCACCTCAGCAAATACAAACATCTTCCGGTTTTCTGACTTTTTTGATCATCCCGAGTATCGAAGATTGCGTTCTCAGGTTGAGACGGCCTATGGCGAGTGCTCAGCTTTCAGGGCGGCGTGTAAAGATATGTCAAGTCAAGCTATCTCGGGTCGGGCTAGGGGAACGGCTAGCGGATCGCAGAACCTCGCCGAACCGCATAAATACATCGATATTGCCATCCCTTACATATTCGCGGAGCTCCCATTTTACTTGAACTCTCCTAGATTAACACTGGCCTCTAGCTCAACCTTTCTTTATCACAAAATCTGGCCTATCGGCATTGCACTTCGGGAGGGTCAATTTCCTTTAGAGATTGACGAGAAGCAAGCCCACGGCATCGTATCTATAAACTAACATTCGAGCAGCCACCCTCCTATAATAACTAAAAAAGCAGATCACTCATATGATACAACCAACAGAGATCAACATCCTGTCCACAGAGCTTGCAACTGACCCCTACCGCGCTTTCAAAGCAATGCGAGGGATAAATACTCCTCTGCAAGACTCGCACACTAAGGCTTACTTACTTGTGCATTACTCACAGGTCACACAAGTTCTTCGATCTCCGGACTTTACGACTGCTCCGCTCGCCTCGCGTGCGCAGCCGGTAATGGGAGAGCGTGTCCTGGCGCAGATGGAAGGATGTGAGCATCACAGCAAACGAAAGGCCGTATTGTCTCAGCTCACAGGCCGGCTCTTTCGAGAGCAGCACGCGCAATCGATCAAGCAGATCGTCCATGGATTACTCTCCCCGCTCTTACATAAAGGATCTGTAGACCTGATCAAAGAGTTCGGGCGTCCCTACAGCATTTTGGTCACCCTGACTGTGTTGGGCCTGCCGGTAGATCGACACGAGGACGTCGCCTTTTGGCATCAGGGTATTGCTGCATACATTACGAGCCTCACAATGACCGAGGCCCAATGCCAGTTCAGTCTGTTCTGCAGCCAACAACTCATTGCCTACCTAACGCCGCTGGTAGAGCAAGAAATGCATGGTTCGGCTACCGGCTTCATCGCAAGACTGTACAACGCCACTGTAGACAATTACCCGATGACGACGACGGAAGTGGTAGCGCTTGTTCTGAATATCTTATTAGCAGCCACTGAGCCCGCAGACAAAACCCTAGCCTATCTGTTCTACCACATGCTTAGTACCCCACTGCTATGTGCACGGATATACCAGGATCGCACCCTATTGGCCGCGGCGATTGATGAAACCTTGCGTCTGAATTCTCCCGTGCAGCTAATACCACGACAGGCGGCAGATAATGTGCGGGTGGGTGAGACGCAAATACCTAAAGACGCGCTGGTTTTCTGCATGATCGGTGCAGCGAATCGCGACCCATTGGTCTTTGAGAATCCAGATATTTTCCAAATTGATCGAAGGTCCAAGCGCGGCAACCACGGTGAAAAGATCTCGCCACACCTTGCTTTTGGTTCAGGCACTCACGTCTGCGTGGGCGCCGCCTTCTCTACCATGCAGATTACCCTGACGGCGAATGTGATCATGGATCTATTGAAGGATCTCCATTTGGCGCCTGGGTTCATCCTTCGCGAGGAAGGTCTTTACACCCGTGGGCCATCATCAATGGTGATCAACTTCCGAGCTTGCCCGGTCAGCACCGATGCCGTGGAATCCTTGGCATGAGCGCGCATCCGCTCGGGATTTCGCTAACGTCTTCAGAAAAATGCCTGACTCGTACGCTGATTGGGGGCGCCCTGCTACCGCTACTGGATACCACGCTGGTCAACGTCGCACTGACTGATATGGGCCTGGAACTGCATTCGTCCTTGGCAGCCCTTCAATGGGTTGTCACGGCCTATTTGCTGGCTGCGGCAGGTGCGGTGTCGGTATTCGCCTGGTTAGCGGGGTGTCTAGGATCGCGGCGGATATGGCTAGGCAGCTTGGGACTGTTCATGGGGGGATCGATACTTTCTGCTACTGCCCCAAGTGTCGAGTTCCTTATCGCGGCCCGGGTGTTTCAAGGCTTCGCAGCCGGCCTCTTGCTCCCTGCAATGCAAACCATAGTGTTGAACGCTGTTGAACCTGACAAGGCGAAGGCTGCGCTTGCCGCTATTGCGGTACCTGGCGTGATTGCTCCAATACTGGGGGCACTCATCGGGGGGCTGATGATCGATCTAATTGGCTGGAGGCTCATCTTCTGGCTGTATGTAGCGATCTGCATACTCGCCCTGAAGATAGGTTATCAGCGGATTCCGGATGACCCTGCTCGAGATCGCGCCCGTTTCGACGTACGAGGCTTTTTGCTACTTTGTCCTGCCTTATTCTTGTGGATCTATGGGCTATCCCGGCTTGGCCATCCGAGCCATGCGATAGATTCAACTGCGCTGGCCAGCATCACCATCGGCTTGGGGCTATTGGCCTTGTTCGTTCGCCACAGTTTGCACCACGCAGGCAGCGCACTACTGGATTTAAGCATCCTGCGCCGCGTTGCCATACGACGTTCTTGCAAGCTGCTTGCACTTGCCAGCGTGGTCTACTATGGCGGAGCGTTGTTGCTACCTCTTTACCTGCTGCAAGCCGGAACCTATTCAACGACCGCCTGTGGGATTTTTCTGGCCCTACATGGCGTCGGGACCTTGGGGGCACGCCATTTCATGGTCCGCAACCCTGCCGGAGCAAGCGAGCGACACATTGCAGCAGCCTCAATACTCGCTGCACTGGCAGGCGGGCTTTTGTTGGCATCACCAGCATTGATCAGCTCTACTTGGCTGGTCGCGCTGGGAATGCTGATGCGTGGCGCAGGCTTAGGTGCGTTGACCCTGCTTGCGATGGCAGGTGCATATTCAACGCTCAAGCCACCACAGATAGCACATGCCAGTGCCTTGACCAGAGTCGTGACATACTTGGCAGCTGCGGCGGCAGCTACCAGCGTGATCTCAATGATTCCACCCCCTCCCCTGAATATCGACCCAGCGCAATTCATTCTCCCGCATGGGCTAATGCTGGGCGCGACGTTGCTCTGCGTTTTAGCATTACCTCAACCGCGTTGACCGTTCTTCGCGAAAGTCGAACTCATCGGCATCCAGATCAGCTGGAAACTTGCTTCGGTAGGCATGCAGTGCCTGAGCATTCAGACCCATGTGGAACACCCCATCGGCTTCTCCTGCGCAGAGCAGGGATTCGCCCTGGAAGTCCAGCACCTGGCTGTCACCCGTGTAGGCAAACCCCTTGCCATCGATGCCCACGCGGTTCACCGCCGCCACGTAGCAGAGGTTCTCGATCGCCCGGGCCGGCAGCAGGCGGTTCCAGTGCATGCGTCGCGCCCCTGGCCAATTGGCCGTGTACAGCAGCAAATCGGTGCCTTGGGCATCGCGGCTCCACACCGGAAACCGCAGGTCGTAGCAGATCAACGGACGCACGCGCCAGCCCTTCACGGAAAACACCGCTTGATGCTCCCCAGCACTGTAGTGCTCGTGCTCTTCGGCCATGCGAAACAGATGACGCTTGTCGTAATGCAGCATCTGGCCGTTCGGGCATGCCCACAACAGGCGATTGCGGTAGCTGCCGTCGGCAGCCTGGACGATCACGCTGCCGGTCACCACCGCGTCGAGCTTGGCGGCCCATGCCAACAGCCAATCGTGGGTCACCCCATTCTCCGGCTCGCACAGGCTCTTGGACTCCATCGAGAACCCGGTGGTAAACATCTCCGGCAGGACCACCAGCTCCGCACCCCGCGCCTGCTCGAGCAAGGCATCGAAGTGCTCGAGATTGGCTTCGCGGTCGTGCCAGGCCAATTGGGTTTGCACCAACGCGATCCTGAGCTCGGGAGCCTGTGCGGCCAAGGTCGCTTCATTTGGATTGGGCATGGCTTCGCTTAGATTCGGCATAGTTTGTGGGCTGCCTCGCGCAGCGTCTCCTCACGTTTGGCGAAACACAACCGGATCAGGCGCTGGTCCGCTACCGGGGTGCGATAAAACACCGACACTGGGATGCTCGCCACCCCGTGTTCGCGCGTCAGCCACAGCGCCATGTCGACGTCGTTCAGGTCGGGCCGGATCGCTGAATAGTCGACCAGTTGGAAATAGGTGCCAGGCGTGGGTGTAAACGTGAATCGCGAATCCGCCAGCAGGTCGCAGAGCAGATCACGCTTGCCTTGATAGAAAGCCGGCAGCTCGTCCACGTGTCCCGGCTGTTCGGCCATGTAGTCGGCCAGGGCGTATTGCAGCGGCGTGACCCCGCAGAAGCTGACGTACTGGTGCACCTTGCGCAGTTCACGGGTCAGGGCAGGCGGTGCGATCACATAGCCGGTTTTCCAACCCGTGACGTGGTAGGTCTTGCCGAACGAACTGACCACGAACGCGCGCTCGTACAAGCGTTCATGGGCGAGCACGCTGGCGTGGGCAGCACCATCGAATACCAGGTGCTCATAGACTTCGTCGCTGAGAATGTAGATGTCGCGGTCGGCGATCAGTGCCGCCAATCGGTCCAGTTCCGCAGCACTGATCAAGGCACCGCTGGGATTATGCGGCGAGTTGATGACGATCATGCGGGTGCGCGAGGTGATCGCATCGTTCAACCGCTGCCAGTCGATCGTGAAGTTCTCGGCATCCAGTTGCACGTGCACGCAGGTGCCGCCAGCCAGCTCGACCGAGGGTTCGTAGCTGTCGTAGCAGGGATCGAACACGATGACTTCGTCGCCGTGGCGAATGACCGCCTGGATCGCGCAGAAAATTGCCTGGGTGGCGCCGGGGGTGATGGTGATCTCGGTATCGACGTTCAGGCTGCGCCGGTACAGACGCTCGACCTTGGCCGCCACCTGTTCGCGCAAGGCCGGTAGGCCGGTCATGGGCGAGTATTGGTTATGCCCGGCCAGCACATGGCGCCCGACGGCTTCGAGCAAGGCGGGCGGACCGTCAAAATCCGGAAAACCCTGGGACAGGTTCAATGCGCCGGTTTGGGCGGCAAGTTGCGACATGGTGGTGAAGATGGTGGTGCCGACATTCGGCAGCTTGCTGCTGATCATGTGCCGCTCCCTGGAAAAACGTCCTCCAGTGTAGCAGGCAGACCGCATCAGCCGCCGACGCGGCTTGCGCCGCTGCTACAGGGGGCGGGGTGTAGCTGACGGACCGCAGCCACCGCCGACGCGGCTTGCGCCGCTGCTACAGGGGGCGGGGTGTAGCTGATGGACCGCATCCACCGCCGACGCGGCTTGCGCCGCTGCTACGGGGGGCGGGGTGTATCTGATGGACCGTGTTCACGGCGTGCACTGCAGACCTGTAGCAGCGGCGCAAGCCGCGTCCGGCATCACCGCCGGAGTCAGACCAATCAGCGCTTGTCGCGGCGCTTCTTGTCGGCCTTCTTGTGGTGCGACATCAGGCGGCGCTTCTTGTTGACCTGGCGATCGGTGAGGGTGTTCTTGTTGCCCTCGTACGGGTTCTCGCCACCCTTGAACTCGATACGGATCGGCGTACCGACCAGCTTGAGCACCCGGCGATAGGTGTTTTCCAGGTAGCGCACATACGACTTGGGCACCCGCTCCACCTGGTTGCCGTGGATCACGATCAATGGTGGGTTGGCCCCACCCAAGTGCGCGTAGCGCAGCTTGATGCGACGGCTGTTGACCATCGGTGGCTGGTGCTCCTGCACCGCATCCTCGAGGATCTGCGTCAGGCGGCTGGTTGGCCAACGCGTGATCGCCGACTTGAACGAAGCCTGCACCGACGCATACAGGTTACCCACACCGGTGCCGTGCAGCGCCGAGATGAAGTGGATGTCGGCAAAGTCGACGAAGAACAACCGCCGCTCCAGCTCGACTTTCACGTAGTCGCGCTCGCTGGGCTGCATGCCATCCCACTTGTTCAGCGCGATGACGATGGCGCGACCGGTTTCCAGGGCGAAGCCCAGCAGGTTCAAGTCGTGGTCGACCACACCTTCGCGCGCGTCCATGACGAAGATCACCACGTTGGCGTCCTTGATCGCCTGCAACGTCTTGACCACCGAGAACTTTTCGACTTCCTCGTGGATCTTGCCGCGCTTGCGCACACCAGCCGTGTCGATCAGCGTGTACTTCTCTTCGTTGCGCTCGAAAGGAATGTAGATGCTGTCGCGGGTAGTGCCCGGCTGGTCATAGACGATGACCCGGTCTTCACCGAGCATGCGGTTGACCAGGGTCGACTTGCCGACGTTGGGCCGACCGATGATGGCGATCTTGATGCCATCCTTCTCGCTCGGACCCGGGATGCGCACGGCCTCCTCGCCTTCGGCCACATCGGCTTCGAGGTCGACTTCGTCATCGTCGCGCGGAAACTCGCCCAAGGCGGCTTCGAGCAACGTGTTGAGGCCGCGGCCCTGAGCACCGGCCACGGGAATCGCGTCGCCCATGCCCAACGGGGCAAATTCGGCCTTGGCCATTTCCGGGTCGACGTTGTCGACCTTGTTGGCCACCAGCAACGAGCGCTTGTTACGCTTGCGCAGGTGTTCGGCAATCATCTGGTCGGCGGCGGTGAAACCGGCGCGCGCGTCGACCAGGAACATCACGACATCGGCTTCTTCGATGGCCAGCAGCGACTGCTCGGCCATCTTTTCGTCCATGCCGTGCTCGTCACCGGAAATACCACCGGTGTCGACCAGAATGTAGGAACGCCCTTGCCAGCGCGCCTCACCGTATTGGCGATCACGGGTAAGACCAGACAGGTCGCCGACAATGGCGTCACGGCTCTTGGTCAGGCGGTTGAACATGGTGGATTTACCGACGTTGGGTCGGCCCACCAGGGCGATTACGGGAACCATGCGGCTCTCCACTGCGTTGATTCAGAAAATACAAAGGCCGCTGCAGGCAGCGGCCGGAGTTCGAGGCGCTTCAAAGGAAGCGGCTTGCCGACACCCGCGGGTGTCAGCAAGCATAGTCAATCACTGCTTGACGGTCAGGGCTTCCAGCTTGCCACTGTTGCCGAAAATATAAAGCATGTCGCCGACGACCAGCGGGCGAGCCCGCACGCCATCACTGTCAACCCGGGTGCGGCTGACGAAACGACCGTCTACCTGGCTCAACAGATGGACATAACCTTCCAGGTCGCCCACTGCGATGTAGCTGGAAAACACTTCGGGCGCCGACAGCTGTCGACGGACCAGCTGGTCGTTGCTCCACAGGGCGGTGGTGGAACGCTCGTCGACGCCCTCCACGGTTCCCGAGGCCAGGCTGGTGTAGACGTTGCCGAAGCCCTGCGCGACACCTGCGTAGCTGGAGGCATCACGCTGCCACAGCACACGCCCGCTTTCCAGGTCCAGGCCGGCCATGCGGCCCTGGTAGGTGGTCACATACAACGTGCCACCGGACAGCAGCAGGCCGCCGTCGATATCGACCACCCGATCCAGCTCGGAACGGCCCTGCGGCACGGCAACCCGCGCTTCCCAGACCGGCACGCCGTTGGAGATATCGAGTGCCACGACCTTGCCAGTCGACAGACCGGCGATCGCCAACTGGTTGGTCACCAGCGGCGCGCCGGTGCCACGCAGGGTCAGGACCGCAGGCGTGCTGTCGTACAGCCAGCGCTGATCACCGGTGCTGGCGTCCAGACCGATCAGACGATCATCCTGGGTCTGCACTACCACGACGTTGCCGTTGTTGGCCGGTGGCGCCAGCACTTCGCTGTTCACCCGCTTTTTCCAGCGCTGCTCGCCAGTGTCGGCGTCGAGTGCAATCACGTCGCCGCGCAAGGTGCCCAGGGTCAGCAGGCCGTAGCTCACACCGACGGCACCGGAAACCGGCTGGTCCAGATCCTTTTTCCACAACACGTCACCGGTCATGCGGTTCATCGCGACCACTTCGCCAGTTACATCGGCGGCGTAGATGCGGTCATTCTCGACGGCCGGCACGAGCATGTTGTAGGTCTTGCCTTGGCCATCACCGATCCCGCGGCTCCAGACCTTCTGCAAGGACACTTCTTCCTTGAAGTCGGTGAGTTCGGCCGGTGGCAGTTCCTTCTTGCTGTTGCTGCTGCAACCCACCGCCATCAAGGCCAGGGCCAGCAATGCTGCATGTTTCCAACGGATCACGTCACGCATCCCCTTTGGCCAGGTCGTCGAGCTTGATTTGAAGGCCACCGACCGCCGCTTCATCGGACAGCGCAGCCTTGGCTTTTTGATACGCGGCATAGGCGTCGTCGCTGCGGCCCAACTGCACTAGCAAATCGCCCTTGAGCTCCTCGCGGGCCGCCAAGAAGGCCTTGTCGGTGTCGCCGTCGAGCAGTTTCAAGGCATCTTCGGCCTTGTTCTGCGCGGCCATGACCTGTGCCAGGCGCTGACGCGCAACTTCACCCAAGGTAGCGTCGGCTGGCTTGTCGACCACCGTCTTGAGTTCGGCTGCAGCGTCATCGAGCTTGCCGGCATCGACGGCGGCCTTGGCCAGGAACAGACTGGCGTACTGCGCGTAGGCAGTACCGCCGAACTCGTTCTTCAGCTTGCCGGCCAGATCCGCCACCTGGGCGGTATCAGGCTTGCCGGTCGGGGTCAGGCTGGCTTCCAGCAACTGCTGGTACAGATTGGAAGCGCTCTGCGACTGGTTGCTCTGGTATCGGGTCCAGGCTTGCCAGCCGAACACGATGACCAGGGCCAGCAGGCCACCGGTCACCAAGGGCTTGCCGTTACGCTGCCACCAGTCCTTGAGTTCGCCCATTTGTTCGTCTTCGGTACTCGACACCCCAATGCTCCTATTCGCGCAAATGCTTGATGCTTGCTTGATTCAGCCCTGCACAACGCAGGTCGCCAGATGGCCGGCCAATGCCGACCAGGCAATGTTCTGTTGTTCGCCCTGGCCGCGCAGGGGTTTGAAACCTATCACTTGTTGGGCCAGTTCGTCGTCCCCCAGAATCAAGGCATGCAACGCCCCGCTCTTGTCGGCTTTCTTGAACTGGCTCTTGAAGCTGCCGGCGCCGGCATTGACCATCAGGCGCAGGCCAGGCACCTCGTCGCGCAGCCGCTCGGCCAGGGTCAGACCTGCCAGCTCGGCCTGCTCGCCGAATGCACACAGGTACACATCGACCTGTCGGGAAATCGACTCGGGCACCTGTTCCAGGGTTTCGAGCAGCAGTATCAGGCGTTCGATGCCCATCGCAAAGCCCACGCCAGGTGTCGGCTTGCCGCCCATCTGTTCGACCAGACCGTCATAGCGGCCGCCGGCACAGACAGTGCCCTGCGCGCCCAGCTTGTCGGTGACCCATTCGAAGACGGTCTTGCTGTAGTAGTCCAGGCCACGCACCAGCTTGGGGTTGATCACGTAGGGAATGCCGGCGGCGTCCAGACGTGCCTTCAAACCTTCGAAATGCACGCGCGACTCGTCGTCGAGATAATCCGCCAGCTTAGGTGCGTTGACCAACACCGCCTGGGTTTCCGGATGCTTGGTATCGAGCACGCGCAGCGGGTTGGTTTTCAGGCGGCGCTGACTGTCCTCGTCGATCTGGTCCAGGTGCGCGGTGAGAAACTCCACCAACGCCTCGCGATAGCGACCGCGCGCTTCGCTGGTACCCAGGCTGTTAAGTTCCAGGGTGACCGCGTCACGAATGCCCAGCAGCTTCCACAGCCGCCAGGTCAGCACGATCAGCTCGGCATCGATGTCCGGGCCGTCGAGGTTGAACACCTCCAGGCCGATCTGGTGGAACTGGCGGTAGCGCCCTTTCTGCGGCCGTTCATGGCGAAACATCGGCCCCATGTACCAGAGCTTCTGCACCTGGCCACCACCGCTCAAGCCATGCTCGAGCACTGCGCGGACACAGGCTGCGGTGCCTTCTGGGCGCAGGGTGAGGGAATCGCCGTTGCGATCCTCGAAGGTGTACATCTCTTTTTCGACGATATCGGTGACTTCGCCGATGGAACGCTTGAACAGGTCGGTGAACTCGACGATGGGCATGCGGATCTGGCGGTAGCCGTAGCCGTCCAGCAAACCGGCCACGGTGCCTTCGAAGTAGCGCCACAGCGGCGTCTGCTCGGGCAGGATGTCGTTCATGCCACGAATGGCTTGCAGAGTCTTGCTCACAAAATATCCTTAGAAATCCGGGTTAGCCGCGGATGATCAATGCCGCGTCGGCTTCGACCTTTTCCGCTGCCTTCTGCCGGATCAGCCGCTCGAGCTCATCCACCAGATTGTCGTTGGTCAGTTTCTGTGACGGCTTGCCGTCGATGTAGATCAGGTTCGGCGTACCGCCAGTCAGGCCGACATGGGCCTCCTTGGCCTCGCCCGGTCCGTTGACCACGCAACCGATGACCGCGACGTCCAGCGGCACCAGCAGGTCTTCGAGACGCCCTTCCAGTTCGTTCATGGTCTTGACCACGTCGAAGTTCTGCCGTGAACAGCTGGGGCAGGCAATGAAGTTGATGCCGCGCGAACGCAGGCGCAATGACTTGAGGATGTCGTAACCGACCTTGACCTCTTCCACAGGATCGGCTGCCAGCGAGATGCGGATGGTGTCGCCGATACCGTCGGCCAGCAGCATGCCCAGACCGACCGCCGACTTGACCGTGCCGGAGCGCAGGCCACCGGCCTCGGTGATGCCCAGGTGCAATGGCTGGATGATCTGCTTGGCCAGCAGGCGATAGGCATCGACGGCCATGAACACATCGGACGCCTTCACGCTGACCTTGAAATCGTGGAAATCCAGGCGCACCAGATGCTCGACGTGACGTAGCGCCGACTCGACCAGTGCTTCGGGCGTCGGCTCGCCATACTTCTTCTGCAGGTCCTTTTCCAGCGAACCTGCGTTGACACCGATACGGATCGGGATCCCGCGGTCGCGAGCGGCATCGACCACGGCGCGCACGCGGTCTTCGCGACCGATGTTGCCGGGGTTGATGCGCAGGCAGTCCACGCCCAGTTCGGCCACGCGCAGGGCGATCTTGTAGTCGAAGTGGATATCGGCCACCAGCGGCACGCTGATCCGCTGCTTGATGCGACCAAACGCCTCGGCGGCGTCCATGTCGGGCACCGACACGCGCACGATGTCGGCACCGGCATCGACCAGACGTTGGATCTGCCCCACGGTGGCATCGACGTCATTGGTATCAGTGTTGGTCATGCTTTGCACGGCAATGGGCGCATCGCCCCCCACCGGCACCGAGCCAACCCATATTTTGCGCGATTCGCGGCGCTTGATCGGAGATTCACCGTGCATGTTATTGCCCCAGCTTCATGCGAGCAGTATTGCCCTTGGTAAAGGGCGCGACATCCACCGCTTGACCGTTGTAAGTCACCTGGGCGGCATTGGCCACGCCCAGGCGTATGGCGAACGGCGGCTTGCCGCCGACCTGAAGGTTCTCGCCGGAACGCTTGAGACCGCTATACAGGACCTTGCCGGTGGCATCACTGACCTGGGTCCAGCAATCGGCGACGAAATTGATCCCGACCTGGCCTTGCCCGGCAACTGGAGCCTCTACGGGAGCAGGGACGGCAGCCGGGTCGGCAGCGCTGGTGGTCGCGACCGTGCTCGGGCTTGGCGCGGCAGCGGCCGCAGGCGCCTGCGGCAGCGCCGCTGGCGTCTGCGCGGCCGTGGCGGCCGGCGTCCCGGTGGTGGCCGGATCGACCGGGGCTTGGCCCTGGGTCAGGCTCAAGGCCGTCGGCTCGCCTTCGCGCGCAGCTACGACCGCCTGGTCTTCAGGCTCGTCGAGCGGATGAATCTGGGTGGTGCCATCGGCGCTTTCGACTTCGACGTGCTCCAGCGCAACGTTGGTCGGATCGGTGCCACGGGCAGTGGTCTTGTCCTGCCACCAGAGGAAGCCGCCGCCCACCAGGGCCAGCACCAGCATCAGGCTGACGATGCGCAGCAGGTTGTGGGCCAGACGCGAGGGCTCTTCGATGCGACCCAGGCCATGCACGTTGCTGCCTTGCGCATTGGTGCCCGTGTATTGATCGAATGCCTGCACCAGCACCGCTTGATCCAGACCCAGCAACTTGGCATAGGCGCGGATGTAGCCACGGGAAAAGGTATGCCCGGGCAGCTTGTCGAACGCGCCCGCTTCCAGGTTGGCCAGCGAGGTGGGCGTGAGATTGAGCCGTGCGGCCACCTCAGGCAACGACCACTCTTTGCTTTCGCGGGCCTGACGCAAGGTATCGCCGGGGTTTACACGAGAGCCTGCTGCTACTTCGGGATGCGCCGCTTTCATCTTTGCTCCGACAGGTATTGCTGATATTCCGGCGTACCGGGATAAAGCCGTTTGAGTTGCAGGCCATAACTGGCGGCCTTGTTCTTGTCTTCGTAGACTTTCGCCAGACGCGTGCCGAGCAGCAGGCTGCGCGCGGTGTGCTCGCTCAACTGGGTGAACCGGTCGAAATACTCCTTGGCCGGCACATAATGCATGTCCTGGTATGACATCTCGGCCATTTCCAGCAACGCACGCGGCTGCTGGCGGTTGAGCCGCAGGGCCTTCTCCAGGTTCTGCTGCGCCACCTCGCGCTGCCCAAGGGCCACGGCGGTCATGCCGAGGTTCTCGAAGACCCGCGAACGCTCTGGATAGAGCGTATCGGCGGCGGCCTTCTCGAACAATTCATAGGCTTCCTTGTAGCGTTTCTGCTCGTACAGGAAACTTCCGTAGTTGTTCAGGATACGGGCATCGCTGCGAGCGTTCAAAGCCTTGCGAAAATGCTGCTCGGCAAGCTCCGGTTCCATCTCCGCCTGGAACACTAGGGCCAGTGCGGCATTGGCGTCGGCGTCGGAGCTGTTCAGCTCCAGGGCCTTCTTCAAGGGGATCTTCGCCCGTTCGGTACTGCCTTCCTGCAGGTAGCCCAGGCCCAGTTGCACATACGCCTGACGCGCCTCGTCCCGACCCTTGCTGGTGTCCATCGGATTGACCTTGCCCGTGGTGACGCAGCCGGTCAGCAAGGCGAATACGATCAGCAGCGCAGCGCGCAGGGTCATGGGGTTCCTCTCGTTCAGTTCCGATTCGCGGCAGTTTGCGGCATATCGGCCTCAGCGCCTAATTGGCGTACGGCGATGTAGCGTTCACTGCGGCGCGTGCGGTCAATGACCTGCCCCACCAACTGGCCACAGGCAGCGTCGATGTCCTCGCCACGGGTGGTGCGTACGGTGACGTTGAAGCCCGCCTGATGCAGGTGATCCTGGAACCGACGGATCGCATTGTTGCTCGGGCGCTCGTAGCCGGAATGCGGGAACGGGTTGAACGGAATGAGGTTGACCTTGCAGGGCACGTTCTTGAGCAACTCGACCATTTCCACGGCATGCTCGAGCTGGTCGTTGACGTCCTTGAGCAAGGTGTATTCGATGGTCAGTACACGCTTCTCGCCCAGTTGCGACATGTAGCGCTGGCACGACTCGAGCAGCATCTTGAGCGGGTACTTCTTGTTGATCGGCACCAACTGGTTGCGCAACGCGTCGTTGGGCGCGTGCAGCGAAAGGGCCAGGGAGACGTCGATGTGATCGGCGAGCACGTCGATCATCGGTACCACGCCCGAGGTCGACAGGGTGACCCGGCGTTTGGAGATGCCATAGCCCAGGTCATCCATCATCAGGCGCATGGCCGCGATGACGTTGTCGAAGTTCAGCAGCGGCTCGCCCATGCCCATCATCACCACGTTGGTGATGGCACGGTCGACGGTCGCCGGGACGCTGCCGAAGGATTTGTTGGCAATCCACACCTGGCCAATGACTTCGGCGGCGGTGAGGTTGCTGTTGAAGCCTTGTTTGCCGGTGGAGCAGAAACTGCAATCCAGCGCACAGCCCGCCTGGGACGACACACACAAGGTGCCACGCTTGCCCTGGGGAATGTAGACGGTCTCGACGCAGCTGCCGGACGCCACGCGCACCACCCACTTGCGGGTGCCGTCGGTGGAGATGTCCTCGCTGACCACTTCGGGGCCGCGGATCTCGGCACAGGCCTTGAGCTTTTCGCGCAGGGCCTTGCCGACGTTGGTCATGGCATCGAAATCGTCCACGCCAAAATGGTGAATCCACTTCATGACCTGACCGGCACGAAAGCGCTTCTCCCCGATCGAGTCGAAGAACTGTTCCATTTCCGGTTGAGTCAGCCCCAACAGGTTCGTCTTGCCAGTCATATCAGTCATGGGTTCACCTTCACTCGTTGGCCGTGGCTTAGCGAGTGGTTACTTCGGTAGTAGCGAAGAAGTATGCGATTTCGCGGGCAGCAGCGGCTTCGGAGTCCGAACCGTGGACGGCATTGGCGTCGATGGATTCGGCGAAGTCGGCACGGATGGTACCGGCAGCAGCTTCTTTAGGGTTGGTAGCACCCATCAGTTCGCGGTTCAGAGCGATGGCGTTTTCGCCTTCCAGAACCTGGACGACAACCGGGCCGGAAGTCATGAAGGCAACCAGCTCACCGAAGAAGCCACGAGCGCTGTGTTCGGCGTAGAAGCCTTCGGCTTCGGCTTTGGACAGTTGCTTGAGTTTCGAGGCAACGACGCGCAGGCCGGCTTTTTCGAAACGAGTGGTGATCTCGCCGATGACGTTCTTGGCGACAGCGTCGGGCTTGATGATGGAGAAAGTACGTTGAACAGCCATGTGAAACTCCAGAAACAGTGATTGAAGCGAAAAATTAAACCCGCGAATTATACGCGGGTTCCGGGGTATTGCCTAACCTGCAAATCGATCAGTCCTTTTCGGCAGCCCAGAGGGTCTGCACCGCTTCGAGCACCTTCTCGCCGACGCGACCGGAGGCGTCGTCGAAATCCGGCAGCGCCTTGATCATCTGCTGCAGGCGAGTGAAGCCGACCGAGTACGGATCGAGTTCCGGATGCTGTTCTTCCAGCTCCTCGGCGATCCGCTGTACATCATTCCAACCATAGCTCATGACGATTCCTCGGTCAGTGCGGCGCTTCGGCAGCGTGATTGAGCGAGTACTTGGGAATCTCGACGGTGATGTCCTGGGTGCCGACCTTGGCCTGGCAGCTCAGGCGCGACGTCGGCTCAAGGCCCCAGGCGCGATCGAGGAAATCCTCTTCCAGCTCGTCGGCTTCTTCCAGCGTGTCGAAACCGGCACGGATCACGCAATGGCAGGTGGTGCAGGCGCACACGCCGCCACAGGCACTCTCGATCTCGATGTGATGATCGTGGGCAACGTCGAGCAGCGACCGGCCAGTTTCAGCTTCGACCACCATGCCGTCCGGGCAATGCTCGGCGTGGGGCAGAAAAGTCACCTTCGGCATCAGTTATTCCTCAATTTCATTCAGGTTGCGCCCCGACAGGGCGTCTTTCACGGCATTGTTCATGCGACGCGCAGCAAAGGCATCGGTCACTTGCGACAGCAGCTTGGTCTGCTGTTCGATGGCCGGACCGTCGTCGCCTTTGACCCGGGCGCGCAATTCGTCCATCTGCAGGCCGATCACCATGCGCTCTTCGTCGTCGAGCAGACGCTCGCCATCGGCGTCCAGCGCGGCCTGTACCGCTTCGAGCAGGCGCTCGCCGTCGACCTGGTGCTCGCGCAGCTGGCGAGCGACCTTGTCGTCACCGGCATACTGGAAGGAATCGGTGAGCATTCTGGCGATCTCGCCGTCGGTCAGGCCATAGGATGGCTTGACCTGAATGCTTGCCTCGACGCCCGAGCCCAATTCGCGGGCGGACACGCTGAGCAGGCCATCGGCATCGACCTGAAAGGTCACGCGGATCTTTGCCGCGCCGGCCACCATGGCAGGAATGCCGCGCAGCTCGAAGCGGGCCAGGGAGCGGCAGTCGCTGATCAATTCGCGCTCACCCTGCAGAACGTGCACGAGCAAGGCCGACTGGCCGTCCTTGTAGGTGGTGAAATCCTGGGCACGCGCAACGGGAATGGTGGTGTTGCGTGGAATCACCTTCTCCATCAGCCCGCCCATGGTTTCCAACCCCAGCGACAACGGGATGACGTCGAGCAGCAACAGCTCGCCGCCGTCGCGCTTGTTGCCGGCCAGGGTGTCGGCCTGGATGGCCGCACCGATCGCCACCACCTGATCGGGGTCGATATCGGTCAGCGGCTGGCGCCCGAACAGCTCGCCCACCGCTTCACGTACCCGCGGCACGCGGGTGGAGCCACCGACCATGACCACGGCGAGGATCTCGTCGATTTCGATGCTGGCGTCACGCACGGCACGCCGGCAGGCCTTGAGGCTGCGCGCGACCATGGGTTCGATCAGCGCTTGGAAGGCGTCGCGAGTGAGCTCCGCGCTCCAGCTGCCGTATTCGATGGTGGTGCTGTACGACTGGCTCAGGGCTTCCTTGGCAGCGCAGGCCGCCTGCAGCAATTGGCGCTGCGCACCAGGGTCGAGGTTGGCGGATACGCCCGCCTGCTCGACGATCCAGCCTGCGATGGCATGATCGAAGTCGTCGCCACCCAGCGCACTGTCGCCGCCGGTGGCCAGCACTTCGAAAACCCCGCCGGTCAGGCGCAGGATGGAGATATCGAAAGTGCCGCCACCCAGGTCGTAGATCGCCACCAACCCTTCGGCGTGCTGATCCAGGCCATAGGCCACGGCGGCGGCCGTCGGCTCGTTGAGCAGGCGCAGCACGTTCAGCCCGGCCAGACGCGCGGCGTCCTTGGTGGCTTGCCGCTGGGCGTCATCGAAATAGGCGGGAACGGTGATCACCGCCCCGACAAGGTCGCCGCCCAGGACATCTTCGGCCCGCTGGCGCAGCGCCTTGAGGATATCGGCAGACACTTCCACCGGGCTCTTCGGCCCTTGAACGGTCTCGATGAACGGCATGTGCGACTCGCCACCGACGAAGCGGTAGGGCAATTGCTCGCCCAGCTGCTTGACGTCGGCCAGGCCACGGCCCATCAGGCGCTTGACCGAGAGCACGGTATTGAAGGGGTCACTGGCGGCGGCGGCCTTGGCAGCCGCACCGACCTCGACACGATCGGCGTGATAGCGAACGGCAGACGGCAGGATGACCTGCCCGTCTGGGTCTGCCAGGGGTTCGGATAGACCGCTGCGCAGCGCAGCGACCAGCGAATTGGTAGTGCCCAGGTCGATCCCCACGGCCAGACGACGCTGGTGTGGTTGAGGACTCTGGCCAGGTTCGGCGATCTGCAGTAGGGCCATGCTTATCAGGTCAGGAATTCAGGCGTGCGGCCGTAGCGACACTGGGTTAATCGTCGAGGCGCTCTTCGAGCTGGCGCACTTCATAGGAAAGCTTGTCGAGAAACTGCATGCGCCGCATCAGGCGTTCGGCCTGTTCGCGTTGCGCCGCGTCATCCCAACAGGCAGCGAAGCTGTCTTCGAGTTCAGCCTGCGCGGCCTTGACCCGACGCTTGAAGGCAGCCACACCGGGCAAGTCGGCACTGTCCTGCAGGTCTTCGAGCTCTTCGCGCCACTGCATCTGCTGCAGAAGAAAGTCCGGGTCGTGGACCGTGACTTCCTGCGGTACTTCCCGCCCACCGATGGACAGCAGGTAACGCGCACGCTTGGGCGCAGCCTTCAGGGTCTGGTAGGCATCGTTCAAACCCGCCGATTTTTCAAGCGCCTGGCGTTGCTCGCGCTCGGAAGCGTCGGCGAAGCGATCGGGATGGACTTCACGGGCCAACTCGCGATAGCGGGTAGCCAAGTGGTCGAGATCCAGACGAAAGCCGGGTTTGAGGTCGAACAGGGCGAAATGACAAGGAGTACCCACGGTCAGCCTCAGATATTGAAGCTTTCGCCGCAGCCACATTCGCCGCGTACGTTGGGGTTGTTGAACTTGAAGCCTTCGTTCAACCCTTCCTTGACAAAATCGAGCTCGGTACCGTCCAGGTAGACCAGGCTCTTGGGATCGATGATCACCTTGACGCCATGGTTCTCGAAGACCTTGTCTTCGCTGCCGGCCTCATCGACGAACTCCAGCACGTAGGCCAACCCCGAGCAACCGGTGGTGCGTACGCCCAAACGAATGCCGTCACCCTTGCCACGCCCTGCCAGGGAGCGGCGAACGTGGTTGGCGGCGGCTTCTGTCATGCTGATGGCCATCGTGACTCCTTACCTGCAAACGGTTGCGCGCGAGCGGTCACCCGCACCGCGCTGTATCGAACCTGCGACTGTGTCCAGCTTCTTCGCTCTTACTCAGAGCAGACCTTTCTTCTGCTTGTAGTCGCGTACGGCCGCCTTGATGGCGTCCTCGGCGAGCACCGAGCAGTGGATCTTCACCGGCGGCAACGCCAGTTCTTCGGCCAGCTGGGTGTTCTTGATGGTCTCGGCTTCGTCCAGGGTCTTGCCCTTCATCCACTCGGTGGCGAGGGAGCTGGAAGCAATGGCCGAACCGCAGCCGTAGGTCTTGAACTTGGCATCTTCGATGATGCCCTGCTCGTTGACGCGGATCTGCAGACGCATCACATCGCCGCACGCCGGAGCGCCGACCATGCCAGTGCCGACGTCGGCATCTTCGGCGTCCATCTTGCCCACGTTACGTGGGTTTTCGTAGTGGTCGATGACCTTTTCACTGTAAGCCATGATATTGATCCTTACTGAAACTCATCAGGTAAGCCGCTCTTGCCGGCAGCTACTTAGTGCGCCGCCCACTCGATCTTCGAGATATCGACACCGTCTTTGTACATGTCCCACAGCGGCGACAACGCGCGCAGCTTGGTGACGGCCTCGCAGACTTTCTGCGCGGCGTAATCGACTTCTTCCTCGGTAGTGAAGCGACCGAAGGTGAAACGAATGGAGCTGTGTGCCAGCTCGTCGTTGCGGCCCAGGGCGCGCAGTACGTACGAGGGCTCGAGCGAGGCCGAGGTGCACGCGGAACCGGAGGACACTGCCAGGTCCTTGAGGGCCATGATCAGCGACTCGCCTTCGACATAGTTGAAGGACAGGTTCAGGTTGTGCGGTACGCGGGCGGTCAGGCTGCCGTTGACGTACAGCTCTTCCAGGTTTTCGACCTGCTGGTAGAAGCGGTCGCTGAGCGCCTTGATGCGTGCGTTCTCGTCCGCCATGGTTTCCTTGGCGATACGGAAGGCTTCGCCCATGCCGACGATCTGGTGCGTGGCCAGCGTGCCCGAACGCATGCCGCGCTCGTGACCACCGCCGTGCATGGCGGCTTCCAGGCGAACGCGCGGCTTGCGGCTGACGTACAGCGCGCCGATACCCTTGGGGCCGTAGGTCTTGTGCGCCGAGAACGACATCAGGTCGACCTTGAGTGCCGCCAGGTCGATCTCGACCTTGCCGGTGGACTGGGCAGCATCGACATGGAACAGCACGCCGCGCGAACGGGTCAGTTCGCCGATGGCCGCGATGTCGTTGATCACGCCGATTTCGTTGTTCACGTGGATGACCGAAACCAGGATGGTGTCGTCGCGCATTACAGCTTCGATCATGGCCGGGGTGACCAGGCCATCGGTGCCAGGCTCGAGGTAGGTGACGTCGAAGCCTTCACGCTCGAGCTGGCGGGTGGTGTCCAGCACCGCCTTGTGCTCGATCTTGGTGGTGATGATGTGCTTGCCCTTGGTCTGGTAGAAGTGCGCCACACCTTTGATCGCGAGGTTGTCGGACTCGGTGGCACCGCTGGTCCAGACGATTTCGCGCGGGTCGGCACCGACCAGGTCGGCCACTTGGCGACGGGCGTTTTCGACGGCTTCTTCGGCCTTCCAGCCGAATACGTGCGAACGGGAAGCCGGGTTACCGAAGTTCCCGTCCATCTGCAGGCATTCGATCATCTTCTGTGCAACGCGTGGGTCCACTGGCGTGGTCGCGGAGTAATCGAGGTAAATCGGCAACTTCATTGGTATCTCCTATCAGGCGGCTAACCTGGCTTTCTCATTCGACGGCAGACGTTTCGATCTTGTCCAGACGTTGCGTGCGGCCGTTGCTGTTGCAACGGCGCAGGTCCTGGCGCTGGGCGACTTCTTGCACTTCACGGCGAGTGACAAGGTCGGACAGACTGATGCCGCTCAAAAATTCATGGATCTGCTGGCTGAGGTCGCACCACAGGTGATGGGTCAGGCAGGTGTCTCCGGCGTGGCAATCACCCAGGCCCTGGCACTTGGTGGCGTCGACCGATTCGTTGACCGCGTCGATGACCTGTGCAACCTGGATGCCTTCCATTTCGCGGGAAAGCTGGTAACCACCGCCCGGGCCGCGCACGCTGGACACCAGGTTGCCCCGGCGCAGCTTGGCGAACAGTTGCTCCAGGTAGGACAGGGAAATGCCCTGGCGCTCGGAGATGTCGGCCAATGAGACCGGCCCACGCTGCGCGTGCAATGCCAGATCAAGCATGGCAGTGACGGCGTATCGGCCTTTAGTTGTCAGTCGCATGGCTAGTACCACGGGTTCTCGGAATAGGTTCGATCATCCTATTTCCGAGTAAATTTGTCAACTATAAGTCCTACTGAATTACTAGGACTTGAGTGCAAAAACGGCGGCGCAATGATAGCAGACTAATGATGCCGGAGGGAGCACCCGCTGCGCGCTATGCCCCGCGGCAGCGGTCATCGGTCGCGAAACGGGCGCCGCGGTGGACCCGTTGGATCAGGGGTTGGTCTTGCGCTCCGCGCCCTGCACGCATTCGAAATCCTCGTCACGCAGGGGCGGCAGGTCCTTGGCACGGTAGTCGCTGCCCAACTGGTTGAGCGCGCCACACATACCCTCGAGGCGCCCATCCACCGCATGCAGGTGATCGAGCAACTGGCCGATGGCCCGCGCCACCGGGTCAGGCATGTCTTCGCCACCGACACCGTAGGCATCGAAGCCGATCTTTTCGGCCATGGCCTTGCGCCGCGCATCGAGCTGGTCATCGCTCTTGACGATGATCTTGCCCGGGATCCCCACCACAGTCGCGCCCGGCGGGACTTCCTTGGTCACCACCGCGTTGGAACCGACCTTGGCCCCGGCGCCGACGGTGAACGGCCCGAGCACCTTGGCGCCCGCCCCCACCACCACGCCATCGGCCAGGGTCGGATGGCGCTTGCCCTTGTTCCAGCTGGTACCGCCTAGGGTCACGCCCTGATAGATCGTCACATCATCGCCGATCTCGGCCGTCTCGCCGATCACGATGCCCATGCCGTGGTCGATGAAAAAGCGTCGGCCCACTGTGGCGCCTGGATGAATCTCGATCCCGGTCATCCAGCGACCGAAATTCGACACCACCCGCGCCAGCCATTTCAGCTCCCGCTTCCACAAGGCATGGGCCGCCCGATGCAGCCAGATGGCGTGCATGCCCGGGTAGCAGGTCAACACCTCGAACGCATTGCGCGCAGCCGGATCGCGATGAAAAACACTCTGAATATCTTCCCGCAGACGTTCGAACATTTACTGATCCTTGCGCTTATGCGGCTCACCCCGAGCGACCTTCTGGGTCTCGGTGAGAATGCCGCGCAAAATACTCATTTCCGACTTGTTCACGGCGCTGCGGCCAAACAGCCGACGCAGGCGCGCCATCAAATGCCGCGGCTTTTCCGGGTCGAGAAAGGCGATGTCGACCAGCGTGTCCTGCAGATGGCCATAGAAGCGCTCCATCTCGTCGCTGGTCGCCAGCTCCTCGGCCTTTTCCATGGCTGCGGCCGGCCGCTTGCCCGCCAGCCAGGCCATGCGCACCTCATAGCCGAGCACCTGCACCGCCGCTGCCAGGTTCAGCGAGCTGAAATCGGGGTTGGACGGGATGTGCACATGGAAATGACAGCGCTGCAGCTCGTCGTTGGTCAGCCCGGCATGCTCGCGGCCGAACACCAGCGCGATCTGCTTGCCCTGCCCCGCTTCGTCGATGACTTTCTCGCCGCATTCGCGGGGATCCACCAAGGGCCAGGGCAGGCTGCGGTCGCGGGCGCTGGTGCCGAGCACCACGGTGCAGCCCACCAGCGCCTCTTCCAGCGTGGCGACCACCTGGGCGTTTTCCAGCACGTCACTGGCACCAGAGGCTCGCGCCTCGGCTTCGGGCGACGGAAAATCGCGGGGCTCGACCAGCACCAGCCGCGACAAGCCCATGTTCTTCATGGCGCGCGCCGCTCCACCGATGTTGCCGGGATGGCTGGTATTGACCAGGACGACTCGGATGTTATCCAGCACGGCTAGGGCTCTGTGTCGGGGAAAGGGCGGCAAATATTACAGAAGGCCTATAACTAAGGCTATGTCCCTCTTCTTGTCCACGACTTTTCTGCTAGAATGCGCGGCTTTCTTTAACGACCTAGGTGAAACGTCCATGCAGCCCATGCTGAATATCGCGCTGCGCGCCGCCCGCAGCGCCAGTGAATTGATCTTCCGCTCCATCGAGCGCCTGGATACCATCAAGGTCGACGAGAAAGATGCCAAGGACTACGTGTCCGAAGTCGATCGCGCCGCCGAACAGAAAATCATCGACGCCCTGCGCAAGGCCTATCCGACCCACGGCATCCGTGGCGAAGAAACCGGCTTCCACGCTGGCAGCGGCGAAGGCGAAGACTACCTGTGGATCATCGACCCACTGGACGGCACCACCAACTTCCTGCGCGGCGTCCCGCATTTCGCCGTCAGCATCGCCTGCAAATACCGCGGTCGCCTGGAGCACGCGGTGGTTCTGGACCCGGTGCGCCAGGAAGAATTCACCGCCAGCCGTGGCCGCGGTGCGCAGCTCAACGGTCGCCGCCTGCGCGTCAGCGGTCGCACCAGCCTGGACGGCGCGCTGCTGGGCACCGGCTTTCCGTTCCGCGACAACCAGATGGACAACCTCGACAACTACCTGGGCATGTTCCGCAGCCTGGTGGGCCAGACCGCAGGCATCCGCCGCGCCGGCTCCGCCAGCCTGGATCTGGCTTACGTCGCCGCCGGCCGCTTCGACGCATTCTGGGAGTCGGGTCTGTCGGAATGGGACATGGCTGCAGGCGTCCTGCTGATTCAGGAAGCGGGCGGTCTGGTGAGCGATTTCACCGGCGGTCACAACTTCCTGGAAAACGGCCACATCGTGGCCGGCAACACCAAGTGCTTCAAGGCGGTGCTGACCGCCATCCAGCCGCACCTGCCGGCTTCGCTCAAGCGCTGAGTCCTGACGCGACAAGAGCCGCAACGAGAAAAGCACCCCAAGGGGTGCTTTTTTCATGCCGCAGATTCAGGCGCCAGCTCCGGCTACCCTTCGCAGGCAAAGGCCAGTACTCGACCCAACATCTCGTCGCATCCGGCCAACTGCGCGACGCTGACGAACTCATCGGGCTTGTGCCCCTGCGCCATGCTGCCCGGCCCGCACACCACCGTGGCGATACCTGCCTGATCGAACAGTCCGCCTTCGGTGCCGAACGCTACCGTGGAGAACGCCCGCGAACCGCTGAACCGCGCGATCCAGCCAGCGGCCTCGCTGGCATGGCTCACGTCCAGGCCCGGATAGCTGGACAACTCGCTGAAGCGAATGGCGCTCTGGCCACCGACCGCGCGCATGGCCGGCAGCAGCGTGTGCTCGGCGTAACGCTGCAGGGCCTGGGTCAACTGCCGCGGATCCTCGGCGGGCAGCGAGCGCACCTCGAAATCGAAGCGACAATGCTGGGGCACGATGTTGAGCGCCGTACCACCGGCGATCACCCCCACCTGCACCGTGGAAAACGGCGGATCGAAGCGCTCGTTGCGTGCGTCCGGCGTTTGCAGCGCCTCGCCCAATCGGCCCAGTTCGGCAATCAGCCGCGCGGCGTACTCGATGGCATTGACCCCGCTGGGCGCATGGGCCGAGTGACAAGCCAGCCCCTCCACCTCGCAGCGCATCGCCAGCTTGCCCTTGTGGCCGAGCACCGGTGCCAGTTCGGTCGGCTCGCCGATCACGCACAACATCGGTTGCACCGGCCGGTGACGCAAGGCCTCGAGCAGCGAGCGCACGCCCAGGCAGCCGACTTCCTCATCGTAGGACAAGGCGATGTGCAGCGGCCTGCGCAGTGGTGCCTCGACCCATGCCGGCACCTGCGCCAGCACGCAGGCGATGTAGCCTTTCATGTCGGCCGTGCCACGGCCATACAGGCGTCCATCCGCTTCGCTCAGCTGGAACGGCGGATGAGTCCACGCCTGGCCGTCTACCGGCACCACATCGGTATGGCCCGACAGGACGATGCCCGGCACATGGTCAGGGCCGATGCTGGCGAACAGATTGGCCTTGCTGCGAGCCTCGTTGTAGATCAGCTCGCTGCTCACGCCGTACTCTGCCAGGTAGCCCTGAACGAATTCGATCAGCGCCAGGTTCGACTCGCGACTGGTGGTGTCGAAGGCCACCAACTGCGCCAGCAGATCACGGCTGGCACTCATCGGGCGTCTCCCGGCACGCCGTAACCCGGCGCCACCGCCGGATTCAGAGCGCGGTCGATATAGTCCTGCATCTGCGGTCGGTAGGCCTGCCACAGCTGCTGCAACTCCCCCAAAGGATCATGCTCGGCCCAGTCCACTCGCAGATCGACGATGGGCCAAGGCAGCTCACCCACTACTTTCAGCGCCGCAGAGTGCACCGGCCCGGCTTCGCCACCGGCGGCCAGCCCGGCCAGCATGGCATGCAGCAAGCGCTCGGCCAGGTGCCCGGAGGCTTTTTCGAACGCCTCGACCACAGCGTCGACCACCGCGGTGGCGGCCAGCATGTTGCCTGCCGCTACGCATTGCTCACCGCTGCGCGCATGGTGGATGCCCAAGGTCTGGCCACCGCTGACATGGGCGCTGCGCCCCTGCGCATCGATGGCGACGATCTGCCGGTACTCAGCGAAACCGTCGCGGCCCAGCACCTGCTGCAACGCCTCGGCAGGCGGTACCTGCCGTTCGAGCAGCACAAGCGTCTGCGGGCCGAGGGCAGGCAGGGTGATGTTCTGCGACGATACCGCCCCCACACCGGCCAGCAACCACGGGCAGCGGGCGCCCACCGCGATGCTCGAAGAACTGATGGCGATGCCCAACTGGCCGGTTTCGGCGCAACGTGCTGCGATGGAAAAGGTCATGGCAGGGAACTCCTCAGTCCGGGATGACGGCGATCACGTCGATTTCCATCAACCACTGCGGCTGGCCCAGGGCCGACACCACCAGCCCCGTGGAAATCGGGAAGACGCCTTTGAGCCAGCGGCCGACGACGTGATAGACCGGCTCGCGGTAGCGCGGATCAATGATGTAGGTAGTGGTCTTGACGATATGCGACAGGTCGCTGCCCGCCTCTTCCAGCAACTGCTTGACGTTTTTCATGGCTTGCTCGGCCTGTGCCGCCGGGTCGCCCAGACCTACCAGGTTGCCGTCGAAATCGGTGCCCACCTGGCCACGCACATAGACGGTATTGCCGGCCCGTACAGCCTGGCACAGGTCATTGTCCAGGCTCTGATTGGGGTAGGTATCCTTGGTGTTGAACATTCGAATACGGGTATGGGTAACCATGAGCAAAACTCCTTGGCGTGTGCGTCGAGCGGACGCGACACAGTAGTGATCAATAGCCGCGATCAAGCGTTGGCGCGCACTGGGGCGGGCATCTCCGCGGTCGACCTGGACTCGTCGTAGGCGCGGTACTTGCGCTGGGTGGCGATCTGGTCAGCGACATGCCGGGCGTCGTGCCATACGCCCCAGATGAAGGCCGAACCGCGCCGCGACAACCAGGGCAGACCGACGAAATAGATGCCCTGCTCGCTGCTCACGCCGCGCTGGTGACGCGGCTTGCCGTTGGCGTGGAAGGCGTCCACCTGCAGCCAGCCGTAGTCTTGCGAGTAACCGGTGGCCCAGATGATCGTGGACACGCCCGCCTCGACCAGGTCCAGCGCCTGCAGCGGCTGGGCGATGCAGGCCGCATCAGCCACGCGCTCGCGGGCGGTCGGTTCGAGGGGCAGGTCCAGGCCGTTGCGCTGCGCATAGGCATCGGCCGCATCGAGCAGTGCCAGATAGTTCTCGTCACCCCGGTCGAGGTTGTCGTTCAGGTCCTGGGCAAAGGTGACGGTACCGTTGGTAAACCGCTCGGTCAGGCCGACCAGCACCATCCCGGCTTGCGCCAACCGACGAAAGTCCACGGTATGCCCGCCGCGGGCGCCACTGACGGCAATGGTGACGTGCTCGCGTCCCGCCTGCACGGTCTCGCTGTCCCACAGCCCGAGCACACCCAGCCACCAGCAGAAATCCCGTCCGCGATAAGCGCGCGGCGGCCGGTCGTGCGGACCAACCGAGAGGTAGACCTTGCGCCCTGCGCGCAGCA
This sequence comes from Pseudomonas sp. CFBP 8770, assembly GCF_014841705.1. Lineage (NCBI taxonomy): Bacteria > Pseudomonadati > Pseudomonadota > Gammaproteobacteria > Pseudomonadales > Pseudomonadaceae > Pseudomonas > Pseudomonas sp. CFBP 8770. The sequence continues at coordinate 267,184 of NZ_JACYUL010000007.1, forward strand.
GCTCCTCGGCGATCTGCACCCCGGAGGACCCCGCACCGACCACCAGCACCGCGCCTGCCGGCAATTGCTCGGGGTTGAAATAGTGTGCCGAATGGATCTGGTGGAAGGTTGAATCAGTGGGCGCGATGGTCGGGATGACCGGTTTCTGGAACGGCCCGGTGGCCGACACCAGGTGCTTGACCGAATAGGTGCCCGCGCTGGTTTCCACCCTGAAACCGGCGCGACCGACGTTGCGCGTCACGCGCTTGACCTCCACACCGGTCTTGATCGGCGCGTCGAATGTGCGCGCATAGGCTTCGAAATAATCGGCCACCTGCTCCTTGCCGGCGAAGCCGTCCGGGTCCATGTCGAACTCCAGACCGGGGAACCGATCGTGCCAGGCCGGGCCGTTGGCCACCAGTGAGTCCCAACGGCCCGAGCGCCAGGCTTCGGCGATGCGAGCCCGCTCCAGTACCAGGTGAGGGATGCCCAGACGGCTCAGGTGCTCGCTCATGGCCACCCCGGCCTGGCCAGCACCCACTACCAGGGTGTCTATTTCGGTGATCTGTTGGTTCATCTTGGCATCCTTCGGCAGGCCGTCGAGGCTTGCCGCTGTCTTCATGAAAATTCGAAAGCCGGGCGCACGGCGTCCTGCGGCACCCGCGAGGCTGTGCAGAGCGCTTGAGTGATGTCAGGTGTTCAGTCCACCAGCGAGGGATCCGCCTGAATCATCAGGTGCTTCATTTCTTCGAAATGGCGCTGGGAAAAATCGCTGATCTTCTCCCAGTCCCGCGCAGTCTTTTCCGCCACGTCGTCGGCTAGCACCTTGAGCGGCTGACCGGTCGACCAGGCGGTTACCAGAATCTGGCAGGCACGCTCCAGGGTCCAGATGTCATCGAACGCCTCACCCACCGTGGGCGCAGTGACGATGACACCATGGTTGCCCATCAGCAGCCGGCTCTTGTCCTGCAGCAGGCTGGCCAGGCGCGCACCCTCGGCGCTGGTATCGGCCATGCCGCCATAGAGCTCATCCACCGCGACGCGGTTGAAATAGCGCGCCGTGTTCTGGTCGACCGGCACGATCCTGGGCTGCGCCAGGCAGGCCACTGCGGTGGTGTAGACCGGGTGCAGATGCAGCACCACACGGGCATCGGGCAGGCGTTGGTGAACCTGGCCGTGGATCGACCAGGCAGTGGCATCCACGTCCGGGCGCTGCGCGGCTTCGGCATCGTCGGCATCGAGCAGCAACAGATCGCTGGCCCGCAGGCGGGAAAAATGCACCCATTTGGGGTTGAGCAGGAACTGCTTGCCGTCTGCGCTGATGGCCGCACTGAAATGGTTGGCGACCGCCTCATGCATGCCCAGGTGGGCGATGATACGGAACGTCGCCGCCAGGTCGACGCGCGTCTGTTCTTCGAAACTCAGGGCCATGGCGCTGGGCACTCCGTTGGCACGTACCCGCGACGATCCACGGGCACTGTTGGCTGATCTTGATGCGCGATATCAGGGCTTGGGCATCAATGTGGCGATGTCATCGGCAGTCGGCGCCTGGAACTTGTACTTGGCCAGCAAGGCGGCGTACTCCGGGGTCTTGCTGTACTTTTCCAGGCCTTCGACCAGCGCAGTCCTGACCGCATCGTTGCCCTTCTTCACGCCGAAACCGTTGAGCACCGGGTAGATCAGGGTCTGCGAGGAAATCACTACGCGATTGCCCAGCTTGTCGACCACACCACGGGCAACCGCCGCGTCAGTGATCTGCGCCTCGACCGCGTGCGCCAGCATGGCCTGGGTGGCCTGTGGATCGGTGCCGTACTCGCTGATGGCGATCGGTTGCAGACCGTTCTTCACGCAGTACTCGGCAGACAGCTTCTGCAACTGCTGCAGCCAGGACGTCGCACCCATGGAGCCGATCTTATGGCCGCAGAACTCTTCGGGCGTCTTGGGTTGATAGTCACTGCCCTTCACCGCAAGAATCGACTCGCCACTTTTCAGGTAGGGGACCATGTCGATCACTTTCAGGCGGTCAGCGGTGATGTACATCGACGAGTTGGTGATATCGAACCGTCCGGCCTGCAGTCCGCTGATCAGGTTGGGAAAACGCGTGTCGATGTTTTCCGCAGTCATGCCCATGACCTTGGCCAGACCGTCGAGAAATTCGATATCGAAGCCGGCGGGTTTGTTCTTCTCCATGTACTCGTAGGGGAAGAACGTCATGTCGGAGCCGGCGACGATCTTTCCGGGCTGCTGGAACGCCGAAGCGCTCAATGAACTGGCAGCCAGGACGGCGCCGAACACGGCCATGGCAACGGGACGGACGATCAGGCTTGGCAATTTCATGGGGTATTCCTCGCAGTCAATGGAGTCAGGCTGTCGTCAGGTCGTTACCGGCCTGCTGGACGAAAAACGATGCACCCTTGGGTTTCTGGGGCAGGCGAACGTGGTGATCGGTGCTGCGCACCAGGCCGCTCTCGCGCCCGGTCACCAGGCGCCCGGCGTGCTCGCTGGGCAGCGGGTTGTCGGCCAGCGGTAAAGCGTCCTCGGCGGCGTAGACGCTGATGAACAGGGTTCGCGGATCTTCGGTGTGGTTGGGGCTTGAGGCATGCAGCAGACGGGTGTGCATGAAGCACACCGAGCCAGGCGGACCGAAGCACGCCACCGGCGCCTGGCAGTGCTCATCGACCACGGCGTCGGCCACCGCACCGGTAAAACGCTCGTCGTGCCAGTGCGACCACAGCGGGCCTGTGTGGCTGCCGGGGATGACCTTGAGCGGGCCGTTCTGCGGGGTCACTTCGCTGACCATCAACAGCGCCGTCACCAGGTCATCGTTGCTGTGCGGGGTAAACAGGAAATCCTGGTGCCATTTCACCTGGGTGGCGGTGTGCGGCAGCTTGGAGTTGATCTTGCTGTGGTGGAAGCGCGTGCCGGTACCGCCGATGAGTTGCCCGGCAATCTCGGCCATGCGCGAGGCGAAGGCGGCCTGGCGATACGCCGGCGAAATCTCGGTGGGCGAGGCCACGCGCCGCAGCGAGGGATGATCCGCGCGGTGATCGCTTTCCACATCGAAGCGTGGGCGTCCATCCAGCGTTTCACCCCAGGCCAGGGACTGGCTGCGGCTGTCCTGAACCCACTGGTCGAAGTCCTGTTGCAGCGCGGCGACTTCAGGCGCAGCCAGCACGTCCTCCACGACCAGAAAGCCATCTTGATGAAACCGGTCTATCTGCCATTGCTCGATCATGTTTGCTACTCGCACCAGTTAGGTTGGATTCAGGCCAACGAGACATCTTTGAGGAACGCTTCCACCCGCGGGTTGTGCCCGCTACGCAGCGCCTGCGGGCTGTCATCGCAGACCACGCGGCCCTTCTCCATGAAGACGATGCGATCGGAAACCTTGAAGGCGAAATTCATTTCGTGGGTCACGATGATCATGGTGATGCCTTCGCTGGCCAGCGCTTCGATGACCTGCAACACCTCGTTGACCTTCTCCGGGTCGAGCGCCGAGGTCGGTTCGTCGAAGAGCATGATCTGCGGGCGCATCATCAGTGCACGGGCAATCGCCACGCGTTGCTGTTGGCCGCCGGACAATTGATGCGGATACTTCCAGGCATGGTCGAGCATGCCGACCTTGTGCAGCAGCGCGTAGGCCTGCTGCCGGAGATCGGCCAGCGGCGCCAGGCGGTGATAACGCGGAGCCATGAGCAGGTTGTTGAGCACGGTCATGTGCGGGAACAGGTTGAAGCTCTGGAACACCATGCCTATGTTCAGGCGATGCTCGGCGTGCTCCACATAGCGCTGCGGCTGCGCGCCCTGTCGGTCCAGGTGAATGAACGGCTTGCCGTTGATCTTGATGTCACCGTTGTCGATCTGCTCCAGGCCGTTGAGCAGGCGAATCAGCGTGGTCTTGCCGGATCCCGAAGGACCGATGACTGACACCACTTCACCCGGCTGGATCTGCAAGCTCACCGCGCCCAGTACTTCGACGTCGTTATAGGCCTTGTGCAGTTTGGTCGCCTGCAGCGCGGGGCCAGTCGCGCCACTGCCTGGCTGCGCCACGGCGGCCTTGTACTCGGTGGCCAGGCGCAGGACTTCGGCATTGGGCAGGCGCGCGGCCTTGGTCTGGGTCACGTCCAGATAGCGCTCCAGGCGTTTGAGCAGAAAGTCGAACACGGTCACGATCAGCACGTAGAAGAACGCCACCCCGGCCATGGTTTCCATGACCAGAAAGTTCTGCGAGTACAGGCGCTGCCCCACCATGAGGATCTCGGTCAAGGAGATCACCGACACCAGCGAGCTGAGCTTGACGATGGAAATGAATTCATTGGTGAGCGAAGGCAGCGCCACCCGCAATGCCTGGGGAATGACGATGCGCCATTGAGTGCCGGCAAAGCGCAGGCCCAGGGCTCGCGCGGCCTCGCTCTGGCCCTTGGCGATGGACAGCAGGCCGCCGCGATGGATCTCTGCGACGTAGGCGGTTTCACTGAGCACCAGCGCGATCAGGCCGGCCCAGAACGGGTTGGCCAGCACGGCCGATGTGGACGGCATCGCCTGCGGCAAGTTGTAGACGAATATCAGCAGCACCAGCAGCGGTAGACTGCGAAACAGCCAGATATAGCTGCGCGCTGGCAGATTGATCAATGGACGGGTGGACTGCTTCGCCAGGGCCAGCACGAAGCCCAGCACGATACTGATGACCCAGGTCAATACACTGAGTTGAATCACGGTCCAGGCCGCCATCCAGAACTCGGTATCGCTGAGCAGGCCAAACATGTATTTCCAATCAAACGTCATCGTCGGCTCGCTCGGCAAGGTCAATAGTGATGGGTGACTTCCTGTCGGATATGAACTTCGAACGTTGCCCGTTCTGCCCGTCTTGAAACCATCATGATTGATGCCAGGTCGTGCCGAAATTAGTAAATTCGAGCCCCTTGCATAGGAAAAAACTAAGCAGTGTTCATTGCGAACAACTTCGTACGCAGCGCTTTCGCGTCATCCGATGGCATTGCTGCAAAGCGTTGAAAACAGCTGCACGCTTTTAGCGCAACCTGTTTGCGGTCTCGTTGGGTACGAGACTTTTTGGTGCGAAACACCTGTCACGCCTTGATTCATTGGGTGCGCCGGAATGCCGCACTGCAGAAGTCCATTTGCATCGAGTCGCCGGGGCCAGGCGTAGGGTGTGCTCAGGGCCCCGCCATTCTCTGGAGTCCCGAGTGAGCTCGGCACTGGCATGGTCTTCGCACGCATAGGCAAAACCTATTCAGGCGGCGCCTGACTGAACGGCGCTGCCGAGGAGCTGAACTCGATGCACTTCACCCTTCGGCAACTCAAATACTTCGTGGCAGCCGTCGAACAGGACAGCATTGCCGAAGCCTCCAGACAACTGCATATATCCCAGCCGTCGATCTCCGTCGCGATCAAGAACCTGGAAGAAGCCTTCAACCAGCCTTTGTTCGTCCGCCATCATGCCCAAGGTGTTTCACTCACCGCTGGCGGCGGCCGGATCTATGAAAAGGCCAAGGAGTTGCTGAGACTGTCGCAAGAGTTGGAACAGGATTCACGTGCCGAGAACGGCAATGTTTCAGGCACCATTGCCATTGGCTGTTTCGAATCGGCAGCGCCTTTGTATATGCCCAAGTTGGTAGCCGGATTCAAAAGCCTGTACCCGGAAGTTTCCATTCAGTTGTATGACGGCGAACAGCACGAACTGATGCATGGCCTGCATCGGGGCCGCTTCGACCTGGCTTTTCTCTATGATCTGGAATTGGGCACGACCATACACAAACAGGCCCTCAACGCACCGCACAAACCCTACGCCCTGCTGCCTGTCGAGCATCCCCTGGCACAGCAGGCGTCCGTTACCTTGCAGGCCCTGAGCCACGAGCCGATGATCCTGCTCGACGCGGTGCCCAGCCGTAGCTATTTCATGGATATCTTCACCGAGAAAGGCTATGCGCCAGTGGTGGCCTACAGCTCCCCTTCCATTGAAATGGTGCGCTGCATGGTAGGGCAAGGTCTGGGGTTTTCAGTGCTGGTGACGCGGCCGTGTACGCAAATGACATACGACGGCAAGCTGCTGGCTCACCTGGAGATCGAAGACGACATGCCTGCCTCGACCTTGGTGATGGCGCACCTGCGCAACAACCAGCCGAGTCGGGCGACCCGGCTGTTCATGGAGTACTGTTCGAGTGTGGAGCTGACGCCGCCCGGGGCGGCGGCGTCTGCAATCCAGGCAGAACGAGAGGCTTACTGCCCAGCCTGATTTTCGCTCAGGATCAACTGACCCTGCTTGTTCACAGGGATCTGCGAACCGGGATCACGATCCATGCGCACCTGGCCAACCTTGCCGTCGAGCCGGTACTTCACGTTGTAGCCGACGACCTTGTCGCTGATGTCGTTGACGGTGTTGCAGCGCGTCTGAGTCGTGGTGTAGGTATCACGGCCTTGCATGCCTTCCTGCACCTTGTTGCCCGCATAACCACCGCCAACGGCACCGGCCACGGTCGCGATCTTCTTGCCGTTGCCACCGCCGACCTGGTTGCCGAGCAAACCACCTGCTACTGCACCAAGGACGCTGCCAACGATCTGATGCTGGTCCTGAACCGCCTTCTGCCGAGTCACGGTGACGTCCTTGCACACTTCGCGAGGCGTCTTGATCTGCTGTTTGATCGGCTCTGCGGCCAATACGTCAGCGTACTCGGGGCCCTTGTTCACGAGGCTGTAGGTTGCAACGGCGCCTCCGGCGGTAACACCGACTGCACCGAGCACTGCACCAATCAGCAACGATTTATTCACTTTGAACCTCCTGACTACAATCATGGCACGAAGCCACGCTTCCATGCCTTGGAGCATAAAAAAAGGCGCGAGTTCAATACTCGCGCCTTTCGGGCCTTGCCGCAGGGACAGCCGAACGTGTTATGGACGGTCGTCGACCTGGTCCTTGGCCACTGGAGGAATCAGATCCTCGCTGCTCAGGTTCAGCCAGATCAGTACCACGTTGGCGATGTAGATCGACGAGTAGGTACCGGCCATCACGCCGATGAACAGCGCCAGCGAGAAGCCCCACAGGTTGTCGCCACCGAAGAACATCAGGGCAGCGATGGCCAGCAAGGTCGACACCGAGGTCGCCACGGTTCGCAGCAGCGTCTGGGTGGTGGACACGTTGATGTTTTCGATCAAGGACGCCTTGCGCATCACCCGGAAGTTCTCGCGAACCCGGTCGAATACCACGATGGTGTCGTTGAGCGAGTAGCCGATGATGGCCAGTACCGCCGCCAGCACCGTCAGGTCGAAGGTGATCTGGAAGAACGACAACAGGCCCACGGTGACGATCACGTCGTGAATCAGCGACAGGATGGCGCCGACCGCGAATTTCCACTGGAAACGGAACGCCAGGTAGACGAGTACGCCGCCAAGCGCCAGCAGCATGCCGAGGCCGCCCTGGTCGCGCAGTTCTTCGCCCACCTGCGGGCCGACGAACTCGACGCGCTTGACCGTGGCCGGGTTGTCGCCACCGACCGTCTGCAGCGCCGCCGCGACCTGGTTGCCCAGTTGCGGGTCTTCACCCGGCATGCGCACCAGCAGGTCGGTGGTCGCACCGAAGTTCTGCACCACGGCATCGTGATAACCGGCTTTCACCAGTTCTTCACGCACCAGGCCCAGGTCGGCCGGCTTTTCGTAGGTCAGCTCGATGAGCGTACCGCCGGTGAAGTCCAGCCCGTAGTTCATGCCCTTGTGAAACATGCTGAACAACGCCAGCACGGTAAGGAGCACGGTGATGGCGAACGCAATATTGCGAACGCCCATGAAGTTGATGGTACGTAACATGGCAGCCCCTTAAATCCACAACTTCTTGAAGTCCCGACCGCCGTAGATCAGGTTGACCATTGCGCGGGTCACCATGATGGCCGTGAACATCGAGGTAAAGATCCCGAGGGACATGGTGACGGCGAAGCCCTTGACCGGGCCGGTGCCCATGGCGAAGAGAATGCCGCCGACCAGCAGCGTCGTCAGGTTGGCGTCGATGATCGCGGTGTACGCGCGGTCGAAACCTTCGTGAATGGCGCGCTGGACGCTCATGCCATTGGCGATTTCCTCGCGTATGCGCGAGAAGATCAGCACGTTGGCGTCCACCGCCATGCCCATCGTCAGCACGATACCGGCAATGCCCGGCAGCGTCAGGGTTGCCCCCAGCAACGACATCAGCGCCAGCAGCATGACCATGTTCAAGGCCAGTGCCACGGTGGCGATCACGCCGAAGAAGCGGTAGATGGCGATGATGAACAGCGAGACGAACAGCATGCCCCACAGCGATGCATCGACACCCTTGGTGATGTTGTCGGCGCCCAGGCTTGGGCCAATGGTACGTTCTTCGGCGAAGTACATCGGTGCAGCCAGACCACCGGCACGCAACAGCAGCGCCAGTTCGGATGACTCACCCTGGCCATTGAGGCCGGTGATGCGGAACTGGCTGCCCAGCGGCGACTGGATGGTCGCCAGGCTGATGATCTTCTTCTCTTCGGTGAAGGTCTGAACCGCAACGTCCTTCTCGACGCCATTGACCGTCTGCTTGACGTAGCGCGTGGTCGGGCGTTGCTCGATGAAGATCACCGCCATGCTGCGGCCAACGTTGCTGCGCGTGGCGCGGCTCATGAGGTCGCCGCCGTGGCCATCGAGCTTGATGTTCACCTGTGGCTGGCCGTGTTCGTCGAAGCTGGCCTGGGCATCGGTCACCTGGTCACCGGTGATGATCAGGCCACGCTCGACTGCCGCGGGAGCGCGGTTGCCCTCGCGGAACTCGAAGGTCTCGGTAGTGGCCTTGGAATCATCCGGACCGGCACCGAGGCGGAACTCGAGGTTGGCGGTCTTGCCGAGGATACGCTTGGCTTCGGCAGTGTCCTGCACGCCCGGCAGCTCGACCACGATGCGGTTGGCACCCTGGCGCTGGACCAGCGGCTCGGCCACACCCAGCTCGTTGACCCGGTTACGCACCGTGGTCAGGTTCTGCTTGATGGAGTATTCGCGAATTTCCGCGACCTTGGCCTGGGTCATGGCCAGGCGCAGCACCGACAACTCGCTGCGCTCGCTGGCAGTCAGGTCGAAATCGGTGAAACTCTTGCGGATCAGGGCTTGTGCCTGGTCGCGGGTAGCAGTGTCGCTGAAGCCCAGCTGAATGGCGCCATCCTGCTGCGGCAGGCTGCGGTAACGCACGCGCTCCTTGCGCAGCAGAGTCTTGACTTCGCCTTCGTAGACTTTCATGCGGGCGTCGAGCGCCTTGTCCATGTCGACTTCGAGCAGGAAGTGCACGCCACCGGACAGGTCGAGGCCCAGCTTCATTGGGCTCGCACCCAGGCTGCGCAACCACGGCGGCGTGGTCGGGGCCAGGTTCAGGGCCACCACGTAGTCATCGCCCAGCGCCTTGCGCACGACATCCTTGGCCGGCAACTGGTCTTCGGCCTTGGTCAGGCGCAGCAGACCGCCCTTGCCGTTTTCGGCCAGGGTTGCGGATTTGACCTGGATGCCGGCGGCAGTGAGTGCCGTGCCGACGCGATCCAGATCCGCCTGATTGACCTGCAGCGAAGTGCTCGCGCCGCTGACCTGGATGGCCGCATCATCAGGATAGAGATTAGGTGCGGAATAGATAAAACCGATCGCCAGCACCGCCAGGATCAGTACATATTTCCACAGAGGGTATTTGTTCAGCATCACGCCGCCCGTTCAAGACGCGGGGCGCCTTGCGCGCCCCGACATGGGTAAAAGTCTGCAGCTTAGATCGCTTTGAGCGTGCCTTTGGGCAGGGTCGCGGCGATGGCGCCCTTCTGGATTTTCAGCTCGACGGTGTCGGACACTTCGATGACCACGAAATCGTCGGTGACCTTGTTGATCTTGCCGGCGATGCCGCCACTGGTGACCACTTCGTCACCTTTCTGCAGGTTGCCCAGCAGGTTTTTCTGTTCCTTGGCACGCTTGGCCTGCGGACGCCAGATCATCATGTAGAAGATGACCAGGAAACCGACCAGGAAAATCCACTCGAAGCCAGAGCCGGCAGGGCCAGCAGCCGGTGCAGCGGCGTCCGCGAAAGCGGCGGGGATCAAAAAGCTCATTCAACGCTCCAGTTACTTAGAAGTTATTGACTTAAAGTCTTTATAAAACGGTCAGTCCAAGGGCGGCACGGGCAGCCCGCGCTTGGCATAGAAGGCATCGACAAAGGCGGCCAATGTACCCTGTTGAATAGCCTCGCGCAAACCAGCCATCAGCAGCTGGTAATGACGCAAATTGTGGATGGTATTCAACATGCTACCGAGCATTTCGCCACACTTGTCCAAGTGATGCAGATAAGCGCGCGAGAAGTTGCGGCAGGTATAGCAATCGCAGGTAGGGTCCAGCGGCGAATCATCGTGGCGATGAAACGCATTGCGGATCTTCAGCACGCCCGTGTCGATGAACAGATGCCCGTTGCGCGCATTGCGCGTCGGCATCACGCAGTCGAACATGTCGACGCCGCGGCGCACACCCTCGACCAAGTCTTCGGGTTTGCCTACCCCCATAAGGTAACGAGGTTTGTCAGCCGGCATCAGGCCCGGCAGGTAGTCGAGCACCTTGATCATTTCATGCTTGGGCTCGCCCACGGACAGGCCGCCGATGGCCAGGCCATCGAAACCGATCTTGTCCAGGCCTTCGAGCGAACGCATGCGCAGGTTCTCGTGCATGCCGCCCTGAACGATGCCGAACAGCGCCGCGGTGCTCTCGCCATGTGCGTCCTTGGAGCGTTGCGCCCAGCGCAGCGACAACTCCATGGAAGTACGCGCGGTGTGCTCATCGGCTGGATAAGGCGTGCACTCGTCGAAAATCATCACCACGTCCGAGCCCAGGTCGCGCTGGACCTGCATCGACTCTTCCGGGCCCATGAACACCTTGGAACCGTCGACGGGGGACGCAAAATAAACGCCCTCCTCCTTGATCTTGCGCATGGCGCCCAGGCTGAACACCTGGAACCCACCGGAGTCGGTCAGGATCGGCCCTTTCCACTGCATGAAATCGTGCAGGTCGCCATGCGCCTTGATCACCGCAGTGCCCGGGCGCAACCACAGGTGGAAGGTGTTGCCCAGAATCATTTGCGCACCGATCGCCTCGATGTCGCGCGGCAACATGCCCTTGACGGTGCCATAGGTGCCCACCGGCATGAACGCCGGGGTTTCCACCACGCCACGCGGGAAAGTCAGGCGGCCACGACGGGCCTTGCCATCGGTTGCCAGCAGTTCGAACGACATACGACAGGTGCGACTCATGCTTGATCCCCTGGCGCGGCTTCGCTGGGACCGCGAGGCGCCGGATTGCGGGTGATGAACATGGCATCACCGTAACTGAAGAAGCGGTACTCGTTGGCCACCGCCGCCGCATAGGCCGCCATGGCTTCGGGATAACCCGCGAACGCCGAGACCAGCATCAACAGCGTGGACTCCGGCAAATGGAAATTGGTGACCAGGGCATCGACCACATGGAACGGCCGCCCAGGAAAGATGAAGATGTCGGTATCGCCACTGAACGGCTTCAATACGCCGTCACGCGCCGCGCTTTCCAGCGAGCGCACACTGGTGGTGCCTACCGCCACCACTCGACCACGGCGGGCCTTGCACGCCTGCACCGCATCGACCACGTCCTGGCTGACCTCCAGCCACTCTTTATGCATGTGGTGGTCTTCGAGCTTCTCGACCCGCACCGGCTGGAAGGTGCCGGCACCGACATGCAGCGTCACGAACGCGGTCTGGACCCCCATCGCCTCGATCTGCGCCAGCAGCGCCTTGTCGAAATGCAGCCCCGCCGTCGGCGCCGCCACCGCGCCGGCCTTCTCGGCGTACACGGTCTGATAGCGCTCGCGGTCGGCGCTGTCGTCGGGACGGTCGATATAAGGCGGCAATGGCATGTGCCCCACCCGATCGAGCAGAAGCAGTACTTCTTCATTGAAGCGCAGCTCGAACAGCGCATCGTGCCGCGCGACCATTTCGGCCTCACCGCCGCCGTCGATCAAGATCTTCGAACCCGGCTTGGGCGACTTGCTGGAACGCACGTGGGCCAGCACGCGATGGCTGTCCAGCACGCGCTCGACCAGAATCTCCAGCTTGCCCCCCGACGCCTTCTGGCCAAACACCCGCGCCGGAATCACTCGGGTATTGTTGAACACCATCAGGTCGCCTGGCCTGAGAAAACCGGGTAGATCGGTGAATTGACGATGATCCAGCGCACCGGACGGCCCATCGAGGACCAACAGGCGGCTGCCATGGCGCTCTGCCAACGGATGGCGAGCGATCAGGGAATCAGGAAGCTCGAAAGAGAAATCGGCGACGCGCATGATAGGGTTCGGCTGTATAGGGCTGAAAATTCTAGCAAAAATCTGCAAAATTGACCATGAAAGCTGATTGACCGGTGGTCGCGCCATCTCTATACTTCGCCGCCTGTAAGCCCTGATGGCGGAATTGGTAGACGCGGCGGATTCAAAATCCGTTTTCGAAAGGAGTGGGAGTTCGAGTCTCCCTCGGGGCACCAAATCAGAAAAAAGACCTTCACGAAGGTCTTTTTTTTCGTCTGCGATTTCTCCGACTCCCTTTGTAGGAGCGACCAGTGGCCGCGAAGGCGCCAGCCCAATCGCTGCCACTTACGCGCCCATCCATCGCCCGACAGGCTCCGCCCCGACCATTGTTGCCCCCACCTTCTCTTGAACTGTACCTCCCGCCGCTCGCTCGATGCGCCTACCCTGTGAACTCAATCCACAGGAGCGTTCGTCATGCCGGATGCAGCCAACCTCTACCTGTTCGTTATCGCCGCGATGCTCCTGTTGGTCGTTCCCGGACCGAACATGGCCTTCGTCACCAGCCACGCGCTGGCCCACGGCTGGCGGGCCGGGGTAGCGGCGGCGTTGGGGATTTCGCTGGCAGACTTGCTGCTGACGCTGTTGGTCAGCGCCGGCATGGGCGCTGTCGTCATGAGTTGGGCGCCTGCCTTCGACTTGTTACGGCTGGCCGGTGCGTGCTATCTGTTGTGGCTGGCTTGGCAAGCGCTGACGGCGCCGACTGGCGAAAGCGCTGCACCCCGCCCCCTGGGTTCGATCCGCAAGATTTTCGTTCGCGCCACGCTCAACAGCCTGCTGAATCCCAAAGGCCTGCTGTTCTTCATGGTGTTTCTGCCGCAATTCGTCACTGTCGGCAACGCCAGTGTGACGGTTCAACTGGTCATGCTGGGTGTGCTGCTTATGCTGATCTCCCTGGTGTTTCACAGTGTGCTGGCACTGTGCGCCGGAACGCTGCGCGGACGGTTGAACAGCATGCCTCGGCGCTGGGCCAATTATGGCTTTGCGAGCGTGATGACAGCACTGGCAGCACGACTTCTGTTTCTGGAGCGACCGATATGATTCTCATCGGTCTACACATGCGCCCACAACGCGAAGGTTGCGGACAAGTCCCTGATAAGTAAATCCATGGATATTACTTATAAAAGACTTATAGAATGCCTGTCAATTCGGTTGGATGGTCTCGTAAAGCAGTGAAACAGCTCATGAAACTTCAGCATTGGCACCAGCAACAGGTTCGCGATGCAGCAGGACTTCTCGCCAATATGCCACAGGTTACAAATGTGAAAGCGCTGACTTCACATGGTTACGGCTACCGTTTGCGCGCTGGCAATTATCGCATCCTGTTCGACTGGGACGGTGCCATCGAGATTGTCAGCATTCAAGAGGTCAAGAAGCGCGATGAACACACCTACTGAAATTCAGGTCATCAATGGCCCGGACGGGAAGCCAGCCTTTGTGGTCATTCCCTACGCCCAATACGTAGCGCAACACAACGCGAGCAACGGCCTGATTCCTCACGAAGTCGTGAGTCGTATGGTTGATGGTGCATCCGCGATCAAAGCGTGGCGTGAGTACCTGGATCTAACTCAGGAGGAAGTTTCTCAACGCCTTGGAATCACCCAGTCGGCTTATGCTCAGCAGGAAACCTCCGCCAAGCCACGCAAGCTCACTCGTGAGAAGATTGCCGCAGCATTTGGCATCAAGGCCGATCAACTGGCTCTATAGCTGCCTGCCCGATTCACCCCCGCGAACAAGGAGTTCCGCCCTTCACATGAGCAATGCCTACCGTACATTCTTCGCAACCCCGGGCGTTGTGGCTCTGTTACTGGCGGGTTCCATGGCCCGCCTTCCGCAGACCATGATCGGGCTGGGGCTCATCACCATGCTGGTGCATGAAACCGGGCGCTATTGGGTCGCAGGTGCGGTGGCGGGTACTTTTACCCTGACCAGCGCCGTGCTCGGGCCGATGATTTCAAAGCTGGTCGATCAGCGCGGCCAGCGCAGGGTGCTGGCGCCCGTCGCGGCGTTCAGTATCGGCATGCTCCTGGCCCTGATTGGCGCCGTGCATTGGCATGCGCCGCTGCCGGTGTTGTTCGTGCTGGCCGCCCTCGCGGGGGTGCTCCCCAGTTTCGGAGCAATGATCCGCGCACGCTGGGCCTACCTGTTTCGCGGAAAACCACAACTGCACGCCGCGTACTCCCTGGATACAGTGCTGGTGGAGTTCACCTTCATCGTCGGTCCACCGTTGTCCATCGCCTTGAGCAGCGGTCTGTTTCCACAAGCTGGCCCGCTGGTGGCCGCCGTGTTGTTGGCCGTGGGCGTGGTTGCCTTTCTGCGCCAGCATGAAACCGAGCCGCCGCCGGTGCCGGCGGTCAAGGGTCCCTCCACTTCCCCGCTGCGCATTCCTGCCTTGCGGATCATCGTGGTGGCGATGCTGGCGCTGGGGTTGCTCGGCGGTTCGGTCGATGTGGCGGTAGTGGCTTTTGCCAAGGAACAAGGCTGGCCAGCAGCCGCCAGCTTTATCCTCGCGGGATTCGCTGCAGGGTCGATGGTTGCCGGGATCACGTTCGGGACAGTGAGAAGTGGGCTGGCGTACGAAACTCAGCTGCTGATCGGCGCGGTCTTCACAGCCGTGGCAACGACGTTGCCGATCTTCGCGCCCAACGTGTACTGGCTCACCGGATTGCTGTTCATCACCGGCATGTCGTTCGCACCGACGCTGATCGTGGTAATGAACATCGGCACGAAAATCCTGCCGCCCGGCAAGATCACCGAAGGGCTGACCTGGCTGAGTACAGGGGTCAGTGTCGGCATCGCGATGGGTGGGGCAGTCGCCGGTATGGTCATCGACCACTTCGGTACTCGCGCCGGATTCGCCGTTGCCATCGGTGCCGGGCTGTTAATGCTGACCGCCGTGCTCACAGGGCTGCGTACGCTGCAGGCAACTTCGGCGAACGAGGTTATCGTGCCTGGCTGACACGCACCTGTCACATCCCCACGTTTACATAGCCCTTTCACTTTCCAAGGGCTATGCCATGACCATGTTCGATCTCAAGCGCCGTCGCCTCGTCCAAGCCGTGGGGGCTGGCTTTCTGTTGCCTGGGCTGGCGCCAGCGGTGATTGCCTCGGTCAAGGACCGGCCACAACTGACTGACGGCGTGCAGTCCGGCGACCTGATGGGCGACAGGGCCATGGTCTGGAGCCGCTGCGACCGCCCGGCACGCATGGTGGTGGAATGGGATACGCGCAGCATGTTCACCAACCCGCGCCGCCTGGTATCGCCACTGGCCGACGCGGGCAGCGATTTCACCGCGCGGGTCGAACTCAGCGGCCTGCCGGTGGACCAGGCGATCTTCTATCGCGTGCAGTTCGAAGACGCGCAGACCGGCGTCAGCAGCGAACCGTGGTTCGGCCATCTGCGCAGTGAGCCTTCGCAGCGTCGCGACATCCGCTTCGTGTGGAGCGGCGACACCGTGGGCCAGGGTTTCGGCATCAACCCCGATATCGGCGGTATGCGCATCTATGAAGCCATGCGCCTGCGCCTGCCGGATTTCTTCATCCACAGCGGCGACACCATCTACGCCGATGGGCCAGTGCCGGCCACGGTGACCACCGAGAATGGCCGCGTATGGCGCAACATCACCACCGAAGCCAAGAGCAAGGTGGCGGAAACTCTGGACGAGTACCGCGGCAACTACCGCTACAACCTGATGGATGAAAACGTGCGGCGCTTCAATGCCGAGGTGCCGCAGATCTGGCAGTGGGACGACCACGAGGTGACCAACAACTGGTCGCCCAGCAAGCAACTCGACGCGCGCTACCAGAACCGCGACATTCGCCATCTGGTCGGCAACGCACGTCAGGCTTGGCTCGAGTACGCGCCCATGCGCCTGCAGCGCGCCGACAACGGCGGGCGTATCTACCGCAAGCTCAGCTATGGGCCGATGCTGGACATCTTCGTCTTAGACATGCGCAGCTACCGCAGTGGCAACGACGACAACCTGGCGGCCAGGCCCGAAGCCCGCACGGCGTTTCTCGGACAGGCGCAACTGGACTGGCTGAAGTCCGGACTCAAAGGGTCGCAGGCTCAATGGAAAATCATTGCCGCCGATATGCCCATCGGCTTGGGTGTCCCGGATGGAGAAATGAGCCCGGGGGTCGGGCGCTGGGAGGCGATCGCCAATGGCGATGATGGCGCCGCCAAGGGGCGCGAGCTGGAGATCGCCGAGCTGCTCGGCTTCGTGCGCCAGCAAAAAATTGTCAATACGGTCTGGCTGACCGCCGACGTGCACTACTGCGCAGCGCATCACTACCACCCCGACCGCGCCGCCTTCCAGGACTTCGAACCGTTCTGGGAATTCGTCGCCGGGCCACTGAACGCCGGCAGCTTCGGCCCTAACCCGCTGGATGCCACCTTTGGCCCACAGGTAGTGTTCCAGAAAGCGCCGCCGGCCCAGAACACCTCACCGTTCGCCGGTTTCCAGTTTTTCGGTGAAGTACAGATCGAGGGCCAGAGCGGAGAAATGACCGTGCAACTGCGTGATCTGGATAGCGTGGTGGTGTTCGAGAAGAAGCTGCAGCCGGTTTGACCCAGTGCACCGCACACACCAGGGCAAATTTCCAACGGACGCTGATCCGGTTTCACCCCGCCCTGCACGAATTAAAGGTGACCTCAACGACCTTGGGCTACGCTTTGTCTGATAACGCCCACCGCGGCTGGTTGGGCGTTGCGCTGTGCAATCAGCCTGGCGACAACAACCGCGCTAGCAAGCGTGCGAGGGCGAACATGAGCAATTTCGACGAAGGCAGTGGCTCCAAGAACATCAAGAGCTTGACCGAAAGACTTCTGACTTTCCTTCCAACCACGGCCGTGAAAGGCTATCTGCAGGGTGCCAGCTCATTCGACAAGGGGCGCCCGGACTACCCCAGGGAACTCGACAACTGGCTGCGCGAGATCATGCAGATCAAGCCGCACAGCAAATGGGACCCACCCCATACAACGGTGCTCGACCTGGGCTCGGGCACTGGCAAGTTCATTCCGCGGCTGGTCGACATCGGCGCCGAGGTATTCGCGGTGGAACCGGTTGCGGCCATGCGCGAGAAGCTGGAACTCAACTGGGGCGACAAGCCCTACGTGAAAATACTCGAGGGTGCCGCTGAAGAGATCCCGTTGAAAAACGAATCAGTGGATGCGGTGATCTGCGCGCATTCGTTCCACTGGTTCGCCAAACCCGAGGCCATGAAGGAAATCCACCGGGTGCTCAAGCGCGGCGGACGCCTGGGAATGATCTGGAACCTGCGCGATACCCGCGAGGACTGGGTGCGTCAGGTGGCTGACGTGGTCAGCGCGGTGGCCGGTGACAGCCCGCGGTTCTACACCCAACAGTGGCGCGAAATGTTCCCGCACAAGGGCTTCGCCCATCCGCTGGTGGAAAAGCACTTTACCCATTCGCACACCGGCACGCCGGAAGACGTGATTCTCAACCGGGTGCGCTCCATCAGCTTCATCTCTACCCTCTCCCCTGAACAGCAGGAGCCGATTTTCCAGAAAGTCCGCGAGATCATTGCCACCCATCCCCAGCTCAAGGACAAGCAGGAGATAACGGTGCCCTATGACACCGTGGCTTTTCATACCGTGAAGATTCTCTAGACCCCTCCTAGCGCCCAGCGGGCTCAATGCACTGGCGTAAGCCCGCTTTCCTGAATGGCGAGACGGGCTGCCGGTGTGCTCAGGTACTGCAGCAATGCGGCGGCCTCTTCAGGGTGAGCGCTGGTACGCGTGACACCACCTGAATACAGGGTCATCTTCTGCACCGCATCGGGAATCAAGCCGACGATGTCGATACCCGGTACTGCCTTGAGCTCGCTCAACTGCTGGAAACCCAGCTGCACATCGCCTCGAGCGACCACGGCCCCCACGGGTTCGCTGTCCACCAGGCTGCTTTTGTCGCGAAGCTGTTCGGCCAGTTTCATGCGCGGAAACAGCAGGTGCGACAAGTACAAACCGCTGGTGCTGTTGGAGTAGGCCAGAGAGCGGGCGTCGAGCAGGGTCTTGCGGAAGGCGTCGACACTGCCGATGTCTGGCTTTGCCTCGCCCTGGCGTACGGCCATGGCAATGAAAGACTTGCCGACATCCACGCGGGGTTCGCGCTGCACTTCACCCAATTGAATGAGTTTATTCAACGCGGCGTCTTCGGTGAGCACCAGATCGGCTCGCTCACCGCGCTCCAGCCGGCTGGAGATGGCCATCGGATTGTCGCCGATGGCAGGCGAAGGCAATACGGTAACCTTGATGCCGGTGGCTTTTTCGTATTCGACGACGATGGTCTGCATGGCACTGACAACGCCGCCGGACCCGAGCAGGGACAACTGCACCGGTGGTGGCGCCTTCTTTGCGTGGGCGGCGCTGGAGCCGAGCAATACACAAGCCAGCAGTGCGCTGGTGAGCCGTTTGGTCATGACGATATGATCCTGAAAGTGAAGATGAAGCCTGGCCGGTGACTGGCCAGAGGCACAGCGGACGAGTGCGGTGATGGTCGACCGCCTCGCGAAGAATGATCAGTTTACGCGCAATCGGCCAAAAGCCAGGATCAGGTTGCCATTTAAAAAGGGGATGTTCGGCAATTGCAACGTAGAGAAACAATTTCAGCTCTCTTCGCGCCAACCAGCAATGAAATGAATAACGAGACTTTGGCAGGATCTGTGGGGTAACTGTCATTTACCCTTTTACCGTTCGGCTCGATGATGCGTGCTCCAGACTGGAGTAACCGTATGTCCAAGGCCTTGCCCCCCGAACTGCAGATTTTCGACCGCCCTTTGCAAGTCGTCATCCTGCTCTACCCCGGTATCGAGATTCTCGACTTCGCCGGGCCCTACGAAGTGTTCAGCGTTGCCACCCGCGTTGCGCTGCGCGACGACCTGAGTGTGCATGCGCCATTCGTGGTCAGCACGGTCGCGGCCAGTCGCGAGCTGCTCACCGCCCGCTACGAACTGCGGGTGCAGCCCGACGCCCAGTTCGATGAAGACCTGCACTGTGATGTGCTGATCGTGCCGGGGGGCGTGATCGACCAACCTGTCAACGACCCGAACACGCTCGCGTGGCTACGTCGGATGGCAGCGACGACGGGGCTGCTCACTTCGGTGTGCAGTGGTGCATTGATCCTGGCCAAGGCGGGGTTGCTGGAGGGGCAGAGCGTCACCACCCATTGGGCCGACATCCAGGAGCTGCGCGACAGCTACCCGGACCTCGATGTGCGGGAAAATGTGCCCTATGTCGACGCTGGCAGCGTGGTCACCAGTGCCGGGATTTCCGCCGGCATCGACATGAGTCTGCACCTGGTGGCACGCCTGCTCGGTGCCGATGCGGCGCGTATCACCGCCCGCCAGATGCAGTATGAATGGCACGACACGCCAGGCTAGAACCTCAGCCCTTGTCGGCCCGGAACATCTGGCGAATGCCACGCACGGCCTGCCTAATGCGATCCTGGTTTTCGATCAGCGCAAAGCGTACGTGGTCATCGCCATAGTCACCGAAGCCGATGCCGGGCGAGACACAGACCCGGGCTTCGGCCAGCAGCTTCTTGGCGAACTCGAGCGAGCCCATGTGCGCGTAGGCCTCGGGAATCTTGGCCCAGACATACATCGACGCCTTGGGGTTCTCGACCATCCAGCCCAGTTCGTGCAAGCCTTTGACCAGCACGTTGCGGCGTTGACGGTACTGCTCGGCGATGTCCTTCACACACTGCTGATCACCTTCGAGCGCGGCGATGGCTGCGACCTGCAACGGGGTGAACGTGCCGTAATCGTGATAGCTCTTGATGCGTGCCAAAGCATTGACCAGCTCGGGATTGCCGACCATGAAGCCTATCCGCCAGCCAGCCATGTTGTAGCTCTTGGACAGGGTGAAGAATTCGACGGCGATGTCCTTGGCGCCAGGCACCTGCATGATCGACGGCGCTTTCCAGCCGTCATAGACGATATCGGCATAGGCCAGGTCGTGCACCACCAACACGTCGTAGCGCTTGGCAAGGGCCACCACCCGCTCGAAGAAATCCAGCTCCACACACTGTGCGGTCGGGTTGGAGGGGAAGCCCAGGATCATCATCTTCGGCTTGGGAATGGATTCGCGGATCGCCCGCTCCAGCTCGTTGAAGAAGTCCACACCCGGCACCAGCGGCACCGAGCGCACCTGGGCGCCGGCGATCACCGCACCGTAGATATGAATCGGGTAGCTGGGGTTGGGCACCAGTACGGTATCACCCTGATCGAGCGTGGCCAGCATCAGGTGCGCCAGGCCCTCTTTCGAGCCAATGGTAACGATGGCTTCGTCTTCAGGGTCGATATCGACCTCATAGCGGTCCTTGTACCAGCGCGAAATGGCCCGGCGCAGCCGCGGGATACCGCGGGAGGTGGAGTAGCCATGAGTGTCTTCGCGCTGGGCAACGGTCACCAGCTTGTCGACGATATGGGGTGGCGTGGCGCCGTCGGGATTGCCCATGCTCAGGTCGATGATGTCTTCGCCGCGCCGACGCGCAGCCATCTTCAACTCGGCGGTGATATTGAACACATAGGGGGGGAGACGATCGATGCGCGCAAAGCGGCGCGGGCGAACAGGTTCGGCCATGACTTCCTCGGATACGTAAGCGCCCGGAACCGTCCGAGCGACGTTGGCCACTGCGGTGGCCAGTCCGAAAGATAAAGGGGCCGGGGTGGAGATGTAAAGCGCAATATGCGGCGCGGCTTTCGCAGGCAGACGGCCGCACCACGGACCCATCCTTGACCCAAACAAAAACGCCCCGGAACTGTTCGGTCCGGGGCGTTTTTATCGCTGCAGCAGGATCAATGCGCGTAGGTCAGCAACAGCTCGCCCGGCACCTTGAAATCCAGGGACATCATCACGCTCAGGGCGGTGATGGTGAAGATCGAGAACACGAACAGCTTGCGCGCCCAGACCTTGTCATCGACCGCCTTGTAGCCTGTCCAGGCCATGTACAACCAGTACATGCCCATGGCAGCGGCGACGGCAAGGTAGCTCATGCCGGCATAGCCACCCAGGGTCAACATCAGCGTCGCCAGGAGGAAAGCCAGGATGTAGATCAGGATGTGCTTCTTCGCCACCACGATACCGCGCTTGACCGGGAGTACCGGAATCGAAGCCGCCAGGTAATCGTTGAAGCGGAAGATCGCGATCGCGTACGAATGGGGCATCTGCCACAGGCTGAACATCACCAGCAGCGTCAATGCCGCCAGATCGAAGCTGTTGCTCACCGCGACGTAACCGATCACCGGAGGCATGGCACCGGACAGGCTGCCGACCAGGGTGCCGTGCACCGACTTGCGCTTCAGATAGAGGCTGTAGAAGCCCACGTAGATGACGAAGCCGATCAAGCCACACAGGGCAGCCAGCGGGTTGGCCAATGCGTACAGCATGACCATCCCGGCAACCCCCAGCAGCGTGGCGAAGATCAGTGCGACCTTCACCGAAATCTGCCCCTGAACCAACGCGCGATTCTTGGTGCGCTCCATCTTCACGTCGATGTCACGGTCGATGCAGTTGTTGAATGCACAGCCCGATGCAACGACCAGCGATGTACCGATCACCGTGGCCAGGAACAGCCCGATGTCGACATGACCTTGAGAGGCCAGGAAGAACCCACCTGCCACAGAAAGCACGTTACCGAAAATGATCCCCGGTTTGGTGATTTGGATAAAGTGCTTTACGGACATGTCCGGGTTCCTTACTTCGCCATCATGAAGTGATGGATGCTGAACATGATCCACAGCGACAGGCCAACCAGGAACGCGATGATCAACGCCGAGAACACGAAGGCAATCACGTTCCAGCGCTGTTCGGACGTGCGGTCCAGGTGCAGGAAGTACACCAGGTGAACCAGCACCTGAATCACCGCGAAGATCATCACGATCCACAGGGTGGCTTCCTTGGACATGCTCGGAAACATCACCAGGCCGAACGGAATCGCGGTCAGGATGACCGACAGCACGAAACCGATCATGTACGACTTGTAGCTACCGTGGCTGCTACCGGCCGAAGTGGTATGAGGGTTTGCCATTTACAGAGCTCCCATCAGATAGACGACGGTGAACACGCAGATCCAGACCACGTCCAGGAAGTGCCAGAACAGGCTGAGGCAGCTCATGCGCGTGTTGTTGGTTGCGGTCAGGCCTTTGGATTTGACCTGGGCGATCAGCACCGCCATCCAGATCAAGCCGCTGGTCACGTGCAGGCCGTGGGTACCGACCAGGGTGAAAAACCCGGTCAGGAAGCCGCTGCGCTGCGGGCCGAAGCCCTCTTCGATCAGCTTGTGGAACTCGTAGATTTCCATCGCGATGAAGCCTGCGCCCAGCAGGAAAGTGACGAACAGCCACTTCATCACACCGCTCTTGTCGTTGCTGTGCAGCGCCAGCATGGCGAAGCCATAGGTAATGGAGCTGAACAGCAGCAGTGCGGTTTCGGCTGCCACGAAGGGCAGCTCGAAGATGTCGTGGCCCGAGGGGCCACCGGCAACGTTGTTAACCAGTACTGCGTAGGCGGCGAAGATCGACGCGAACAGGATGCAGTCGGTCATCAGGTAGATCCAGAAACCGAAGACAGTCATGCCCCCGGAATCGTGATGATCATGATCGTCGTGACCGTGCTCGTGCTCGTGAGCCACTTCCGCGTTTAAGGTTGCGTTAGACATTGTTTAAGCCTTCTCCACCGTGGAGTTCAGACGAGAATCAACTCGTGCGGCGTTTGCCAGGCGAGCCATGCGTTCACCTTCGATACGAGCGACTTCTTCAGCCGGTACGTAGTAGTCGATGTCATCGTCATAGCTGCGCACGATCAAGGTGATGACCATGCCGGCCAGACCGATCGCAGCTGCCCACCAGATGTGCCAGATGGCAGCGAAACCCAGGATCAGACCGAAGAACGACATCAGCACGCCCATACCGGTGTTGCGCGGCATGTGGATCTGCTTGTAGTCCGCAGCGTTGGCAGTGGCTTCACCACGTTCCTTCATGCCCCAGTAAGCGTCCAGATCGGAAACCACTGGTTGCTCGGCGAAGTTGTAGAACGGTGGTGGCGACGAAGTCGACCACTCCAGGGTACGGCCATCCCATGGGTCGCCCGAGACGTCCTGGTTCAGATGACGGTCGCGGATCGAGACATAGAGTTGCAGCAGCATGAAGCCGATACCGGCAGCCACGAACAGCGCGCCGACGAAAGCCACGTACAGCCACGGCGTCCAGTCTGGGTTGTCGGTGTGGTTCAGGCGACGGGTCATGCCCATGAAGCCCAGCACGTACAGCGGCATGAACGCCAGGTAGAAACCTACCAACCAGCACCAGAAGGAATACTTGCCCAGGCGCTCGTTGAGCTTGAAGCCGAAGGCTTTCGGGAACCAGAAGGTGAAGCCGGCCAGGTAACCGAATACCGCACCGCCGATGATCACGTTGTGGAAGTGAGCGATCAGGAACAGGCTGTTGTGCAACACGAAGTCGGCACCTGGCACTGCCAGCAGAACGCCGGTCATGCCGCCGATGCTGAAGGTCACAATGAAGCCGATGGTCCACAGCATCGGAGTGGTGAACTCGATGCGGCCGCGGTACATGGTGAACAGCCAGGTGAAGATCTTCACGCCTGTCGGGATCGCGATCACCATCGTCATGATGCCGAAGAAGGCGTTGACGTTGGCACCCGAACCCATGGTGAAGAAGTGGTGCAGCCAGACGATGAACGACAGCACGGTAATGGCGATGGTTGCCCATACCAGCGACACGTAACCGAACAGGCGCTTGCGACAGAACGTTGAAGTGACTTCCGAGAACACACCGAATGCCGGCAGGATAAGGATGTACACCTCGGGGTGACCCCAGGCCCAGAACAGGTTGACGTACATCATCGGGTTCCCACCAAGCTCGTTGGTGAAGAAGTGGAAGCCCAGATAACGGTCAAGCGTCAGCATGAACAGTACGGCGGTGAGGATCGGGAACGATGCAGCAATCAGTACAGCGGTGCACAGGCAGTTCCAGGTGAACACCGGCATTTTCATCAGGGTCATGCCGGGCGCACGCATCTTCAAAATGGTGACGATGAAGTTGACGCCCGTCAGCAATGTACCCAGACCGGATATCTGCAATGCCCAGATGTAGTAGTCGACACCGACTCCGGGACTGTATTGGATGCCCGCAAGCGGTGGATACGCGACCCAACCCGTCTTGCCGAACTCGCCGACCCCCAGGGAGATGTTGACCAGCAGCGCGCCGACCACGAACAGCCAGAAGCTGACCGAGTTCAGGAACGGAAAGGCCACGTCGCGTGCGCCGATCTGCAGCGGCACGACGATGTTCATCAGACCGATCATGAATGGCATGGCCATGAAGATGATCATGATCACACCGTGAGCGGTGAAGATCTGGTCATAGTGCTCGGGCGGCAGGAAGCCGGTCGAGCCAGCAGTGGCCACTGCCTGTTGCGAGCGCATCATGATGGCGTCGGCAAAGCCCCGCAACAGCATGACCAGGGCAACAGCGATGTACATGACGCCGATTTTCTTGTGGTCGACCGACGTGAACCACTCGGTCCACAGGTACGTCCACTTCTTGTGATAGGTGATCAGACCGAACACCACCGCCCCGAGCAACGCAACGACGGCAAGTGTCACCATCACTATCGGCTCGTGGAAGGGCACCGCTTCCAGACTAAGTTTACCGAACATCTTTTACTCCTCTGCCCCAGCAGCTGAATTCTTGCCCATGTCCATCCCTTCGTTCGAGGCCTGCTTCCCCTCGTGGCTGACGCCTTTGCCTGGATTCATCCCTTCATACTTGTCGATGATGGTCTGGAACAGGTTCGGAACGTACGAGGAATACAGCTCGACCGGGTTTTTCTCGCTAGGTTTGGCCAGCGCTTCGTAGGTAGCTGCATCGAGCTGCTTAGGAGCGCTCTTCACTTCACTGACCCACGCATCGAAATCGGCCTGGGTCGTAGCGACTGCTTTGAACTTCATGCCGGTGAAACCTGCACCGCTGTAGTTCGCGGAAATGCCGTCGAACTCGCCGTTTTCATTGGCGATCAGGTGCAGCTGCGTCTGCATGCCGGCCATCGCGTAGATCTGGCCGCCCAGCTGCGGGATGAAGAACGAGTTCATGACCGAGTCGGAAGTGATGCGGAAGTTGACCGGTACATTGGCCGGGAAGACGATCTTGTTGACCGTGGCGATGCCTTGCTCCGGATAGATGAACAGCCACTTCCAGTCCAGCGCCACGACCTGGATGGTGACCGGCTTGTGCTCGGATTCCAGCGGACGGTAAGGGTCGAGGTGATGAGTCGAGACATAGGTCACGTAACCCAGCGCGATGATGATCAGCAGCGGGATGCCCCATACCACCAGTTCGATCTTGGTGGAGTGCGCCCATTCAGGCGTGTAGGTCGCTTCCTTGTTCGAGGCACGGTACTTCCAGGCGAACGCGAGTGCCATGACGATGACCGGGATCACCACCAGCAGCATCAGCCCGGTGGCGATGTAGATCAGGTTGCGTTCGTCGATGCCCACCTGCCCTTTCGAGTCGATCAGGGTCCACTTGCACCCGCCGAGAAAAAGCATGCCTAAAAAGGGCAGTATGCCAAACAGTCTGGGGTAACGCTTTTTACTCATCTCACGACCTCTAGAGCAGCTTGCTTCAATGCAATTGTGTTTTGGTAGCCAACACTTCGACCTGCCAAGCGCCAGCATTTATATCGGGATTGAATACGGACATGCCAGGCTCGCAGTTGCTGCGGGGTGACAAGACCGGTCTGGAGCGGTGCAGCTGTCATGACGTGCGCAACCCGAAGGGTTGCAGACTCCTTCCCTTGAGTGCACGGACCACCCAAGGGTTCAGCCAGGCAGTGCCAACGGTACGAAAAGTGCCTGCCATTGGTGCATGCGAGCACCTGACCTGCCCTTTTTGAGGCACTGACCTACTGAAATTTCCGCGATTGTAGTGAGCCTATTACCCATTGACTACGACTAATCCGGCAACAGGTATTTCCAAATTATGCAACAATCCGACGCACTTTCAAAGCCTTGCGACACGATGTCGCACCCTGGGAAACCCTTGCAAAGGCCCGTATTACAAGGCCTTCGCAAATTCAAGGGCGGCACGTTGCCACATTGGCGCCGTGACACCTCGAACAGGGAATCGGATTCCGGCACGAATAATGACCAGCGCAGGTGCCCTGGCTACTCAGCGGCGGGTCCGATTGCGATAGATGCCCAGAGGTACAAGAATAGCCGTCATCACGAAAGCTACCAGCGCCCATTGCGCGAGGGACAAGCCCAGCACCGGTGGATAGGGCGTGGAGCAGAACCCCTGCACCTGGAACACGCTGGGCATCAGGTTGGCCAGAGGCAGGCCGTCGACGATGGGTTGCAATGTGTCGATGCCGCAGCTGACCGCTGGGTTGGCCAGCACCCACGCATGGCGGCCGGCGGCCGCGATGCCACCCACCGCACTGAGCACCACCAGCCCCTCGCACACGGTCACGCCGGTACGGCCACGCATCGCCGCGCCGATGAACGCAAACAAGGCGATGAACAACAGGGCGTAGCGTTGCAGGATGCACAGCGGACAAGGCGCCTCGCCCAACACGATCTGCATGTACAGCGCGCCGCCGATCAGGGCCAGGCAGATCACCCCCAGCAGCACCAGGAAACGGCGTTCGCGGTTGAGGCGCAAGTTGACTTCGTTCATTGCAGCTTTCCCTTCACAGGCCAAAACGGGCGGGTTTTCGATGGGCGCCAGTCTACACGCTGACTCGCGCGGAAGACTGTAGGAAAACTCCGGTAATAGGGTGTAACCAGAGATTTCCGCGAACCTGGCTACAGTAATGCTCTCGCGATTAAAGCGGCGTTAAGACCCTGCTCGCGGCCTGGCGACGATCGCGTTAAAGCCTGCGCAGGTCGAGTCGATACATAGGCAACGCACTCGTTGGGCCGGCTGTTGGTGGCCCTGCATCGGTTCCATCAAGAAGGTTCACATGGCATCCCAGAACGCCCGCGCAGATTCCCTTTCGCTGTTGCTGTTCACCTTGCGCAGCGGCAAGTTGATGGCCATCAACCTGCTCAAGGTCAGCGAGATCATCCCCTGCCCTGCCCTGACCCGGCTCCCTGAAGCGCACCCGCACGTCAAGGGTGTGGCAACCTTGCGTGGCCAGGCGTTGTCCGTCATCGACCTGAGCCGGGCGATCGGTGAGCAGCCCTTGCTCGATCCTTCCGGCGGCTGCCTGATCGTCACCGACGTCAGCCGCTCCAAGCAAGGCCTGCACGTGCAGGCTGTCAGCCGGATCGTTCATTGCCTGAGTACCGATATCCGCCCGCCGCCCTACGGCTCGGGGACAAAATCGTTCATCACCGGCGTTACCCAGGTGGACGGTGCCTTGGTGCAGGTGCTGGATATCGAGAAAGTCATCCACGGTATCGCCCCGGCACGGCTGCAAGGGGACCCTCAGCGCTTGAGCGACGCCGACGCGCGCTGCCTGGCCAATGCCAACATTCTGGTCGTGGACGACAGCCATGTGGCGCTGCAGCAGTCGCTCATTACCCTGCGCACCCTGGGTATCGAATGCCGCACCGCGCGCAGCGCCCGCGAGGCGATCGATTGCCTGCTGGAACTGCAGGGCACCGATGCGCAGATCAATGTGCTGGTGTCGGATATCGAGATGTCGGAAATGGACGGCTATGCGCTGACCCGCACGTTGCGCGACACACCCGACTTCAAGGATCTCTACGTCCTGTTGCACACCTCGCTGGACAGTACGATGAACAGCGAGAAGGCGCGCCTGGCCGGTGCCAACGCGGTGTTGACCAAGTTTTCTTCTCCGGAACTCACCGGCTGCCTGATCACGGCAGCGCGTTTCGTCGCGGAACAGGCACACTGAAACAGCCGTGGTCTGGCGCAGGCCGTGCATCCAGGTACGCGGATGAACGCCACTTGGGCATAATGGCGGTCTGTTCACAAGGCGCAGGAAACACGACCATGAAAACCTACCTGACCCTGTTGCTTGCACTTGGCAGCGTCACGACCCATGCGGTGGCGTCGACCGACCAGGCCTGGGCGGAACACGACAAGCGCGTTGCCAGTGCCTGCCTGAAAGCCACCACGCTGAAACAGGCCCGAGTGGCCAGTGCTCCCGCCGAGTTCGAAGACCGCGTAGGCTACACCGCAGTGCTGGTTCAAGGCCGCTATCCGCAGGCGCACATGAAGAACCAGCCTGGCGCAGAACTTTGCCTGTACCACAAACAGAGCCGCAAGGCGTTCGTGACCCAATGGGACTCGGTCCAGGGCAAGTAGCGTCACAGCAGGATGAATGCGTAGAGAATACTGATGAACGGCATGTTGCCGGCTCTCTCGTCGAGGGCCTCCAGGGCCGCGAACTTGAGCATGAACGACACGACCACCAGCGCCCTCACCCACGGCACGCGCGTCGACAGCAGCAACAGCATGCCCAGGGCGAGGGCGAATTGAAACGCGCAGCATTTGATCGCCGCCGGCAGCGTGCTGACGTACAGCAACGCCAGCATCACGGGAATCAGACTCGCCAGCAGCAATCCTTTGCCATACTTCACACAGTCCATAACGATCACTGGCCTTCCTTCACTTATCGACTTGTTGTAAGGAAGAAAGTCTCTGGTGATCAACTGGGCGGCGCTATAGGTCTATTCAGCGCACCCTGTAGGAAAAGCCCGATAGACACCGTTGGCGTATTTCCTCTGTAGCTGAACGATTTTTCCCCTTCTGAATCAGCACTGCGCCGCAGGCATGGGCGGCCCAAGACCCATCGTCCAGGGGCTTGGGCTTGGCAAGGCGGCGCGACTAAGGTCAAACTGCCAGCTCTTCCTCCTGCCGGTGTCCGATACACATGCGCATAGCCATCCGACCGCTGTTACTGGCAGGCCTGCTGCTTGTCGTCGTGTCTGGCGCGGCCTGGCTGCTGCTCAATCGCACTGCAGCGAACAAGTCTGTGCCGGCACTGCCCGTCCCGGTGCGCGTGGTCAGCGTGGTGCAGGCCGATGTGCCGCGTTATCTCACCGGTATCGGCTCGGTGCTCTCCCTGCACAGCGTGACGGTGCGTGCGCAGGTCGATGGGATTCTGGCGCAGGTAGCCGTGAAGGAAGGCCAGTGGGTCAACAAAGGTGATGCGCTGGCCAGCATCGACGATCGTGCCATTCGCGCCAGCCTTGCCCAAGCGCGGGCGCAAGCCAGTCAGAGCCAGGCGCAGCTGCAGGTGGCAGGGGTGAATCTGCGCCGCTACAAGGACCTGAGCCGCGACAACGGCATTTCGCGTCAGTTGCTCGACGAACAACAGGCCCTGTTCGAGCAGCTCACTGCGACCTTGCAAGGCAATCAGGCCGCCATCGCTGCCGCTCAGGTGCAGTTGTCCTACACCCAGATTCACTCTCCGGTGACCGGCCGGGTTGGTATCCGCCGTGTGGATCCGGGCAACTTCCTGCGTGTCAGCGATGCCGAGGGCTTGTTCACGGTGACCCAGATCGACCCCATCGCCGTGGAATTCTCGCTTCCCCAGCAGGAACTGGCGACGTTGCAGTCCTTGCTTGATCGACCGCAGCCGGCAGTGGTTCGCGCCTACATTGATGGCGATACCGAAACAGGCAAGCTGGTCGGCGAGGGTCATCTGACGCTGCTCGACAATCAGATTGCCGCAAGCACCGGGACCATCCGCGCCAAGGCCGAGTTTCACAACGGCCGACATACCCTGTGGCCTGGCCAACTGGTCAGTGTCGGCTTGCAGGTCGGCGTCGAACGCAACGCCTTGGTGGTACCGTTGGCCGTGGTGCAGCGCGGTATCGAAGGCCATTACGTGTACCGCGTGACGGACGCCAAAGTCGAGCAGGTCCCGGTGCAGGTGCGCTACCAGACCTCGACCCAAAGCTTGATAGACGGTGTGGCCGCAGGTGACGTGCTGGTCAGCGACGGGCAATCGCGGCTAAGGCCAGGAGCCCGCGTACAGGTGCTCGAGCCAACGGCAGACAACGCAGCGACCCCGCGATGAGCAACGGGCGCTCGATCAGCGCCTGGTGCATCGACCATCCGGTCGCCACCGTCCTGTTGACCGTGGCACTGGTGTTGCTTGGTGGCCTGGCTTTCACTCGGCTGGCGATCGCGCCACTGCCCGAAGCGGACTTCCCGACCATCCAGGTCAACGCGCAACTGCCCGGCGCCAGTCCGCAGACCATGGCGTCTTCGGTGGCCACGCCGCTGGAAGTGCAGTTCAGCGCCATTCCCGGCATGACCCAGATGACCTCCAGCAGCGCGCTGGGCTCGACCAACCTGATCCTGCAGTTCAGCCTGAGCAAAAGTATCGACACCGCCGCCCAAGAGGTCCAGGCGGCGATCAACACGGCCGCCGGGCGCTTGCCGCAGGACATGCCCAATCTGCCGACCTGGCGCAAGGTCAATCCGGGTGACAGCCCGGTGCTGATCCTCAGCGTCAGCTCGGCGCAAATGCCCACTCACGTGTTGAGCGACTACACCGAAACCCTGCTGGCCAGGCAATTGAGCCAGATCGAGGGCGTTGGCCAGGTCTACATCACCGGCCAGCAACGCCCGGCGATCCGTGTCCAGGCTGCCCCAGAGCGCCTGGCCGCATTGCAACTGACGCTCGCCGACCTGCGCGGTGCTATCCAGCAGACCAGCCTGAACCTGGCCAAGGGCGCTTTGTACGGTGACACCAGCGTGTCGACACTGGCCACCAACGACCAGCTCTTCGAAGCCCAAGAGTACGCGCAGCTGGTGGTGGCCTACCGTGATGGTGCACCGGTACAACTCAAGGACGTCGCGACCGTGATCAAGGGTGCGGAGAACGCCTACGTGCAATCCTGGTCCGGTGACCAGCCAGGATTGAACCTGACGATTTTCCGCCAGCCTGGTGCGAACATCGTCGACACGGTCGACCGCATACTGGCAGCCATGCCACGCCTGCAGGAGATGCTGCCGGCGAGCGTGGATGTCACCGTACTCAATGACCGCACCCAAACCATCCGTGCATCACTGCACGAAGTCGAACTGACGCTGCTGATCGCCGTGCTGTTGGTGGTGGCCGTCATGGTGCTATTCCTGCGCCAGCTGTCGGCCACGCTGATCGTTTCCAGTGTGCTGGGCGTTTCGCTGATCGCAACGTTCGCCGCCATGTACCTGATGGGTTTCAGCCTGAACAACCTGACCCTGGTAGCCATCGTCATCAGTGTCGGTTTCGTGGTCGACGACGCAATCGTGGTGGTGGAGAACATCCATCGCCATCTGGAGGCCGGCGATGGCATGCGTGAAGCGGCGATCAAGGGCGCCAGCGAGATCAGCTTCACGGTGGTCTCGATCAGCTTTTCGCTGATTGCTGCATTCATTCCGCTGCTGTTCATGGGCGGCGTGGTCGGGCGGCTGTTCAAGGAATTCGCGCTGACGGCAACCTCCACCATCCTCATTTCGGTGGTGGTTTCCCTGACCCTGGCACCGACACTGTGCGCGCTGTTCATGCGCCGCCCCGCACACGCCGCCCGCGCGGGCTTCGGTGAGCGTCTGCTGGCCTGGTACGACAAAGGTCTGATCCGCGCACTGGCTCACCAGGGCATCACCCTGGCCGTGTTCGGCTTGACCGTTGCCTTGTCGGTGGCGGGCTACGTGCTCATCCCGAAAGGTTTTTTTCCGGTGCAGGACACCGGCTTCGTTCTCGGCACGACCGAAGCGGCCGCCGACATTTCCTACAAAGACATGCAGGAAAAACACCTTGCGCTGGCCCGTATCGTCGGCGCAGATCCAGCGGTGAGGGCCTATTCCCACGCCGTGGGCGTAACCGGCAGCAACCAGACCATCGCCACCGGCCGATTCTGGATCGGCCTCAAGGAACAGAGCGAACGCGACGTGTCGGCCAGCGCATTCATCGACCGCTTGCGGCCCCAGCTCGCACAGGTGCCTGGCGTGGTGCTTTACCTGCGCGCCGGACAGGACATCAACCTGAGCGCCGGACCGAGCCGCAGCCAGTACCAGTACGTGCTCAAGAGCAACGACGGGCCGAGCCTGAACCTGTGGACCGAGCGCCTGACCGAGCGACTGCGCGCCAACCCGGCCTTTCGCGACCTGTCCAACGACCTGCAGCTGGGTGGCAGCGTGACCCACATCAGCATCGATCGAGTGGCGGCGTCGCGTTTCGGCCTGACCACCAGCGACATCGACCAAGCGCTGTACGATGCATTCGGTCAGCGCCAGATCAATGAATTCCAGACCGAGACCAACCAGTACAAGGTCATCCTCGAACTCAAGGCGGACCAGCGCGGCAAGGCGCAGAGCTTGCAGTACTTCCATCTGCGCTCTCCCCTGACCAACGAAATGGTGCCGCTGTCGGCCGTGGCCAAAGTCGAGGCGCCTACTCAGGGCCCGCTGTCGATCAGCCACGACGGCCTGTTTCCGGCCGCCAACCTGTCGTTCAATCTGGCGCCCGGCGTGGCCCTGGGCGAGGCCGTCGTCCTGCTTGAACGCACGCAAGCCGAATTGGCCATGCCCGCCTCCATCGCCGGCAGCTTCCAGGGCGCTGCCCAGGCTTTCCAGAGTTCGCTGGCCAGCCAGCCCTGGCTGATTCTGGCCGCACTGGTGGCGGTCTACATCATTCTCGGCGTGCTGTACGAAAGCTTCGTTCACCCGCTGACAATTATCTCGACCCTGCCATCGGCTGGGCTGGGCGCCTTGTTGCTGCTATGGCTATGGGGACAGGATTTTTCCATCATGGGCTTGATCGGCCTGGTCTTGCTGATCGGTATCGTCAAGAAGAACGGCATTCTGATGATCGACTTCGCCCTGCATGCGCAGCGCAGCGAAGGCCTGGACGCGCGTGAAGCGATTCACAAGGCCTGCCTGACGCGCTTCCGCCCAATCATCATGACCACACTGGCCGCAATGCTGGGCGCATTACCGCTGATGTTCGGCTATGGCGCCGGCGCGGAACTGCGCCAGCCGCTGGGCATCGCTGTGGTGGGAGGACTGCTGATCAGCCAGATGCTGACGCTGTTCACCACTCCGGTGATCTATCTGCAGCTGGAGCGGTTGTTTCATCGCACCGACGGTTCCAGAACGCCCGCATTGCCGGCCAGCCACTGAACGTCGACCATGAAAAAACCATAAAAAAACGCCCGACGCGGGCGTTTTTTTAAAGCGACAGCGTGACTGCTCAGTTGCTGGCGCGAGCGATGTTGCGCAGGGCTTTGATCTCATCATGGTTACGTTGCACACCCTGCTGCTGACGCTCGATGATGGCATGGACGTTGGCAGGCAGTGGTTCGGCTAAGGCATCCCTGTAAGCAGCCAGCGCCACATCTTCGCCGCGCTCGGCCTCGTTCAATACCGCTTCTTCGTCCTTGCCGGTGAAAATCGATTTGACGTCGACCCAACGACGATGCAGATCGCCGCTCAGACTGGTGGAATCCTCTGGGGTGCCGCCCAGGGCGATCACTTCGGCCTGCAACTCGCCAGCTGCTTCGGCACACTCCTGTGAATGCTTGGTGAACAGCGCCTTGAGCTCGGGGTTTTTGATATCTTCAGCGCAGGTCTTGAAACCTTCCTGGCCATCTTTGCAAGTCTCGATCAGATTGTTGAGGATCGAGATCACGCTTTTGGTGGGACCATTCATCTTTATTCAATTCCTGTGAGAAACGGAAGCTGGGGTTGGGGATGAATGTGCAAAAGCAGGCTTCGTGCCAGATCGGAACAATTAGGTATTACGTTATAAATCAATACCCTGTCACTGTTCTGCCAATACCCATGCCGTCTTTATGCATGATCGGGAATTATGTACTCGTGCAGAATGCATGTAATCTTTGATGCCTCAACCGTGAAATGAAGATTGTGGCGAAGACCTGCACATGAACCCCGAAAAACTCGAATCGCTAGTGACGCTTGCCATGCCCTTCGGCAAGTACAAGGGCCGGGTAATCGCCGACCTGCCGGGGCATTACCTCAACTGGTTTGCCCGCGAAGGCTTCCCCAAGGGGGAACTGGGCGGCCTGCTGGCGCTGATGCAGGAAATCGATCACAACGGCCTGTCCGACCTGCTCGATCCGCTGCGGGTCAAACATGGCAAGCCGCGCATCGCCGATGGGCGCTGAAGCGTCTGGCAACTTTCTTCCAGGCAAAAAAAAGTGCGCCGACCAAGCGCACTGAAAGACAACCGTGAAGCGCCTAACGAAGTCGAATCAGTCGAGCAAAGCCAGCGCCTGGGCGCTGCACTCCTGAATACGTGCCCAATCGCGGTTTTCAATCCATTGGCTGTCGAGCATCCACGAGCCGCCCACGCACATCACATTGGATTGAGCCATGTAGCTGTTGATGTTGCCTGGGCCGACGCCGCCGGTCGGGCAGAAACGCACCTCGGGGAAAGGTCCACCAAGCGCCTTGATGGCGGCCACGCCACCGCTCACTTCGGCCGGGAACAGCTTGAAGCGACGATAGCCCAGCGCGTAACCCATCATCAGTTCGGACGGGCTGCTGATGCCCGGCAGCAACGGCAACGAGCTTTCCACACCGGTCTCGAGCATGTCCTGGGTCACGCCGGGGGTGACGGTGAACTGCGAGCCGGCCTGCTCCGTTGCGGCGAGCATTTCGCGGGTCAGTACGGTGCCGGCGCCGACCAGCAGTTCCGGACGTTGCTCGCGCAGCACCTGGATCGCCCTCAGGCCCAATGCCGAGCGCAGGGTCACTTCCAGCACGGTCAGGCCACCGGCCGCCAAAGCATCGGCCAGGGGCAGAATGTCTTCTTCACGGGCAATGGTGATGACCGGCAGAATTCGCGCACGCGCCGCCAGAGCGTCGATCCGGGCAACCTTGTCGACCATGCGTTGCTGTTGTTCGGTGGTAATCATAGCGGCGGTTCCTTGATTCATTGACACCAGTAGATATCCAGCGCGGAGTGCAGGAAGGCGCGGATAGGCATCTGCGCCACGTCTTCGCCGGCAAGTGCGGTGCGCAGCGTGGTCAACTTGCCTTCGCCCTGCACCGACAACACCTTGAAGCGCGCCGAGGCCAGCAACGCACGGCTCATGCTCAGGCGCTGATGCGGTACGCTCGGCGCCAGCATCGGCCAGCAGCGGCGCTCGCCGTCCAGCGCCAGAGCCTGTTCAAGGTTGGGGCTATCGGGAAACAACGAAGCGGTGTGCCCGTCATCACCCATGCCCAGTACCAGCACGTCGATCGGCGGCAATTGGCCGAGCAGGTCATCGGCCACTGCGGCAGCTTCCTCCTGGCTCGAGGTGGTCTGGTACAGGCTGACGAAACGTGCCTGCTCGACCGCGCCTACCAGCAGGTGGCGCTTGAGCAGACCGGCATTGCTGTCGGCATGCTCGATGGGCACCCAACGCTCGTCGGCCAGGGAGATCACTACCCGTGACCAGTCCAGGCTCTGACGCGCCAGGCACTCCAGAAAAGCCACCGGGCTGCGCCCGCCGGAAACCACCAGGGTTGCCACGTTCTGGCGCTCGATCGCCTCGCGCAGTTGCTCGGCGACCTTGCCGGCCAGGGCTTCGGCCAGCAACGGTGCGCTCACGCAGTCGTGAACCTTGACCCCGTCGGGGAACTGCAAATCAGATATCGCCATACCAGGATCTCCCATCGCGTGTGATCAGGGCAATCGAGCTCATCGGCCCCCATGAACCCGCCGCGTACGGCTTGGGAGCATCGCCGGATTTCTTCCAGCCGGCGATGAGCTGATCGCACCATGTCCACGCATATTCGATTTCATCTTTACGGACAAACAGGTTCTGATTGCCCTGCATCACCTCCAGCAGCAATCGCTCGTACGCATCTGGAATACGCGCACTGCGATAGGTGTCGGAGAAATTCAGTTGCAGCGGCCCGCTGCGCAGTTGCATGCCCTTGTCCAGTCCCTGCTCCTTGGTCATCACGCGCAGCGATATGCCTTCGTCCGGTTGCAGGCGGATGATCAGCTTGTTGCTGATCTGCAGGCGCTGCTCGGGCGCGAAGATATAGTGCGGCGGTTCCTTGAAGTGGATGACGATCTGCGACAGCTTTTCAGGCATGCGCTTGCCGGTGCGCAGGTAGAACGGCACGCCGGCCCAGCGCCAGTTGCGGATGTCGGCGCGCAGCGCGACGAAGGTCTCGGTGTCACTCTGGGTGTTGGAGTTTTCTTCTTCCAGGTAACCCGGCACCGGACGGCCTTCGCTGTAGCCCGCGATGTACTGGCCACGCACGACCTGCTGGGTCAAGCCGTCGGCGGTGAATGGCGCGAGCGCCTTGAGCACCTTGACCTTCTCGTCGCGAATGCTGTCGGCGGACAGATCGGCCGGTGGGTCCATGGCGATCAGGCACAGCAGCTGCAGCAGGTGATTCTGGATCATGTCGCGCAGCTGGCCGGCCTGGTCGAAGTAGCCCCAGCGCCCTTCGATACCCACTTTTTCCGCCACGGTGATTTCAACGTGGGAAATGTAGTTCTGGTTCCACTGGGTCTCGAACAGGCTGTTGGCGAAGCGCAGGGCAATGAGGTTCTGCACCGTTTCCTTGCCCAGATAATGGTCGATTCGGTACACCCGGTTTTCCGGGAAGTACTGCGCGACGGCATCGTTGACCCGGCGCGAGGATTCCAGGTCGTGGCCGATCGGTTTTTCCAGCACGGCGCGGGTGCGCTCGGTCAGGCCGACCTTGTGCAGGTTTTCGCAGATGGCGCCGTAGACCGCCGCCGGTGTGGCGAAGTAGGCGATCAGTTGTTCGGCGTCACCGACTTTCTCGGCCAGTGCGACGTAGGTGTCGGCATCCAGAAAGTCCACGTGTACATAGCTCAGGCGCGCGAGAAAACGCTGCACCGCATCGGGCTCGAGCTGTGCATCGGAGACGAACTTGCGCAGTCCTGCCTCGATGACACCCAGGTGGTGGGCTTCGTCACCCGGCTCGCGGGCCAAGGCGAGAATGCGTGTATCGGCGTGCAGCAACTGCGCGCGATCGAGTTGATATAGAGCCGGAAACAGCTTGCGCAATGCCAGGTCGCCCAGGGCGCCAAAGAGGGCAAAGGTGCATGATCCTGCGGTCATTGAGGGCATGATGTTTGTTCTTCTATCAAGTTGACGTAGAAATACCCTTTTTCAGGGCACGATTCAAGGCAGAATGTAGTAATAACCACAACATTTACCCATTCAGACAGATACGGGTGGTGGCGCACTGCGCCCCCCAGTAGGATAAGCCACCCGTGAAGACAGCCTGGCCAGACACGCTCGCTGGCGCTGCAGTAGACCCAAGGACATACCATGGACCGTGTGCGAAATCTTCTGGAACAGATCCAGAGCCGCCTCGATGAGCTGAACAAGGCCGAGCGCAAGGTGGCCGAGGTCATTCTGCTCAATCCGCAGCAGGCGACCCGCTTCAGTATTGCCGCCCTGGCGCAGGCCGCCAAGGTCAGCGAGCCGACGGTGAACCGCTTCTGTCGTTCCTTCGGCGTCAGTGGCTACCCCGAGCTCAAGCTGCAACTGGCGCAAAGCCTGGCCAGCGGTGCCGCCTACGTCAGTCGTGCGGTGGAAGCCGACGACGATCCTGCTGCCTATACCCAGAAGATTTTCGGCAGCGCCATCGCTTCGTTGGACAGCGCCTGCCAGCAACTCGATCCGGCGCTGGTCAGCCGTGCCGTGGACATGTTGATCCAGGCGCGGCAGATCCACTTCTTCGGTCTCGGCGCGTCGGCGCCGGTCGCGCTCGATGCGCAACACAAGTTCTTCCGCTTCAACCTGGCGGTGTCGGCGCATGCCGATGTCCTCATGCAGCGAATGTTGGCGTCGGTTGCCCATACCGGCGAGCTGTTCGTGATCATCTCCTACACCGGACGCACGCGCGAACTGGTTGAAGTCGCTCGTCTGGCACGGGAGAACGGTGCATCGGTACTGGGGCTGACGGCGGCAGGCTCGCCCCTGGCCAAGGCCAGCAGCGTGAGTCTGAATATACCCCTGCCCGAAGACACTGATATTTACATGCCAATGACATCGCGCATCGTGCAACTGACCGTGCTGGACGTGTTGGCCACGGGCATGACGCTACGGCGCGGCGTGGATTTCCAGCCGCACCTGAGGAAGATCAAGGAAAGCCTCAACGTGAGTCGCTATCCGGCAGGGGACGGCCTGGACTGAATGCAGGTAAAGGACCTGGATCTGCAGGCTTGGCCGATGACCGCTCCCACAGAGGGGGGACACGTCATCGGCTCGAAAAAAAGGGCGACCGAAGTCGCCCGTAAAGAGCACACCACAAATCAGAACTTGGACTGGATTTTCAGCCCGGCCACCAGCGCGTCATCCACCTGGTTCACGCCGCCAGGATGCTTGATGTACTGCACGTTGGGCCGCACCGTCAGCCAGTTGGTCACGTGGAAGCCGTAGTAGATTTCGGCGTTGTATTCGGTGTCCTGAATCGGCAGGTATGACGGATTGTCGTAGTCTTCGATGTTGTTCAGATCGTTGACCAGACGGCGATTCTTGCGCACGTCGTCGTTGACGTGGATGCGCGCGATGCCTACACCGATGTCGTCCTTGGGACGGGCGTCGAAGGGCCCCATGTAGGTCAGGCCGATCTGCTGGTAGTTGTCGACGAAGTTGGTGTCCTTGTCGTGCACGGTGGCGTTGGCGAAGATGCTCAGGCCACGCGCGGCGCTGCCGTTATGGCTGGTCAGCTGCTGCTGGGCGACGATCCAGGCGCCGTGCTTGCTGCTGTGGGACTTGTAGCTGGCGCCGGAAACCGCAGCCGCCTGGCCATTGCCATCTTCATACACATCGTCGGCCTTGGCCGTGCTGTAGTAGTAGCCCAGGCGATACTCGCCCGGCAGGTCGTTGAGCTTGGGCGTCCATACCAGTTCAACCGGCAGGATCATGCCCTTGGTGCCGCTGCCGCTGAGCTTGAAGCCATTGCCGGTTTCCAGGTACGAGGGGTTCTGCTCGAACACGCCTACCTGCGCATACACTTCCGGGGTGATGTTGTACTTGATACGCAGGGCCCACTGGCTGACCGGCCAGTTGTACCAGATATTGCCAACCCAGTTGCCGACCTGCGAACCGCAGAACGCCAGGTTCTGGAAGTCGC
Source organism: Pseudomonas sp. CFBP 8770 (assembly GCF_014841705.1). NCBI lineage: Bacteria > Pseudomonadati > Pseudomonadota > Gammaproteobacteria > Pseudomonadales > Pseudomonadaceae > Pseudomonas > Pseudomonas sp. CFBP 8770. The sequence goes on from NZ_JACYUL010000007.1 coordinate 306,608, forward strand.
ACGGGAAGCTGTTGAAGTCTTCGCCAGGGCCGAAGCGGCCGATCTTGACGTTGAGTTTGTCGTCGAAATAACCCTGCTTGTACCACATCTGGGTAAGCCGCCAGGTCTGGCCCCTGCCCCAGACTTCCTGGGATGAACTCAAGGTGCCTGCACGCGGATCGCCGATCCGGTCATTGGAAATATTGCGACCACTACGCTCGGTGATGGCCAGCTTGAACTCGGCGTCCTTCCAACCCAGGATCTTTTCCAGGTCCATCTTCACGCCCAGGGCGAACTGGTCGCTGTAGCGCGCGGTGGTGTCGTCGTTGTAGCCACCGTCGAGATTGCTGCCTACCTCCCCTACATACTCCAGCGAAAAATCGTAGCCCTTCTCCAGCAACTCCGTACGCGCCCCACCCCAATCACCGGTCATCCATGGCGACTCTTCGGTAAAGGCCCCAGCGGCATGCACGCTGCCGGCCAGACTCAAGGCGCCAAGCATCGACAACTGGCCGATCAGTCTGGGTTTAGTGATAAGTCTGCTGTTCATCCCTCTTCCTCTTTTATTGTTATTGACGTGTTGTACAGTCTTGCCAATGACAGGCGACAGGCCGCCCGCCGATATCGCTATTCAGCGTCCTTTGAACTGGGTCACGTTGCCCAAGGGTGCAGCTTCCTGCACGGTTCGCGTAGCGCCGAGGCGCTCACCGCTGGCCGCATCGAAAATCAGGACCTTGCTCGGGTCCAGCAGCAGGTTCAAGGTGGCGCCTATGGCCGGCGCAGCGTCCGGCGCCATGCGGCAGCACACCTTGGTCTGGTTCACGGTGACGAACACCAGCGTGTCCGGCCCGGTCGGCTCGGTGATCTGCACTTCGGCGCGCAGGGTGGGCAAACCCGTGACCTGCTCGCTGGCCAGGGCGATCTGTTCGGGGCGGATGCCGAGAATGATCTCGCGATCCTCCAGCCCCGCGTCGGCGATGCCCAGCGGCAGTTCGCAACGCGCCTGGCCGCTGTCGAGCAGCGCTACCAGGCGACCGTCCTGGCGGGTCAGGCGCAGCGGGATGAAGTTCATCGGCGGCGAGCCGATGAAGCTGGCCACGAACAGGTTGGCCGGATCGTTGTAGATCTGCTGCGGCGTGCCGAACTGCTGAATGATGCCGTCCTTCATCACCGCCACTTTGTCGCCCAGAGTCATCGCTTCGATCTGGTCGTGGGTCACGTAGACCGTGGTGGTTTTAAGGCGCTGGTGCATCAGTTTCATTTCAGTGCGCATCTCGACGCGCAGCTTGGCGTCGAGGTTGGACAGCGGTTCGTCGAACAGATAAATCTTCGGCCGACGCGCCAGGGCACGGCCCATCGCCACACGCTGTTGCTGACCACCGGAGAGCTGACCCGGCTTGCGGTTGAGCAGGTGTTCGATCTGCAGCAGCTTGGCCACGCGAGCGACTTCTTCATCGATTGCCGACTGCGCCATCTTGCGGATCTTCAGACCGAATTCGATGTTCTCGCGCACGCTCATGGTCGGGTACAGCGCATAGGACTGGAACACCATGGCGATGTCACGATCCTTCGGGCTCATGCCGCTGACGTCCTGATCACCAATCATGATCGCGCCGCCGGTGATGCTTTCCAGACCGGCGATGCAGTTCATCAGGGTCGACTTGCCGCATCCCGATGGGCCGACGAGGATCAGGAACTCCCCGTCCTTGATCGACAGTTCGATATTCTTCAGCGTGTCCGGCAGGCCGGGACCGTAGGTCTTGTTGACGTTGCGAAGTTCGAGCGTAGCCATGATTACCCCTTGACGGCGCCGGCTGTCAGCCCGCGCACGAAATACTTGCCTGCGACCACATAGACCAGCAGGGTCGGCAAACCGGCGATCATCGCCGCCGCCATGTCCACGTTGTATTCCTTGGCGCCGGTGCTGGTGTTGACCAGGTTGTTCAGCGCCACCGTGATCGGTTGCGAATCACCGCTGGAGAACACCACACCGAACAGGAAGTCGTTCCAGATCTGGGTGAATTGCCAGATCAGGCAAACCATGATGATCGGCGTCGACATCGGCAGAATGATGCGGCGGAAAATCGTGAAGAAACCTGCGCCGTCCAGACGTGCGGCTTTTACCAGCGCATCGGGAATGCTCACGTAGTAGTTACGGAAAAACAGCGTGGTGAACGCCAGACCGTAAACCACGTGGACAAACACCAGGCCGGTGGTAGTGTTCGCCAGCCCGATCTTGCCGAGCGTAAACGAGGCCGGCAGCAGCACAGTCTGGAACGGCAGGAAGCAGCCGAACAACAGCAGACCGAAGAACAACTGCGAACCGCGGAAGCGCCACATCGACAGCACGTAGCCGTTCAGTGCCCCGATGGCGGTAGAGATGATCACGGCGGGTACGGTGATCTTGATCGAGTTCCAGAAATACCCGTCAACCGTGGCCCAGGCCTTGACCCAGCCGATGCCGCTGACCACGGTCGGCCAGCTCAGCAGGTTGCCGGTGCTGATATCTTCCGGGGTCTTGAAGCTGGTCAGCAACATGACCACCAGCGGCACCAGATAAAGCAATACGGCGAGGATCAGCACTGCATAGATCGCGATGCGACTCAGGCTGATGGCGGGTTTGGCAGCCAGATTACTCATTGCGCTTGGTCCTCAGCTCGGAATACAGGTAAGGCACGATGATCGCGAGGATCGCACCGAGCATCAGAATCGCACTGGCCGAGCCCATGCCCATCTGGCCGCGACTGAAGGTGAAGGAATACATGAACATCGCCGGCAGGTCAGAGGAATAACCCGGCCCACCAGCGGTCATCGCCGCGACCAGATCGAAACTCTTGATCGCAATGTGCGCCAGAATCATCACCGCACTGAAGAACACCGGACGCAGACTTGGCAGCACCACTTTCCAGTAGATCATCGGCATGCTCGCGCCATCGATCTGCGCGGCACGAATGATCGATTGATCGACACCACGCAGGCCAGCAAGGAACATCGCCATGATGAAGCCCGAGGCTTGCCACACCGCCGCGATCACAAGGCAGTAGACCACGCGATCAGGGTCGATCAGCCAGTCGAGACGGAAGCCTTCCCAGCCCCAGTCACGCAGCAATTTGTCCAGGCCCATGCCCGGGTTGAGCAGCCATTTCCACGCGGTACCGGTGACGATCATCGAAAGTGCCATCGGGTACAGGTAAATGGTTCGGATAAAGCCTTCGCGACGGATGCGCTGGTCGAGGAACACCGCCAGCAACACACCGATCACCAGAGTGATGCCGATGAACATGCCGCCGAACACGGCGAGGTTTTTGCTCGCGACCCACCAGCGGTCGTTGTCGAACAACCGCGCGTACTGCGCAAGGCCCGCCCACTTGTAAGTCGGCAGGAACGTCGAAGTGGTGAACGACAGCACGAACGTCCACAGGATGTAGCCATAGAAGCCCACCAGCACGATGAACATGCTCGGCGCCAGCACCAGTTTTGGCAGCCAGCGTTGCAACGCATCGAACGGCGAGGCTTTGCTGAACGCAGCAACAGAGCTCATGGGGGAAATCCATCGAAAAAGAAAAGGGCAGCTACACGCTACAAGTTTCAAGCTGCAAGATAAGCAGGGCAGTGCTCTGACTTGCAGCTTGCAGCTTGCCGCTACGGCTTATTTGGAAGACTTGACCGCTGCGCCAAGTTTCTTGGCAGTGTCGGCCGGGTCGGCTTTCGGGTCGTTGATGTAGTTGGTCACGACATCAAAGAACGCGCCTTGCACGGCCAGCGTGGTCGCCATGTTGTGCGCCATGCTTGGTTGCAGGCCGCCGGACTTAGCGTCCGCCAGGAAGTCCTTGGCAGCGGTCTGTGCGCAGGAATCGAAACCCAGTTGCTCCATGTTGTTCAACATGTCGTTGCGAACCGGGATCGAGCCTTTGTTGATGCTGAAGACTTTCTGGAAGTTCTCACCCAGCACGACTTTGGCGATGTCCTGCTGACCGGCCGCAGTGCCTGCGTCCTTCTGCTTGAACACGGCCAGCGAGTCGATGTTGTAGGTGAACGCTTTGTCGGTGCCCGGGAAGGCGACGCACTCATAGTCCTTGCCAGCGACTTTCTTGGCGGCGGTCCATTCGGACTTGGCCCAGTCACCCATGATCTGCATGCCGGCCTTGCCGTTGATGACTTTGGCCGCTTCCAGGTTCCAGTCCTGACCTTTGCCGTCGGCGTCCATGTAGGTCGCGACTTTCTTCAGTTCGGTCAGCGCCTTGACCATCTCCGGGCCAGTGAGCGCGGCGTTGTCCAGGTCCACCAAGGCTTTTTTGTAACCATCGACACCCATGACCGAAAGCACTACCGCTTCGAACACGGTGCTGTCCTGCCAAGGCTGACCGCCATGGGCCAGAGGAATGAAGCCCGCAGCCTTGAGCTTGTCGCCCGCGGCGTAGAATTCTTCGAGGGTGGTCGGGTTCTTGGTGATACCGGCTTTCTTGAACACTTCCGGGTTGATCCACAGCCAGTTCACGCGGTGAATGTTCACCGGCACGGCGACGTAATCACCGTCGTACTTCACGGTATCGGAGACTTTCTTGTCGAGCAGACTGTCCCACTTTTCCGCCTTGGCGACGTCTTCCAGCACGTCGGTGTCGAGCAGGCCAGTGGATGCCCACTCCTGGATGTCCGGGCCTTTGATCTGGGCAACGCCAGGCGGGTTGCCGGCGACTGCACGGCTTTTCAGCACGGTCATGGCAGTGGCACCGCCACCACCGGCAACAGCCCCGTCTTTCCAGATGAAGCCATCTTTCTCGACCTGCGCCTTGAGCACATCGACCGCTGCTTTTTCACCGCCTGACGTCCACCAATGGACAACTTCCACCGAACCTTTGGAGTCGGCAGCCAGAGCACTGAGCGGGAACACGGAGGCGAGGGATACGACGATGGCTAGGCGGGAGAGCGAGTTCATGGGACATCCTTTTTTGTTGTTATGCAGAGGCAAGTCTGATGCTTGCGTTGCGTGAGAGTGTAAACACCGCCAAGTGGGGTGCAGGTAACGAAGGGATAAGGAAATGTCACGGACTGGTGACATTCATGATCACCAGAACGGTCGGTGTGCAGGAACAGGTAGATCGCTCACACCGTCTTGCGCGGCAAGACCAATGTCACCCGCAAGCCGCCGGCCGGGAGATTCTGCAACGTCACCTCACCGCCATGGCTGTGGGCGATGTTGCGCGCGATGCCCAGGCCCAGCCCATAGCCCTGCTGGGTGCTGGCCAGGCGGAAGTGCGGCTCGAAGACCTTCTGCAACCGTTGCTCGGGTACGCCTGGACCCTCATCGTCGACGTACAGCACGAAGGCCTGTGCATCGTCGTGGATGGACAGGTGCGCGCGGTCACCGTACTTGAGGGCGTTGTCGATCAAATTGCCGATGCAGCGCTTGATGGCCAGCGGCTTGCCGGCGTAGGGCGAGCGCGCCTTGCCTTCCAGGGTCACTCGGCCGTTGCCGTGCGGCGCCAGATAGGGTTCCACCAGGCAATCGAGCACCTGATCGAGATCGACCCGCTCGATATTTTCGTGGATGTCGGTGTCTTTGACGCATTGCAGCGCGCCCTTGACCAGCAATTCCAGCTCGTCCAGGTCACGGCCGAACTTGGCTTCCAGGGCTGGATCGTCGAGCAGTTCGACACGCAGACGCAGGCGTGTGATGGGCGTGCGCAAGTCGTGGGAAATCGCACTGAACAGCTGGCTGCGCTCGGTCAGGTAACGACTGATACGCTCGCGCATGGCATTCAGCGCCCGCGCTACTTCCACCACCTCGCTGCCGCCACCGTCCATGGGCGGTTCGTTGCTCACCTCGCCCAGCGACAACTCGCGTGCGGCGCGGGCCAGGCGTTTCAGGGGCCGGCTTTGCCAGTGCACGAGCACGCCAATGAACAGCAGGAGGAACCCGCTGGTCAGGGCGATGAACCAGATCTGCTGGGCAGGCAGGCCCTCCTCCTCAAGCGTGGTATAGGGTTCGGGCAACAGCGAAGCAATGTACAGCCATTCTGTGGGCCCCAGGCGAATCTGGGTGACCAGTACCGGTGGATTCACCGGCTCCAGGGTCAAGGCGTAGTGCGCCCAGGAGCGCGGCAGCTCGTCGAGCTTGAGGCCGCTGTTGAAGATGCGCAGATCGTCGGGGCTGACGAAGGCCACCGAGATGTCCGCGTCGCTGCCCAGTTGGGTGCGGAGCACAACCGAAACCGCGTCGATCACCGCAGTCTTGCGCGCAGTCGGCTCGAGCAGTTGCATGCCCAGCGGCTTGTCGTTGAGTGAAACGAAAAAGCGCGTACCGCCCATGCTGCGCAGTTGGTCCAGTACCAGTGGCCGATAGGCCAGTGGCAACGAACGGAAATAGCTGACGCTGGCCGCCATCGAGTGGGCCAGGCTGCGGGCGCTGGTCACCAGCCCTTCGAGCTGCGTGGCCCGCAGCTGCGACAGCCAGATGACGCTGGACAAGCCCTGCGCCAGGAGCACCGCCAGCAGTGTCAGCAACAGCATGCGACCCAGCAGCGAGCGCGGCTTAAACAGGCGCAACGTGAGCCGCCAGCAGGTAGCCGCTACCGCGCACTGTGCGGATCAGCCGCGGAGGTTTGTCATTGTCGCGCAGGCGCTGGCGCAGGCGGCTGACCGCCATGTCGACGATGCGATCCAGCGGCATCGGCTCGCGTCCGCGGGTGGCGTTGCCGATGGTATCGCGGTCGAGAATCTGTTGGGGATGATCGAGGAACAGCTTGAGCAAGGCGAAGTCGGCACCGGAGAGGAACACCTCCTCGCCGTCGGTGTGAAACAGGCGGTGGCTGACGGTATCCAGCCGCCAGTCGTCGAAGCCGAGCACCTCGCCACTGCGCTCGCTGGCGAACTGGCTGCGTCGCAGCAACGCCTTGATGCGCGCCTGCAGCTCGCGCGGGCTGAACGGCTTGCCCAGATAATCATCGGCCCCCAGTTCGAGGCCGATCACGCGGTCGGCTTCGTCGGAGCTGGCGGTCAGCATGATGATCGGCACCTGGGCCATGCGCGGATGCTGGCGGATCCAGCGGCACAGGCTGAAGCCATCTTCGTCGGGCAGCATGACGTCGAGAATCACCAGATCGGTGCCGACCTCGGCGCCAAGCGCTTCGCGAAAGCCCGCGCCGTCGGCCGTGGTGCGCACGGCGAAACCGGCGCGGCTGAGGTAGGTGTCCAGCAGTTCGCGGATGTCCTGATCGTCATCGACCAGCAGGATCGATTTGCCGACAGTGCTCACGTGGGCGTCCTTGTTGTCATTGCCGGGTCGATACGCCCGGCTTTTTTCAAGGGCTGATTAAACGCTCAAGCCTGCGCCTGTTGCAAGGCCACGCCTGCGCCCAACAGCCCGGAGAACTCGGCCGTGACCACCCACACAGGAACGCCCTTGAAGTAATCGCTCATGCAGCCCTTGTCGGCGAAGCTCTCGGCGAAACCGCTCTGCATGAAGATGTCGAGAAAGCGCGGGATCACGCCACCGACGATGTACACGCCGCCCCGACCGCCCACGGTCAGCACGTTGTTGCCCGCCACCCTGCCCAGGAAGCGGCAGAATTGCTCCAGGGTTTCCCGAGCGACGGGGTCGCCGGCAAGGCCGGCGTCGGTGACTTCGGCAGGCGAGGTGCAGGAAGGCGTGTGGCCGTCTACTTCGCACACAGTTTGATACAACCGTAACAACCCACCACCGCTGAGAATCGTTTCGGCGCTGACGTGACCGATCTGCGCTTCGATGTGCGCGCGCAGTTGAGCTTCGCGCGGGCTGCCGACGGGCAGGTCGACATGGCCGCCCTCACCCGGCAATGCCATCCAGCCGTTGCGCAGGCCGATCAACGTGCCCACGCCCAGCCCCGTGCCTGGGCCGATGACCACCGCCGGACGGGCGGGATCTGCTTCGCCCTCGCAGACCAACTGGTATTCATCGGGCTGCAGACGGGTCATGCCCAACGCCATGGCGGTGAAGTCATTGATCAGCAGCAGGTGCCCGATCTGCAGGCTTGCGCAGAATGCCTTGCGGCTCAGGCGCCAATGGCTGTTGGTGAAGCGGAACTCGTCACCGTCCACCGGGCCCGCTACCGCCAGGCATGCGGCGCCGATGTCGCCTTTCTGCAGCTTGAGGTCGGCCATGTACACGCCGATGGCGTGCTCGGGGCTGGTGTAGTCTGCCGTGGGGAAGACCCGAACCGAATGCAGTGCATCGTTTTCCCAGAGGGCGAAACGTGCGTTGGTACCGCCGATGTCGCCGATAAGGGCGAGTGTCATCGCAAAATCTCCAACCCCGAAGTGAAGGCACTGGCGCCTTGCTCGGCCGAGCTGAAGGCTTGGCGCATGAACCCGAACAGTTCACGCCCGCACCCTACGCCATTGGCCAAGGTGCCGACCGCCGGGGTGCGGCTGGCCAGCGTCTGGGCATCGACGCGTACCTGCAAGGTACCTTCGACACCGTCGACCCGGATGATATCGCCATCGCGCACCAAGGCCAACGGCCCACCGCTGGCCGCCTCGGGACTGACGTGGATCGCGGCGGGAATCTTGCCGGACGCACCGGACATGCGCCCGTCTGTGACCAGCGCGACCTTGAAGCCGCGATCCTGCAGCACGCCGAGAAAAGGCGTCATCTTGTGCAGTTCCGGCATGCCGTTGGAGCGCGGTCCCTGGAAGCGCATGACGGCGACGAAATCCTTTTCCATTTCGCCGGCCTTGAACGCATCGGCCAGCTCCTGCTGGTCCTGGAACACGCGGCAAGGCGCTTCCACTACCTGGTTCTCCAACGCCACGGCAGACACTTTCATGACGCCACGACCCAGATTGCCTTCCATCACGCGCAATCCACCCTCGGCCGAAAAAGGTCGTGCCACGGGGCGCAGGATGGTTTCGTCGAGGCTCGCCTCGGGACCTTCGCGCCACACCAGCCGACCCTCCTGCAGAAACGGTTCGCGGGTATAGCGGCTCAGGCCATGACCGGCCACCGTGTTCACGTCCTCGTGCAACAGGCCCGCTGCGAGCAGCTCGCGAATCAGGAAAGCCATGCCGCCAGCTGCCTGGAAATGGTTGATGTCAGCCTTGCCGTTTGGATAGACATTGGACAGGGTGGGCACCACCTCGGACAAGTCGGCCATGTCTTGCCAGGTCAGGATGATGCCCGCTGCCATGGCGATCGCCGGCATGTGCAGGGTGTGGTTGGTCGAGCCGCCCGTTGCGTGCAGGGCGACGATCGAATTCACCAGCGATTTTTCATCGACGATGCGGCCGATGGGGGTGAACTCGCCGTTGGCTTTGGTCAGGCGTGTCACCTGATGGGCCGCTTCGTGGGTCAGCGCATCGCGTAGCGGTGTGTTGGGATTGACGAAAGAAGCCCCTGGCAGGTGCAACCCCAGCACCTCCATGAGCAACTGGTTGGTGTTGGCCGTGCCGTAGAACGTGCAGGTGCCCGGACTGTGGTAGGACTTCATCTCCGATTCGAGCAATTCTTCACGGCTCGCCTTGCCCTCGGCATAACGCTGACGGACATCGGCCTTCTCCTTGTTGGAGATGCCCGACGGCATCGGCCCGCCGGGGACGAAGACCATCGGCAGATGGCCGAAGCGCAGCGCGCCCATCATCAGGCCCGGGACGATCTTGTCGCAGATGCCGAGCATCAGGGCACCGTCGAACATGTTGTGAGACAAGGCCACGGCCGTGGACAGGGCGATGGTTTCGCGACTGGCCAGGCTCAGCTCCATGCCGGCCTCGCCCTGGGTCACGCCATCGCACATGGCCGGCACGCCGCCCGCGAACTGGCCGACCGAGCCGATCTCGCGCAACGCCTGCTTGAGCTGCTCGGGGTAGATTTCGTAAGGCTGGTGCGCCGAGAGCATGTCGTTATATGACGAAACAATTGCGATGTTGGTCGCATTCATCATGCGCAGTTGGTGCTTGTCTTCGGTGCCGCACCCCGCTACGCCGTGGGCGAAGTTCGCACATTGCAGCTTGCCGCGCATGGGCCCGTCGCTGGCAGCGCTGTCGATCAGTTGCAGGTAGTGCTTGCGGGTAGCTTGGCTACGCGCAATCAGCCGTTGGGTGACCTCAAGGACGCGGGGATGCATGTGAAGAACTCCAGGCTTTGGGGGCGACCTCTGCAACACTCTGTCCGAACTACGACCCGTGTCAGGGCTCAAAGCCCTGCAGGCAAGAATCGATGTGAAGGAAGGGTTGTACCGGTCACTCGTTGTAGATAGAACAAAATATTGCCATTAAAAAGGCTTGTTTTCTATTTCTATGCGAATAATCTTGTAATTCCAACAACAAAACAGATTACGTGACCTGCTTGCCCGGACCTGATCCAAGGGGAATCACCCAATCTGATTACAGGAATCACTCATGACCATTCGCATAGCAATCAACGGTTTTGGCCGCATCGGCCGCAATGTCCTGCGGGCACTCTATACCCAAGGCTACCGCCAGGACCTGCAGGTCGTCGCCATCAACGACCTGGGTGACAGCGCGATCAACGCCCATCTGCTCAAGTACGACACGGTGCACGGCACCTTCGATGGCACGGTCGAGCACGACAAGGAAGGCCTCACGGTGAATGGCGACCGCATCTCGGTCAGTGCCATCCGCAACCCGGCCGAGCTGCCGTGGAGGGCCGAGAACATTGATGTGGTGTTCGAGTGCACCGGCCTGTTCACCGACCGTGAAAAGGCTGCCGCGCACCTGACGGCCGGCGCACGCAAGGTGATCATCTCGGCACCGGCCAAGGGCGCCGATGCCACCGTGGTGTATGGCGTCAACCACGACGTGCTGCGCCAGTCCCATGAAGTGATCTCCAACGCCTCGTGCACCACCAACTGCCTGGCCCCGGTGGCCCAGGTGCTGCACCGCGAGCTGGGCATCGAGCAGGGCCTGATGACCACCATCCACGCCTACACCAACGACCAGAACCTGATCGACGTGTACCACAGCGACCCCTACCGCGCCCGCTCGGCGACCCAGTCGATGATCCCCAGCAAGACCGGTGCTGCCGAAGCCGTTGGCCTGGTGCTGCCGGAGCTGGCCGGCAAGTTGACCGGCATGGCCGTGCGCGTGCCGGTGATCAACGTTTCCCTGGTCGACCTGACCTTGAACCTGTCGCGCGAAGCCAGCCGCGACGAGATCAATGCGCTGATGCACGCCGCTGCCGAGCAGTCCAAGGTGCTGGGCTACAACACCCTGCCGCTGGTTTCCACCGACTTCAACCACAACCCGCTGTCGTCGATCTTCGATGCCAACCACACCAAGGTCAACGGCAAGCTGGTCAAGGTGATGGCTTGGTACGACAACGAGTGGGGCTTCTCGAACCGCATGCTGGACAACTGCCTGGCGCTGATCAACGCCAAGTAAGGCCCCATAGCGGCTGGATACGGTAGGTGCCGTCTCCAGCCGCGATACTTCCTGCAAAGATCGTGGCTTGACCAGGCGCACGGATGAGAAGCATTATCATCTTCTGCTTTCCGGTCGGGCAATTCCGTGAGTCAATCACGCTTCAATTCCGTTTTCCTCTCCCAACGCTTGAGTCTGCTGCGCACCCTTCAGCGCATGGTACGCAACCCCAGCACCGCCGAAGACCTGCTTCAGGAAACCTACCTGAGGGTGACTCGTGCCCTGGGTGAGCGACGCATCGAGCACCTCGAACCCTTCGTCTTTCAGACAGCACGCAATCTGGCCCTGGATTATCTGCGCTCACGGCGGGTGCACGAGCGAACCATGGTCGAAGATGTGCCCCTCGACGTGCTACAAAGCATTGCAGCAGTGGCCAGTAGTCCGGACGAGGTCGCCCATGCGGAGCGCCTTCTGGCCAGGCTGACCGTGAGCCTGGCTCGACTGACGCCGCGCCAGCAGCGGATTTTCATCCTGAGCCGAGTGCATGGCAGCAGCTATGTGGAAATTGCCCATGAGCTGCACGTCTCGGCAAGCACCGTGCAAAAGGAGTTGAAATTGATCATGGCGATCTGCATCGGCGTCGCCCAGCGCCTGGAGGAGCATCCGTGAATCGGCAGCATCTACCTGAGCGGGCGCCGCCGACGCCGGCCATGGAGCAAGCCATCGATTGGTTGATCGCCCAGCCTTGCACCGACCCCACCGAGCAAAGGGCATTCGAGGACTGGCTGCTGGCCGACCCCGAACATGCCGCGGCATTTGAGCAGGCCCGCGCGGTGTGGCACGGCGCGCCGGTTCACCAGGCCGCCGTCGCCCTGCAAACGCGGCGCCAACCGCCGGCCTGGCGTCGGCATTGGAAACCACTGGCTAGCGCCGCAATATTGGTGGTAGGCGTATTGAATTTCACCCACCTGGCGCTGCGCGTACAGGCCGCTCATCTGACCCAGGTCGGCGAACGGCAACACCTGCAGCTGGAAGACGGTTCCAAGGTGCTGCTCAACACCGATTCGGCCTTCTCCAGCCGCATCGACACCCGGCAACGCAGCGCACGCCTGTACGAAGGCGAAGCCTTTTTCGAGGTGCCTCCCAGCCGTCGGCAACCCCTGAAGGTGCAAGCCGGCCCAGTGCGTGCCGATGTGCTCGACAGTGCCTTCGCCGTGAGCTACCACGATGGCCAAGCGCAAGTGCGAGTGCAGCGCGGCAACGTCGACCTCAGCGCCAGCCACGACGAGACGGTGCGCCTGAACGCCGGCGACAGCATACGCATCGGCCCCAGGGGATTCGGCAGGCGTGAGCGGCTTGATCCACAGAAGGATCTGGCCTGGGTCCACGGCCGTTTGATCTTCGAGAATTGCCCGATGGGCGAGGTACTTGCCGAACTTCGGCGCTATTACCCGGGGTGGATCATCAACACCGACAAGAAGCTCGAGCAGGTGGCAGTGACCGGCAATTACCGCCTGGACAACCCGCTCGAAGTGGTTCGCTCGTTGGCTCAGGTGACGTCGGCACGGGTGCGGGAGTTTCCGGCACTGGTCATCCTGAACTGACGGATACGTCATTGCCATGAACCGAGACACCGCATAATTATTTTTACGCTGTAGCGCTTCCCCATCCGTCTAGTCATAGCCAATGCAACTGATTCTCATTCGAATCGGTAACACTATAATGACACGCGACAGGGAGCGCTTTCGATGTCCAAAGGTTTCACTCGTCCACAGTTTCACCACTCGGTGCTCACCGCTGCCCTGCTGCTGGCCGCCGTGCCCGCCGTGGGCAGCGCCGCGGAGCCGACACCGAACAGCGCCCGCAACAGCGTCAATCACTCCTTCAACATTGCTCGGCAGCCTCTGGCGTCGGCCTTGAACGGCTTCAGCACCACGACGGGGTGGCAAGTCGGACTGCCCGCCGGGCTTGCTCAGGACGTCATTTCACCCGGCGCGCGCGGTAACCTGACGCCGGAACAGGCACTGGATCGGCTGCTCGCGGGGACACCCTTGCGCTACCGAAAAATCAGCGCCAACAATGTCGTGCTCGAGCGCAGCTCGCCGGGTGCCGTGATCGCACTGCAACAGATGACTGTCAGCGCCACACGCCAGGAACAAAGCGCCGACAGCGTCCCGAGCACCGTCAGCGTCCAGGGCCGCACGCAGCTGGACCGTGACAACGTCAACACCCTGCAGGACCTGGTGCGTTACGAACCGGGCGTCTCCGCAGGCGGCACCGGTTTGCGCAGCGGCCTTACCGGCTACAACATTCGTGGTATCGACGGCGACCGTGTGCTCACCCAGGTCGATGGCGTCGAAGTGCCGGACAGCTTCTTCAACGGCCCCTATGCGCAAACCGAGCGCAATTACGTCGACCCGGAAATCGTCAAGCGCGTGGAAATCCTGCGCGGGCCGGCGTCGTCGCTGTACGGCAGCAGTGCCATCGGTGGGGTGGTCAGCTACTACACCCTGGACCCGGAAGACGTCATCAAGCCCGGCAAGGATGTCGGCGCACGCCTGAAGACCGGTTACAGTTCGGCAGACGAAAGCTGGCTGAACTCGGCCACCGTGGCCGGCCGTACGGGTGACGTCGATGCCCTCTTGCACCTGAGCCAGCGCAACGGCCACGAGACCGAATCCTACGGCGACCATACCAGCACAGGGCTGAGCCGCACCGCGGCCGACCCCAAGGACGTGCGCTCGACCAATGTCCTGGCCAAGCTGGGCTGGAACTACGCCGACGATGCCCGATTCGGGCTCACCTACGAAAAATACAAGGATGACCGCGATGTCGATCTGAAAAGTGCCTATGGCGGCCCCTATGCAAATGGCAGCCCGCTGAATTTCTATCGATCCCGCGGTGGCAATGACACCGTCACCCGCGAGCGCTTCGGCTTGAATCACGACTTTGGCCTGGACAGCGTCGTGGCCGATCACATCAAGTGGAGCCTGAACTACCAGATCGCCAAGACCGACCAGCACACCGAAGAGCACTATGTCGTTCCGCGCGCACGCGACGTGCTGCGCGCGCGTGACACTCTTTACAAAGAGCGCCAGTGGGTATTCGACCTGCAACTGGACAAGGCCTTCCAGGTGGGTGAAACCGATCACCTGCTGACCTACGGCACCAATATCCGCCAGCAGAAGGTTACCGGCTCGCGCAGCGGCTACGGGACCTGCCTGACCGTGATGGGCAGTTGCCGAGCCATCGGCGCCGACAGCGCGGCCGATCGCCTGGTCAAATCCAGCGACTTCCCCGACCCGACCATCAACACCTACAGCCTGTTCGCCCAGGACGAGATTCGCTGGAACCAGTGGACCTTGCGACCCAGCGCCCGCTATGACTACACCCAGCTCAAGCCTCGCCTGACCGATGAGTTCCTGCGCACGGTCAACCCCAAGGGCGAGTACACCGTGACCGACAGCGATCGGAACTGGCACCGGTTGTCACCCACGCTGGGCGTGACCTACGACTTCGATGACCACTACACCTGGTATGGGCAGTACGCCGAAGGCTTCCGCACACCCTCGGCCAAGGCGCTGTACGGCCGCTTCGAAAACCTTGGCGCAGGCTATACGGTCCAGCCCAATCCGGATCTGGAACCGGAAAAAAGCAGAAGTTATGAAACCGGCCTACGTGGCAACTTCGAGGCAGGCACCTTCGATATTGCGGTGTTCTACAACCAGTACCGCGACTTCATCAACGAGGATGCGGTCAGCCCCGGGGCGACGTCCGCCGTGTTCCAAAGCAACAATATCAAGCATGCCACCATCAAGGGCGTCGAGCTCAAGGGCCGCTTGAACCTGGACAGCTTCGGTGCGCCGCAAGGTCTCTACAGCCAGGCTTCCATCGCATACGCCCATGGCGAGAACGAAGACAACGGCCAACCGATCAACAGCGTCAATCCGCTCAAGGGTGTATTCGGCCTGGGCTACGAGCAGCAGCAGTATGGTGGCCTGCTCAGCTGGACACTGGTCAAGCGTCAGAACCGAGTGGACAGCAGCGCGTTCAAGTCGCCGGACGGCAGCGGTGTGTTCAAAACGCCTGGCTTCGGCATCCTCGACCTGGCCGGTTACTACAAGGTCACCGAGGACGTCACGGTCAACGCCGGCCTGTACAACCTCACCGACAAGAAATACTGGCTATGGGACGACGTGCGCAGTTATGACGGCGTCGGCGAAGCGGCGGTGACATCACCCGCCAACCTCGACCGCCTCACTGCTCCCGGTCGTAATTTCGCGATCAATCTGGTTTGGGACATCTGATAATGGCACTGTAGGGGCAGATAAGCGCTGCCCCTGTGGTGGGATTTTTTTACGGTCCGCTGTGAGTTGATTCGTCTCGTCTACACAGCACCGCATTTTTCAAGGAACTCGCAATGACCGTCACCGAGCACACTCAGGACCATGCCCCACTGCGCTCCGCCCGCTTGCGCGCGATCAGCCAGGCGTTGCACGACAGCCTGGAAAACACCGTTGCCCGCTACGCGCCGTTCGATACGCCGCAAAGCTATGCGCGCTTCCTGCAGATGCAGTACCTGTTCCAATCCGAGTTGCAACACCTGTACAACGACCCGGCCTTGATCGCCTTGTTTCCCGATCTGCCCGAGCGCTGCCGCGCAGAGGCGGCCAAGGCCGACCTGCTCGATCTGGGCGTGGCCATTCCGCAACCTGTTCCGGGCGCCCTCAGCGAGCCGAGTCAGGCCACGGCGCTCACCTGGATTCGCGTCTCCGAAGGGTCTAAACTCGGCGCCGCCATCCTGATCAAACGGGCTAACGCCTTGGGTTACACCGCAGGTTTCGGCGCTCGCCATTTGGCCGAACCCGAGGGCGGACGCGGCAAAGGCTGGAAAGCCTTCAACGCGATCTTCGACGCCCTGCCGTTCAGCGCGGCTGAAGAAGCGCAAGCCGATCAGGCGGCCAACGATGCCTTTGCGCGCCTGCAGGTGCTGCTGCAACACACCTACGCCGACCACAAGGAAACGGCGCCGGCCTGACCCCACTGTATGGAACTCATGGACAACCCTCGCCCGCTCCCCTCAAAGCTGGCCCGCGTGCTTTACGGCCTGCTGGCCTATACCAGCCTGATCATCGGGCTGATCGCCATCGTGGTGCCGGGGTTGCCCACCACCGAGTTCATTCTGCTGGCCGCGTGGGCGGCGACCAAAAGCTCGCCGCGGCTGAGCGCCTGGCTGGAAAACCACAAGTTGTTCGGGCCCATGCTGCGCAACTGGCGCAACGGCAAGGTGATAACCCGCCGAACCAAGGTCAGCGCAACCGTCAGCATGGTGCTCTGTTCCGTGCTCATGTGGTTCACCCTCAAGCAGCACTGGCCGGTATACGCGGCAATCTCCGGCATGGTGCTGGTCAACCTGTGGATCTGGTCGCGGCCCGAACGCATCAACCCCCAGCGCTGAGCAAGCCGGCGTCGGTGCTACAGCTTTGCGCGATGGCAAGGCATACTGCGTCCCTCCGCTGCCCGGAATGCTCGAGACCCCATGCGTATCCACGTCAGCTTCATCGACCGTGTCGGCATCACTCAGGAAGTGCTGGCCCTGTTGGGGGCGCGCAACCTCAACCTCGACGCAGTCGAAATGGTCCCGCCCAACGTTTATATCGACGCCCCCACACTCAGTCCGCTGGTACTGGAAGAGCTGCACGATGCGCTGTTCCGGGTACGGGGCGTCGAGGATGTGCGCGTGGTCGACATTCTTCCGGGACAACGCCGGCACCTGCAGCTCGAAGCCTTGCTGGCCGCCATGGCCGATCCGGTGCTGGCACTGGACAGTGCCGGCAATGTGCTGTTGGCCAACCCGGCTTTGGTCGAGCTGTACGGCCGCGAGCCGGCCGGACAGTCGGTGGCGGACCTGTTCGCCGATCCTGCCTTGCTCGGCGCCCTGCTCGAACAGGGGTTCCGCCTGCCGCTGCGCGAGGTCAACCTGAATGGCCAGACGCTGTTGCTCGATGCCACACCGATCACGGACGCCGGCGCCCTGCTGACGTTGTACCCGCCCAACCGCATGGGTGAGCGGCTGGCCGCCCTGCACCACGACCACGCCGAAGGGTTCGATTCGCTGCTGGGCGATTCCGCACCGATCCGTGCGCTCAAGGCCCGGGCGCAACGTGTTGCGGCCCTGGATGCGCCACTGTTGATCCAGGGTGAAACCGGCACGGGCAAGGAGCTGGTGGCACGGGCCTGCCATGCCGTCAGCGCCCGCCACAGCGCGCCGTTCCTGGCGCTCAACTGCGCCGCTCTGCCGGAAAACCTCGCCGAAAGCGAGCTGTTCGGCTATGCCCCAGGCGCATTCACCGGCGCCCAGCGCGGCGGCAAACCGGGCCTGATGGAGCTGGCCCACCAAGGCACGGTGTTTCTCGACGAAATCGGCGAAATGTCGCCATACCTGCAGGCCAAGCTGCTGCGCTTCCTCAACGATGGCAGTTTTCGCCGAGTAGGCGGCGACCGCGAGGTCAAGGTCAATGTGCGCATCCTCAGCGCCACTCACCGCAACCTGGAGCAGATGGTGGCCGAAGGCGCCTTCCGCGAAGATTTGTTCTACCGCCTGAACGTGCTCAACCTGAACGTGCCGCCGCTGCGCGAGCGCGGCGAAGACATCCTGCTGCTGGCACGGTATTTCATGCAGCAGGCCTGCACACAGATTCAGCGACCGATGTGCCGACTGACGGCGAGCACCTATCCCGCCTTGCTAGGCAACCGTTGGCCGGGCAATGTTCGGCAACTGCAGAACGTGATCTTTCGCGCAGCCGCCGTCTGCGAAAGCAATACAGTCGACATCGGTGATCTGGATATTGCCGGGACCAGCGTGACTCGTCGCAACGACGGTGAAGTCGTCAGCCTGGAACAGGCCGTTGAGGCTTACGAAAAAGCGCTCCTGGAAAAGCTGTACCCCAGCTATCCATCCAGCCGGCAGTTGGCCAGCCGTCTACTCACATCCCATACGGCCATTGCCAACCGGCTGCGCAAGTATGGGATTGGTGGCGCGAACTGATACAAGACTAACTGGGCTGTATCGTTTTCAATACATCGTACTTAATTCGATACGGCTTGGCAGTGAGGCGTTAGACGACTCCTGTAGCAGCGGCGCTAGCCGCGTCAGGGCTCGTTTGGGTCCATGCAATAGACCGCGTCTGCCGCCGACGCGGCTTGCGCCGCTGCTACAGGGGAATCAGAGCGTTTGCTGCTCTGGGGGTTGCGTAGCGTTTTCGTTACAGGGATTGCGATCTTTGAATGGTGTGATCTGCCTGGAGCCCTTGCAGCCTGTGACTTTGGGAAATCTGGCAACCATCTTGCTAAGTAACCGCCATTGCTGAACCCCAAATCATTGCGGAGTTTCCATGAGCGAGTTGCGTTTCACCGTCGAACACGAATGGCTGCGCCTCGAGGCCGACGGTAGCGTCACGGTCGGTATCACCCCGTTCGCCCAGAATGCCCTGGGCGACGTGGTGTTCGTGCAGTTGCCCGAGCTCGCGCGTCATGCGCGCGATGCCGAGGTTTCGGTGCTGGAATCGGTGAAGGCCGCCAGCAGCATCAACATGCCGCTGGATGGCGAGATCGTCGAAGTCAACCCGGCGCTCGACGCAGCTCCGGAACTGGTCAACCAGGACCCGCTGGCACAGGGCTGGTTCTTCCGGTTCATCCCCGACGACCTCGAACAGGTTCGCGCCTTGCTCGACCAGACCGCCTACGACAACCTGATCGCCGCCCAAGGCTGAGGACCGACCATGACTCGCGCCATTGCACTGCACACCGACAACGAATTCATCGCCCGCCACATCGGCCCGGGCCCGGCCGACGAGCAGGCCATGCTCGATTTCCTGGGGTTCGACAGCCTCGATGCCCTGAGCGCCAGCGTCATCCCCGAAAGCATCAAGGGCACCAGCGTGCTGGGCCTTTCGGCCGGGCAAAGCGAAGCCGATGCGCTGGCCGCGATCAAGGCCATCGCCCAGCAGAACCAACTGTTCAAGAACTACATCGGCCAGGGCTACTACAACACCCACACGCCAGCGCCGATCCTGCGCAACCTGTTGGAGAACCCCGCCTGGTACACGGCCTACACGCCGTATCAGCCGGAGATTTCCCAAGGTCGTCTGGAAGCGCTGCTCAACTTCCAGACCCTGATCAGCGACCTGACCGGCCTGCCTATCGCCAATGCCTCGCTGCTCGATGAAGCGACAGCCGCCGCCGAGGCCATGACCTTCTGCAAACGGTTGAGCAAGAACAAGAGCAGCCAGCGCTTCTTCGCCTCCAGCCATTGCCATCCACAGACCCTGGCCGTGCTGATCACCCGCGCCGAGCCGCTGGGTATCGAAGTGGTCATCGGCGACGAGCATGAGCTCGCCGACACCGACGGTTTCTTCGGCGCTCTGCTGCAGTATCCCGCCAGCAACGGCGACATTTTCGACTACCGTGAACTGGTGGAGCGCTTCCATGCCGGCAACGCATTGGTAGCCGTAGCGGCCGACCTGCTCGCCCTGACGCTGCTCAGCCCACCGGGCGAGTTCGGTGCCGACGTCGCCATCGGCAGCGCCCAGCGTTTCGGCGTGCCACTGGGTTTCGGCGGTCCACACGCGGCGTACTTTTCCACCCGTGACAGCTTCAAGCGCGACATGCCGGGGCGTTTGGTCGGTGTGTCGGTGGATCGCCACGGCAAGAGCGCGCTGCGCCTGGCCATGCAGACCCGCGAGCAGCACATCCGTCGCGAGAAGGCCACCAGCAACATCTGCACGGCCCAGGTGCTGCTGGCCAACATCGCCAGCATGTACGCGGTCTACCACGGCCCGGCCGGCCTGATCCAGATCGCTCGGCGCACCCATCAGTTGACCGCCATCCTGGCGCGCGGCCTGACGCAATTGGGCGTGCGCGTCGAACAGCAGCATTTCTTCGACACGCTGACCCTGGCCACCGGCAGTGCGACCGAGCGCCTGCATGAGCAGGCCCGTGCAGCGGGTATCAACCTGCGCGAAGTCGACGCGCAGCGCGTGGGTATCTCGCTGGACGAAACCACCCGCCAGGCCGATGTCGAAGCTCTGTGGCAGCTGTTCCACAACGCAAGCACGCAAGTGGTATTCCAGTCCCTGGCCGATGAGGTCAGCGATCAACTGCCCGAGCCGCTGCTGCGCCAGTCGGCGATCCTGCAGCATCCGGTGTTCAACCGCTATCACTCGGAAACCGAGCTGATGCGCTACCTGCGCCGCCTGGCCGACAAGGACCTGGCCCTGGATCGCACCATGATCCCGCTGGGCTCCTGCACCATGAAGCTCAATGCCGCCA
Source organism: Pseudomonas sp. CFBP 8770 (assembly GCF_014841705.1). Taxonomy (NCBI): domain Bacteria; kingdom Pseudomonadati; phylum Pseudomonadota; class Gammaproteobacteria; order Pseudomonadales; family Pseudomonadaceae; genus Pseudomonas; species Pseudomonas sp. CFBP 8770. The sequence continues at coordinate 327,269 of NZ_JACYUL010000007.1, forward strand.
GCGAAATGATCCCGGTGACCTGGGCCGAGTTCGGTCAGTTGCACCCCTTCGCGCCGGCTGCGCAGAGCCAGGGCTACCATCTGCTGACCGACGAGCTGGAGAGCATGCTGTGCGCGGCCACCGGCTACGATTCCGTTTCACTGCAGCCCAACGCCGGCTCCCAGGGTGAATACGCCGGCCTGCTGGCCATTCGTGCCTACCACCAGAGCCGTGGCGAAGCGCACCGCGACATCTGCCTGATTCCATCCTCGGCGCACGGCACCAATCCGGCGACCGCGCACATGGCCGGGATGCGCGTCGTGGTCACCGCGTGCGATGCGCGCGGCAACGTCGACATCGAAGACCTGCGCGCCAAGGCCATCGAGCACGGCGACAAGCTCGCCGCACTGATGATCACCTACCCATCCACCCATGGCGTGTTCGAGGAAGGCATCCGCGAGATCTGCGCGATCATCCATGACCACGGTGGCCAGGTGTACATCGATGGCGCCAACATGAACGCCATGGTCGGCCTGTGTGCACCGGGCAAGTTCGGCGGCGACGTGTCCCACCTGAACCTGCACAAGACTTTCTGCATTCCCCATGGCGGTGGCGGCCCAGGTGTCGGCCCGATCGGCGTCAAAGCGCACCTGGCCCCGTTCCTGCCCGGCCATGCCGCGCTGGAGCGCAAACAGGGCGCGGTCTGCGCGGCGCCATTCGGCAGCGCCAGCATCCTGCCGATCACCTGGATGTACATCCGCATGATGGGCGGCGACGGTCTCAAGCGCGCGTCCCAGGTAGCCATCCTCAACGCCAACTACATTGCCCGGCGCCTGGAACAGCACTACCCGATCCTCTATGCCGGCAGCAACGGCCTGGTGGCCCACGAGTGCATCCTCGACGTCCGCCCGCTCAAGGACAGCAGCGGCATCAGCGTCGACGACGTCGCCAAGCGCCTGATCGACTTCGGCTTCCATGCCCCGACCATGTCGTTCCCGGTCGCGGGTACCTTGATGATCGAGCCAACCGAAAGCGAGTCGCTGGAAGAACTCGACCGATTCTGCAACGCCATGATCCAGATCCGCGAAGAGATTCGCGCGGTCGAGGAAGGCCGTCTGGATCGCGAAGACAACCCGCTGAAAAACGCGCCGCACACCGCCGCCGAACTGGTCGGTGAGTGGACCCACGCCTACAGCCGCGAACAGGCGGTATACCCGCTGCCGACGCTGCAGGAAAACAAGTACTGGCCGCCGGTCGGTCGGGTGGACAACGTTTTCGGGGATCGCAACCTGGTGTGCGCCTGCCCTTCCATCGAAGCCTATCAGCAAGCGTGACAACTGCGGCGCGCAGTGTTGATCGCTGCGCGCCCTGCCTCGCAAGGAACGAAAAATGTCTGATGCCACTTTGCAAAAAACACCCCTGCACGCGCTGCATCTGGAACTGGGCGCGCGCATGGTGCCGTTCGCCGGCTACCACATGCCGGTACAGTATCCGCTGGGGGTGATGAAGGAGCACCGCCACACCCGTGCCCAGGCCGGGCTGTTCGACGTGTCGCACATGGGTCAGATTCGCCTGACCGGCGCCAATGCCGCCGAAGCACTGGAGACGTTGGTACCGATGGACATCATCGACCTGCCCGTGGGCATGCAGCGCTATGCCATGTTCACCAATGAACAGGGCGGCATTCTCGACGACCTGATGGTGGCGAACCTGGGCAACGACACCTTGCTGCTGGTGGTCAACGCCGCCTGCAAGGATCAGGACCTTGCCCATCTGCAACGCCATCTGCACGGTCACTGCGAAATCGAGGCGTTGTTCGACGCACGTGCGCTTTTGGCACTGCAGGGGCCAGCAGCGGTAACGGTGCTGGCACGCCTGGCGCCGGAAGTCGCAGACATGACCTTCATGCAGTTCGCCTGCGTGAAGCTGTTGGGCGTGGACTGCTATGTGAGTCGCTCAGGCTATACCGGCGAAGACGGCTTCGAGATTTCCGTTCCCAGCGGCGAGGCAGAAGCGCTTGCGCGTGCCCTGCTGGCCGAGCCTGAAGTGGAACCGATCGGCCTGGGTGCACGCGATTCGCTGCGCCTGGAAGCGGGCCTGTGCCTGTATGGCCATGACATGGACAGCGAGACCTCGCCGATCGCGGCCAGCTTGCTGTGGGCCATTTCCAAAACACGCCGTGCCGAAGGTGCGCGCGCCGGTGGCTTCCCGGGTGCCGAGATCATCTTTGCCCAGCAACGCGATGGGGTCGCGCGCAAGCGAGTCGGCCTGCTGCCCGTGGAGCGCACACCGGTGCGCGAGGGCGCGCCGATCATCGACGCCCAGGGCGTGGAAGTCGGCCGCGTGTGCAGCGGTGGTTTCGGCCCGACACTAGAGGCTCCGGTTGCCATGGGCTATGTGGAGATCAGCTCGGCGGCTCTGGACAGCACCCTCAGTGCCATTGTGCGCGGCAAGCCCGTACCGCTGAAAGTTGCCAAGATGCCCTTCGTCCCGCAACGCTATTATCGCGGATGAGTGCAATTCACCGGTTGTATAAACCCCACCTGGCAATCAAAGCGCCTTGGTAGATAAAAACTATGACCGGTGGAGAAAGCGTCATAGTACCAACACGGTCCCGTGCATTCTTTGCAGGGTTCGTACGCCCTGGCGTCAACGATATGCAGGTCATGCACGATCGTGGGGCAACGTCCCGGATATGGCCTGAAATGCGGCATGAAAAGGTCAAAACACAGGGGTTTCGAGGGCTTGTTTTTGTCGCTGAAGTTAGCGTAAAGTTTCTCCACTGTGTTTGCATGGGTCGCTTGGATCGTGACCTGGGCAGTAGCTCTGATCATTGCTACAACCCGTTCGACGTCTCTTACTTTCCTGCAAATCAGCCCAGTACTCTTTCATGTGAAAGACGCTGTTAATAATTCTAGGTTTCAAGGAAATTAAGCTATGTCGAATCGTCAAAGCGGTACCGTCAAGTGGTTCAACGACGAAAAAGGTTTCGGTTTCATCACCCCTGAGAGCGGCCCGGACCTGTTCGTACACTTCCGCGCCATTCAGGGCAATGGTTTCAAAAGCCTGAAAGAAGGCCAGAAGGTCACCTTCGTTGCCGTGCAGGGCCAGAAAGGCCTGCAGGCAGACGAGGTTCAAGCCGAGGCTTGATTCGAGCGTCGCCGAAAAGCCCCAGCGCTGATAGCCTGGGGCTTTTTTGTGGCCGTTCGGCCGACGTGACCGGCCAATTCTGCCCAAGGATCTTCGATGGCGCCCATTGCAGCGCACAACCTGCAGCCGATACCGGCGAGCCTGGCTCGGCGCCTGGCTGCAGCGACCTACGACCTGATCCTGTGTCTGGCGCTGCTGATGGCTACCGCCGCGCTGTACAAGCTGGCCCAGATGGGTTGGTACGGTGAGGCCCGTCTGCGCGTCCTTTCCGAGGCAGGTGCGCTGGATCACGATCCATGGCTGTCGCTGCTGCTGACCAGCCTGTCGTTCGCCTTCTTCGCTCGTTTCTGGACCCATGGCGGACAAACCCTGGGCATGCAGGCCTGGGGCATTCGCGTGCAGAACACTGACGGCAGCACCATCAGCCTCGGCCAGGCAATGCTGCGTTTCGTGCTGGCAACGCTGTCCTGGCTGTGCCTGGGGCTAGGTTGGTGGTGGATGCTGTTCGAGCGCCGCCAGCGCACCTGGCACGACCTGGGTTCACGCAGCCAGGTCGTGCGGATTGCCCAAGAAAAAACCGGCCACTGAGGGCCGGTTCGAAGCTTGCTGCCAATCGCTAACCCGCGCGTCGCAGCAGCCAGAGTCCCGCCACCGCGCAGATCGCCGCAGGCAACACCACCGCCAGTAGTGGCGGAAAGCCAAATACCAGGCTCGAAGGCCCGAGCAAGTCTTGGGCAATGCGGAACACGAAGCCCACCAGCACCCCGGTGAACACACGCTGGCCCAGGGTGACCGAGCGCAAGGGACCGAAGATGAAGGAGATGGCCATCAATACAAGTGCCGCCGTTACCAGCGGCTGAAGGACCTTGACCCAGAACGCGAGCCAGTACTGACCGTTGTTGAGGCCCTGGTCGGCCAGGTAGTGGATGTACCCCCACAGCCCGGAGATGGACAACGCTTCAGGCGCGACGATGACCGTGCTGAGCAACTGGGGTGTCAGGGAAACATCCCAGCGCTCCTCGGCAGCCTTGACCACCTCACTGCGGTCGGCGTGAAACAGCGTGGTGGTGACCTCGCTCAACTGCCAGTGATCGCCGTCGTATTGCGCCTTGCGGGCAAAGCTGGCGCTGAGCATGTGGCGCTGGTCATCGAAGCGGTAGCGCGTCACCCCATACAGCAGGCCTCGTGGCTGCACTGTGTTGATGTGGATGAACTCGTCACCCTGGCGGTGCCACATGCCGTGCTTGCCGCTTTGCGCATCGCCACTGCCCAGGGCCAGCGAGCGCTCGGCCTGGGCCTTGTTCTCTGCCGGCGGGGCGACGTATTCGCCCACCAGTACGCCGACCACCATCAGCACCAGCATCGGCTTCATCACGGCCCAGACGATGCGCCCGACCGAGACGCCCGCGGCGCGCATGATGGTCAACTCGCTGCTGCTGGCCAGACTGCCAAGGCCGATCAGGCAGCCGATCAAAGCCGCCATCGGCAGCATGTCGTAGACCCGCCGCGGCGCAGTCAGGGCAACGTACTTGCCGGCATCGAACAAGGTATAGCTGTCGCTGACGTCGCCCATTTCATCGATGAAGGCGAACAGCGAAGCCAGCCCGAGAATGATGCCCAGCACCGCGAGGATGGCGACCGCCACGCTCTTGCCGATGTAGCGATCAAGCTTGACCATGGGTCACCCCCTTGGCACGACGGCTGGCACGGGCCAGCTTCATCGGCTCCCAATACATCAGCAGCAGGCCGATGGCCAGGAACAGCACGTGCACCCACCACATGCCCAGCGCTGCGGGCAGGCGGCCTTTTTCCATGGCGCTGCGCGCGGCAATGAGCAGAGTCAGGTAGGCCATGTACAAGAGGATCGCCGGTAGCAGTTTGAGGAAGCGGCCCTGGCGCGGGTTGACCCGTGACAACGGGACTGCCATCAGGGTGACGATGAACACCAGCACCGGCAGCGACAGGCGCCACTGCAGCTCGGCGCGTGGCCGTGGATCGGTGCTGCCCCATAGCTCGCCGGTGGGAATGGCTTCGCGGTCGGTGATGTCGCTGCTCACGTCCGGCTTGGGCAGGAGCACGCCATAGGTGTCGTACTGGATGGCGCGGTAGTTGGCCTCGCCCGGATTGCCGTCGTAGCGGAAGCCGTTTTCCAGGATCAGGTAGCGGTTGCCGTCGGCGCGCACTTCCTGGCGGCCCTTTTCAGCCACCAGCACGGAAATTCCGCGGTCCTTGGCTTTGTCCTGGGACATGCGCTTCTCGGAAATGAACACGCCGCTGAGATCGACGCGGTTCTCCGAAAGGCTCTGGGTGTAGGTGACCCGTGTGCCATCGCGCAACGCCTGGAAGCGACCCGGCACCAGGGTGTCGAACTCGGTCATGGCGTCCTGTTGGTTGATGATCGTGGCGACCTGAGCGACGCCCTGCGGGGCCAGGCTCAGGCTCAGCCAGGCCACCAGCAGGGCGACCAGCGTCGCCGGAGCCAGGGTGATGGCCAGCAGGCGCTGCTGGCTCATGCCGGTGGCGGAAAGCACGGTCATCTCGCTTTCCAGGTACAGACGTCCGTACGCCAGCAGGATGCCCAGGAACAGGCCCAGCGGCAGGATCAGTTGCAGGAAGCCCGGCAGGCGGAAACCCATGATCATGAACAGCACACCAGGGTCCAGGATGCCGGAAGCCGCCTGGGCCAGATACTTGATGAAGCGCCCGCTCATGATGATCACCAGGAGCACGGCACTCACGGCGCTCATTGTGATCATGACCTCACGGGACAGATAACGGAAAACGATCAAACCAGACACTCCAGGGTCGTCGCGCGCAGGCAGCCCGACAGGGGAACGTAGCAGCCAGGACAGGGGCCGGTCCGCTTGAGCGGGCCAGGTAAAAAGTCGCAGCATTATCCTGTGAAAGGCTGTGCCTGTCACTTAACAGCGGCATCGGGTGGACAATTACCGCCATGCAAAGGTTGCGAGCGGGCTGGGGCTGGGGTCAAACTGGCTGCTTTCGCGCGAACCGTCTTGCGCAAGCATCGACCTAGAATCAGGGGTTCTGGATATGGAATTGGTTGTAAAGAGCGTTGCTGCCGAATCAGTTAAAACCGCGACCCTGGTCGTCGCCATCGGCGAAGAACGCGCCCTGGGCGCCATTGCCAGCAAGATCGACGGCCTGAGCGGCGGCTTGATCAGCGCTGCGCTCAAGCGTGGCGACATCGCCGGGCGTGCGGGCCAGACCCTGTTGCTGCCGGGCGTGCCTGCGCTCAAGGCCGAGCGCCTGCTGCTGGTGGGCAGCGGCAAGGATGAGGAACTGGCCGACCGCCCGTGGCGCAAACTGGCCAACGCTGCCTACGGCGTGCTGAAGAACCTGGGCGGCAGCGATGCCGTGTTTGCCTTCGACGAGCTGACCGTCAAGGGTCGCGATGCCTACGGCAGAACGCGCCTGCTGGCAGAAACCCTGCTCGATGGCGAGTACGTGTTCGATCGTTTCAAGAGCAAGAAGGCCGATCCACGTGCCTTGCAGAAGATCACCCTGCTGACCCAGAAATCCAGCCAGGCCGACGTCGAACGCGCCGTTGCCCACGCCAAGGCCATCGCCAGTGGCATGAGCTTCACCAAGGACCTGGGCAACCTGCCGCCCAACCTGTGCCACCCCAGCTTCCTGGCTGAAGCCGCGAAGAGCCTGAGCAAGGCGCACAAGAACCTCAAGGTCGAGATTCACGACGAGAAGAAGCTCAAGGAACTGGGCATGGGTGCGTTCCTGGCCGTCGCCCAGGGCAGCGCGCAGCCGCCACGGTTGATCGTGCTCAACTATCAAGGCGCGAAGAAATCCGAGCAGCCCTACGTGCTGGTCGGCAAGGGCATCACCTTCGACACCGGCGGCATCAGCATCAAGCCGGCCGCCGGCATGGACGAGATGAAGTACGACATGTGCGGCGCTGCCAGCGTGTTCGGCACCCTGCGCGCCGTGCTGGAGCTGGAGCTGCCGATCAACCTGGTGTGCCTGATGGCCTGCGCCGAGAACATGCCCAGTGACCGCGCGACGCGCCCTGGCGACATCGTCGAGACCATGAGCGGGCAGACCGTGGAAATTCTCAACACCGACGCCGAAGGCCGTCTGGTGCTGTGCGACGCGCTGACCTACGCCGAGCGCTTCAACCCGCGCGCGGTGATCGACATCGCCACCCTGACCGGTGCTTGCGTTGTGGCGCTGGGTGGCCATACCACGGGTCTGATGAGCAACAACGAGGCCTTGGTCGGCCAGTTGCTGGAAGCGGGCAAGCAGGCCGACGACCGTTGCTGGCAGCTGCCGCTGTTCGAAGAGTATCAGGAGCAACTGGACAGCCCGTTCGCCGACATCGCCAACATCGGCGGGCCGAAGGGCGGCGCCATCACCGCAGGCTGCTTCCTGTCCCGTTTCACCAAGGCCTACGAGTGGGCGCACCTGGACATCGCCGGCACGGCGTGGGTCAGTGGCGGCAAGGACAAGGGCGCCACCGGTCGTCCGGTGCCTCTGCTCACCCAGTACCTGCTGGACCGCTCCGGGGTGTAATTGCCCACAGTCCGCGTCGCCCCTTCGCGAGCCCTCTGCCCGCGAAAGGGGCCACGCGGTCTCCCGCCCCAGGAACACACCATGCCCCAAGTCGACTTCTATGTCCTGCCCACTCCCCTGCCCGCCGCACGCCTGGATTTCGCCTGCAAGTTGGCTGAAAAAGCCTGGCGGCTGGGTCACCGGGTGTACGTTCATTGCACCGATGCTGCCCAGCGTGAAGCGCTGGATGCACGCCTGTGGAGTTTCAAGGGTGAAAGCTTCGTGCCCCACAGCCTTGAGGAGGACGACCCTCACGCGCCCGTCACATTGGGCACCGCAGCGCAGGCGGCAGGCCATGATGATCTTCTGATCAATCTGGCCTTGAACGTTCCAGGCTTTGCCGGCCAGTTCGCGCGCGTTGCCGAAATCGTTGTTGAAGACCCTGCTATTCGTCAGGCCGCCCGGGAGAGTTTTCGTTTTTACCGTGAACAAGGCTATCCTCTGCAAGACCACCGCTTATCGCGACTTTGAGCCCAAGATGGACAACAACACCAAGCCTTTGCCCAAATCCGTACACCTGCTGGACGACCTCGAGTCGATCCGCAAGCTGCTCGGCGACGACACCCTGCAACCACCGTTGCTGACCGACGCCGTGGTTCGCAGCGAGCCCGAGGTGCCGTTGCTGTTCGAACTGCACGACGAGCCCGTGGCCACTGCACCGGCGGCCCTGCCGTCGGAACCGGCAGCGGCACCCTGCCCTGCGCAGAATCGCCAGGATACCTTGCTGCACCTGGACGCCGAACTGCGCGCCGCCGCCCAGTTGATCATGCAGGACGTGATCGACGACTTCGCGCCTCACATCGAAACCGAAATCAAGCGCCGCCTCGAAGCGCGCATGGAAAGGTTGCTCAACCAGGGCTGACCGCCCTGCCCCCGCAGCCAGTCCGGCATAACGCGTTGCATCCTTCGCGGCCACGGACCGCTCCCACAGGGCTCGTACCCATTTGGTGGGGGCGGTCATCGGCCGCGAAACAGGCGCCGCGGTGTGTCAGACATACCCGGTCGCGCCTTTCGCGGCCACCGACCGCACCTACAGGCCTTGCCTCCCTCCCATACCAGCCATATCCCCGCTATACTTCTCGGCTTTCTTTGAATAAATGCCTTATAGGGTCCCGCCGCGCATGGATAAGACCTACCAGCCGCACGCTATCGAAACTTCCTGGTACCAGACCTGGGAGGCCGAGAACTATTTCGCCCCGCAAGGTGCCGGCGACTCCTACACCATCATGATTCCGCCGCCGAACGTGACTGGCAGCCTGCACATGGGCCATGGCTTCAACAACGCCATCATGGACGCCTTGATCCGTTTTCGTCGCATGCAGGGCCGCAACACCCTGTGGCAGCCTGGCACCGACCACGCTGGCATCGCTACGCAAATGCTGGTCGAGCGTCAGATCGAAGCCCAGGGGCTGAATCGTCATGATCTGGGCCGGGAAAAATTCCTGGAAAAGATCTGGGAATGGAAAGACCAGTCCGGGGGCAACATCAGCCGCCAGATTCGCCGCCTCGGCTCGTCGGTCGATTGGAGCCGCGAACGCTTCACCATGGATGACGGCCTGTCCGAAGCGGTCAAGGAAGCGTTCGTGCGCCTGCACGAAGACGGCTTGATCTATCGCGGCAAGCGCCTGGTCAACTGGGACACCAAGCTGCACACGGCCATCTCCGACCTGGAAGTGGAAAACCACGACGAAAAGGGTTTCCTCTGGAACCTCAAGTACCCGCTGGCAGACGGCGCGAAAACCGCCGAAGGCAACGACTTCCTGATCGTCGCCACCACGCGCCCGGAAACCATGCTCGGTGACGCCGCCGTCGCGGTGAACCCGAACGACGAGCGCTATCAGGCCTTGATCGGCAAGTTCGTCGAACTGCCACTGGTGGGCCGCCGGATTCCGATCATCGCCGACGACTATTGCGATCCGGAATTCGGTACCGGCTGCGTGAAGATCACCCCGGCCCACGATTTCAACGACTACGAAGTCGGCAAGCGCCATAACCTGCCGCTGCTCAACATCTTCGACAAGAATGCCCAGGTGCTGGCCAGCGCTCAGGTGTTCAACCTCGACGGCACCCTGAACGATAGCGTGGATGGCACCCTGCCTGGCGAATACGCCGGCCTGGATCGCTTCGAGGCACGCAAGCAGATCGTCGCCGCGTTCGACGCCGCCGGCCTGCTGGTCAGCGTTGACGACCATGCCCTGAAAGTGCCGAAGGGCGATCGCTCCGGTACGGTCATCGAGCCTTGGTTGACCGACCAGTGGTACGTGTCCACCAAGCCGCTGGCCGAACCGGCCATCGCCGCCGTGGAAGACGGCCGCATCGCCTTCGTACCCAAGCAGTACGAAAACATGTACTTTTCCTGGATGCGTGACATCCAGGACTGGTGCATCAGCCGCCAGCTCTGGTGGGGCCATCGCATTCCGGCCTGGTACGACGAGTCCGGCAAGGTCTATGTCGGCCGCAGCGAAGCCGAAGTGCGCAGCAAGCACGGCCTGGGCGCCGACGTGACGCTCAACCAGGACAACGACGTACTGGATACCTGGTTCAGCTCGGGCCTGTGGACATTCTCCACCCTGGGCTGGCCGGAACAGACCGAATTCCTGAAGAAATTCCACAGCACCGACGTGCTGGTCACCGGCTTCGACATCATCTTCTTCTGGGTCGCCCGGATGATCATGCTGACCATGCACCTGGTCAAGGACGAGAACGGTACGCCGCAGGTGCCGTTCAAGACCGTCTACGTGCATGGCCTGGTTCGTGACGGCCAGGGCCAGAAGATGTCCAAGTCCAAGGGCAACGTGCTTGACCCGCTGGACATCATCGACGGTATCGAGCTCGAAGCCCTGGTGGAAAAACGTACCAGCGGCCTGATGCAGCCCAAACTGGCGAAGAAGATCGAAAAGCAGACCCGCGACGAGTTCGAAGGCGGCATCGCCAGCTACGGCACCGACGCCTTGCGCTTCACCTTCTGTTCGCTGGCGTCCACCGGTCGTGACATCAAGTTCGACATGGGTCGCGTCGAAGGCTATCGCAACTTCTGCAACAAGATCTGGAATGCCGCGCGCTACGTGCTCGACAAGGGCGAGGATTGCGGCCAGAACGGCGAAGCCTACGAGCTGTCGCTGGCCGATCGCTGGATCATCTCGCAACTGCAGCGCACCGAAGCCGAAGTGACCCGCCACCTCGACCAGTTCCGTTTCGACCTGGCCGCACAGGCACTCTACGAGTTCATCTGGAACCAGTATTGCGACTGGTACCTGGAGCTGTCCAAGCCTGTGCTGTGGGACGAAAACGCGCCGATCGAGCGTCAGCGCGGTACTCGCCGCACCTTGGTGCGCGTGCTCGAAGTGGCGCTGCGCCTGGCGCATCCGTTCATGCCGTTCATCACCGAAGAAATCTGGCAGCGCCTGGCGCCGCTCGCCGGTGTGCAGGGCAAGACGATCATGCTGCAGCCTTGGCCGGTGGCCAACGAAAGCCGCATCGATACAGCGGCCGAAGACGACATCGAGTGGCTCAAGGGCCTGATGCTGGGCGTGCGCAACATTCGTGGCGAGATGAACATCGGTCCAGGCAAGCCGCTGGCTCTGTTCCTGAAGAACACCGGCAGCCAGGACCAGCGTCGCCTGCAGGAGAACGACGCCTTGCTGCGCAAGCTCGCCAAGCTCGAGTCCATCACCGTTCTGGCCGATGGCCAGGAAGCACCGTTGAGCGCCACGGCGCTGGTCGGCGAAATGGAAGTGCTGGTACCGATGGCCGGCCTGATCGACAAGGATGCCGAGCTGGCACGTCTGGACAAGGAAATCCAGCGCCTGAACGGTGAAGTGGCACGCGTGGGCGGCAAGTTGTCCAATGCAGCCTTCGTCGACAAGGCGCCCCCCGCCGTCATTGACAAAGAGCGCGCCAAACTGGCCGAAGCCGAGCAGGCTTTGACCAAGCTGGCTGAACAGCACGCGCGGATCGCCAGTCTGTAATCCGTCTGCTGGCCTCTTCGCGTACAGATCCTGTAGGAGCGGGCTCTGCCCGCGAAGAGGCCCGCGCCCCCACCGGTAACCTCCCCATGTCCACCCCGCAAAAACCCACCCTGCACCCGCGCAACCGCCACCAGGGCCGCTACGACTTCCCGCAGCTGATCAAGGCCCACCCGGACCTCGCCCGCTTCGTCATCCTTAACCCGTACGGCAAGCAAAGCATCGACTTCGCCGACCCGGCGGCGGTGAAGGTATTCAACCGGGCCCTGCTCGGAGCGTTGTACGGCATCCGCCACTGGGATATCCCGGACGGCTACCTGTGCCCCCCCATCCCGGGGCGCGCCGACTATCTGCACCGCCTGGCGGACCTGCTGGCCGAATGCAACGGCGCAGAGATTCCCAGAGGCACTGCGGTCAAGGCACTGGATGTAGGTGTGGGCGCCAACTGCATCTATCCATTGCTGGGGCACAGCGACTATCGCTGGCAGTTCGTGGGGTCCGACATAGATCCGGTGGCGTTGGCCTCGGCCAGTACCATCGTAAAGGCCAACAAGCTGGGCAAGGCCATCACCCTGCGCCTGCAGGCCCATCCACGGCAGATTCTGCAGGGGCTGATAGGCGCCGAGGAACGGTTCGCCGTGACCCTGTGCAACCCACCGTTCCATGCTTCGCTGGAGGAAGCGACGCGTGGCAGCCAGCGCAAGTGGCGTGCACTGGGCAAGGCCGATCCCAAGCGCAAGCTGCCGGTGCTGAACTTCGGTGGGCAGAACAACGAGCTGTGGTGTGAAGGGGGCGAGATTCGCTTCGTGACCCAGTTGATCAACGAAAGCGTAGCGCTGGGCAAGCAGGTGCTGTGGTTTTCTACGCTGGTGTCCAAGGCTTCCAACCTGGCGGCCATCCAGACGACCCTGAGCAAGGTCCAGGCGGCCCAGGTGCGGGTGGTGGAAATGGGTCAGGGCCAGAAGCAAAGCCGCTTCGTCGCCTGGACCTTTCAGCCCGAGCAGGCACGCAATACTTGGTTCAGCTCACTACAAACCTCGTAGGAGCGGTCATCGGCCGCGAAACAAGCGCTGCGGTGTATCAGGCGTACCGCGGCGCGCCCCTCGCGGGCAGAGCTTGCTCCCACAGGGTCGGGTACATTTCGCGAGCATAAAAAAACCGCGCCCGGGTTGACCCGCGGCACGGTTCGTCGAGCCGTTACAATTACTTGTTGACGGAATCGGTCAGCACTTTGGCTGGGACGAACTTGACGACTTTCTTGGCAGCGATTTCGATGGCAGCGCCGGTCGAAGGGTTACGGCCGGTACGGGCAGGACGCTCGGTGATCTTCAGCTTGCCGATACCAGGCAAGGTGATCTCGTTGCCATTTTCCAATTGATCGGCAACGATCTGGCCCAGCTGCTCGATAGCGTTGCGCGCGGTGGTTTTCGGCGCGTCGATAGCTTCAGCGATATCGGCGATCAGTTGGTCTTTGGTTAATGCCATGGTGGTGTACCTTCCCTATCAAATTCAATTGGATTGCAAAGTGCAGCGTAAGTCGGAGCCGGGCGTGCGACGTCCGCCGGGGCTCACGTTTCGGTCATGCCAATCGCCATTGTAGATACCCAGAATGGCGTTTGGTTCGACTCGAAAGCCGCTCTCTGCGGGGCTTCACGGCCTTGTGGGCCGCAAGACCGGGCAAAACTAGCACAGAGCCAGACAAATATCCGCCACTAGCGGGCCTTTTATTCAGCTTTATCATGGGTTTGGCCGAAAAGTAGACGATTTCGTCGTTTCAGCGCACGCACCCGTCACCAGCAATCCGTAAAACCCCTATCTACGTTACACTTCGCCCCTTTGCCGCACGGCTCGCCACGTCCACCGTGCCCGTCAAACAGACCAGCCGAGAAGCCCATGCCGATCCGTCACTGCATCGTCCACTTGATCGACAAGAAACCCGACGGCACCCCCGCCGTGCTTCACGCGCGCGACAGCGAACTGGCCGAGTCCAGCGCCATCGAGTATCTGCTTGCCGACCTCAATGAAAGCTACAACGCCAAGCAGGGCAAGGCCTGGGGCTTCTTCCATGCCGAGTCCGGGGCGCACCCCTTCAGTGGCTGGCTCAAGGACTATCTGGACGAGGGTCGCGACTTCACCCAGTTCAGCCGCACGGCCGTCGAGCATTTGCAGAAACTGATGGAAGAATCGAATCTGTCCACCGGTGGGCACGTCCTGTTCGCGCACTACCAGCAGGGCATGACGGATTACCTGGCCATCGCCCTGCTGCACCACAGCGAAGGCGTGGCGGTGACCTCCGAGCTCGACGTGACCCCGTCGCGGCATCTGGACCTGGGGCAGTTGCACCTGGCGGCCCGCATCAATCTGTCGGAGTGGCAGAACAACAAGCAGTCCAAGCAGTACATCTCGTTCATCAAGGGCAAGAACGGCAAGAAGGTCTCGGAGTATTTCCGCGACTTCATCGGCTGTCAGGAGGGCGTGGACGGTCCGGGCGAAACGCGGACATTGCTCAAGGCCTTCAGCGACTTCGTCGAAAGCGAGGATCTGCCCGAAGAGTCCGCACGGGAAAAAACCCAGACCTTGGTGGACTACGCCACCAGCCAGAGCAAGATGGGCGAGCCGGTGACGTTGAAGGAGCTGTCCGGGCTGATAGATGAAGACCGCCCGCAGGCGTTCTACGACCATATTCGCAACAAGGATTACGGTTTGTCGCCAGAGATCCCGGCGGACAAGCGCACCCTCAACCAGTTTCGCCGCTTCACCGGACGTGCCGAGGGGTTGTCGATCAGTTTCGAAGCCCATTTGCTCGGCTCCAAGATCGAATACGATGAAGAGGCCGGCACCTTGATCATCAAGGGCCTGCCCTCCCAACTGACCGACCAGCTCAAACGTCGCAAGGATTGAGCTGAGCCCACAGAGGTTCGCATCCACCCGCAGGAGCGGTCCTCGGCCGCGAAGCGGGCAGAGGGTTCAACCGCCCGCCCCGCTCCCACAGCAGGCCCATGCGCGTGCTGGGCATTCCGTGGGAGCGGTCAGCGCCCGCGAAGCAGGCGCCGCGGTGTATCGCGCTGAACGTAAGCCCGTTACTGCTTCGCGAGCGCAAAACCCACCCGCGGGAAATGCACATGCACCACGCCGGCGCGCTCGTCTTCGCGCCTGATGATCAATTCCTCGGCCCCGGCAAACAACAACTCTCCCCGCACGGGATCGACGCCATAGTCCACTGCCGCGACGCTTACCTGATCACCAGCCTTGAACCCGTTGATATCTTCGAACCCCTCGTCCGGCAAAGCCGCCGGAGTAGCAGCCTTGGCTATCGCCAGCGCCTCATCGGCACTCAGGTCGCTGTAGGTACCATGGCCAAAGCCCAGCACGCGGCCCAGCCAGGCATGAATGGCGGGATAGATATCCACCAGCGGTGCAGTGACCGGCGTTCCCTTGAGAAACCACAACAGGTGGGCCAGGGAGAAATCTGCCAGGGTAGGTTCGCCAAACAGGTAGTCGCCTTCTGCGTCCTGCAGCTGCTGTTCCAGGCGCGCCATGAACGTCGGCCACTGATGCTTGGCCTGCTCCACCGATAAGCGAGTAGCCGTACCACCCTGGAACAGCGCCATGCGATCGGCGATGAATGCCTTGGCGGCGTCTTCCGGCAGGCGCGCCAGACGGGCACTGATGGACTCGGGTTGAAACACCAGGCTGACCGCGTGCTGGAACAGCACCGAATCGGCCCAGGCGGCGAAAGTGGCGACAGTCAGTTGCTGACCTTGGGGCAACAGCGATGGAAAGGCTTTTTCCTGGTCCAGACGGCGAGCGATCAGGGCCGTGTCGCAATACACATCGGCGCCTATCTGCAACACCGGGGTCTTGCGGTAGCCACCGGTCAACGCCGTCAGGTCAGGTTTGGGCATGATCGGCGAGATCAACACCGAGCGCCACGCGAGCCCTTTGAAGCCGAGCATCAGGCGGGCCTTCTCGGCGAACGGCGAGGTCGGATAGTGATGCAGGATCAACTCGGACATATCGGCTCCAGCAGGATGGGGAAAGCTCACAGCTTACTCGCCCGCGCGCAGAGCACATACCCCTGTAGCAGCGGCGCAAGCCGCGTCGGCGGTGTGCGTGATGTGCCTGAATCAACGCGGTGCCACCGGACGCGGCTCGCGCCGCTGCTACAGGGGGCGGAAAGACGCTACCAAGCGTTCCTTGGCAACTTTGCGCAGGCCCTTGATCAGCCGCTCGTGGCGCAGCGCTTCACCCTTGCTGGGCCAGGTTTCGTAGTACACCAGCGCCACTGCCGGGCTGGAGAGAAAAAAACGC
Organism: Pseudomonas sp. CFBP 8770; assembly: GCF_014841705.1. Taxonomy (NCBI): domain Bacteria; kingdom Pseudomonadati; phylum Pseudomonadota; class Gammaproteobacteria; order Pseudomonadales; family Pseudomonadaceae; genus Pseudomonas; species Pseudomonas sp. CFBP 8770. The sequence continues at coordinate 343,255 of NZ_JACYUL010000007.1, forward strand.
GCGCCCTTGCCGCTCTGATGCTTGGCGAAGCGTCGGTGTGGATCGTCGCTGATGCCGCAGTAGAGCGAGCCATTCGCCGCGCGGACCAAGTAGACATACCAGGGTTTGGGTGGCGTGATGTCGGTCATTGATTCAGCAGCGCTTGTCTGCAAACCCGCGGCATCATTCCACCTTCGTCGCCACCGCACGCACATGCAGCGTACGCCCGGCCCCCATACCCGCTGCCGTGGCAGCGATGCCAATCACGGCAAACACCCAGCCCACTGCGCTCCAGCCGCCCGTCATGTCGTGCACCAGTCCTACCGCGAAGGGTCCCATCGAGGCGATGGTGTAGCCCACACCCTGGGCCATGCTAGACAAGTTGGCCGCAACATGGGCGTCTCGTGAACGCAGCACGATCAAGGTCAGCGCCAGCGCGAACACACCGCCCTGCCCCAGCCCAAGCACGATTGCCCAGCCCCACATCCCGCTCAACGGTGCATAGAGCAGGCCAAACAAACCGGCCAGGCTCAGTGCCATCACCGCAAGAATCGGCAGCCGCTGATCACGACCGCGGGTGGCCAGCCATGGCACGGTCAGCGCGCTGGGCAGTTGCACGATGATCGAGAACGACATGACCAATCCTGCCTCGGCGGCAGACAAGCCCCGGCCGATCAGGATCGACGGCAGCCAGCCAAAGACAATGTAGGCCAGCGACGACTGCAAGCCCATGAACAGCGTGACCTGCCAGGCCAGGGGGTCGCGGAACAGCCCGCTGACCCGATAGCGAGCGCGCTGCATACCATGTTTCTGCCGCGTCTGCGGAAGCCAGAACACCGCAGCCAACAGGGCAGGCACCATCCAGAACGCCAGGCCGATGCGCCAATTGTCATCGAAATACTGACTGAGGGGAACGCTGGAACCGGCGGCCAGTGCAGCTCCCAGACACAATGCCATGGTGTAGACACCGGTCATCGTGCCGGCCTGTCGAGCGAAGTCACGCTTGACGATGCCGGGCAGCAGCACACCGATGATCCCGATACTGCCACCGGCCACCAGGCTGCCGATGAACAGGCCCCAGACGCCCAACTGGCTGCGCAGTGCGATGCCGGCTGCCAGCACGAGCAACACACCCAAGACCACGCGCTCGCTGTCGAAACGTCGAGCCAGCAGCGGTGCCAAGGGCGCGAACAGACCCAGGCAAAGAACCGGAAGCGTGGTCAGCAGGCCGGCCGTCGAGCCGCTCAGGCCAAGGCTGGCAGAGACCTGTGCAAGCAGCGGCGCCATGCTCGATAAGGCCGGACGCAGGTTGAGCGCCACCAGCACCAGGCCAAGGATCAGCAACCAGGGTTTATGCAGCGGCGTGACGATATCGCGACTCGAAGGGGTACAGTTGGCAGTAGGCATAAAGGTCCAGAAACGAAGGTGCGGACCATTGCCAGGACGGGAATGCCTGATGGTCTCTTGAATACGGCTTTGAACGAGGAAGCGTAGAGCGTATTGCCAGCAATGGCAAATACCTAGCCAGCAGGGTGCACTCTGGACCGCAGCGCGCCCTTCGCGGCCACGGACCGCTCCCACTGGTAACCGCGCAACCCGTAGGAGCGGTCATCGGCCGCGAAGCAGGCGCCGCGGTGTGTCAGGCCAGTGACGAAAAAACCCGGGCACAGGCCCGGGTTTTTCGTGTGCCGCAAACGGCAATCAGTGCAGGATCTGGCTCAGGAACATCCGTGTCCGGTCGCTCTGCGGGTTGTCGAAGAAGTCGTTCGGCGCGGCCTGTTCGACGATCTCGCCCTTGTCCATGAAGATCACCCGGTTCGCCACGGTGCGGGCGAAGCCCATTTCGTGAGTGACGCAGAGCATGGTCATGCCGTCTTCGGCCAGGCCGATCATGGTGTCGAGTACTTCCTTGACCATTTCCGGATCGAGCGCCGACGTCGGTTCGTCGAACAGCATGATCTTGGGCTTCATGCACAACGCCCGCGCAATGGCCACACGCTGTTGCTGGCCACCGGACAACTGACCGGGAAACTTGTGCGCCTGTTCTGGAATGCGCACGCGCTCCAGGTAATGCATGGCGATTTCCTCGGCCTGGCGCTTGGGCATCTTGCGCACCCACATCGGCGCCAGCGTGCAGTTCTGCAGGATGGTCAGATGAGGAAACAGGTTGAAGTGCTGGAACACCATGCCCACTTCACGACGTACCGTTTCGATCTGCTTGAGATCGTTGGTCAGCTCCACACCGTCGACGATGATGGTGCCCTTCTGATGCTCTTCCAGGCGGTTCAGGCAACGGATGGTGGTCGACTTGCCTGAGCCCGACGGCCCGCACAGGACGATACGCTCGCCCTGGGCCACGTTCAGGTTGATGTCCTTGAGCACGTGGAACTGGCCGTACCACTTGTTCACGCCTTGCATCTGGATGATGCCCGGTGCGCCCGCCGGTTTCTTGATCGCTTCACTCATGATTAAGCTCCTAACGCTTGTGGCCAGTGTCCAGCTTGCGCTCCAGATGCATGGAGTAGCGGGACATACCGAAACAGAAGATCCAGAACACCAGGGCCGCGAACACGTAGCCCTCCGTTGCCATGCCCAGCCATGCCGGGTCGGCTGCCGCCTGCTTGACGCTGTTGAGCAGGTCGAACAGGCCGATGATGATCACCAGGCTGGTGTCCTTGAACAATGCAATGAAGGTGTTGACGATGCCGGGGATCACCATTTTCAGGGCCTGTGGCAGGATCACCAGGCCCATGCTGCGCCAGTAGCCCAGCGCCATGGCAGAGGCCGCCTCGTACTGCCCCTTGGGAATCGCCTGCATGCCACCGCGCACCACTTCCGCCACATAGGCGGACTGGAACAGGATCACGCCGATCAGCGCGCGCAGCAGCTTGTCGAAGTTCATGCCTTCAGGCAGGAACAGCGGCAGCATCACCGAGGACATGAACAGCACGGTGATCAGCGGCACGCCACGCCAGAACTCGATGAAGGTCACGCAGACCACCTTCACCGCTGGCATTTTCGAACGCCGGCCCAACGCCAGCAGGATCCCCAGCGGCAAGGCGCCAGCGATGCCCACGGTGGCGATCACCAGGGTCAGCATCAGGCCGCCCCATTGGCTGGTTGCCACGTTCGGCATGCCGAACGCGCCGCCATGCAGCAGGAAGTAGGCGATGACCGGGTACAGCACCAGAAAGCCGATGCCATAGACCGCCTTGCGCTTGAACCGTGACATGAACAGCGGCGCCACACCCAGCACTGCCAGCCACACGGTCAGGTCGACGCGCCAGCGCAGCTCGGGCGGGTAATAGCCGTACATGAACTGGCCGAAACGCTGCTGGATGAACACCCAGCAGGCGCCTTCCTTGGTGCAGTCGGCACGGGTGGTGCCGACCCAGTTCGCGTCGAAGATCGACCAGCTCAACAGTGGCGGAACGATCAGCCAGATCAGGTACAGCGAGAGCAGGGTCAACAGGGTGTTGAGCCAGCTGGAGAACAGGTTCCGGCGCATCCACGCGACAGGTCCGAAGACTTTGCTGGGTGGCGGCTGGTCGGGTTTGAAAATATGGGTCGTCATGCGCTCATCCTCACCGTTCGACCAGCGCAATGCGCTTGTTGTACCAGTTCATCAGCAGGGAAATGCTGATACTGATTGCCAGGTACACGCTCATGGTGATGGCAATGACTTCGATCGCCTGCCCGGTCTGGTTGAGCACGGTACCGGCGAACAGCGAAACCATTTCCGGGTAACCGATACCGGCGGCCAGGGAAGAGTTCTTCGCCAGGTTCAGGTATTGGCTGGTCAGTGGCGGAATGATCACGCGCAGGGCCTGCGGGATGATCACCTTGCGCAAGGTGGGGCCATTGCGCAGCCCCAGCGAGTGAGCCGCTTCGGTCTGGCCGTGGCTGACCGACTTGATGCCCGAGCGCACGATCTCGGCGATGAACGCCGCGGTGTACACGGTCAACGCCAGGGTCAAGGCCAGCAGTTCCGGGATCAGTACCCAGCCACCGACGAAGTTGAAGCCCTTGAGCTCGGGTTTTTCCCAATGCACCGGCGTGCCGAAGATCAGTGCGCACAGGGCCGGCAATACGATGATGATCGCCAGGCCCACCCAGAACTTGTGGAACGGCTGGCCGGTGGCCTCGAAGCGCTTGGTGGCCCACTTGGACATCAGCACGACGCCGATAATGGCCGCCACCACGCTGATCGCGAATGGCCAGAAGCCTGGCGCGGCCAGCGCGGCCGGCATGTTCAGGCCGCGGCTGCTGACGTAGAAGCTGTCCATGAAGCCATGCGCCGCGCGCGGACCCGGCAGGGTCAGGAACACCGCGAAATACCAGAACAGGATCTGCAGCAGCGGCGGGATGTTGCGGAACACCTCGATGTAGACAGTCGCCAGCTTGTTGATCATGAAGTTGGGCGACAGTCGCGCCACACCGATCACGAAGCCCAGCACGGTCGCCAGGATGATGCCGATGATCGACACCAGCAAGGTATTGAGCAGGCCGATCAGGAACACGCGCGCGTAGCTGTCCGACTCGGTGTAGTCGATCAGGTGTTGGGCAATGCCGAAGCCGGCACTGCGTTCAAGGAAGTCGAAGCCGGAAGTGATGCCCCGGTGTTGCAGGTTGGTCTGTGTGTTGTCGAACAGAAACCAGCCCATACCGACCACCGCCACAATGGTGATGATCTGGAAAAGCCACGCACGCACACGTGGATCAGTCAGGGATAACCCCTGCTTGGGTGCGCCGATTTGATTTTGCATGGAAAGCCCCAGGAGAGATGGAGAACAGCGCCCGACGGCAACGTGCCGTCAGGCGCCGGGCCGATCAGCGCACCGGAGGTGCGTACTGGATACCGCCAGCGTTCCAGAGAGCGTTCTGGCCACGGTCGATCTTCAGCGGGGTGTTCGCGCCCAGGTTGCGCTCGAACATCTCGCCGTAGTTGCCGACCTGCTTGACGATCTGCACGACCCAATCCTTCGGCAGTTTCAGGTCCTTGCCGTATTCGCCATCGGCGCCCAGCAAGCGTGCCACGTCAGGGTTCTTGGTGGCCTTGGCCTCGGCTTCGACGTTCTTCGAAGTCACGCCTGCCTCTTCAGCGTTGAGCTGGGCGAACAGGGTCCACTTGACGATCGCCAGCCAGTCTTCATCACCGCGGCGTACCACTGGGCCGAGCGGCTCTTTGGAGATGGTTTCCGGCAGCACGACGTAGTCGTTCGGCGCGGCCAGCTTGCTGCGCTGGGCGAACAGCTGCGACTTGTCGGAGGTCAGCACGTCGCAACGACCGCCTTCCAGGGACTTGGCGCTTTCGTCGGAGGTGTCGAAGGTGATCGGGGTGTACTTCAGGCCGTTGCCACGGAAGTAGTCGGACACGTTCAGCTCAGTGGTGGTACCGGCCTGGATGCAGATGGTGGCGCCATCCAGTTCCTTGGCGCTCTTCACGCCGAGCTTGTTGTTCACCAGGAAGCCGATGCCGTCATAGTAGGTAACGCCGGCGAAGACCATGCCCATGCCTGCATCACGGGAGCTGGTCCAGGTGGTGTTACGCGACAGAATGTCGATTTCGCCGGACTGCAGCGCGGTGAAGCGCTCCTTGGCGTTGAGCTGGCTGAACTTGACCTTGGTGGCGTCGCCGAACACTGCAGCGGCGACTGCGCGGCAGACATCGGCGTCGATGCCGATGATCTTGCCCGAAGAATCAGGAACGGAGAAACCAGGCAGGCCGTCGGAGACGCCGCACTGTACGAAACCTTTCTTCTGGATGGCGTCCAGAGTGGCACCCGCCTGAGCGAAGCTGCTTACGCCCAGGACGGTCGCAGCGGTCAGTACTGCCAGGGTGGATTTCAACATCTTCATTCAAAACCTCCAGTTGCTCTTGTTGTGTCCGAGCTTGAATTGCGCTGCACCTTAATGAGGCGGTTTCGACCCGTGTTGGCTAGTTGTTGGGTCAAGCATCAATCGCAATACAAGTGATGAACCCGACCGACCGAATGGCACGACCGGGATATGCAACGCTTGCCCCCGCTCCCCGCAAGGTTCGACGCAGTGGTCTGCGGCGTCTCTGGTGACCATCGGCAAATTTTTCCGCATCGCCGCTGACTGCTCTGCGTCAGTCCATAACGGTTCTATAGTGTTACCGTCGATGACGATGCTGGTATTACGCCAGTAACATAGCAAGCGCCGTACCATAGTGGCCGGCGAGCGCGTTTAAATGCGCGTCAATAGAAAAACTTGTAGCCTTGCGACATCTTCTTCAAAGATCGCACCATCGCGCCTCGTTGCACTGCACTCAAACAGAGCGGGCGCCCCACAACGGAGCAACCATGACCGACCCCTTGATCATCGAACCCGACAACAGCGTCGACGCCTGTGTCATCTGGCTGCATGGCCTGGGCGCTGACCGCTATGACTTCCTGCCCGTGGCGGAAGCCTTGCAGCAACGGCTGCGGGGAACGCGTTTCGTACTGCCGCAGGCGCCCACCCGCGCCGTGACGATCAATGGCGGCTACGCCATGACCAGCTGGTACAACATCATTGCCATGAGTCCGGCACGGGCCATCGACCAAAACCAGCTGGAGGCGTCTGCGCAGATGCTTTGCGGGCTGATCGAGGAGCAGCAGGCGAGCGGCATCCCGCCGGAAAGGATCTTCATTGCAGGTTTTTCCCAGGGGGGCGCGGTGGCATTGCATACGGCCTATATCACTTGGCAAGGTCCGCTTGGGGGAGTACTGGCGCTGTCGACCTATGCACCCACCTTCGACGATCAGATCGAACTGGCTGCCAGTCAGCAACGCACTCCGGCACTGTGCCTGCATGGACAGAATGACGAAGTCGTGATCAACGCCATGGGCCGCAGCGCTTATGAATACCTCAAACGCTGGGGCGTTGACGCAGCGTGGCAGGAATACCCCATGGGTCACCAAGTGTTACCGCAGGAGATCGCCGACATCGGCGACTGGCTGGCCGAACGGTTGCACTGACACCTGGCCCATCCGTGGGAGCGGCCTGTGGCCGCGAAGCAGACGCCGCGGGGTGTCCGGCCAACCGCAGCGCGCCCTTCGCGGCCACGGACCGCTCCCACATAGGTTCGCGGTCGACTCGTAGGAGCGGTCATCGGCCGCGAAGCAGACGCTGCGCAGTACCAGCCACACAGCGGTCACCGCACGCCCCCACCACTCTTCTATCGTCGTGCTCGATTCTTGCATTACACTGCCTGACGTTCATTCCTCAACCAATCGATGAGAAGCCTGTGCTCAAAGCACTCAAGAAGATGTTCGGCAAAAGCGAGGCGCAACCCCTTGCAGCCGACACTGGCGCCACCCGCGTCCTACCCGTCGACACCCACGAATCGGCCCAGCCGGTGGTCGCTGCGCCAGCCCCCAGCGTCAGCCCCGAACCCGAAACACCCGCACCGGCTGTGATCGCCGCTGAAAAGCCTGCGCGTGCCCGCCTGCCCAAGCCCGTCGCTCCCGCCTGGAGCCGTGCCGATTTTCAGGTCGAGGCGCAGGAAGGCAAGACACGCTTCCACGATTTCGCGCTCACCGACGAGCTGATGCACGCCATCCACGACTTGGGATTTCCGTACTGCACACCGATCCAGGCCCAGGTGCTGGGCTACACGCTCAAAGGCCGCGACGCCATCGGCCGCGCGCAGACCGGCACCGGCAAGACCGCGGCCTTCCTCGTGTCGATCATCTCCCAGCTGCAGCAGACCCCTCCTCCCAAGGAGCGCTTCATGGGCGAGCCGCGCGCGCTGATCATCGCGCCGACCCGTGAGTTGGTGGTGCAGATTGCCAAGGATGCCGCAGGGCTGACCAAGTACACCGGCCTGAACGTGATGACGTTCGTCGGCGGCATGGATTTCGACAAGCAGCTCAAGCAGCTCGAAGCACGCCATTGCGACATTCTGGTTGCCACCCCCGGCCGCCTGCTGGACTTCAACCAGCGCGGCGAAGTGCATCTGGACATGGTCGAGGTGATGGTGCTCGATGAAGCCGACCGCATGCTCGACATGGGCTTCATCCCCCAGGTGCGGCAGATCATTCGCCAGACGCCGCCCAAGCAGGAACGCCAGACCTTGCTGTTCTCCGCCACCTTCACCGCTGACGTGATGAACCTCGCCCAGCAGTGGACCACCGACCCGGCCATTGTCGAGATCGAACCGGAAAACGTGGCCAGCGAGACCGTCGAGCAACATGTGTATGCAGTGGCCGGCAGCGACAAATACAAACTGCTCTACAACCTGGTCACCAGCAACGACTGGGAGCGCGTCATCGTGTTTGCCAACCGCAAGGACGAGGTGCGCCGCATCGAAGAGCGTCTGGTGCGCGATGGCGTGAATGCCGCACAGCTGTCCGGCGATGTGCCGCAGCACAAGCGCATCAAAACACTGGAGGGCTTTCGCGAGGGCAAGATCCGTGTGCTGGTGGCCACCGATGTGGCAGGCCGCGGGATCCATATCGATGGCATCAGTCATGTGATCAATTTCACCTTGCCCGAAGTGCCGGATGACTACGTTCACCGCATCGGGCGTACCGGTCGAGCCGGCAGCAGCGGTGTGTCGATCAGTTTCGCCGGCGAAGACGACTCCTACCAACTCCCTTCGATCGAGGCGTTGCTGGGTCGCAAGATCAACTTCGAAATGCCGTCGGCCGAGCTGCTGAAACCCGTCGAACGCAAGCACCCCTGACCCCTGCAGGAGCGGTCCGTGGCCGCGAAAGCCGCACCGCGTTCCACCTGCCTCACCGCGCCGCCCTCTTCGCGGCCGATGACCGCTCCCACGGATGGACCCAAGCCCCCTGTAGGAGCGGTCCGTGGCCGCGAAAGCCGCCCCGCGCTTCACCTGCCTCACCGCGCCGCCCTCTTCGCGGCCGATGACCGCTCCCACGGATGTACCCAAGCCCCCTGTAGGAGCGGTCCGTGACCGCGAAAGCCGCACCGCGCTACACCTGCTTCACCGCACCGCCCTCTTCGCGGCCGATGACCGCTCCCACGGATGGACCCAAGCCCCCTGTAGGAGCGGTCCGTGGCCGCGAAAGCCGCCCCGCGCTTCACCTGCCTCACCGCATGGGCGGACCATCACTCCCAGCGCTGCGCTGCTGCCTCGTCGCTCTCGCGCCCCTGCACCCAGCGCGGGCCATCTTCGGTGCTCTCCTTTTTCCAGAACGGCGCCCGGGTCTTGAGATAGTCCATGACGAAATCACACGCCTGGAACGCCGCCTGACGATGGGCGCTGGCCACGCCGACGAACACGATCGGCTCGCCCGGCGCCAACGCGCCCACCCGATGCAGTATCTCGAGCTTGAGCAACGGCCAGCGCTGAGCCGCTTCGAAGACGATCTTGTCCAGGGCTTTTTCGGTCATGCCCGGATAATGCTCCAGCAACATCCCGCGCACTTCCAGCCCGTCGTTGAAATCGCGCACGTAGCCGACGAAGCTCACCACCGCACCCACGCCGGTGTTGGCCTGGTGCAGTGCATTGAGTTCAGCCCCGGGGTCGAACGGCTCGTGCTGCACGCGAACGCTCATTTCAACCTCCGGTCACGGTGGGAAAGAAAGCGACCTCATCGCCATCGAACAGCGGCTCGGTGAGCCCGCACATCTCCTGATTGCGAGCGCACATCAGGCCCTTTTCTCCAAGTACCTCCCGATCGCCACGCAGGATGAGAAATTCGCGCAATGCATCGACACTGGCGAACTCACCCGTGACCACTTCCTCACCGGTGCCCAGCAGTTCGCGGTAGCGAGCGAAATACAGCACGGTGTACTTCATGACACGTCCGCCTTGAAGTGCCCACTCTTGCCGCCCTGCTTCTCCAGCAAGCGCACTTGCTCGATGACCATGCCGCGATCGACCGCCTTGCACATGTCATAGACGGTCAAGGCGGCAACACTGGCGGCCGTCAGCGCCTCCATTTCGACCCCGGTCTGCCCCGCCAGCTTGCAGCGGGCGGTGATCAAGACGCTGTCTTCGCCATCGGCTGCCAACTCGACCTTCACACCGGTCAGCATCAGCGGATGGCACAGGGGAATGAGATCACTGGTTTTCTTCGCCGCCTGAATGCCGGCAATACGCGCCACCGCGAACACATCGCCCTTGGGATGTTCGCCCTCGACGATCATGCGCAAGGTCGCCGGCAGCATGCGAACGCGCGCCTGGGCCACGGCTTCGCGAAAGGTCACGGCCTTTTCGGTGACATCCACCATATGGGCGCGGCCTTGTGAATCGAGATGGGTCAGCACAGCCTTACTCCTGTTCCAGAAGAGGCGATTGTAGCCCCGGAGCCGGTGGGTTGCACAAACCCTGAAGCACCGCTTTGTAGGAAGGATCCTACGAAGTTTGGGAACAGTCTGACTTTTTCATCGACCTGCGCTCGGCACACTCCCTCTCCGCGCCAATCCGGTGGGCCACTGTACTCATGCGGGCTCACCAGGAACGGGGCGCGCACCTGTTGCTTATATGAAACCAAGGAGTTGTAACCCGATGAAACCTTCAATCCTCGCTCTGCCCCTGGCCATGCTGTTCGCCGGAGTGGCCATGGCCGACCAGCGCATCGATCACACCGTCACCGTGACCGCCACCGTACCCACCGACAAATTCATCGTCGAGCCCCTGGGCGGCAACTGGATGAACGAGCCACAAAACATGAGCTTCAAACCCGTGGACGGCACTCTGGAGCCGATTCGCAAACAACTGACCATGAAGAGCACCAGCGGCGCCATCACCGCCAAGTTGATGAACACCCCGACCATGACCAGCGGCACCAACTCGATCGGCCTGAACGTCAAGGTCGGCAGCCAGGCGCTGAGTACCACATCGGAAATCGTCGCCAACGTCGCCGACGCCGCAGCTGGCACCGTGGTCGACTTTCTGGTCACCGCTGGCGGCAAGCCCTCCGCAGGTTATGCACCAGGGGCCTATCAGGGCACGGTGAACCTGGTCTTCGAGACACCTGATCCGGTCTGATCCCTGCTCGTCCCCTTTGTGTCTGGAACGTCACCCTGTTGGTCGCTTGTGCGTCTGGCAGGGTGGCCCTGCCTGCGTGATACCCATGACTAGAAACACCCCATCGGTCTTCACCGGCCCGTTCGCGCTCGGCCTGCTTTCACTGGCGGCCCTGCCACTGCTGGTCGAGGCAGCGAGCCCGGGGCCGGGACGCTTGTCGAGCCAGGCCGAAGGCCTGCCTCGTGAATTCAACGACTATTTCTTCGACGTGCCCCTTGCCGTGCACGTCGATCTCGACGGCCGCCCGCTGGGCGAAGCGCTGATCACTCTGGATCGCCGGGAGCGAGTCCAGTTGATCGAGTTCACCAACAGTGAGGCCTATCAGGCTCACGATCCGCGGCGGCAACGCTGGGCAGAACTTCTTGCCGAGCCTACCGCGCTGGGCGATTGCACCGGCGAGTGTCGTGAAGGACTCGTGGCCTTGCACTACAGCCTTTACGACTCTCGCCTGTCGATCCTGACTCGCACCGCAGAGAGGAGCAGCGCCGACGAGCGTTACTACAGTCTCCCCGACGAGGGCAGCCATGGCTTGATCCTGCGCAACCAGATGAACATTTCCGCCGGACGCCATGAGCAAACCGGCCGCTATGCGCTGCAGGGCCAGGGCAGCCTCGGCGACTGGACGGCGCTGGCGCAACTGCAGGCTGACCGCAGCGAAGACAGCCGCTACGGGACCCGGCACAGGGTCGACCAGCTGTACGCCGAGCGGGTACAGCGTGACCGGTTCTACCGCTTGGGCTACTTCATGCCGGATGCCCAAGGGCTGAGCCGCCAACCACGGTTGCTCGGCGAAAGCCCGGTCACAGCGCTGGGCATCATGTACGGCAGCAGTGACAGCCTTGCCGTCGACAATGCCAAGCCCAGTGCCACGCCTATCTATGTGACGCCCAACCGGCCCGGTGTGGTGGAGATCTATCGCAACGGCGTGCTGATCAACAGCCAGCCCGTTCAGCCAGGGCTGCAAGCGATCGATACCAAAGTGCTGCCCGGCGGCATCTATGATATCGAGGTACGCCTGATCGAGGATGGCCGGACCACGTCGAGCAGCGAAGCGTTCATCTACAAGCCGTCGAACTGGAGCGATCCCGACCGGCCCTGGCGCTACAACCTGTATCTGGGCCAGCGCAGTGCGCTGCTCAGCAACTGGGAAGAAGACAACGATCATTCAGTGAGCGCCGGCGCGCTGTTCAACTACCTCGCCCATGCCCGAGTGGTACTGGGCGGCTCGCTGCAGCGGGTCGATGGCTACAATCAGTACGGCTTGTCGGCCGACTGGGATGCGTTGCAGAGCCTGAAGCTGTACGCCAACCTGTTCCATACCGATCAACACGGTGAAGGCTACGACCTGCAGGCGCTGTGGACTTATCCGATGGGCAACCTGGTGCTCAGCCGCAGCCAGAACTGGCAGCGCTATCCGCGGCTGCGCGGCGAGCGCGAGCCGCAGGCGGCGCAGCAAGTGACGCAGAGTTCGCTGTCCTGGCAGCACCGCCTGAACCAACGCATCAGCACCCATGCCCGCGTCGCCGAGGCCGACGGCCTGTATGGCGGCACTTCGCTGGACCTGGGCCTGGTCTATCACGGCACGCTGATGGGCTCGCAAGCCAACTGGCGCGCCTCGGTGTTCGACCGACCAGGCACCAGCAACACCGCTGGCGCGCGCAACCGCGGCGTCAACTTCACCCTGAGCATGAGCCTGGGCGAGGACGGTCGGCGACTCTCCGCCACCCTGGGCAGCCGCACCGCAGTGGATGGCAGCCGCGACCGCAACGTATCGCTCACCTACCAGCAGGCGCTGGACCACCACACCCTGCGCAACGTCGCCGGTACGCTGAGCGGGGATCGCTACGGCGCGGCCCTGGCCGGCAATGTGCAGTTCCAGAACCGTGCCCTGTACGGCGATGCCTACCTGCAGAACTCTTCCTACGACAATGCCGTCAGTGGCGGCCTCAATCTGGAAAGCACCGTAGCGCTGGGCGCTGGCCAAGTAGCGGTCAGCGGCGACTTCCAGGCATACGAGGCCGGCATGATCGTGGATGTGGAGTCCGACTTCGCTGACCTGCAGCTGCGCGCCGACACCCCGCAAGGGCCCAGTTCGACCCTGCGCCCAGGCCGCAACGTCATCGCCGCGCGCGCCTTCCGGCCCGGCCAGGTGCAGTTGGATTTCCAGCACCACGATGCACCCACCGCAGTGATTCAGCCACCCAGCTTCAGCTACCACCTCAACCGCGGCGCCGTGGATTACCAGAAAATTCGCGTCATGCGCACGGTCACGGTGCTCGGTCGCTTGCTCGATCCCGATGGCAAACCGATCAAGGGCGCCCTGGTCATCAACCATGCCAGCCGCAGCGTCAGTGAAGCCGACGGCTTCTTTGCCGTCGAGATGAGCGAATCCACACCCACCCTGGAAGTGCGTCGCAGCGGCGTGCGCCTGTGCTTCCTGAAACTGGACAGCGGCCATGCCCGGCGCGAGAACCAAGTGTTGATGGTCGGTGACCAGCAGTGCAGTACAGATACCCTGGCCGCGTCCGAGGGCCTTGGGCAAGGAGAAGCAGGATGAACTCAGTTGGATGGTTAACCGTCTTGTTGGCACTTCTGGCCGCAACACACAATGTCCAGGCCAACGAAGCGCTGATAACGGCCCGCATCGAAGGCACCAACTTCATCAACACCACGCCCAAAGCCACTTACTGCAACTCGTTTCAAGGCGGAGCGTATTGCGTCAACAAATGGACCGTGGATCTGCCCATCACCTATCGCAAATGGGTCGACGTGAACGCCGCCAATGCCCGCGACAAGGTCTATATCAAGCTGCCCCCGCGCCAGGCGCTGACGCTGCAGAACCAGCTGACCGGACAGACGGCGACGATGTTCATTGCGTTCGCCGATGTCAGCCAACGGGTCAGCCACCTCAATGAAACCGTCGTCGGCGGTCAGCCGATCGGTTGCACAGCCTATGGAGGCCTGGGTGGAGGTCCGGGCTACTCGCAGTTTCTGTGGTCGGTCAACAACACCACCAATCCTCCTCCGTGCGTCTCGAACAAAACTGGCAACACGCACGTCGAGGATTCGGAATTCACGCGTACGGGCGTCATGTTCCGCCCCGAGTTTCCGCCCGCAGCCTCCCTGGCACCTGGCCGGTGGGAGGGCACACTCGATTATCCGGTAGGCATGGGCCAGGGCTTCGACTTCGGCACCATCGTCCAGAGCGACACCGACGTGATCCGTTTTCGCGTCCGGTTCGACGTCCAGCACGATATCCGCGTGGATTTTCCTGCCCACGGCACCGAGGTGAAACTCGCCCCACAAGGCGGCTGGGAAAGCGCAATCAATTCCAGCAAGGCGCCCGAGCGGCTTTTTCATGATTCGCCCTTGCGTCTTTGGGCTGGCGCGGCTTTCAAGGTGTACCTGGCTTGCGAACACCTGGGCAACGCCTATAACTGCCGCATGAAGAACCAGGCGAACGATCACTACGTGCAGGTGGACACGGCGATCTCCCTTCCCGGTGCGTTCACCAGCGATGGCCAGCCCGTCGATCGCCTGCCGCTGTACAGCCATGTCAGCAGAGGGCGAATCATCACGCCTACCACGACGGCCACCAACGCACCCGGCACGCTTCATTTCGATGTCACCGGCCGACGCGCTGCCGAGATGCTCCTTTACCCCGGCTCACGCTACAGCGGCGCGATCACCATCATCTACGACGCCAACCCGTGAGGATCACTTCATGAAATACCTTGTGCTATTGCTGGGCCTGACCGGCTTCGATGCCTGCGCTGCGCCACAACTGAACATCGGCAGCCTGTATGAATATTTCGACGGCAACCGCAGCACCTCCCTCAAGCGTATCTACAACAGCGGCGACACCGCAGCGTTCGTCAAGATCACCGTGGCCGAACTGGTCTACGCCGCCGACGGCACGGTCAGCGAAGTGCCGTTGGAGGGTTTGCCGGCCGAGCAGCGTAGCCTGATCGCCAGCCCGGCACGGGTGATCGTGCCGCCCGACGGCATGCAGCAGGTACGCCTGCTGTACCGCGGCGAGCGCTTGGCCGAGCGCTACTTCCGCTTGCGCTTCATTCCGGTACTTCCGGAAACCGGCGATGGTTTCGGCCTGAGCAGCGAGCAAGCCAGGCAGTACAACGACGCGCTATCGGCAGGGGTGAGCATTCTGGCGGGCTATGGCGCGGTGATGTTCGTCAAGCCGGCACAGACGACCTACGCCACTGAAGTGCTGCATGAGGCCGGCCGGTTCGCTATCCCCAACAAGGGCAACGCCACGGTGGTGCTGGATCACTTCAATGATTGCGATCGCAATGGCCAGCACTGCGCGCCGCCCACCAAACACCACATCCGGCCGGGCAAGACACTGTCGTTCGAAAAGAAAACCGGGCGTACCTATCGCTTCGTTCTGCAAGAGGGTTCGCAGAGCCGCCACGAGGCATTCGAAGGCTAGGCCCGCCATCGGTGCCTGGGCACCGAGGCGAAGCCGGTCGGAGGAAGTCGCTGACTTACAGATGACTTTCGGCGTATTCGGCCAGGATCGACCGCGGTACACCCTGCAGGGTGATGTGCACGCCTTGCGGGAAGTCCTTGAAGCGCTCCGTCAGGTAGGTCAACCCGGAACTTGGGGCTGACAGATAGGGCGTGTCGATCTGCGCCAGGTTGCCCAGGCAGATGACCTTGGAACCAGCGCCGGCACGGGTGATGATGGTTTTCATCTGGTGCGGAGTCAGGTTCTGGCATTCGTCGATCAGGATCAGGCTTTGCTGGAAGCTGCGGCCTCGGATGTAGTTGAGGGATTTGAACTGCAAGGGCACCTTGCTCAGGATGTAGTCGACGCTGCCGTGGGTGTTTTCATCCTCCATGTGCAGGGCTTCGAGGTTGTCGGTGATGGCGCCAAGCCAAGGCTCCATCTTTTCGGCCTCGGTACCGGGCAGGAAGCCGATCTCCTGATCCAGCCCCTGCACGCTGCGGGTGGCAATGATGCGCCGGTAGCGCTTGGTCACCATGGTCTGCTCGATGGCCGCAGCGAGGGCCAGGATGGTCTTGCCCGAACCCGCCGCACCGGTCAGGTTGACCAGATGGATGTCCGGATCCAACAAGGCGAACAATGCCAGCCCCTGATAGATGTCTCGCGGTTTGAGGCCCCAGGCTTCCTGATGCAGCAAAGGCTCCTGGTGCAGGTCGAGGATCATCAGCTCGTCGTCCTTGATGCCCTTGATCCAGCCGACGAAACCCTGCTCGTCGATGATGAATTCGTTCATGTGCACCGAAGGCAGCACTTCGCTCAACTGCACCCGGTGCCAGGTGCGGCCATGGTCCTGACGCGTCTCGACCTTGCTCACGCGGTCCCAGAACGAGCCGGTCACGTTGTGATAGCCACGCGAAAGCAGCGATACGTCGTCCACCAACTGGTCGGTGCTGTAGTCCTCGGCGGCAATCCCGCAGGCGCGCGCCTTGAGGCGCATGTTGATGTCTTTGGTGACCAGAATCACGCTCAGGTCGGGGTGACGCGTGTGCAGGTCGATCAACTGGTTGATGATGATGTTGTCGTTGAGATTCTGCGGCAACAGGTTCGAGGGCTCGGGCCGCTTGTCCATCAGAATGGACAGAAAGCCTTTGGTGTTGCCGCTGACGCGCATGATCGGCACGCCGGATTCGACCACGGCCGGCGACGCATCGCCCAGGGTCTTGTCAATCAGCCGGATGGCCTGCCGGCATTCGGCAGCGACGGTCTGCTTGCCATCCTTGAGTTTGTCCAGCTCCTCCAGCACGGTCATGGGAATGGCGACACGGTGTTCTTCGAAATTCAGCAGAGCGTTTGGATCGTGGATCAGTACGTTGGTATCGAGCACATAAAGGATTGGCTGATTGGAAGAGGTGCTGCGTCCTTGTTCATCCATACTCGGTCACCTTTTTGGGAGCCTGACAACGCAATACCTGGACGGTGCTGCGCCGCGAAAAGGCCGCCGGATTCCCACATCAAGGAGCAGGACCTGCGCACAGGTGGAGAGTCTGTCGAAGACGCCACCTGTGATGCAGGGTTCGGCGGTCTGTCTTCGTAATACCGCAAAACCCATGAAGGAAAAAAGCTCTTTACGGTTTTTTGAAGTTTATTTTTCAGCGGTGCGAATAACGCTTGGCGGGTGGCGCGGACGCCGTTAGAGTCAGAAGTTGTCCTGCCCCTCCTCGCCTGCGCAATTTTTCCCGAAAAACCGCCAACCCCCCGTAAATGCTGGCGTTTGCTGCCTGGGCCTATTGCACATCCGCACAGGCCTGCCAGTTGATACCGGTCTGGGCGGTTTCCTGCATCAGCCAGGGCAGCGCGGTCTGTGCCTTGGCCAGGTTGTCGTGAAACACCACGATTCCGCGCCGCCACAGCAGCATCAGGCTCAGCGCCCGCTCGCCAGCCTGCATGGCCGTCAGGCGGCTGTCATCGTCCATCGAATCGATGTTCCACAGCGCCACTTTCAGCCCCGCTCCGGCAAAGAATGCGGCGCTGTCGGCGCGACGCTGACCGTAGGGCGGGCGAAACCAAGGCACGTAGCTGTCGGGCAGATCGGTCTGCAGCAGGGCGATGCTGCGCAAGATCGAGTCCTGCCATTTGTCCCATTGCCCATGGGACACGTATTGCCAACCCAGGGTCGCCACGCACTGCCCGGCATACAGCGCCTGCAACTGGGCCACCGAGGTCTTTTCGGCACGCGCCTGCAGGCTTTGTCCGGGCACGAAGAAGGTGGCGCTCCAATCCTGCGCTCGCAGATACCCGGTCAACGCATCGGTAGAGCCATCGACCGGGCTCGGTCCGCCATCGAAGGTCAGCAGGAACGTGCGGTCGGCAAAACCGTTGCCATCGAATTCCTGCTCCGACAACAGTTGGACTTCGCTAGTGGTCTGCGGTGACACCGCAGCCAGGCGCAACAGTTCGTTGAGATAGGCCTCGCTGAACACCTGGCCCGGCACGGCAAACCCGGAGTAGAAGGATTCGGGATCGATTCCCAGGTCGGCCGCCTGGGTGCGCAGGTCGCCTTCGCTGTCGATGGCATAGCAGAACGAGGCATCCTGTTCGCAGCTTTGCTGGGCCAAGTCGAAATTGGCCCAGAGCCGCTGCCAGAGCCGCTGGCGCAAATCGTTGATCGCCAGCGTATTGATCTGGCGCAGGCCCAGGCGCGCGGTCAACTGTGCTTCGTCCTGGCTTTCACTGGCCAGCAACGAGCGGGCAAACAGCAGGATGTGCGCACGTGAGGCGACGTCAAACAACACCGGCGAATCGATGCGTTCCGGCCAGTGACTGCGGTCGAGAGTCGCCACCGGTGGTGCAGCGACGGCGGCCTGTGCGGCGCATACAACGGTGGCCAGCATCCATGATACCCAACGCAACGGCGATCTCCTCGATGACAGGGTGCGCCGGGCACTATACCGCTGTCGCTTGACAGCGCGCAGCTCTATGCAGCCCCGGGCCTTCCCCCACTTCGTTTCTATGATTACAGTAGGCAATCAACGGCGGCTCAGGAATCACCACATGCTTCGCTTGGCCCTCGCCGCACTAACGCTCATCACGCCCATGGCGTTCGCCGCCGGCAAGCTCAGCATCTACAACTGGCCCGACTACATCGCCCCCGATACCTTGCCCAACTTCCAGCGCCAGACCGGCATCGAAACCCAATACAGCTTCTTCGACAGCAACGAAACCCTGCAGAAGCGCCTGCGCGAATCGCCTGGAAAGTACGACGTGATCTTCCCTTCCAACCACTTCATGACCCGCCACATCAGCGCCGGCAACCTCACGCCACTGGACCGCACCCGTCTACCCAACTGGAAGTACCTGAACCCCGTGCTGCTGCGTGCCCTGGAAATCAACGACCCCGGCAACCGCTACGGCTTTCCGTACCTGTGGGGCGTCAGCGGCATCGGCTACAACGTCAAGCAGGTCAAGGCAGCACTCGGCGACGATGCTCCGGTGGATTCCTGGGACCTGGTGTTCAAGCCGGAAAACATCGCTCGCCTGCAGAAATGCGGGGTCGCCATCCTCGACATCGGCCCCGAGTTGCTGCCCATGGCACTCAATTACCTGGGCCTGCCCTCGCACAGCCGCAACCCTGCCGACTATGACAAGGCACGCGCGCTGTTGCTGAGCATCAAGCCCTACGTACGCTATTTCGATTCGGTGGAGTACAGCCACGAACTGGCCGAAGGCAAGCTGTGCGCGGTGGTCGGCTTTTCCGGGGACGTGCTGCAGGCGCAGACCCAGGCCAAACAGGAGGGCCAAGGCGTGGAGATCGAGTTCACGTTGCCGCGCGAGGGCTCGACCATGTGGTTCGACATGGTCGCCATCCCCGCCAACGCACCGAACGAAGACGCCGCGTACACCTTTCTCAACTACCTGCTCGAACCCAAGGTCATGGCCGACATCACCAACAGCGTGCACTACGCCAATGGCAACGAAGGCGCCGATGAGTGGGTCAACCCTGCACTCAAGGGTGACCGACGCATCTACCCAAGCGCCGAGGTCATGAGCAAGCTGTTCCTGCTGCAACCCATGCCCGCCGATATCGAACAGCTACGTACCCGCACCTGGAACCAGATCCGTCACTGAGGCGAGCATGGGATCAATCAATGATGCTCGCGGGTGGCGCGGAATTTCACGTCTGGCCAGCGTTCTTCCATCAGCGCCAGGTTGACCCGAGTCGGTGCCAGGTAGGTCAGGTGCCCACCGCCGTCGAGGGCCAGGTTTTCCGCAGCCTTGTTGCTGAATTCCTCGAGTTTCTTCTTGTCGGCGCACTCGATCCAGCGGGCGGACCATACGGTGATCGGCTCGTAGGCACATTCCACCTTGTATTCCTCTTTCAGGCGGCTGGCGACCACGTCGAACTGCAGCACGCCGACCGCACCCAGGATGATGTCGTTGCTGCGCTCGGGGAAGAACACCTGGGTGGCGCCCTCCTCGGCCAGCTGCTGCAAGCCCTGACGCAACTGCTTGGACTTGAGCGGATCCTTGAGGCGTACCCGGCGGAACAGCTCCGGGGCGAAGTGCGGAATACCGGTGAAGCCCAGGCTTTCGCCCTCGCTGAAGGTGTCGCCGATCTGGATGGTGCCGTGGTTGTGCAGGCCGATGATGTCGCCGGCGAACGCTTCTTCCAACTGCTCGCGCTCGGAGGAGAAGAACGTCAGGGCGTCGCCTATGCGCAGGTCCTTGCCCGTGCGCACATGGCGCATCTTCATGCCCTTCTCGTAGCGGCCCGAGCAGATGCGCATGAAGGCGATACGGTCGCGGTGCTTGGGGTCCATGTTCGCCTGGATCTTGAACACGAAACCAGTGAATTTTTCTTCCACAGGCTCCACGGTCCGCTCGTTCGCCACTCGCGGCAGGGGACGCGGCGCCCAGTTCACGACGGCGTCGAGCACATGGTCGACACCAAAGTTGCCCAGCGCCGTACCGAAGAACACCGGCGTCAGCTGCCCGTTCAGAAACTCGTCCTGATTGAACTCATGGCAGGCACCCTGCACCAGTTCCAGCTGTTCCACGAAGCGGTCGTATTCGTCGGCCAGGTGCGCGCGCGCCTCGTCCGAATCCAGCTTCTCGATGATTTTCACATCGGTGCGCTCGTGGCCATGGCCCGGCGTGTAAACGATGATGTAGTCGTCCGCCAGGTGATAGACGCCCTTGAAGTCGCGATAGCAGCCAATCGGCCAGGTGATCGGCGCGGCCTTGATCTTGAGCACCGCCTCGATCTCGTCGAGCAGCTCGATCGGGTCGCGAATGTCACGGTCCAGCTTGTTGATGAAACTGACGATGGGCGTGTCGCGCAGGCGACAGACATCCATCAGGGCAATGGTGCGCGGTTCGACACCTTTACCGCCATCGAGCACCATCAGCGCCGAGTCCACCGCCGTCAGGGTGCGGTAGGTATCTTCCGAGAAGTCTTCGTGGCCCGGGGTGTCGAGCAGGTTGACCATGTGCTCGCGGTAGGGAAACTGCATCACGGAAGTCGTGATGGAAATCCCGCGCTGCTTCTCCATTTCCATCCAGTCGGAGGTCGCGTGACGGTCGGACTTGCGCGACTTCACCGTACCGGCCACGGCAATCGCCTTGCCCATCAGCAAGAGCTTCTCGGTGATGGTCGTCTTACCCGCATCCGGGTGGGAGATAATGGCGAAGGTGCGGCGTTTCGCGACTTCGGCGGCCTGTTGGGTCATGGGGGATCGCCTGGCGAGGGATAGAAAATGGGCGCGGATTATAGCCTGCTTCAGGCGAAACCGCATCCTGCGCCACTCGCCCCCTGCCGATTTCGTTGCGCTGCAAACGTACCGTACGAATCGTGTTCCAGGCGTCTGTCACTGCCACGCAGTGGGCCGTGACATCGGTTAAAGGTGGCCAAATGCTGCCTCACTGTGGGAACCTCTCGCCGCACGGAGACGTCCATTCCCTGATTCGCGCTATCGTCAGGGGCTGCAAAATCAGCAAGTTAGCCTGACGAGGCTGCGCTTATGGCTCGCACCACGTGAGCTGCTATTCGCGTCCTACCTGGGCCGATCACTCTCCCGAGTGCTCATCGCAGGCCCGGTAGGCGCCGACTGAAAAAGGAGTCCGCCTGTGGCTAATCGCTATGGCAAAGGGCTGTTAGGGGGCGCGGTTATCGTCGCCGTCCTGGCCCTGCTGGTCCATTGGATCGGCATAAGCACTATCGAGCACTACCGCGAAGATCTGATTTTCTACCTGCAGGCGCACCTGATCCTGGTGCTGGTTTCAATGTTCGCCGCACTGCTGGTGGGCATCCCTGCCGGAGTCGCGTTGAGCCGCCCCAGCATGGTCAAGCGCGCCGAACGCTTCATGCAGATCTTCAACATCGGCAAC
The DNA here is from genome assembly GCF_014841705.1 of Pseudomonas sp. CFBP 8770. Classification (NCBI taxonomy): domain Bacteria; kingdom Pseudomonadati; phylum Pseudomonadota; class Gammaproteobacteria; order Pseudomonadales; family Pseudomonadaceae; genus Pseudomonas; species Pseudomonas sp. CFBP 8770. Next base: position 365,094 of record NZ_JACYUL010000007.1, read on the forward strand.
ACCATTCCACCCCTGGCGGTACTCGCCATCGCTCTGGGCATTCTGGGCATCGGCAGCGGTCCTGCCATCTTCGCGCTGTTTCTCGCCTCCCTGTTGCCCATCGTGCGCAACACCTACGAAGGCCTGAAAAACGTCCAGGGCTCGCTCAAGGAGGCCGCCACCGGCATTGGCATGACGCCGCGCCAGGTGCTGTTCAAGGTCGAGTTGCCCAACGCCGTGCCGATCATGGTCGGTGGGGTGCGCGTGGCGCTGGCGATCAATGTCGGCACCGCGCCCCTGGCGTTCCTGATCGGCGCCAACAGCCTGGGCAGCCTGATCTTCCCCGGCATCGCCTTGAACAATCAGCCACAGCTGTTGCTGGGCGCTGCCTGCACCGCGCTGCTGGCGTTGATCCTGGACGGCATCGTGACCCTGGTCAGCCGCCTGTGGTTCGAACGTGGGCTGACTCGCTGAGCGAAGGAATGAATCCAATGAAAAAGTTAAGCATCGTACTGGGCCTGGCCCTGTTGTGCGCAGGCGTCGTGCACGCCGCAGACCGACCGGTGATCCGCCTCGGCGCCCGGGTGTTCACAGAGCAGACCGTACTGGCAGCAATCACCGCCCAGTACCTGGGCAGCAAAGGCTATGACGTGCGCGTCACCGGCGGCCTGGGCAGCAACCTGGCGCGCAGCGCTCAGGAAAGCGGTCAGCTGGACATGCTCTGGGAATACACCGGGGTGTCTCTGGTGTCCTACAACCACATCGACGAAAAACTCGACAGCGCGGCCACCTACGCACGGGTCAAGCAACTGGACGCCCAGAAAGGCCTGGTCTGGCTGACGCCCTCGCGGTTCAGCAACACCTATGCCCTGGCGCTGCCTGAAGAAGTGGCCAAGGCCTATCCTCAGGTCAACACCATCAGCCAGCTGAACCAGGTGCTGATCGACGAGCCGAAGAAAGGCCATATCCTGGCCCTGGACACCGAGTTCGCCAACCGATCTGACGGCCTGGTGGGACTGACCCAAACCTACGACCTGAAATTCACCCGGCGTGACATCCGCCAGATGGACGCCGGCCTGGTCTATACCGCGCTGCGCAACGGGCAGGTGTTCACCGGTCTGGTCTACACCACCGACGGGCGTCTGAACGCCTTCAAGCTCAAGCTGCTCGAAGACGATCTCAAGTACTTCCCCGACTACACCGCCGCGCCGGTGGTCCGTCAGCAACTGCTCGATGCCCATCCGCAATTGGCCGCGCAGCTCAAGCCACTGGCCGAGATGCTCGACGATGCCACCATGCGCGAACTCAACGCGCAGGTCGACGTCGCGCACCGCAGCCCGACGGTGGTAGCGGCAGAGTTTCTCAAGGCCCATCCGATCAACGTCCAAGCCCAGGAGAAGCCATGAGTTTCCTCGACACCTTCTCCCACCTCGACTGGCCATTGGTGCTGCAATTGACCTGGCAGCACATCACGTTGGTCGGCATTGCGGTCAGCCTGGCCATCGTCTTCGGCGTACCCATCGGTATCCTGATGACCCGTTTTCCAGCGCTGGCAGGGCCTCTGCAGGCCTGCGCCACGGTGCTGCTGACCATCCCTTCGATTGCCCTGTTCGGGCTGCTGCTGCCGTTCTACTCCAAGTTCGGCCAAGGCCTGGGGCCGCTACCGGCCATCACTGCGGTATTTCTCTATTCGCTGTTGCCGATCCTGCGCAACACCTACCTGGCACTGACCGGCGTCGAGCCTGGCATCCGTGAAGCCGCCAAAGGCATCGGCATGACCTTCGGCCAGCGCCTGCGCATGGTCGAGTTGCCCATCGCGGTACCGGTCATCCTCGCCGGCGTGCGCACCGCCGTGGTGATGAACATCGGCGTCATGACCATTGCTGCCACCATCGGCGCTGGCGGCCTGGGCGTTCTCATCCTCACATCCATCAGCCGCAGCGACATGTCGATGCTCATCGTCGGCGCCGTGCTGGTCAGTGTCCTGGCGATCATCGCCGACCTGCTCCTGCAATGGCTGCAACGCGCCCTGACCCCCAAAGGATTATTGAAATGATCGAACTTCAGAACCTGACCAAGACCTTCCACAGCAACGGCAAGGAAGTCAAAGCCGTCGACGCGGTAAGCCTGACCGTCAACGAAGGCGAGATCTGCGTATTCCTCGGGCCATCGGGCTGCGGCAAGAGCACCACGCTGAAAATGATCAACCGATTGATCATGCCGACCTCCGGCAAGGTCCTGATCAACGGCGAAGACACCACCGGCCTGGACGAGGTCACCCTGCGTCGCAACATCGGCTATGTCATCCAGCAGATCGGCCTGTTCCCCAACATGACCATCGAGGAGAACATCACCGTGGTCCCGCGCCTGCTTGGTTGGGACAAGAAGCGCTGCGCCGAGCGTGCCCGCGAGCTCATGAGCATGATCAAACTGGAGCCCAAGCAGTATCTGCACCGCTATCCGCGCGAACTCTCGGGCGGCCAGCAACAGCGCATCGGCGTGATCCGCGCCCTGGCCGCGGAGGCGCCGCTGCTGTTGATGGACGAACCGTTCGGCGCGGTCGACCCGATCAACCGCGAGATGATCCAGAACGAGTTCTTCGAGATGCAGCGGGCCTTGAACAAGACCGTGATCATGGTCAGCCATGACATCGACGAGGCCATCAAGCTGGGCGACAAGATCGCCATTTTCCGCGCGGGCAAACTGCTGCAGATCGACCATCCCGACACCCTGCTGGCCCATCCGGTGGACGATTTCGTCAGCAACTTCGTCGGCCAGGACAGCACGCTCAAGCGCCTGCTGCTGGTCAAGGCCGAGGACGCCGCCGACAATGCGCCTTCGGTGAGCCCGGAAACGCCAGTGGCCGATGCGCTGGAATTGATGGACGAACACGACCGCCGCTACGTCGTGGTGACCGATGCGCAGAACAAGGCCATGGGCTATGTTCGCCGCCGTGACCTGCATCGCCAGACCGGAAGCTGTGTGGACTTCCTGCGCGAGTTCAACGCCACGGCGGCGTATGACGAGCACCTGCGCATCCTCTTGTCGCGCATGTACGAGTTCAACCGCTCGTGGTTGCCGGTGCTGGACGCGGAGAACGTATTCCTCGGCGAGGTGACCCAGGAATCGATTGCCGCCTACCTCAGCTCGGGCCGCTCGCGCGGCATGAAAACCAGCATCGTCTCCCCGGCCGAAACCGCCCAGGCCTGATGAGCACCCTCGCGTAGGAGCGGTCCGCGGCCGCGAAGGCCACCCCGCGGTCCGTCAGACAGACCGCATCGACTGCTTCGCGGCCGATGACCACTCCTACGCACTGCACACGCACTCATTCGTAGGAGCGGTCCGCGGCCGCGAAAGCCGCACCGCAATTCCCGCGCCCTACCCCAGATTGAACCGCGCCGTATTCTCGCTCAGCACCCGGCTCCCCTGCCCCAACCGATCCGCTGCCTGGTTCACCGCCCGCGCGCCATCGAGCAGACGCACCGCCGCCTGGTCCACCTGCTGAATGTTGCTGCTCACCTCATCGGCCGTCGCCGCCTGCTCCTCCACTGCCGTGGCGATCTGCGCCAGGGTATCGGTCACCCCTTGCACCGCCCCGGCAATCTCACCCAGGCGCTGACCCAGGCCCATGACCGACTGCGCATCGACCTGCGCCTGCCCACATGCGGCCTGCATCAGTTCCACGGCCTGCTTGACCGTCGAGCGCAGGCTTTCAACCGTGCCGGCAATCTGCCCAGTCGAAGCCTGGGTGCGCTGTGACAGGCTGCGTACCTCGTCGGCCACCACTGCAAAACCGCGACCCTGCTCGCCCGCCCGCGCCGCCTCGATGGCCGCATTGAGCGCCAACAGATTGGTCTGCTCGGCAATGCCGCGAATCGCATCCACCACCGACTGAATCTGCTGGCCCTGCTCGCTGACCCGGCTAAGCGCCTGCGCCGTGTCGTTCAAGCGCTGGTTGAGCTGCTGGATACTGGCCGTCGTGCGCTGGCTGTCACGGCTGCTGTCCTCGGCGATCTGCCGGGTCTGTTGGGCACTGCCCGACGCCTGCTCGCAACTGCGTGCCACGCCCTGCGAAGTGGCCGCAAGCTCGGTCGCGGCCGCAGCGATCTGACTGATCTGCTGCTGCTGCGCCTCGACCTCGTCAAGCGTGCCGCTGGATTGGCTGTTGAGCGTCACCACCGCCTGGCTCAACTGCACGGTTTCATGGTTGACGCCCAGCAGGCTGCTACGCAGCTGCACCACGGCGGCATTGAGCGCGGTACTGATCGCCGCCAACTCATCGCGTCCCTGCACCGCCACCTGCACACTCAGGTCACCGTCGCGCAGCGACTGCGCCAGCGTGGTGATGCCGCTGGCGCTGCGGCGAATCGACGCCTGCAGGCACACGAACAGATAGAGTGCCGCCAACAGCAGCAGGGCGAACACTGCCGCACCCGGAATCAGCTGGCGAACGGCCTGGTCATGGTAGTGATCCAGACGCAACTCCAACGACATCAGCGACTCGTGGCGCAAACCGTTCAGGGCGCCGAGCATTCTGTCCACACTGCTTTCGAACTGAGCCGCAGACAGCTTGATGTCGCCGCCGAACAGATTGTCGTCCAGACGCTTCAACTCACCGTCCAATGTACCCAGCGCCTGCTGATACTGCTCGTCCCAGCCGCGCAGTTGTTGCGGCAGGCGTTGCTGCAGCGTGCCACCGGCTTTCACCAGTTGCTCGCGCGCATCATTGATACGACTGCGCAGGTCACGCATCTGCAAACGACTTTGCAGGCTGAATTGCCCGGCGACCAGCGAGGACTGGCCAATGCTGCCCAGACGCCCCACACGCTCGATCAGATCAGGGGCTTGCTGAGTGGCGATCTGCATCAACAAATAGCTTTCGCGCCACGGATCGACGATCAATCCGCTGGCCATGGCGATCTGCTCGCGCAGCACCTGCACCGACGTCAGCGCCGCCGTGAAACGATCGTATCCATCGGGCCACCAGCCCACCTGGCGCAGGCTCGCCAAGTCGAGGCCTTTGGTCGCGGTCTGGGCCCCTTGCATTCGCTCCAGGGTGTCGGCTGGGGCTTTCTCGTGCGCCAGCTCGGCGGCCAGCTTATCGAGCGATGCCTGAATTCCCGGCGCGGCCGCCTCCAGGGCGGCGATCGCGGCCTGTGCCTCGGGGGTCGGCTGACGCTGGATATCCACCGCCTTCCAGCGCGCGGCACGATTGCGTTGCGCAGACAGCTGCGCATCCAGGCTGTCGAGTGCCTGTAACTGATGCACGCCGCTGCGCTCGGCATCGATCACCGCCAGCCGGTCGCGAAAATCCTCGCCCAGCAACCACAGGCTGCCGACCAGAGGCAGCATGAACAGAAGAAACAGCAGCTGAAACTTGCGGGCGAAACCATAGCGGCCCAGCAACCGGATACCCGGCGACAACAAAGCATGCATGTCCGACAACTCCACGGAGAATGCAGGTACCTACGGAAACGTGGCGCCAGCAAAATGCCACTGCAGCAAGATTCAGACCAACAGACTTTCTCCACCATTACCTGCAGCGCGGATCACGCCCCATCGGCTGCGGCTTCGCTTTGGTGCACCGACCCACCCGCGCATGCCTCCAATGAGTGCAGCAGTTGTGTAACCGGAAGTGGCAAGCAGACCGCAGCGCAGTACCCAGGGCGCATGCGCAGCCGCTTCGTCGATATGGCCCGGAATCTGCTACAGGCAAACCGCAAAAGCTGACCAGGCAGTTATGTTTAAGCACACGGCCAACGCTCGATCGGGCTTGCTCGCTACACACACCGTCGCCGCACGATCCACGGCGCCTATCGCCCCAGGGGAGCAACATGCTGGACTCATTCTTCAAGCTCAAGGCGCACAACACCAACGTGCGCACGGAAATCCTCGCCGGGGTCACCACCTTCCTGGCCATGGCCTACATCCTGTTCGTCAACCCCAGCATTCTTGGCGAAACCGGCATGGACAAGGGCGCGCTGTTCGTTGCCACCTGCCTGGCCGCCGCCATCGGCTCGGCGATCATGGGCCTGATCGCCAACTACCCGATTGCGCTGGCGCCGGGCATGGGCCTCAATGCGTTCTTCACCTACACCGTGGTCCTGCACCTGGGCCATAGCTGGCAGGTTGCACTGGGTGCGGTCTTCATCTCGGCGGTGTGTTTCTTCCTGCTGTCGATCTTCCGCATCCGCGAATGGATCATCAACAGCATCCCCCTGCCGCTGCGGTCGGCCATCGCTGCGGGCATCGGCTTGTTCCTCGCACTGATCGCGCTGCAAAACGCCAAGATCGTGGTTGCCAACCCAGCCACTCTGGTCGGCATGGGCGATCTGTCGAAACCCGAACCGGTACTGGCGATCCTTGGCTTCTTCATCATCGTCGCACTCGAGGCCCTCAAGATCCGCGGCTCGGTGCTGATCGGCATCTTGCTGATCACCGTGGTGTCGATCCTGCTTGGGGTCACCCCGTTCGGGGGTGTGGTATCGATGCCACCTTCACTGGCGCCGACCTTCCTGCAACTCGATATCAAAGGCGCATTCGATGTGGGCCTGATCAGCGTGATCTTCGCCTTCCTGTTCGTCGACCTGTTCGACAACTCCGGCACCCTCATCGGCGTGGCCAAGCGCGCCGGCCTGATGGGCAAGGACGGCCACATGCCGAAAATGGGCCGCGCCCTAATCGCCGACAGCACCGCGGCGCTGGCCGGCTCGCTGCTGGGCACTTCGACCACCACCAGCTACATCGAATCGGCCGCCGGCGTCAGCGCAGGCGGCCGTACCGGCCTGACCGCCATCGTGGTCGCCGTGCTGTTCCTGCTGGCGCTGTTCTTCGCGCCCCTGGCCGGCAGCGTTCCAGCATTCGCCACCGCGCCCGCCTTGCTGTTCGTGGCCGTGCTGATGGCCTCCGGGCTGGCAGAAGTCGACTGGGACGACATCACCGTCGCCGCCCCGGTCCTGGTCACCGCACTGGCCATGCCGCTGACCTACTCGATCGCCAACGGCATCGCCTTCGGCTTCATTACCTGGACAGCGGTCAAACTGCTGAGTGGCCGGTGGCGCGAACTCAATTCGGCACTGGTCGTGTTGTCGATCATCTTTGTCATCAAACTGGGCTGGTTCGGTGGCTGATCGCCGCGCTGCGCGCACCGTCGCATGCCACGCGCAGCCTAAGCGTTTGATCGCACGCATAAATATTTTGCAAAGGGGTGTTGACACAATTTCGTTTCAGGCGAATAATTCGCGCCACTTGGCTACATAGCTCAGTTGGTTAGAGCATAGCATTCATAATGCTGGGGTCCGGGGTTCAAGTCCCTGTGTAGCCACCAAGTACGATCCACAGATGTCTACAGCAGTCTGTGAGTCACCTCAAGAAGCCCGCCTCGTGCGGGCTTTCTTGTTTCTGGGTTTCTCGCTGTACCTTCCCGCCGTATGACGAGTGAGTGTCGTTCCATGCCAACACTTCGGCTTCGACATTGGCTATAGATGAGCATTGGCGTATTTCTCGATCTGCTATGCAGATATCTCCGGCATCATCAGGATCGTTTCGTGAGCGGTATTGCCCTTCAGTCCTGACACAAATCTGCGTCACCAAACCTACGAGACCCTGGCAAGTCTCTTACCAGACGATTTGTTCTCAATCAGTCGACGTTCGGATACAGTCTTGGTTTGCAGGGGTATCGCCGTTTCCGGCATCTACAGGCAGGTAAACCGATAGCCCCTTCCGTTAAAGCTGCGGACAATGCAAAGAGAACCGTACGATAAGGCTTACAAAACTTAGATACAAATGTCGACTACATAACCTGCACGGCATAGCGTACTGTATGAATGAACAGGTATTGACTTCTATGGGTCATTGACATATTGCTTGAAATCTACATAATTCCGCACCATTTTTACAAGCATCAGACGATCAGCCAGCCTAGGGAGGAGTGGTCATGCTAGACAGCGAAGCAGTTGCCAACTACTTCATCCAAAAGTCGTTCGATACGGGTGTCCCGCTTACGCCCATGAAGCTGATCAAGCTCGTTTACATTGCTCACGGCTGGCACCGCGGGTATTTTTCCCAGAATTTGATCAACGATGCGGTGCAAGCGTGGCGGTACGGTCCAGTCATCCCTGACCTCTACCAGAAGGTCAAGAAGTATGGCCGAGATAAAATTTACGCACCCATCGAGTGTTATGGAGTAGCTGGCGACTCACAGAACCCTCCTCCTAATCCTCAAACGCTGCCTCTTTTGGATAGAGTTTGGAATTCATATGCCAACTACGATGGGGTTGCGCTTTCGGCAATGACTCACCAGAACGGCACCCCATGGGATCGCACATGGCAAGCTTCTGGTGGTGATCAATATCATGGTGCCATCATTCCGAATGATTGGATCGAGGAACACTACAAGCACAAAATTGCGGTAGCGTCTCAGCATGCAGCAGGATGATCCCTTTGCCGCCATTGGATCGGCAGGACCTCATAACGCCACTCCCCAAGACCTGAAGAAAGCAGAAAAAGAAAAAAGCGTTCTTGAGGATCCTAAAGTTAAGGTCCAAAAAGAGGTCCACTCGCTAGCCATCTTTGCTTTGAGGTTTGGCGCCATCCTTTTCGCTGTTCTAATCATTATTCGGTTCTGGCATCTGGCCGGACCGAACGCTATTTTCGGAGAGAGCGTACGGTGGCTGACTGACACCGAGCTTCAGTCCATGGACAAAATGCTCTTCAGCAGTGCTTTTGGAGGGCTAGTACTCGGTTACCTCAAAGAAATCATGGCGCCTATCAGAAGAGACTGAGCAGGGGTGCACCTCATCGGAACATATCAGTGACCGCAAGGGTATTGATGATCGAGTTCAGCCACCAAGTACGATCCACAGATGTCTACAGCAGTCTGTGAGTCACCTCAAGAAGCCCGCCTCGTGCGGGCTTTCTTGTTTCTGGTTGTCTGGCAAGCCAGGCGGATTACCAGCGATACGCCACGGTCCCCAGCACCGTGCGCTCATCACCCCAATAGCAGCGACCGGCGTTGTTGCAGCCCGACACGTATTCCTTGTCGAACACGTTCTTCGCGTTCACGTCCACCGACCAATGCTTGTCGATGTCATACCCGACCAAGGCGTCAACCAGCGTCACATCGCCCGCTTTCAGCTTGCCGTACAGTGTCGGCGCCGTGTAGGCAAAAGTACTGTCGAAATAGCGCACGCCGCCGCCCAGACGTAAACCGCTCAGCGCACCTTCCAGGAAGCGATATGTCATCCAGGTAGACGCCTGATTGCGCGGAATGCCCGTCAGTTGACGATCCTCGAACAATGACCCCGGCGCATCTTTGGTCACCCGCGCATCGGTATAGGTGTATGACGCAACCAGACTCAGATTGCGCGTCACATCACTGTTCACCTCAAGCTCGACGCCTTTGGACTTGCTCTTGCCAACTTGCTGGCTGAAACCGTTGCTGCCTGTCACTACGTCGCGAGATTTGGTCAAGTCGAAAACCGCAGCGCTGAAGGTGGTGTTCCAACCTGCAGGCTCATACTTGAGGCCCACTTCATACTGTTCGCTGAGGATCGGATCGAGCAGATCCCCGTTGGGCTGCGACGACTGCTGTACGGGCGTGAAGGCAGTGGAATAGCTGACATAGGGAGAGATGCCGTTTTCGAACTGGTACATCACGCCCGTCTGCCAGCTGAACCGATGATCCCAGCCGTCAAGATCCGTGGCCGCTACCGCTGCACTGCCTGGACGAGCCGCGCTGGCACGGTTGCGGTATTGGCTCTGCACCCAGTCCTGACGCCCGCCCAGCAAGAAAATCCAGTTCTCGTACTTGCTCTGCAATTGCCCATACGCACCGTACATGTGTTGATCGAGCTGGGAGTTCTGCACGTACTGTGACGCGTTCGGTTGAACTGTCGAAAACACCGGCCTGAATACATTGTAAGTACCGCCCAGGCCTGCATTCCAATCCTGATTGAATGAAGTACGGTCGTAACTGGCGCCCAGCAATACCGTGTTCTCAAGCGCCCCCGAAGTGAAGTGCCCTTCGAATTGGTTGTCCACCGAATAAGTGATCGACTTGTTGTCGCGATCATACGCAGTGCTGCTCAACGTGCTTCCGAAGCCGGCCTGATTCAGATTGTTCGGCCAGGTTTCATGGCGGTTCAAACGTGATTCCATGTAGCGCGAGTTCTGCCGGAACTGCCAGACGTCGTTGATCTGATGGCTGAACTCGTAACCCAGGGTCCAGGTTTCGCGCTCGAAATCATCCCAACTTGGATTGCCGTTGAACTGGTCCCTGGCGATCTTGCCGTTGACGTTATTGAGCAGTGTCCCTGCCGCAGGGTAGCCCAGCAGCAGTTTGGTGCGGTCGCGCTGGTAGCTGGAGAGCAGGGTCAGTGCCGTGTCCTGGTTGAAATTGAACGTCATCGACGGCGCGATGTAGAGGCGGTCGTCCGGCACCGAGTCAACTTGCGTATCGGCATTGCGGCCCAGCATCACGATTCGCCCCAGAATGCGGTTGTCGTCCGTCAACGGGCCGGACACATCGATTCAGAGCTGGCGACGGTTGTTGCTGCCATAGGTGAATTTGGCCTCGCCTTGCGCCGTTTCGGTCGGCTTCTTGCTCACCAGATTGACCAATCCGCCGGGCGCATTCTCACCATAGAGAATCGAGCTGGGGCCTCGAAAGATTTCGGTCCGCTCCAGGCCATAGGGCTCGGTCGTGGTGTCGTAGCGGTTACCTTGCAGGCGTAGACCATCCTTCAGCAAACCATAGCCATAGTCGGTGGCGTTGTAACCGCGGATGGAAAACAGATCACCGGCCAGGCCGTCACCGACAGCGAAAGGCGGCGCGAAAATGCCCGGCACGTAGCCGAGAATGTCGGTAAGGGTCTGCGAGCCCTGGTCTTGAATGCGTTGGCGTGTCACCACCGAAACCGAACGCGGAGTCTCGGACAAAGGTGTGCTGGTTTTAGTACCCGCAGTGCTGTTGCGTACCTGATAGCCCACTGTCTGCTGGCTTTCCGGTGCTTGTTCGCTGATGACGAGGTCCTGTAATTGCAGAGCTGCGTTTTTCCCTACAGGCCTTGCCGTTGCTTCTTCGGCAGAAGCCATCGTCTGCCAACTGAATGTGGCAACAACCAAAGCCAAAGAATTCATGCCGAGATTCATCTTGTTATTGCAAGCCATCTACCTTCCCCTCCCCTGAAGATCCCGCGAAAGCCAGCCCATTTTGTAACGGTATATATCGGGGTGGAAATTAACATAGAGTGATTCGCATTAACATTATTGTTATCGCAGGAGAACCCTCTTAAACGACTTAAGGAGGTAGGCGTGCGCTTTTTTTCGCGCACCCACTTTCCCCATCTGCAAATTGCTACCATGACCGTCATTTCCCACCCGGAGGTCTACATGCGCGCAACCGTGCTGGTGCTGGTCGAAACCATCAACGACTACGTTTCGATTCTCGAAGATCAAGGCTACGAGCTGATCATGGCGCCCTCACCGGTAGCCCGCGCGCAGGCCATCGAGCAACACGCAGATCGCATCGACGCCGTGCTCACACGCGGGCCACTAGGTCTGACGGCAGATGAAATGGCAGCGCTGCCCAAACTGCGCATCATCTGTGTGCTCGGTGCGGGTTATGAGAACGTTGACCTGCCAGCCGCCAAGGCACGCGGCCTGACCGTGACCAACGGGGCAGGCGTGAATGCATCGTCAGTGGCAGACCACACCCTGGCGCTGCTGCTGGCCCTGATGCGCGACATCCCTGGCGCCGATGCATCGGTACGCCGAGGCGAATGGGCCAAGACCATGCGCCCGTCGGTGGCGGGCAAGCGCCTGGGCATCATCGGGCTGGGCGCTGTTGGCTTGGCAATCGCCAAACGGGCCGCGTTGGGCTTCGACATGAGCGTGAAGTACCACAATCGGAGCCCACGCGCCGGTGTGGACTATGGGTACTGTTCCAGCCCGGTGGAGCTGGCTGCGACCAGCGACATTCTGGTGGTTGCCACGCCAGGGGGCGCGCAGACTCGCGCCATCGTCGACGCCGGCGTGCTGGAAGCGCTTGGCCCTCAGGGTTATCTGGTGAATATCGCTCGTGGCAGCGTCGTGTCGACGCCCGACCTATTGGACGCCCTGCAGACGCAAGCCATCGCGGGTGCTGCGCTGGACGTCTTCGACAACGAGCCCAACGTACCCGATGCGTTGAAAACGCTGCGCAACGTAGTCCTGACGCCTCACGTGGCCGGCCTGTCGCCGGAAGCCACACAAGACACAGTGAAGATGGTCGAACGCAACCTGAGCGCGTTCTTCGCCGGCGAGCCTGTGCTGACACCGGTCCAGCTCTGAAACGTGTGGGAGCGGAGCGGGCCGCGAGCCCGCTGCTCCCCAGCCTGATACGGGGATCAGATCACCCCACAGGCCATCCGCGCCGCACCACCACCCCACGGCGCCGGTGAATCGGCATGGTTGTCACCACCGGCGTGCACCATCAGTGCATGCCCTTCCACTTCACTCAGCTTTTTCAAACGCGGCGCCAGCACAGGATACGTAGCGGTACCGTCGGCGTTCACATAGATCGCCGGCAAATCACCCAAATGCCCCTTCGCATCGTAAGGCCCCAGGTGCTTGCCGGTCTTCTGTGGATCGAAGTGCCCGCCCGCCGCTTCCGCCGCCGACATCTTGCCGTCTTTCATCGCCGACGCGCAGCTGCCGTTGGCATGCACATGGAAGCCATGCACGCCTGCGGGCAGCGACTTCAGCTGCGGGGTGAACTGCAGGCCATAGGCCGTTTCCTCGATCATCACCGTGCCGATCGGCTGAGGTGCGCCCTCGGCGCTGACCAGGTTGATCTGGACTTCCTTGGATGCCGCATTGGCGCTACCGATCGACATCGCTGCCATCAGTGCCAGCCAGCCATAAGACTTCATCGTGCCTCCCTCGCTTCGCGTTTGATTACCGTAAAGGCCACGACCCAAGCCGTCGCCCATCCGATTCAGAACCCGAATGCAGCCCACTCGTTCCTGACCATCAATCCAACGCGCGCAAACGGTACTGCGGTGGCAATTGATCGAAGCCACTGATGGTCACGTCCAGGCTCTTCCAGCGGCCGTCCTTGATGCCATAGATACAGCCATGCACCGACAGTTCCTGACCGCGGTGCCAGGCATTCTGGACGATACTGGTGTGCCCAACGTTGGCCACCTGCTGAATGACGTTGAGCTCGCACAGCCGGTCGACCTGCTCTTCTTCGTTAGGCAAGGTCGCCAGCGTTTTGCGGTGCTCGTAGTACAGGTCGCGAATGGTCCGCAGCCAGCCATCGATCAGCCCCAGCTGACGATCCTGCATCGCCGCGCGCACACCGCCGCAGCCATAGTGGCCGGTGACCAGAATGTGTTTGACCTTGAGCACGTCGACCGCGTACTGAATCACCGACATGCAGTTCAGATCGGTGTGCAGCACCACGTTGGCAACGTTGCGATGGACGAACAGATCGCCTGGCAACATGCCGACAATCTCGTTGGCCGGCACGCGGGCGTCCGAGCACCCGATCCAGAGGAATTCAGGAGTCTGCTGGCGTGCCAGTTTGGCGAAGAACTCCGGATCCTCTTCCTTGATCGCTTCGGCCCAACGCGCGTTGTTGTCGATCAGTTCCTGTAGATCATGCATGTTCAACCCTCGAGAATCATTTGGATTATGACTGGCCCTGGCTGTACAAGGTCACGGTGAGTGGGGACAAATCATGCTGAATCTTTCCACGCGTGTGGGGGTCAACCCTATCTAGACACACACCAGAGGATTGCCGTAATGACTGACTCCCATCGCCCCTACGATGCACCACAACCCAGCCCGATCGACGACACCGAAGACCGCATGGGCCAGGTTCGAGAGCTGAATTTCGATGATGCCGACGGCCCAAGCGGCAAGATCGGCGACGTCATTCCTTCAGATGAGCTGGAGCAGCTGGTGCCTGACGAACGCGCCCGCGAAGCAGGACTGACCGGCGCTTCGATGGATGATCACAACCCGACCGACGACGACATGAGCCCTGAGACGCTGATTCATGAGGATGGCGCACGTTCGCCCGATGAGCCAGGCGACAGCGGGGCCGCAGATCAGGAACTCAGTTTTGTCGACGAAGACGACATCGGCGGCGGCGACGGCCTGGATGAAGAAGAACTGGCGCTGATCGACCCACTCGATGGCAAACGCTGAATCCACTACGACCACCGATCACTGTCCGAGGCAATCTCGGGCAGCTGTCCGGCGTGCTATTCGAACAGGGTGCAGGCCATCACCAGCGCATCTTCGCGCCCTCCGGCCATTGGATAGTAGTCGCGCCGCTTGCCGATCTCATTGAATCCATAGCGCTCGTACAAACGGTAGGCCGACTGATTGCTGGCTCGCAGTTCCAGAAAACATTCACGCCCGCCCAGCTCGTAGGCCCGCGTCATCAGCCGCTCTAGCAGCTGCAAACCCAGCCCACGACCCTGATTTTCGGGCTTCACGGTGATGTTCAGCAGATGAGCTTCATCGATGATGACGTTTAGAACGCCATGGCCGACCTGCTGCTGCCCGTCGAACATCAGCCAGATCTCGTAGGATTTCAGGCCGTCGAGAAAAATACCCCGCGTCCATGGATGCGAGTAGGCAGCGAATTCGATCTTCAGTACGGCATCCAGGTCTGCCTCGGTCATTCGACGAAAGCTTACGGCATCACTCATCACGGTTTTTCCAACGCGGTATCAAACGGCGCATGGCTTGCCACACGGCCGCCTTGCGCTCGGGTTCATCCATCAACAACTCAAGGCCCGGCAGCGCCCAGGCGGCGCCAAGCCCCTCCACTTCCAACTCTCGGTTGTAGTCTTCGGCATTGGCACGCCCGGCAAAGCGAATCGCCGGCAGCCCAACCAGCCACAGGCACGTGCACGGCGCCTGTTCGAGCTGAGCCATGACGAAGCCCTGAACGAAATCGCAGGCTGCATCCGGCCCCTGGTCCAATTGACCGCGCTGCAGCAGCGGCCAGCGGATCGGTTCGCCCAGAATCTGTGGCGCATCGGGCAAACCGGCAGCACGCAGCATGTCCTTGAGCAGGAGATAGGATGGGTCACGACTCTGGAACGCCTGCCCCGTGGCCAATTCCACCAGCACCAGACAAGGTCCGGCACGCAATACCTGAAGGGCGAAGCGCGGCGGAAGATTGGCCGGCTTGGCGACCGCCGTCTCCACGGCCACCTCGGGCACGGCAGTCACGGCCGGGCGGGTGCTGCTCGGCCGCGGCACCTCGATCCTGGGCCGCTGAGGCTTGGCAGGCTCGGACCTGGCAGCCGCCACCGCGGGTGGCGCACTGGCCACCGCTGCCGCCGGCACGTCTTGATCCACGGCCTGTACTGGCAGCGGCAACGCCTCGACATGCGCCAGCACGCTGGCACACGAAGACGCGGCGAACGGCAGTTCGGTACGGGGCAGCCAGTGCACGACCTGCATGGCGTCCAGGTAGGCGCGGCGACGGGACTCGTTGAGCAAAGGTCAGCCATCTGTGGGTGAGTCGAGGCGGTGGATTCTACCGATGTTCGACACAATGTGCCGCCAAGTTTTGCGCACGCCGTCGCGTGCAGCGCAAATACCCGCCTCGTCATGCAGTACAATCGCGACCCTTTAACTGGCATGAGTCGACCAGCCGATGATCGAACCCAAGCGCGTGCTGCGCGCCCTCGCCGACCACTGGGCCCTTCTGGAGCCGCTGTGCGAGCACTTCGACCAAGGCACCCTGAGCCTGGTCGAGCTGCGCCAGCAACTGGCTGCCCAGCGCCTGGAAAGCACTGCTCAGGAGATCACCAGCCTGCTCGACACCTGGATCCGGCTGGACATTCTGGTGCCTGTCGCGAAAAGCCCCAACCGCTTCGAGCTCAATGCGCAGATCCACGACTTTCTCGCCTATCTGCGGCGCGAGCACCGGCTGGGTCTGTGCCTGGAGATCGAAGCCTACCTGCGCCACCTCGAACGTCTGGCCGGACACATTCAGGATGCATTCGATATCCGCGACGGCAATGACCTGGCTCGGCAACTGCGGCTACTCGACATGCGCGTGCGCGATGTCCTGAAGAAACTGGCGAATGACGAACAGGCCCTGGTCGCCGTGGCCGAGCGGGCGAAGACCCGCGACCGCCAGGTAGCCCTGCGCCAGCGCTACGCCGAGGTCCTCGCGACCTGGGACGAATACGTCGAACCGATGATCCAGCTGGTCAACGCCGATGGAGCGTTCGAGCAAGGCGTGCGCAAGGTCGAGAACGTCCTCCTGCGCCTGCTTGGGGAGCAGCAGCGCCTCGGCCACCTGGTCGACGACGACATGCTGCTGCGTACCCACGCGCGCATTCTGGAAATGCAGACTTGCGCTCAACTGACCTTGCGCCACGCCCGCGAACTGCTGTTGCCGCTGCGCGAGGAAGCACGTCGGCACAACGCCGTGACCCGCGGCGCGGCCCTCGCGCTTTCGGCCATTCGCCGCAGGGGCCTGGACGCCGTGCCGCAAGCCGCCCTGCCGTTATTCAGCCGCCCGCAAAGCACATTCCTGGGCAGCGCCAGCCAAGTCGAGGCCTACGTCTACGCTCTGGCCCGCTTCGAAGCCAAGCCGGCGCCCTTTCCCAAGGCGCACAAGAGCGACACGGCAGGCACCCAGCGCGCGCCCCGCACGGTCAAGGAAATGCTCGAACGCTGCGGAAATGCCCTGCCGATGCCCGACTTGATGCTCTGGCTTCTCGACCAGGAACCCGATGGCGCCACCGACGACCTGCTGTACTGGTTCTCACGCCTCTCGCGTGACAAACGCTTTGCCCGACAGCGCCTCGAACGCCGCGACTACCACACCCGCGAGCATCAGCTGAGCCTGCGCTCCTTCGCCCTGCTTTCCAGCGCCGAGCCCGCCGTCGCGGCCGCCCTGGCACACTCTGCGAGCACCGATCATGCATCTTGACTTGAACGAACTGACCCACCTGGCGCCGATTTTCCGCGAACTGCTCAAAGGCTTCCACATCAGCCGCCGCGATCCCGAGTTGTACTCACAGTTGTCCAATCTCCAGGACCTGTACCGGGGCTTGTTCAAGGCCCTGGGCTACGAGCTGGTGTGCGACACCCGCGGCTTCTACTATTTCGTGCCCGAACAGGCTGCCACGCAAGTCAACAAGACCGCCCAGCGCCTTTCCCTGTTTACCTTCATCCTGGTCGAGCACCTGGCTGACCAAGGCCGTGATCCGATCGCTGTGCTGGATGGCGGAAGCCTTGGCCGCGATGAGCTGCCGGCGCTTCTGGACAAGTACCGCGACCTGTTCCTGCAGGCAGAAGTACAGACCCAGGAAGAACTGGAAGAGAAGATTCTTCGACGCATGACCCAACTGGGCTTCACCGCCGAAGACAACGGCATCTACCGCTTCCTGGCGCCGATGCATCGGTTTCTCGACGTGTGCCTTTCAGTGCAGCAGGACCGCGACCTGGCCGCCAGCCTGCACAGCGCTCTGCCCCTGCCGGTGCCGATGCTTGTCGACGAAGATAGCGACGACAGCACCGACGAACAGGCCTTGGCCCGTGCAATAGCCCAGGAACGAGAGGAGTTCGACACATGACTCAGGAACGCTACGGCATCCGCCGCTTCGCCCTGCTCAATACCGCAGGCTACAGCCTCGGACTGTTTCCGCTGGAGCAGCCGTTGTCGGTGTACGGCGCCAACAACCTGGGCAAGAGCGCCTCGATCAACGCCCTGCAGTTTCCAATCCTGGCGCGCATGTCCGACATGAGCTTCGGCAAGTACACGCTGGAACAATCGCGCCGCTTCTATTTCGCGACCGATACCAGCTACATCCTTTGCGAAGTGGTCCTGGCTCACGGCCCCCATGTGATCGGCGTGGTCGGTCGCGGCCCCGGCGGTGGGTTCGGCCATCAGTTCTTCGCCTACGCGGGTGAACTGGACCTTGCCCACTATCAACAGGACGGCACCTGCCTGCGTCAGAAGGAGCTGTTCGGCAACCTGGAACGCCAGGGCCTCAAGGCCTACGAACTCAAGCCCGAGGAACTGCGCCGCCTACTGGTGGGCGGTCACACCAGCGTACCGCTCGACCTCACCCTGATTCCGTTGCGTTCGACCAGCGAACAGAGCCTCAAGACCTTTCGCGCGCTGTTCATCAACCTGCTGCACATGCGCGAAATCACCGCGGCGAAACTCAAGCAATTGTTCCTCGATGCGTTCGAGCACAGCCTGCGCTCAGGTAGCGTCGACTACATTGCAGCCTGTGAAGAAGCCTTCCGTGATGTCCGCCGCATGGAGCAGGACTACAACGCACTGGTCGCCGCCGGCCCTCTGGTCGAAGCACTGGCCAACGGCGTCGCCCAGCGTGACGTGCTGCGCGGCAAGCTGCACCGCCTGTCACCCCTGCTCGATGCGCTGCTCGGCACCTGGCAGGACTACGCCGGGGCGCGCAAGGAAGAGCTGGTCATCCAGTCTGAACATTACCGCAACGAACAAGACGTACTGCAGGACAATCAACGCGGGAGCACCCAGGAACTGATGCGCCTGGCGCGTGACATCTCGAGTGTCCAGCGCTGGCTTGGCGAGCTTTCAGTGCTCAAGAACCGCTTCGCGCTGGTCACCGACGTGCGCATGCTGGAGCAGCAGTTGCTGGCTGCCAAGGATGCCCACGACGAGCTGGCCGGCGCCCTGGCACAGTCTCGGCAGTTCAGCGCACAAGATCTGCAGGAGCGCGTCGGCGACATCGAACGACGCCTCAAATCCATCCGCCAGCAACTGGAACACGCCGACAACAACAGCTACGCGCGACTGCGCGAGGAGTTCTCGCAACAGGATGTCGATCGACTGATGCGCCTGTTCAATGGCGCCCTGTTCAGCCTGCCCACAGGCCCACGAGGCCTGGACCTGGATGACAGCAACGCCTGGGTCGATACCGTGCAGAACGTGCTTGACCACTTCAAGGGCGAGCGCTTCGAGCTGCCCGGAATGTCCATCGACCTTTCAACCATCGAGCCGCCGGTGCTGCAGGCGTTGGCCGATCGCGCCGCGCTGCGTGAGCAGAGTGCACGTCTGGAAAAGGAGCTGCAGCAGCTCAAGACCCAGCAAGGCGTGGCGGCCGACCTGTCCGCGAGCAAATCTCGATCCGAGACGCTGTACCAACAGGTCCTGGATGCGCAGAAGGCCCTGGAAGACTACCGCCGTGCCCAAACCCTGAGTGTCGAGGAACAGGACAAACTCGAGCAGCTCGCCCAACTCGAGGCGGCTCAGGACGAACTGGCGCGGGCAAGTGACGGTTTCACCGAACGGGTCCGACAGCTGTCGGCCAAGTTGCAACTGGTCGGCCGGCAGATCGCCGATCTGGAAAGCAAACAGCGCACCTTGGACGATGCCCTGCGTCGTCGCCACCTGCTCTCGGCCGACCTGCCCTTCGGTACGCCCTTCATGGAGCAGGTCGACGACTCGATGGACAATCTGCTGCCCCTGCTCAATGACTATCAGGACAGCTGGCAAGGCCTGCAACGTGTCGATGGACAGATCGAAGCCCTGTACGCCCAGGTGCGCCTCAAGGGCGTGGCCAAGTTCGACAGCGAAGACAACGTCGAGCGACGCCTGCAGCTGTTGATCAACGCCTATGCCCATCGCACCGACGAGGCCCTGACCCTGGGCAAGGCGCGTCGTGCCGCGGTCACTGACATCGCCCGGACCCTGCGCAACATTCGCAGCGACTACGACAGCCTCGAACATCAGCTGGCCCTGTTCAACCGCGAGATCAACAAACGCCAGGTGTCCAATCTGCAAAGCTTCCGCATCGTGCTGGCGCCCAACAAGGATGCCCTCAAGCATATTGATCAGATCATCCACAGTGCAGGCCAGTACGAAGAAGGCGAGACCCTGTCCGTGTTCGACCTCAACCAGAGTGTGGAGCAGGACAGCAAGAACGAGGAGGCGAAGGAGTATCTGGCCCGCATGGTCGCGGCCAACCACAATCAACTCGGCCTTAAGGACTTGTTCGAGCTGGCCTTCGAAATCACCAAGGTCAACGGTCAGCCGGTCATCCACACGGACATCGATGGCGCAGCGTCCAATGGCACCACCATGACCATCAAGGCGCTGACCAACATGTACCTGTTGCTGCACCTGATGGACCGCGATCAGGCCGGCCGGATTCGTCTGCCTTACTACTTGGATGAGGCCGCCGACATCGACGAGCGCAATCAGGCGGCCCTGCTCGAAACCAGCCAGCAGTTGGGTTTTACCCCGATTCTGGCCAGCGTAAAGCCGCAGGTATCCGCCCATGTCGCCATCGACCTCGAAGGCGGCAGCAGTAGTGACGGCATCTACATCGATGAAACGGACTGGAAATTCATCCGCCGCCACGATGAGTTGACCAAGGCTGTTGCGGCACTTGAAGTCGAGGCAAGTCAATAAACGAACGGTTCACACCAAGCCCCGCCATCGCGGGGCTTTTTTAAGGCCCGCTGTTGGCATTCAACGCTTCGGGGACGCCCGAACTACAGGGCCGGAAAAGACAAAACCCCTACCTGCTCGCGCAGATAGGGGTTTCGGAATTGAATCTTGACGATGACCTACTCTCACATGGGGAAACCCCACACTACCATCGGCGATGCATCGTTTCACTGC
>NZ_JACYUL010000008.1:0-203591 GCF_014841705.1 Pseudomonas sp. CFBP 8770
GGGTTGATTCTTTCGTCTCAACCGAGGCGCGCATTCTACGCTAGCCTCACATCCTGTCAAGCGTTTATTTCGAAGTATTTGGCCAGAAACCTGAACAACTTCAAATACTTGACTCGCTTCGATCACTCGTCAGCGGGAGGCGAATTCTACAGCGTTTCAAACCGCTGTCAACTGCCTTTTTCACCGCTTCCGACCTTGAAGATCGAAACCCCTCCGAGCTCTCTGAAACGGCCAACTCATTGATTAACAAAGAGTTTATCGTTTCGGCTGCGCCGGAAGTGGGGCGAATTATAGACACTTGGAGTTCGCCGTCAAGCCCTTGTTTCGGATTATTCGTTTTTTAGCGTAATGCGGGCAAAAGCTTTCTTGCCGGCCTGCACTACATGGGTCGCACCCACTGTAAAGACGAATGCCCGGTCTACCACGACGCCATCGACACGGACACTTCCGGCGTTGAGCAGATCGCGAGCGCCAGCGGCGTTCTTGACCATCCCTGCCTTATTAAGGATGGCGGCAATCGGCATATCTTCCGCGCCTGCTACCTCCATCTCCGGCAGATCCTCAGGCAGCTCGCCTTCCTTCATGCGATTGCCCGCGGCTTTATGCGCGCTCTGAGCCGCTTCCTCGCCATGGAAACGGGCGACGATCTCTTCGGCGAGCTTGATCTTGATGTCACGTGGATTGGCGCCGGCCTCCACGTCAGCCTTGAACGCTTCGATCTCATCCATGCTGCGGAAGCTGAGCAGCTCGAAGTATCGCCACATCAGTGCATCGGGAATGGAGACCAGCTTGCTGTACATGATGCCAGGCGCTTCCTGGATACCCACGTAGTTGCCCAGCGACTTGGACATCTTCTTGACGCCGTCCAGACCTTCCAGCAACGGTAGGGTGACGATGCATTGAGCATCCTGACCATAGGCGCGCTGCAGCTCACGCCCCATCAACAAGTTGAATTTCTGGTCGGTGCCGCCCAGCTCGACGTCGGCGCGCAGGGCAACGGAGTCATAACCCTGGACCAGCGGATAGAGGAACTCGTGGATGGCGATTGGCTGGTTGCTGGTGTAGCGCTTGTCGAAATCATCACGCTCGAGCATGCGCGCCACGGTGTACTGCGACGCCAGACGAATGAAGTCCGCCGGACTGAGGACATCCATCCAGGTCGAATTGAACGCAACTTCAGTTTTGGCCGGGTCGAGGATCTTGAACACCTGAGCCTTGTAGGTCTCGGCATTCTCAAGCACCTGCTCACGAGTCAAGGGCGGACGCGTGGCGCTCTTGCCGCTGGGATCACCGATGGAGCCGGTGAAGTCACCTATAAGGAAGATGACCTGATGACCCAGCTCTTGGAACTGCCGAAGCTTGTTGATCAGCACCGTGTGACCCAGGTGCAGATCCGGAGCGGTGGGATCGAAGCCTGCCTTGATACGCAGCGGCTGACCGCGCTTGAGCTTCTCGACCAGTTCGGATTCGACCAGCACCTCTTCCGTGCCGCGCTTGATCAGCGCCAGCTGCTCTTCAACAGACTTCATATAGGTCCTACAACGCTCGGATTCAAAGGGCTCAACGATACAAGATCACGGGTCAAATACAAGGCGCGAGCGCAGATGTGACTCATTGGCGCCAAGCAAACGTCTGCGAGCTTGCTTTAGAGGGCTTTTGGTTATATTTTATACAGTTATTTCATCTTCATCATGTCATTCATCTCATCTTTCCATCTTCAAAAGTCAAAAAATCACCTATGACCAAGCAACCGCCTAAAGCGCCGCCGCTTTATCCGAAGAGCCACCTCGTGGCTGCCAGCGGCATAGCCGCCCTCCTCAGCCTTGCCTTGCTGGTGTTCCCCTCCAGCGACGTAGAAGCAAAACGCACCACCATGAGCCTGGAAATGCCGGCTCCCGCAGAACAACTCAGGGACGCCGAACAAGACACTCCGGTGGCCCCGATCGCCGAGCAGGCTGCTCCCGCCCCATTCGCCCAGATCGAACCCTCTGCCACGACAGACACCGAGCAGGCCGCGCAACCGGCCGCGCCGTCGGCACCCCAGATAACCGCGACCAAGGAAGCGACCACTGTCAAGGAAGTCGCTGCGGTCAAGAAAGAGCCTTCGCACCGTCAAGTCGTTGTGGCCAAGGGCGACACGCTCTCCACGCTGTTCGAAAAGGTTGGCCTGCCAGCTTCCACCGCCGCCCAGGTAGTAGGCAGCGACAAGAAGGCCAAGCAGTTCACCCAGCTCAAGCGTGGGCAACTGCTGGAGTTCGAGCTGTCGCCGGAAGGCGATCTGCTGGGCCTGCACAGCAAAGTCAGCGAGCTGGATACCATCCGCCTGACCAAGGCCGGCAACGGTTTCGCGTTCGAGCGTGAAACCAGCAAGCCAGTGACGCGCGAAGCCTATGCGCATGGGGTCATCAAGAACTCCCTGTCGCAATCTGCGGCGCGCGCGGGTCTGTCCCACAGCCAGACCATGGACATGGCCAGTATCTTCGGCTACGACGTGGACTTCGCCCAGGATATTCGCCAGGGCGATGAGTTCGATATCGTCTACGAGCAGCGTGTGCTCAACGGCAAGGTGATCGGCACTGGCGGCATCCTGGCTGCCCGCTTTACCAACCGCGGCAAGACCTATACCGCAGTCAGGTACACCAACAAGCAAGGCAACAGCAACTACTACACCGCCGATGGCAACAGCATGCGCAAGGCGTTCATCCGTACACCGGTGGACTTTGCCCGCATCAGCTCGCGCTTCTCGATGGGCCGCAAGCATCCGATCCTGAACAAGATCCGCGCGCACAAGGGTGTCGACTACGCAGCGCCGCGGGGCACGCCGATCAAGGCTGCTGGCGACGGCAAGGTGACACTGGCCGGTCGTCGCGGTGGCTACGGCAATACCGTGATCATCCAGCACGGCAACAGCTACACCACGCTGTACGGGCACATGCAGGGCTTTGCCAAGGGCATCAAGACCGGCGGCAGCGTCAAGCAGGGCCAGGTGATCGGCTACATCGGCACCACCGGTTTGTCCACGGGCCCGCACCTGCACTACGAGTTCCAGGTCAATGGTGTCCACGTAGACCCACTGGGCCAGAAGCTGCCGATGGCCGACCCGATTGCCAAGGCCGAAAAACAGCGTTTCAACCAGCTGAGCCAGCCGTTGATGGCGAAGATTGACGCCGAGCGGACGACGCTGTTGGCGAGCAAGCGCTGAGTCATGACTTACTACCTGGGGGTAATGTCCGGCACCAGCCTGGACGGGCTGGACATTGCCCTGATCGAGCAGGACCGCTCGACCCGGCTGGTCGCGACACACTACGTGCCTATGCCCGAAGCGCTGCGCCAGCAACTGCTGGAACTGTGCGCCAGCGGGCCGGATGAGATTGCCCGGGCCGCGCTGGCGGAAAACCAGTGGGTAGCGTTGGCGGCTGATGGCATATCGGCCTTGCTGACCGCAGAGCAGCTTGCCCCTGCCGACATCCGTGCCATCGGCAGCCACGGACAGACCGTTCGCCACGAACCTGCCCGCGGCTTCACCGTGCAGATTGGCAACCCTGCCCTGCTGGCAGAACTGACCCAGATCACCGTGGTGGGCGATTTTCGCCGCCGCGATGTCGCGGCCGGCGGTCAAGGTGCTCCGCTGGTGCCGGCCTTCCACGAGGCTCTGTTCGGGGCCGAGGGCGAGGCGCGCGCAGTGCTCAACGTGGGTGGTTTCAGCAACCTCAGCCTGATTGGCGGGAATACGCCGGTCAGCGGTTTCGATTGCGGACCTGGCAACGTGCTGATGGATGCCTGGATTCACCTCAAGCGCGGCCTGGACTATGACCAAGGTGGTGGTTGGGCGGCAACCGGTACGCGACAGCCGCACTTGCTCGGCGCGTTGCTGGGTGACCCGTTCTTCGCTGGCAGCGGTCCGAAGAGCACGGGGCGCGAGGTGTTCAATCTGGGCTGGCTGCAGCGACACTTGGAGACGCTGCCAGCGCTCGCAGACGCCGACGTTCAGGCGACGCTTCTCGAGCTGACCGCGCAGAGCATCGTGCAGTCGCTGCGTGTCGCCCAGCCGACCACCCATGCGCTGCTGGTCTGCGGGGGCGGCGCGCACAACCAGACGTTGATGGCGCGCCTACAGGCCTTGTTGCCGGACACTCAGGTAGCCAGCACGGCGAAAGCCGGTGTCGACCCGGACTGGGTCGAGGCGATGGCATTCGCCTGGCTGGCAGATTGCTGCCTGCAAGGCATCGCTGCCAATCGGCCGAGTGTGACGGGTGCACGGGGTCTGCGAGTGCTGGGCGCTATATACCCGGCCTGAAACCTGAAGCCTTAAACGAAAACGCCGTGCAGATGCACGGCGTTTTGCGTTGGCGCCGGATCAGATCGAGAAGGACTGACCGCAACCGCACGTGGTGCTGGCGTTCGGGTTGTTGATGACGAACCGCGAACCTTCCAGCCCTTCCTGATAATCCACCTGCGCGCCGGCCAGGTACTGGAAGCTCATGGGATCGACCACCAGGCTGACGCCTTCGCGCTCGACGATGGTGTCGTCTTCGGCAACGTCTTCATCGAAGGTAAAGCCATACTGGAAGCCCGAGCAGCCGCCGCCGGTGACGAAGACGCGCAGCTTGAGGCGATCATTACCCTCTTCATCGACCAGGTTCTTGACCTTGATGGCGGCCCCTTGGGTGAATTGCAAAGCCATGGGGGTAAAGGATTCGACGCTCATGTAGAAGTTCTCCCGGCGTACGCCGTCATAATGCTCAATGGCGGCATTATCCGCTTCTCCTACGAAAATGGTCAAGAATTAGCCAGTGGCAAACGCAAAGAGGCCCGCAAGCGGGCCTCTGGAAAGCGCTGCGCCGCGTGTCAGGGCAGCATGCCAGCGTGAGACAGACCGAAGCGCTCGTCCAGACCGAACAGGATGTTCATGTTCTGAACTGCTTGGCCCGACGCCCCCTTGACCAGATTATCGATGACCGAAAGCACGACGACCAGATCACCGTCCTGAGGGCGATGCACGGCGATCCGGCAGACATTGGCGCCACGTACGCTGCGGGTTTCGGGGTGGCTGCCGGCCGGCATGACATCGACGAACGGCTCATCGGCATAACGTGCTTCGTACAACGCCTGCAGGTCGACCGATCTGTCGACCACGGTGGCGTACAGCGTGGAGTGAATGCCACGGATCATGGGCGTGAGGTGAGGAACGAAGGTCAGGCCCACTTCGCCGCCCGCCGCGCGACGCAGGCCCTGGGTGATTTCAGGCAGGTGACGGTGCCCCTTGACCGCGTAGGCCTTCATGCTTTCACCCGCTTCGCAGAACAAGGAGCCCACGCTGGCGCCACGACCCGCGCCGCTGACACCCGACTTGCAGTCGGCGATCAGGCGCGTGTTGTCGGCCAGACCGGCTTCGAGCAGCGGCAGGAAGCCCAGCTGGGTGGCGGTGGGATAGCAGCCCGGCACGGCAATCAGACGCGCCTGGCGGATCTGCTCGCGGTTGACCTCGGGCAAGCCGTAGACGGCGTCGGCCAGCAGCTCGGGTGCACCATGAGGGTGGCCGTACCATTTGGCCCATTCATCGGCATCCTGCAGACGGAAGTCGGCGGACAGGTCGATGATCCTGGTTCCCGCCGCAAGCAGCTCACCGGCCAGGGCATGGGCGACGCCATGAGGCGTGGCGAAGAACACCACGTCGCAAGCACCCAACGTCTTGATGTCGGGGACGCTGAACGCCAGGCCGTCGTAGTGGCCTCGCAGGTTGGGGTACAGGTCGGCAACGGGCAGGCCAGCCTCGGATCGGGAGGTGATGACCTCTACCTGCGCCTGCGGATGCTGCGCCAGCAGACGCAGCAGTTCGACCCCGGTGTAACCCGTGCCGCCGACGATACCGACCTTGACCATAAACTGCCCTCTTCACGATGCGACTGGAAAGCCTTCGATGATAGGGGCCCAGCGCCTGTGTAACAACCGTTGAGATGACGCGGGCGTTGGCAGACTCTACTATCGACGCTACCGTGAACCTGGGAATAACTGGAAATGCTTTATCTATGGATCAAGGCCCTGCATATCGTCAGCGTCGTCTGCTGGTTTGCCGGGTTGTTCTACCTGCCGCGCCTGTTCGTCTACCACGCCCAGAGCGAGGACACCGTCAGCCGCGAACGCTTTGCCGTCATGGAGCGCAAGCTGTACCGCGGGATCATGACGCCGGCGATGCTCGCCACATTCATCTTCGGCATCTGGCTGATTGCGCTGTCGCCGGGCTGGATGAGCCAGGGGTGGATGCATGCCAAGCTGACCTTGGTCATCTTGCTGACCGGCTATCACCACGTATGCGGCGCGCAGATGAAGCGTTTCGCGCGGGGCGAAAACAAGCGCAGCCATGTGTTTTTCCGCTGGTTCAATGAAGTCCCGGTGCTGGTGCTGCTGGCCGTGGTGATTCTGGTGGTGGTCAAGCCATTCTGAGCCCATGCACAAGCAACGCGCTCAAAGCCGGTGCGCCCTGTAGACTGTCCATATGAAATCGCGCCGGCTTGCCCGGCGCGGGTATGGAGAATTCGATGACCCGTTATGCCATGATCACAGGCGCGTCGGCAGGCCTGGGCCTGGCCATGGCCGAAGCCTTGGCCAGGCGCGGACGCAGCCTGCTGCTGGTGGCGCGCCACCGTGACCCGCTGGAAATCATTGCCGCTGAATTGACCCAGCGCTTTGGTGTGGAAGTACTGTTTCGTGCCTGCGACCTCGGCGAGCCGTTGCGGCTATCCGGCTTCCTGCTGGAACTGGAAGAAAGCGAACGTCAGATCGACCTGTTGGTGAATTGCGCCGCCGTGCGCTCCCATGGGCATTTTCTCGCCCAGGACTGGAGCCAGGAACAGGACCTGATCGAACTGAACATTCTTGCCCTGACCCGCCTCTGTCATGCCTTGGGCAACGCCATGGCCGTGCAGGGCGGTGGGCAGATCCTCAATGTGGCCTCGCTGGCCGCGTTTCAACCCGGCCCATGGATGAGCAGCTATGCGGCCAGCAAGGCCTATGTCCTGCATTTTTCCGAAGGGCTGCGCGAGGAGCTCAAGCAGACCGGGGTAAAGGTCTCGGTACTGTGTCCGGGGCCGGTACGCGCGAGCCAGCGGCGAATTCCACGGCTGGCGGGCAGCTCGCTGGTGCTGGACGCCGAGCAGGTTGCCTTGCAGACCGTGCGTGCGCTCGACCGCGATCGCGCGGTGATCGTGCCTGGACGGCGCAATGGCTGGCTGGCAAGGGCTTCGCGCCTGGTCCCGCGCTGGCTGATGCGGATCCTGGCCGGATGGGTCAACAAGGCCTATGCCCCGCATTGAAGCAGGCAAGACTGGGCGCTGGACGCAAGCCTCAGTACACTGACCCTTCGACTGCCATGGAGATGCATTGTGGATACTTTGTTTACCAAGATCATCAACCGGGAGATTCCGGCCAGGATCATCTACGAGGACGACCAGGTGCTGGCCTTCCACGATATCGCGCCCCAGGCTCCGGTGCATTTCCTGGTCATCCCGAAAAAAGCCATTCGCACGCTCAATGACTTGACCGAGGACGACAAGGGCCTGGCAGGGCACATTCTGTTCACCGCCCAGCGCCTGGCCAAGGAGCTGGGCTGCGACGAGGGTTTCCGGGTAGTGATGAACTGCAACGAACTGGGCGGTCAGACCGTCTACCACATACACATGCATGTGCTGGGTCAGCGCCAGATGAACTGGCCGCCCGGTTGATCGGCATTCATGCGAGCCGCAGCCCAGCGCTGCGCGCTCGTGCGCCAACATGCAGGCAAGATTTCAACGGAGGTGCCCATGGCTACCCAGCGTCACTACTCGCCGATTGACCGATTGTTGCTGCAGGCCGACACGGCCATGCGCACCCTGCTGCCGTTCAGCGGCCATCCGTCGCGACCGTCGCCGGCCGTCGTCCAGCCGGAGGTGACGATGGACAAGCAACAGAGCCGGCACGTGGCCGGGCTGATGCGCATCAATCACACCGGTGAAGTCTGCGCGCAGGCGCTGTACCAAGGTCAGGCACTGACTGCGAAGCTGCCCCAGGTGCGCAAGGCCATGGAACATGCCGCAGAAGAGGAAGTGGATCACCTGGCCTGGTGCGAGCAGCGCATTCGTCAACTGGGCAGCCACACCAGCGTGCTCAATCCGCTGTTCTACGGGATGTCGTTCGGTATCGGTGCAGCGGCAGGCATCATCAGCGACCGGGTGAGCCTGGGTTTCGTGGCGGCCACCGAGCACCAGGTGGTCAAGCACCTCGACGAGCATCTGCTGCAGCTGCCTGCCGAAGACGTGAAATCGCGGGCGATCCTGGCGCAGATGCGCAGTGACGAGCAGGCCCACGCCGAGTCGGCGCTCGACGCCGGCGGAGCCAGGTTCCCGGCACCGATACGCTTTGGCATGAGCTTGCTGGCCAAGGTCATGACCAAAAGCACCTACCGCATCTGAGTGCGCGTGGGGCATACAGAAAGGGCGCTCGGTGAGCGCCCTTTTTCATTCATCCCAGTTCGACGATCTCGTAGTCATGGGTGATGTCGACGCCGGCGCGACCCAGCATGATGGATGCCGAGCAGTACTTCTCTGCCGAGAGTTCCACCGCACGCTTGACCTGGGCTTCTTTCAAGCCGCGGCCCTTGACCACGAAATGCAGGTGGATCTTGGTGAAGACCTTGGGGTCTTCGGTGGCGCGTTCGGCTTCCAGAAAGGCCTCGCAGCTTTCGATGGGTTGCCGCGATTTCTTGAGGATGCTGACCACGTCATAGTTGCTGCAGCCGCCCAGGCCCAGCAGCAACATTTCCATGGGGCGCACGCCCAGATTGCGCCCGCCGCTTTCGGGGGGGCCGTCCATGACCACGACATGGCCGCTGCCCGACTCGCCCAGAAACATGGCCTCGCCAGCCCATTGAATACGCGCCTTCATCTTTCCGGACTCCCGTGTTCATAAAGCGGACGAGCTTACCACAGCGCACTTGTAACGATTGGTGAGGGAGGATCGGCCAAACCGCATGTCTCGCCGTCTAAATGGCGTGTGACTCTAGAGTGCGTCTGATAAGCTGACGCCAATGTACTGGCGTATCGCCGTGATTCATGCAAGATAGATTGCCCATTCCGGAACCAAGTCATGACCGCTGCCGCGCACAAGATCAAGAACCTCGAGAAGCTGCTCGCACATGGTCAGCGCTATCGGTTCGCCGCCAAGACCACCTTGATCGCCGCGGGTGCGCGTGATGACTCGCTTTCGCTGATTCTCAAAGGCTCGGCGACGGTGGTGATCGAGGCCGAAGAAGGCCGCGAGTTGGTGATCGCCTACCTCAACGCCGGGGATTTCTTTGGCGAACTGGGCTTGTTTCAGACTGCGAGCGGCACGCAGGCACACAACGCGTGGGTACGCGCCAAGACTGAATGCGAAGTGGTGCAGATCAGTTATGCCGCGTTTCGCGAACTGGCCCAGCAGGAGCCGGAGATGCTCTACGCGGTGGGTGGGCAGATGGCGCAACGTCTGCGCGACACGACCCGCAAGGTCGGCGACCTGGCGTTCTTCGATGTCACCGGACGTGTTGCCCGATGCTTGCTCGACCTGTGCAAGCAGCCCGACGCCATGACCCACCCCGATGGCATGCAGATCAAGATCACCCGGCAGGAAATCGGGCGCATCGTGGGTTGTTCACGGGAGATGGTCGGTCGCGTGCTCAAGGACCTGGAAGAGCGCAGCGTGGTCCACGTCAAAGGCAAGACCATGGTGGTGTTCGGCACGCGCTGAACGCCAGGGAGCATCCACGCTCAGGCAGCGTTCAAGCCAACGCCGACAGCATCCGCGTATAGACGGCGTGCAGCTCGTCGATCAGGTCAGGGGCGGGATGACGCTCATGCAGCGCGACATGGCTGGCGGCCTTGACCCGTTGCTGCAGACCACACTGCCGATTGAACAGATTGACCGCTGCTGCCATGGATTCACGCTCGTCATCCATCAGCATCGCCCCGTGCACCAACACCACCGGGCGTGTGCCACTCAAGCCCTGGCGCCAACGCTGCGCCGTGCCGACCCATTTGCGGCCGTCGAGATTGACGTTGAAACGGCCATCGCAAAAAGCCCCTTCTATTTCACCCAACGACGCACTGCCACCCAGCCGTTCGAGGGCATCGAGCAAAGGCTGGCACAGGCGGCGGTAAGCCGTCTCGATACGATGCTGGTCGCCCTCATGCTGCGGAGCCACATACACCAACGCGACGTTGATGGTGGATGGCGACTGCGGCACCGGTTCGCCGCCGGTTTCGCGCAGCAACACCGGCCAGCCGCTGGCAGCCGAGGCGAGGCTGGCCTCCTGGAACCCATCGAGGCGGCTCATGCGTCGCGGCATTACCAGCGTGCGATCCGTGGGGCACCAGAACAGCAACCCCCAGGCTTGCTCGCCTTTGCAGACAGCGCCGAGCAGATCCTGCTCGGCGCGCAAACCCCGTTCGGTAGGCAAATGCTGAAGCATTGGCTGAGACTCATGAAGTGAAGGCGAAGGCGGCCGTTGGATCAGGGGAAGAACAGCCGCTGCAGCTCCAGGCCTGGATCTTCGACGCGCATGAATGCTTCGCCGACCAGGAAGGAATAGACCCCGTTGATTTCCATCAACTGGACATCGGCGCGGTTGAAGATCCCGCTCTCGGTGATCACCAGGCGATCACGCGGGATGCGTGGAAGCAGATCCAGGGTGGTTTCCAGGTTGACGTCGAAGGTGTGCAGGTTGCGGTTGTTGACCCCGACCAGCGGTGTGTCCAGGGTGTTCAGCGCGCGCTCCAGTTCAGCGCCGTCGTGCACTTCGACCAGCACGTCGAGGCCGACGCCCTTGGCCACTGCGGCGAGTTCAGCCATTTGCGCATCCTGCAGTGCCGAGACGATCAGCAGGATACAGTCGGCACCCAGCGCCCGTGCCTCGATCACCTGATAGGGGTCGATCATGAAGTCCTTGCGGATCACCGGCAGCTGGCAGGCTCCGCGTGCCTGTTGCAAGTACAGGTCGGCGCCCTGGAAAAAGTCGATGTCGGTCAGCACCGACAGGCAGGTAGCCCCGCCCTTCTCATAGCTGCGGGCGATGTCGGCGGGAACGAAATGTTCGCGTATGACACCCTTGCTTGGCGAAGCTTTCTTGACCTCGGCAATCACGGCTGGCTGCTTCGAAGCAGCCTGGGTGATCAAAGCCTGGGCAAAACCGCGCGGTGCGTCGGCTGCTGCGGCAAGACGTTCAAGCTCGGCGAGGCTGACTCGCGCGCGCCGTTCGGCCACTTCCTGCGCCTTGCGCGCCAGTATGTTTTCCAGCACGGTGGGCACGCTCATGCTTCGTTCTCCTGCTTGAATACCGCGGTAAAGGCGCCCAGTTCTTCGAGCTTTTCACGGGCCAGCCCGGTGTGCAACGCATCGTGAGCCATGGCCACGCCCTCTTTCAGGCTGCTCGCCACGTCGGCCGCGTACAACGCGGCGCCGGCGTTGAGCACGATCATTTCGGCCGCTTTCTCGCCCTGCTCGGTCTTGCGCCGACCCAAGGCGTCGCGGATCAATTCCAGCGAAGCTGCCGGGCTGTCGACCACCAGGCCATGCAAACTCTGGCTCTTGATGCCGAGGTCTTCGGGCTCGACCCAGTATTCGCTGACTTCGCCATTCCTGAGCTCGGCAACGAAGGTCGGCGCGGCAAGGCTGAATTCGTCCAAGCCATCGCGCGAATGCACCACCAGTACATGCTTGCTGCCCAGCCGCGCGAGCACTTCGGCCAGCGGTCGGCACAAGGCCTGGGTGAACACACCCACCACCTGGTGCTTGACGCCTGCCGGGTTGGTCAGCGGGCCGAGCATGTTGAACAGGGTTCGCAGGCCCAGGTCGCGGCGCGGAATGGCCGCGTGCTTCATGGCACTGTGATGGGCCTGGGCGAACATGAAGCCGATGCCGACGCTGTCGATGCAGCGGGCAACCTGCTGTGCGTCCAGGTTGAGGTAAACGCCGGCGGCTTCGAGCAGGTCGGCACTGCCGCTCTTGCCCGACACCGCGCGATTGCCATGCTTGGCCACCGTGCAGCCGGCTGCCGCGACGACCAATGCCGAGGCGGTGGACACGTTGAAGATGTTGGCGCCGTCGCCACCGGTGCCGACGATGTCGACCACTTTGTCCAGGGTCCGCAGTTCGACCTTACTGGCCAGCTCGCGCATCGCCGTCACGGCGCCGACGATCTCGTCGATGGTCTCGCTTTTCATGCGCATGCCCATCATGAAGGCGCCGATCTGCGCTTCGCTGCACTGGCCGGTCATGATGTCGAGCATCACCGCGCGCATTTCCTCGGTGGTGAGGTCCAGCTGGCTGACGATACGGGTCAGCGCGCTTTTGATATCCATGGGTATTCCTTAGCCCTGGCGGCTGCCGCCGGTCTGCTTGAGAAAGTTGGCGAACAGCTCGTGGCCTTGCTCGGTCAGGATCGATTCGGGATGAAACTGCACGCCCTCGACATTCAGGGTCTTGTGCCGCAGGCCCATGATTTCGTCGACCGTGCCGTCTTCGTTGGTCGTCCAGGCCGTCAGCTCCAGGCACTCGGGCAAGGTCTGGGCCTTCACCACCAACGAGTGATAGCGGGTGACGGTCAGCGGATGGTTGAGGCCTTCGAACACACCAAGGTCGGTGTGGGTGATCGGGCTGGTCTTGCCATGCATGACCTGACGGGCGCGGACTACGTCGCCGCCGAAGGCCTGGCCGATGGACTGGTGGCCCAGACAGACGCCGAGGATGGGCAGCTTGCCGGCAAAATGCCGGATCACGTCAAGGGAGACACCGGCTTCGTTGGGGGTGCAGGGGCCGGGCGACACGACGATGCGCTCAGGCGCCAAGGCTTCGATCTGGGCAATGCTGAGTTCATCGTTGCGGATGACTTTGACGTCGGCGCCCAGTTCGCCCAGGTACTGCACGACGTTGTAGGTAAAGGAGTCGTAATTGTCGATCATGAGCAACATGGTGCTTAACCTCTCGAATCTGCTGACGGACCACCGGCTCGTTGGAACCGGTGGACACTGGCTTGCCGGGTCCGGAATCAGTCTGGCGATTGCTCGGCCAGGGCCACGGCCTTGAACATGGCGCGACGCTTGTTCAGCGTCTCTTCCCATTCCAGCGCAGGCACCGAGTCGGCGACGATGCCGCCGCCGGCCTGCACGTGCAGCTCGCCGTTCTTGATGACCGCGGTACGGATAGCGATCGCGGTGTCCATGTTGCCGTTCCAGGCGAAGTAGCCGACCGCGCCGCCGTAGACACCGCGCTTGACCGGCTCCAGCTCGTCGATGATTTCCATGGCACGGATCTTCGGCGCACCCGACAAGGTGCCTGCGGGGAGAATGGCGCGCAGGGCGTCCATGGCGGTCAGGCCCTGCTTGAGGTGGCCGGTCACGTTGGACACGATGTGCATCACGTTGGAGTAACGCTCGATGACCATCTTCTCTGTCAGCTTCACCGAGCCGACCTCCGATACCCGGCCCACGTCGTTGCGGCCCAGGTCGATCAACATCAAGTGCTCGGCGATCTCCTTGTCGTCGGACAGCAGGTCCACCTCAAGCGCATGGTCGGCTTCTTCGGTAGCACCGCGCGGGCGCGTGCCGGCAATCGGGCGTACGGTGATCAGGTCGTCCTCGACGCGCACCAGCACTTCGGGCGAGCTGCCGACCACATGGAAATCGCCGAAATTGAAGAAGTACATGTAGGGCGTCGGATTGAAGCAACGCAGGGCGCGGTACAGGTCGATCGGCGCGGCCTTGAAGTCGATGGACATGCGCTGCGACGGCACCACCTGCATGACGTCGCCCGCCAGGATGTACTCCTTGATGGTGTCGACGGCGCCTTCGTAGTCGGACTGGGTGAAGCTTGAACGAAACACCGGATCGCTGGCCTGCGGACGGTTGAAATCCAGCCCGCGACGCGGAGCGATGGGCTGGCGCAGTCGGTCCATCAAGGTTTCCAGCTGGCTGCGGGCCTGTTCGTAGGCGTCGGCCTGGGCCGGATCCGCCAAGACGATGGCGTGCATCTTGCCCGCCAGGTTGTCGAACACCACCACCGCGTCGGACACCATCAGCAGGATGTCTGGAACCCCCAGCGGATCGGGATTGGGGCACTGGCCCAGGCGTTTTTCGACGTAGCGCACGCAGTCGTAGCCGAAATAACCGACCAGGCCACCGTTGAAGCGTGGCAGACCGGCAATGGTCGGCACGTTGTAGCGGGCCTTGAAAGCTTCGACGAAGGCCAGTGGGTCTTCGACCTCACACGCTTCGATTTCGACACCGTCGCAGGTCACGCTGGCATGGTAGCCATGCACACGCAGTACGGTGCGGCACGGCAGGCCGATAATCGAGTAACGCCCCCATTTCTCGCCGCCCTGCACCGATTCCAACAGATAGGAATTGGGCTGGTCGGCCAGCTTCAGGTAGATGGACAGGGGCGTGTCGAAGTCGGCCAGGGTTTCGTGGGCCATCGGAATGCGGTTGTAGCCTTCGGCAGCCAGGCGCAGGAAGTCTTCGCGGGTCATGATTCAGCCTCGTGATGGAGGGGTCGAACGGTCTGTGGGCAAACGTTGGAACGGAAAAGTCAGGCGCGCCAACGCCAGCGGGCCAGGGCCTTGATGACTTTCATCCAGAGTTTGCGAGTGACCACCACGATGGAATCTCTATGAGCGGGGGATTTGCCGTTGGCCAACGTTATCCCAGTGGCCGGATCGAAGCAACCGGGCATCAGCGCACGCAGATCGTCGATCACCAGCGCCGGTGATTCCTCGGCGATCGGCCGCCCGTGATTGTAGCCGTAGCTAAGCGCGATACAGGCCACGCCGGCAGCCTTGGCCGCCTGCACGTCGCTGCGTGAATCGCCGACGAACAAGGAATGCTGCGCCTTGACCTTGGCCATTTTCATGACGAAAAACAGGGCAGCTGGATCGGGCTTCTGCTGGGGCAGCGTATCGCCACCAATGATCCACTTGAAATAGCGCCCCAGGCCCATCTGGTCCAGCAAGGGGGCGACGAAGCGCTCCGGCTTGTTGGTGATCAGGGCCATCTTCACGCGTTTCTTGTGCAGCCATTTGAGTGTTTCGTGCACGCCTGGGTAGACCTGGGTCAAGGCATGGCTGGACGCATAGGCCGCCGAGAAAAGCTCGAGGGCGTGCGCGGTTTCCGCCTCGCCCACGTGCTGGTGCTCGAGGCCACCGGCGAGCGCGCGGCGAACCAGCACGCGGGCACCGTTGCCGACCCATTCGCGGACAGCTTCGAGCCCCGCCGGCGCGCGCCCTAGCTGGGCCAGCATGGTGTCGACGGCGGCGGCCAGATCGGGTACGGAATCCACCAGCGTGCCGTCCAGGTCGAACATCACCAGCCGTGGCAGGCCGCCGGGAAACAGCCGCTCCATGGCACTCATGACCGGGCCAGCGTCAATTCCGTGCGCATTTGCTCGATCACATGGCGGTAGTCCGGCGCGTTGAAGATGGCCGAGCCAGCAACGAAAGTATCGGCTCCGGCTGCGGCGATCTCGCGGATGTTGCCGACGTTGACGCCACCGTCGATTTCCAGGCGGATGTCGCGGCCGCTGGCGTCGATCAGGGCGCGGGCTTCGCGCAGCTTGTTCAGGGTGCCGGGAATGAACTTCTGGCCGCCGAAGCCGGGGTTGACGCTCATCAGGAGGATCATGTCGACCTTGTCCATGACGTATTCGAGCAGGTTCAGTGGTGTGGCCGGGTTGAATACCAGACCGGCCTTGCAGCCGCCCTCGCGTATCAATTGCAGCGAGCGGTCGATGTGCTGGGTCGCCTCGGGGTGGAAGGTGATGTAGCTGGCACCTGCCTCGATGAAGTCGCCGATGATGCGGTCGACCGGGCTGACCATCAGATGGACATCGATGGGTGCGCTGACGCCGTATTTGCGCAGCGCCGCACATACCATCGGGCCGATGGTGAGGTTGGGGACATAGTGGTTGTCCATCACATCGAAGTGAACGATATCGGCGCCTGCGGCGAGCACGTTATCGACTTCCTCGCCCAGGCGGGCGAAGTCCGCGGAGAGGATGGACGGGGCAATTGCGAAGGGCTGCATGGCGCACCTATTCAGGCTGGAATCACGGTGGCGCGCATTGTAGCTCAGGTGGCATGGGCGGGCGAATTGCGCTGGAGCAGATGACCGCGGCGGGCGCCGCGGCATGAGCGCTTTGGGCTAAACCGGCGCGGTGCGCAGCTTTTCGCCGCGGCCGCGCAGCCATTCCAGTACCAGCAGCAGCAACACCGAGAAGACGATCAACAGGGTGGCCGCGGCGGCGATGGTCGGGCTGAGGTTCTCGCGGATGCCGCTGAACATCTGCCGGGGCAAGGTGGCCTGCTCCGGCCCGGCCAGGAACAGGGTCACCACCACTTCATCGAACGAGGTGGCAAAGGCGAACAGTGCGCCGGAAATCACCCCCGGTGCAATCAACGGCAGGGTCACCCGACGGAACGTGGTCAATGGCGAAGCGCCAAGGCTGGCCGCCGCCCGCACCAGGTTGTGGTTGAAACCCTGCAACGTCGCCGACACCGTGATGATCACGAACGGTACACCCAGCACCGCGTGCACCACGATCAGCGAGAGAAAGCTGTTGCCCATGCCCAGCGGCGCGAAGAACAGGTAACTGGCCACGCCGATGATCACCACCGGTACCACCATCGGCGAAATGACCAGGGCCATCACCAGGGACTTGCCGGGAAAGTCGCCACGGGTCAGACCGATTGCTGCCAGGGTACCGAAGATCATCGCGACGACCGTGGCGGCCGGAGCGATGATCACGCTGTTGCGCAACGCGCGCATCCACTCTGCCGAACCGAAGAAATCCTGATACCAGTGCAGCGAAAAGCCCTGCAGGGGATACACCAGAAAGCTGCCCGAGTTGAACGACAGCGGAATGATCACCAGTACCGGCAGGATCAGGAACAGCAGAATCAAACCGCACAGGATGCGCAGGGTATAGAACCACAGGCGTTCGATGGGCGACAGGTAAGGGCTCGTCATGACAGGTTCCTCAGCTCAGGCGCAGGCGGCTGGCGCCGACCAGCCAGCTATAGATCAAGTACAACACCACGGTGGCCAGAAGCAGCAGGCCGCCCAGCGCGGTCGCCATTCCCCAGTTGATGCTGGTGTTGGTGTAGAAAGCCACGAAGTAGCTGACCATCTGGTCGTTGGGGCTGCCCAGCAGCGCCGGCGTGATGTAGTAGCCGATTGCCAGGATGAACACCAGCAGGCAGCCTGCGCCAACCCCGGCGTAGGTCTGCGGGAAGTACACCCGCCAGAAGCTGGCGAACGGATGACAACCCAGGGAAATGGCCGCACGCATGTAGGTGGGCGAAATGCCTTTCATCACGCTGTAGATGGGCAGGATCATGAACGGCAGGAGGATGTGCACCATGGAGATGTAGACCCCGGCGCGGTTGAACACCAGCTCCAGCGGTTTATCGATGATGCCCATGGCCATCAGCGCGCTGTTGATCAGGCCGCCCGATTGCAGCAGCACGATCCACGCGGCGACACGCACCAGGATGGACGTCCAGAACGGCAGCAGCACCAGAATCATCAGCAGGTTGCTCTGCCGGGTTGGCAGGTTGGCCAGCAGATAGGCCAGGGGATAGGCCAGCGCCAGGCAGATGGCGGTGATCACCAGCCCCATCCAGAACGTGCGGGCGAAGATGTCCAGGTAGATCGCCTGGTCCGGCGTGGCAGGGGCCACTTCGCCGAGATCGTCGATGCGGTGATCGACCGCCGCCAGCAGGTAGAACGGCGTGATGGCGCTGGTGTTGCGGCGGATCGCCTGCCAGTAGGCCGGGTCACCCCAGCGCTCGTCGAGTGCCTGCAGCGCCTCTTTGTAGGAGGCCGGTTCGGTCTTGAACGGCAGGGCACGAGCGGTTTTCGCCAGCAGGCTGCGGTAGCCGGCCAGCTCCATGTTCAGACGCTTGGACAGATCGCCCAGGCTTTGATTCTTGCGCGATTCGGCGAGGTCCTCGGCCAGTGACCGGTACACCGGTTCGTCGGGCAGGCCCTTGCCGTCCCACGCGGTCACGGCCGCCACGGTGCGCGGCATGCCTTCGACCACTTCGGGGTTGCCGACGCTTTTGTACAAGAGCGCGGCGATGGGCACCAGAAACACCAGCAGCAGGAACAGCACCAGCGGCGCAATCAATGCCTGGGCTTTCCAGCGGTTGAGTCGTTCGGCCCGGGACAGGCGCTGTTTCAAGGTGAGGCTGGCGTCCTGTTTGAGAGGCACTGCGACGGCCATGGTCAACTCCGCGAATCATTCAGGTCTAAAAAGGCGCGCCCGGCAGGCGCGCCCATGACAGCGTTGCCGCGACGCGTGTTACTTGGCAGCCCAGGCATTGAAGCGCTGTTCCAGTTGCTCGCCGTTGTCGGCCCAGAAGCTCACGTCGATCTGCACCTGATTGACGATGTTTTCCGGCGTGGTCGGCATGTCCTTGAGAATGTCCTTGTTCAGCAGTGGCACGGCCTGGGTATTGGCAGGGCCGTAGGCGATGTTTTCCGAGTAGGTTTTCTGCTGCTGCGGCGCGACCGACCAGGCGATGAATTTCTTGGCGGCCTCGACATTCTTCGCACCCTTGGGAATGGCCCAGGCGTCGAAGTCATAGATGCCACCGTTCCAGACCACTTTCAGGTTGCTCTCCTTCTGCACGGCAGCGATGCGCCCGTTGTAGGCCGAGCTCATGACCACATCGCCGGAGGCCAGGTACTGCGGCGGCTGGGCACCGGCTTCCCACCACTGGATGCTGGGCTTGAGTTCATCGAGTTTCTTGAAGGCGCGGTCCTGGCCGGCCTTGGTGGCGAGCACCGAATACACGTCCTTGGGCGCCACGCCGTCAGCCATCAGGGCGAATTCCAGGGTGTACTTGGCACCCTTGCGCAAGCCACGCTTGCCGGGAAATTCCTTGGTGTTCCAAAAGTCGACCCAGCCAGTGGGCGCGGTCTTGAGCTTGTCGGCGTTGTAGGCCAATACCGTGGACCAGACGAAGAAACCAACGCCGCAGGTCTGGACGGCACCCTTGACGAAGTCTTCCGGCTTGCCGAACATTGCCGGGTCGAGTTCTTCGAACATGCCTTCGTCACAGCCGCGGGACAGCTCGGGCGACTCCACTTCCACCAGGTCCCAGGACACGCTCTTGGTATCGACCATGGCCTTGACCTTGGCCATCTCGCCGTTGTACTCACCGGCGATGATCTTGCCGGAGCCGGCTTTTTCCCACGGTTCGTAGAACGCCTTGACCTGCGCGGCCTTGTTGGCCCCGCCGAAAGACACCACGGTCAGGTCGGTAGCGGCCAACGCCTGGCCGGCCCAGAACAGGCCGAGCGTCAGCCCGGTCAATTTCAAGTGCTTGAGCATTTAATCGTCTCTCCAAGTGCAGGTGGGTCAAGCGCGGGGCGATGGTTCGCCTCTGATCGTTTTGGTACGGTTGCAGCGATTTCAGCGGTGAAACCCTCACTGATCCAACAGCGGGTCCAGCGCGCGGGCGTGTTCCAATGGCCAGCCCAAGGGCACCACGTCGCCCACGGCCAATGCCGGGTCGAGCTGGGCGATGGGCTGCTTGACGAAAAAATCGGTCTTGCCGCACACCTCCAGGCGCACACGTACGTGGTCGCCCAGGTAGATGAATTCGGCGACTCGCCCCGAGAAGCGGTTGATGCACTCGCCGCTGTGGCCATTCAGGCGAACCCGTTCGGGACGAATCGACAGGGTCACCGGCGCCCCTATCTGGCCGACATTGATCGCCAGCGCCTCGATTTTTTCACCCCGCGGCAGCTCGACGACGCAGCGCTCGCCCTCGCGGCTGAGCAGACGCCCGTTGATGCGGTTGTTTTCGCCGATGAAGTTGGCGACGAAGGTGTTCTTGGGTTCCTCGTAGAGGGCACGGGGTGGTGCGATCTGCTGGATCTCACCCTGATGGAACACGGCCACGCGGTCGGACATGGTCAGCGCCTCGCCCTGATCGTGGGTGACGTACACCACGGTGACGCCCAGGCGCTGGTGCAGGTGCTTGATCTCCATCTGCATGTGTTC
Organism: Pseudomonas sp. CFBP 8770; assembly: GCF_014841705.1. Taxonomy (NCBI): domain Bacteria; kingdom Pseudomonadati; phylum Pseudomonadota; class Gammaproteobacteria; order Pseudomonadales; family Pseudomonadaceae; genus Pseudomonas; species Pseudomonas sp. CFBP 8770. The sequence goes on from NZ_JACYUL010000008.1 coordinate 20,071, forward strand.
GCGCAGCTGTTTGTCCAGGGCACCCAACGGTTCGTCCATGAGCACCAGCTGCGGCTCGAAGACCAGGGCGCGGGCCAGGGCCACACGCTGTTGCTGCCCACCGGACAGTTGCGCCGGATAGCGGTGGGCAAAGGCGTCGAGCTGGACCATGCCGAGCACCCGCTTGACCCGCTCGCTGATGTCGGTCTTGCTCAGGCCGCGCACGGACAGAGGGAAAGCCAGGTTTTCCGCCACGGTCATGTGCGGAAACAGGGCGTAGTTCTGGAACACCATGCCGATGTCACGCTTGTGCGGCGGCACGTGGTTGATCGAGCGTCCGGACAGCTGGATTTCCCCCGCCGTGGGGGTTTCGAAGCCTGCCAGCATCATCAGGCTGGTGGTCTTGCCAGAGCCGGAGGGGCCGAGCAGCGTGAGAAACTCGCCCTTGCGGATGTCCAGATTGAGGTCCTTGACGATGAGGTTTTCACCGTCATAGCTTTTCTGCACGCCACGGAAGCTGACCAGTATCTCGTCCGTACTTGCGCTTGCCTCGCTCATACCCACACCTTTGTTGAATGACTGCTGTGGGATCAAGCCTAGAGAAGGCCGCAACCCTTGCAAATCGGGGGCTGGGAGAGATTGCCATGGGGTAGTTGGAAGATTCGGGGTAGGGATTGCCCTACAGGCATGTCGCCCCTGGGCATGGGCAAGAAGTGCCAGAGCGACTGCGTGGCAGAACCCCGTGTGCCACTGTCGTTTTCAGACCAGTTTGTGCTCCATCGCGTACTTCACCAGGTCAGCCAGCGACGCCACATTGAGCTTGTGCATCAGGCGCGCCTTGTGGGTGCTGATGGTTTTGCTGCTCAGGGCCAACTGCTGGGCGATGTCATTGACATTGGCGCCGCGAGCCAGGCGTTCGAATACCGAGAACTCGCGCTCCGACAGCAGGGCATGCCGCGGCCGGGCATCGGTGAGCCCGACCTCGAAGACCATGCGGTCGGCCAGGGCCGGGTCGATGTAGCGCCCGCCCGCGGCGACTCGGCGGATAGCGGTCAGCAGGAGCGCTGGGTCGCTGTCCTTGGTGGCATAACCGGCCGCGCCGACTTTCAATGCACGCGCGGCCATCTGCGCCTCGTCGTGCATGGACAACACCAGAATGGCCGGCGGGTGGGGTAGCGCGCGGATCCGCGGAATGGCCTCCAGGCCATTGACGCCCGGCATGGAGATGTCCAGCAGGACTACGTCGCAAGGGGTGATGCGCAAGATCTCGAGCAACTGCTCGCCATTGCCCGCCTCCCCTGCCACCACCAGGTCCTTGGCCAGGGCAATCAATTGCTTGATGCCTTCACGCACGATGGTGTGGTCTTCGGCCACCAGCACTCGGATCAACGGGTCACCCTCCAGCAATCAATTCAACGGTGCGCTCAGTTCAACGGCACGGTGACGGTCAGGGCAGTGCCCTCCCCCAGCTGGCTGCTCAGTTCGAGCCGGCCACCGAGCATCAGTACGCGCTCGCGCATGCCTACCAGGCCGAACGACAGCGAGCTTACTTCGGCAGGTTCGAAGCCGCAGCCATCGTCGGTGATCGACAGACGCAGGTCGTTGCCTTCCTGGCTGAGCTCGATTTGCACAGTATGCGCCTGGGCGTGGCGAATGACATTGGTCAGCGCCTCTTGCAGAAGGCGGAAAAGGCCCACCGCCTTGGCGTCGTCCAGGGGCGGCAACTGTTCCGGAACGCTGACCAGGCAGGGAATCTGGGTGCGCTCCTCGAAGCGGTGCGCCTGCCACTCGATTGCCGAGGCAATACCGGCATCCAGTATCGGCGGGCGCAAGGCGGTGGCCACGTCGCGCACCTGCTGGAACAACTGGGCGATCAAGCGTTTCATGCTGTTGAGGCGTTCCTGGAGCCCGCTATCGAGGTCGGCGTAGGCCAGCTCGCACATCGAGGTTTCCAGTTTCAGTACCGTGAGGATCTGCCCCAGTTCGTCGTGCACTTCTCGGGCAATGCGCGCCTTTTCTTCCTCGCGCACGGTTTCCAGGTGCGCCGACAGCTCGCGCAGTTGCGCCTCGCTGTGTTGCAGGGCAGCCAGCGCCCGACGCCGCTCGGTCACATCGGTGAGGTAGACCACCAGGTACTCGGCTTCGCGAAAGCGCAGGAAGCTCAGCGAGACATCGGTGGGCAGGATGCTGCCGTCGGCGCGCACGCAGTGGGTCTCGAAGGTTTGCGCTGTGTGTTCGCTGGCCCGGGCCAGCCGCCACAGGTTCAGCCAGCGGTCCATGCTCAGGCCCGGCTCGAAGTCGGCCAAGGGCTTGTCCACCACCGCGCCGGTGCCGTAGCCGAGCATGCGCTCGGCAGCGCGGTTGGCGTAGCGCACATGGCTGTCCCAGTTCACCCACAGTATGCCGACCGTGCTTTGTTCGATGGAGAACTGGTTGACCCGCAGGGCTTCCTCGCTCGCCGCGCGCAGGGCAATGTCTTCCCGAGCCGCCAGTAGTTGCCGTTCCAGCGCGTGGACCTGGCGGCGCTGCCAGACCAGCAGTGCGATGACGGCCACGGCGATCAGCATCAGCAGCAGGCACAGGTTCTGCCAGAACCCTCGGGATTCGCTCAGGCGCGGGTACTGTGGCTGCAACCACCGCTCGTGCAGCCGCTCCAGGTCCCTGGCGGGCAGGGACTCCAAGGCCACGGTGACGATGTGCGCCAACTGCGGCCAGTCGCGCCGCGTCGCCACCCGCAGCAACTGTGGATAACCTATGTCGCCGACCACCACCAGTTCGTCGAACTCGGCCTCGCGCGACAGCCGGCCCAACTGCGCCTCGTCCACCACTGCATAGCGTGCCTGCTGGCTGAGCAGCAATTGCAGGGCCTGCCGTTCCAGCGGTACACCTTGCAGATTGAGGTGGCTGTAGGTGTTGCGCAAATAGTCGGCCACTGCGCCCGGCATGCGCACGGCGACGCGGTCGCTGGGGGAAAGCTTCTCGAGATCGATGGCGACTTCGCCATTGCGCTCGCCCACCAGCAACTGCGGCACGCGCAGGTAGGGATCGGAGAACTGCCACAGTTTCAACCCGGCAGGGGTTTGCGCAAGACCGGGCGCCAGGTCCACCTCGCCTGCTCGCAGGCCCTGCTCCAAGGCCGGCTGGTCGGTGTAGTTGCGCCAGATCAGCTCCACCTGCATGGCCTTGGCCAGCCAGTTCATCAGGTCGACGTTGACCCCGGACAACTGGCCCAGGCGACGGTCCAGTTGCGCATAGGGTTGCTGCAGTACCAGCCCGACGCGCAAGGTGCGATGCTCATCCAGCCACTGGTTCTGCGCTGCGTCGAGCGGCAGCTTCACTGCGGGCACGGCCGCGGCGCCATGGACGAGCAACGGCAGGCACAACCCGCCCAGCAGTGAAAGGCGACGCAGCAGTGGGTACATATCGGTATGAACGACCTTTGCGTGGATGGCACTAAGCTATAGGCTTTGAATATCGACCGGTGTCGGGATTATCCGCGAGAAAAGGAGCGCCTGTCAGATTGCATTGATGGCAGCGTGCACTCGGCCCGGTATCGAACAAGCGAGTCATTCATTTGGGCGGGAAGTACCGATGAAAGTTGTTCATTTGAGAGCCGTCTGCCTGGCATTGCTGGTGCCCCTGCACGGTGTTGCTGCGGGCGAAGAAGTCGCGCCAGCCAAGGAGGCGACCGAAGTCCGCCAGCCCCTGGCGGAGCGCAGTGTCGAGGATGCTCAGGCTTTGGAACGTCAGTTGCCGGCCAGCGAGCAGCAACAATTGCAGGCCGGCAGCGACGAGTTCCTGTCGTTGTGGCGTCCGGCCAATAGCGCCGATGCGCAGGGTACGGTGATCATCGTGCCAGGGGCCGGGGAAACCGCGGACTGGCCTCAGGGCGTGGGGCCGTTGCGGCGCAAGTTGCCGGACGCGGCGTTCAACACCCTGAGCCTGAGCCTGCCGGACCTGGTCAGCCAGATGCCTTCGGCCAGGCCAAACGAGAAACCGCCATTGCCGGTGACCACCGACACCCAGGCGACGCCGCCGGACGCTGGCGCCGGGGTGGAAAAAGCCACGGCTCAGGACGCCGACACCGCCAGCACCGAGGTGCAGCTGCAAGACCCGATGCAGGTAGATGCCGAGCGGATCTTTGCCCGCATCGAAGCCGGCATCGCTTTCGCCCAGCAACACAACTCACGCAGGATCGTGCTGTTGGGGCATGGCAGCGGCGCTTACTGGGCGACCCGCTACATGGCCGAACGGCAGCCGGCGCACGTGCAGAAGCTGGTGTTGGTGGATACCCGCACACCGGACACTGCGCCGCAGCAGATCGACGAACTGGCCGCGCTGCTCAAGGTGGCCACCACGGATGTCTTCTACAGCGATCGTCAAGCAGCGGCTGATGCCGCGCAACGGCGTTTGCAGGCCAGCAAGCGGCAGAAAGGTGCGGTGTACTCGCAGGTTTCGCTCAAGTCGCTGCCGGACAAGGCCGCGCAGGCCGAGCAGTTGTTCCGAAGGGTCAAGGGTGCCTTGAATGCGCAGTAAGCAACTGCGCGGGTTGATGCCGGGCCTGCGCATCAGCGCAGGTCCAGGCGCTCGCGGATCAGGCTGTAGGCGTTGTGCAGTTCGCGCGTACGATCGGTCGCCTCGCGAATCTGCGCCGGTGTGGCACCACCGCCCACCAGCTTGTCGGGATGGTGGCGGCTGAGCAGACGCCGATACGCACGCTTGATCTGGTCGGGCTCGGTGGTCGAGGAAACCCCCAACAGCCGCAGCGCTTCCTCGAAGGCCCCGCCTCGCTTGGTCACCGGCCTGTGGCGCGGCTCGTAATCCTGCCCCAGCCCCTGCACCCGTGCCGAGGACCAGCCTAGCCACTTGCCCCAGGTGACCACCAGTTCGCGCTCGGCGGTACCGGCTTGGCCATCGGCCCAGACCATCCGCCAACAGGCACGCAGCATGCCTTCGGCGGAGTTGGGTTGGTGCTTGAGAAGCAGCAGGTGACTGCGCAGCTGATCGCCTCCCGTCTTGCCGCGATTGAACGCAACGATGGCCCGTTTTCGCGCCTGCTCGTTGAGGTTCAATGAGCGCATTTCCCGCCGCGCCTGCTGGATATGCACCGCCAGCACCTGGCCTTCGGCCTTGGCCACCCGGCCCAGCAGGACGAACAGCAACTGCTCGTCACGCAGCACCGATTTGCCCTTGAGCCGATCCATCAACTCACCCCAGGTCTGCAACCTGAGGTGTCGATCCAGCGCCTGACCGAGCACTACGCCCAGCAGCGCCCCTGGAATGCTGGCGAGGGCATAACCTGCCGCCGCGCCGACTACCGTTCCGGGCCACAACATATCAACCTCGCTCGGCCAGCAGGCGGTCGAGTTCGGTCAGGCGTTGCGCAGTGCCGACGTCGATCCACTGGCCCTGATAGTGCTCGCCGGTGACCTGCCCAACGTCCATCGCGCGGCGCAACAGCGGCGCAAGCTTGAAGGCAGGCTCGCCATGGCCGTCGAACAGATCGGGATGGAGCACGGCAATACCGCTGTAGGTCAGGCCAGGCTGGTCGCGCACCTGGCCTTCGACCAGGCTGAAGTCGCCTTCGGGGTGATGAGCCGGATTGTCGACCAGCACCAGATGCGCGTGGCCAGCCAACGGACCGCGCAATCGACTGAAGTCGTAGTCGGTCCAGATGTCGCCGTTGACCACCACGAACGGTGCATCGCCGAGCAATGGCAACGCATGGCGAATGCCACCGCCGGTTTCCAGTGGCTCGGTTTCGCGGGAGTACTCGATGGCCACCCCGTAGCGAGCACCGTCGCCCAGGTAGTCTTCGATCTGCTGGCCCAGCCAGGCGTGATTGATCACGACCTCGGCGAAGCCGGCCCGGGCCAGGGCCAGCAGGTGATACTCGATCAACCGCTTGCCGCCGGCGGCCAGCAACGGCTTGGGCGTGGTCAGGGTCAGCGGGCGCATGCGCTCGCCTTTGCCTGCCGCCAGGATCATGGCTTTCATGAGGACACTCCAAGGCTCTTGAACAATTGACCCAGTTCAGCCAGCTCGGGGCGCCGCGCCAGTACCGTCTCTATATAAGAGAAGAAACGGGGTGCGTCGGCCAGGTAACGGGGTTTGCCATCACGATGGCAGATACGGGCAAAAATGCCGATCACTTTCAGATGACGCTGCACGCCCATCAGATCGCTGGCACGGCAGAACTCGGCGAAGTCCAGTTGCACCGGCACGCCCTGCTCGCCCGCCTGCTCCCAGTAGCGCTGCAGCCACCCCTGCACGCGCGCTTCGGGCCAACTGAGGAAGGCGTCCTTGAACAGGCAGGTGATGTCGTAGGTGACCGGGCCGTAGACCGCGTCCTGAAAGTCCAGCACACCTGGATTGGGCTCGCTGCGCATGAGGTTGCGCGGCATGTAGTCGCGATGCACCAGCACCTTGGGCTGCGCCAGGGCGCTGTCGATCAGCCGCGTACACACCCGTTGCCAGGCTGCCGATTGCTCGGCGTCGAACTGCTTGCCCAAAGCCTTGCCAACGTACCATTGCGGAAACAGCTCGAGCTCGCGCTGCAACAGCGCCACGTCGTAGCTGGGCAGGTCACCGCTGGCCGGTAGTTTCTGCAGTGCCAGCAGCGCGTCGATGGCATCGGCAAACAGCGCGTCGGCGTTGTCCGCATCGATCATGTCCAGGTAGGTCTGATGGCCCAGATCGCTCAACAACAGGAAGCCGCGTTCGAGGTCCTGGGCATGAATCTGCGGCACATTGAGGCCGGCGCTCGCCAGCAGTTCGTCGATTTTCACGAACGGCGCGCAGTTTTCCTGCGGCGGCGGTGCATCCATGACGATAAAACTGCGACCCTCGCCCTGCCAGCGAAAGTATCGGCGAAAACTTGCATCGCTACTGGCCGCGGTCAACGTGGCCGGGGGTACGGCGCCCCATTGGCGAGCCTGGAAGAGCTTCTCCAGCTGCTCGTCGAGCCATGTTTTGAGGTGTTGCAGGCGTACATCTTGATCAGGCATTGCAAGGGTCTCCGACGGCGCTAGCCGTCAAGCGGGTCATGCTTTATTATCCAGCATCTTTTTCAGACCATCGAGAGGCGTGCGGCCCCCCCGCGGGCAAGATGGCACGCAGGAAGCCCGGACTAATAAGATGGCATTGAAATCCCCCGCGTTTCGTAAAAAATTTCCGTTGCTGGTCACTGGCGGTTTGCTGGTGATGCAACCCATGGCCACCCCGTTCGTTTTTGCTGCAGAGCAATTCGACTGCCAAGTCTCCGCTGCTGGTGCCTGGGACTGCAACCCCAAGGCCAACGCCGCGCAGTTGCCGCCGCGCCCCGTGCACGACGGCGCGGCAGTGGCGAGCGGCGGCAGCGGTGCCTCTTCACGCGAAGAGAAAACCGTCGGGCCGGTCGCGGTCACGCAGAGCAAGGGCCGCGGCCTGAGCTCGCGCAGCCCCGACTACAGCCATCTCGACTGGGTGCCGCGCAGCAAGCTGACCGCCGCCCAACTGGCCGAGACCGGGCCGTACTGCTCCGGTGCGTACATCGAGCCGGTGCGTCCGGGCATGAACGACAACACGCCGAAGAGCGAGGCACCGACTTTCATCGGCGCCAAGGCTTCGCGCTACCAGACCGAGGAGCAGATCGCCTCGCTGGCCGGTGACGTCGTGATGCGCCAGGGCAGCATGCAGATCGAGGCCGACGAGGCCAGCCTGCACCAGGCCGAGAACCGCGGCGAGCTCAACGGCAACGTCAAGCTGCGCGACAACGGCGCGCTGGTCGTGGGCGACCACGCCCAGATCCAGCTCGACACCGGTGAAGCGCAGGTCGACAACGCCGAATACGTGCTGCACAAGTCGCGCATCCGCGGCAATGCGCTGTACGCCAAGCGCGCCGAGAACGCCATCATCCGCCTCAAGGACGGTACCTATACCACCTGCGAGCCGGACAGCAACGCCTGGCAACTCAAGGGCAACAACATCACGCTGAACCCGGCCACCGGCTTCGGCACCGCGACCAACGTCACCCTTCGCGTGAAGGATATTCCGGTGCTCTACACGCCGTATATCTACTTCCCGATCGACGACCGTCGCCAGTCCGGCTTCCTGCCACCGTCCTTCGCCAGCGACAGCGACAGCGGCTTCACCCTGGTTGCCCCGTACTACTTCAACCTGGCGCCGAACTACGACGCCACGTTGTACCCGCGCTACATGGCCAAGCGTGGCTTGATGATGGAAGGCGAATTCCGCTACCTGACCAAGACCAGCGAAGGCCAGTTCGGCGGCGCGTACCTGAACGACGAAAACGACGATCGCAGCCAGCAGTCCGACTACGACAAGACGCGCTGGATGGTCAACTGGCAGCACAAGGGCGGCCTGGATTCGCGCCTGACCACTGAAGTCGACTACACCGACATCAGCGATCCGTACTACTTCCAGGACCTGCAGTCGGACCAGATCGGCGTCGAGCGCACCGACTGGATCAACCAGCAGGGTGCCCTGACCTATCGCGGTGACAACTACACTGCGCGCTTGAACGCACAGGCGTACAAGCTGGCGACCGTGGCCGACATCACCCCGTACAACCGCATGCCGCAGATCACCTTCAATGGTGCGCTGCCTTACCATCCGGGCGGTCTGGACTTCACCTACAACAGTGAGATCGTGCGTTTCGAGCGTGATCTGCGCACTGGCACCTTCATCAACGAAGACGGTTTCGGCGAGCGCCGCATCGACAACAACGTTCAAGGCCTGGCGCGTGCCAACGGCAACCGCCTGAACCTGGAACCGGGCGTGTCGCTGCCGCTGAACTGGAACTGGGGCTTCGTGCGTCCGTCGCTCAAGTACATGTACACCCAGTACGATCTGGACCTGGACAGCCAGGGCAAGAACAGCCTGCTGGCCGACGAGCGTTTCAGCAGCTCGCAGAACCGTGGCGTACCGATCGCCAGCATCGACAGCGGCCTGTATTTCGACCGCGACACCCAGATGTTCGGCACCAACTTCCGCCAGACTCTGGAACCGCGCCTGTTCTACCTCTACGTTCCCGAGGAAGACCAGACCGACATTCCGGTGTTCGACACGTCGGAAACCACTTTCAGCTACGGCTCGCTGTTCCGTGAAAACCGCTTCACCGGTTCCGACCGCGTGGGCGACGAGAACAAGCTGTCGCTGGGCGTGACCAGCCGCTGGATCGAGGAGAACGGTTTCGAGCGTCAGCGCGTGGCCGTCGGCCAGGCCGTGTACTTCAAGGACCGTGAAGTGCAACTGCCGGGCGTCGATTTCAAGACGCGCGACGATGCCCAGGCCAACGTTTCGCCGTACGCCCTGGAATACGAATATCGCTTCAACCGCGACTGGCGCTTCAGCTCGGACTTCAACTGGGATCCGGACAGCCGCAGCACCCGTTCGGGCAGCGCGATGTTCCACTACCAGCCTGAAGACAACCCGAACAAGGTGGTCAACCTGGGCTATCGCTACCGCGACGACACCGTGCACTACGATTCGGCGACTGGTCGCTGGACCTTCGGTGGCGACTACGGTCAGCCGGGCGATCCGAACTACGTGAAGGACTACTACAAGATCCAGCAGCATGACTTCTCGGTCATGTGGCCGATCGTGCCGCAGTGGAGCGTCATCAGCCGCTGGCAGTTCGACTACAACCGCAATCGCACGCTGGAAGCCTTTGGTGGTTTCGAATACGACAACTGCTGCTGGAAGATGCGTCTGATCAACCGCTATTGGGTTGACTACGACGAATACAGCCAGGCCGCCCCGCAGAACGAAAAAGGCGACCACGGCATCTTCCTGCAAATCGTGCTGAAGGGCCTCGGTGGCGTGGTAGGCAATAAGGTCGAGGGTTTCCTCGACAAGGGCATTCAAGGTTATCGTGAACGTGAAGACCAAGCTATGTGATCTGCTGCGCCCAGTCGTGCTGGGCGCCATGCTGCTGGGCACCACGGCGCACGCCGCGGTGCAACAGCTGGACCGCGTCGTGGCCATCGTCGACAACGACGTGGTCATGCAAAGCCAGCTCGACCAGCGCGTCAAGGAAGTGCAGCAAACCATCGCCAAGCGTGGCGGTGGCGTACCTGCGGCGAGCGTCCTGCAACAGCAGGTACTGGAACGCCTGATCGTCGAGAATCTGCAGCTGCAGATCGGCGAGCGTTCCGGCATTCGCATCACCGACGAAGAACTCAACGGCGCCATCGCCACCATCGCCCAGCGCAACAACATGTCGACCGAGCAGTTCCGTGCCGCACTGGCGCATGACGGCCTGTCGTATGACGATGCGCGCGAGCAGGTGAAGCGCGAGATGATCATCAGCCGCGTACGTCAGCGTCGCGTGGCCGAGCGAATCCAGGTATCCGAGCAGGAAGTGAAGAACTTCCTCGCCTCGGACCTGGGCAAGATGCAGCTGTCCGAAGAACTGCACCTGGCCAACATCCAGATCCAGGTCCCGGAAAGCGCCAGCTCGGCGGCTATCCAGGCAGCGGCGAGCAAGGCCGAGGACATCTATCGCCAGCTCAAGCAGGGCGCCGACTTCAACAAGTTGGCAATTGCCAGCTCGTCGAGCGAGAACGCCCTGGAAGGCGGCGACATGGGCTGGCGCAAGCCCGCTCAGCTGCCGGCACCGTTCGACCGCATGCTCAGCAGCATGCCGGTCGGCGATGTCACCCAGCCGGTGCGCACGCCCGTGGGTTTCATCATCCTCAAGGTGCTGGACAAGCGCGGTGGCGCCACCCAGACCGTGGACGAAGTGCACGTACGCCACATCCTGTTGAAGCCGAGCGAGATTCGCAGCCCGGCCCAGACCGAAGAACTGGCACGCAAGCTGTACGAGCGCATCGAAAACGGCGAGGACTTCGCCACCCTGGCGAAGAATTTCTCGGAAGATCCGGGTTCGGCGCTCAACGGCGGCGACCTGAACTGGGTCAACCCTCAGTCGCTGGTGCCCGAGTTCCGCGAAACCATGGCGTCGACGCCGGTGGAAACGGTTTCGCGTCCGTTCCAGACCCAGTTCGGCTGGCACGTGCTGCAGGTGCTGGGGCGCCGTGCGACCGACAACACCGAACAGGCCCGCGACCAGCAGGCAATGACCGTGTTGCGCAATCGCAAGTATGACGAAGAGCTGCAGACCTGGATGCGCCAGATCCGTGACGAAGCCTACGTCGAAATCAAGCTGCCTGGCGCCGACCAGGCTGCGCAGTGACCCCCAAGCGTTTCGCGTTGACGCCCGGCGAGCCGGCGGGCATAGGTCCAGACCTGTGCCTGCTGCTGGCCGCGCAACCCCAGCCTCACCCCCTGATCGCCATCACCAGCCGTGACCTGCTCGCCGAGCGGGCCGCGCAGCTGGGGCTGGCCGTCAGTCTGCTGGAAGTCGATGCCGACGCCCTCCCCGACCAGCCTGCGCCAGCAGGCAGCCTGTACGTTTGGGACACCCCCCTGGGCGCGCCCGTGCTCACCGGCCGGCTGAATACCGCCAACGCCGCGTTCGTGCTGCAGACCTTGACGCGTGCGGCGCAGGGCTGCCTCGACGGACTGTTCGCGGGCATGATCACCGCGCCGGTACACAAGGGCGTCATCAACGACGGTGGCATCGCGTTCTCCGGACACACTGAATTCCTCGCCGACCTCACCGCTACCGAACAGGTGGTGATGATGCTCGCAACCGGCGATCTGCGCGTGGCACTGGTGACCACTCACCTGCCCCTGCGCGAGGTCGCCGATGCGATCACCGCCGAGCGGCTGGAGCGGGTCACGCGCATTCTGCACGCCGACCTGCAGGGCAAGTTCGGCCTCGCCCGGCCGCGCATCCTGGTCTGCGGTCTGAACCCGCATGCCGGCGAGAGCGGCCACTTGGGCCGCGAGGAAATCGACATCATCGAGCCTACCCTGGAGCGTCTGCGCGCCGAAGGCATGGACCTGCGCGGGCCGCTGCCCGCCGATACGCTTTTCACTCCCAAATACCTGCAGCATTGCGATGCGGTGCTGGCGATGTATCACGACCAGGGCCTGCCCGTACTCAAGTACAAAGGCTTTGGCGCCGCGGTCAACGTGACCCTGGGGTTGCCGATCATCCGCACCTCCGTGGACCACGGCACCGCCCTGGACCTGGCCGGAACCGGCCAGGTCGATACCGGCAGCCTGCGCGTCGCCCTCGACACCGCCTATCGAATGGCCGAGACAATTTAATGACCGAGCAATACCAACACCGGGCGCGCAAGCGCTTTGGCCAGAACTTTCTCCACGATGCCGGCGTGATCGACCGTATCCTGCGCTCCATCCACGCCAAGCCCGGTGAGCACCTGCTGGAAATCGGCCCGGGCCAGGGTGCCCTGACCGAAGGCCTGCTGGGCAGCGGCGCGCAACTGGACGTGGTGGAACTGGACAAGGACCTGGTGCCGATCCTCAATCAGCAGTTCGCCGGCAAAGGCAATTTCCGCCTGCACCAGGGCGACGCATTGAAGTTCGACTTCACCAGCCTGGGCGCCGAGCCTGGCACCCTGCGCGTGGTCGGTAACCTGCCGTACAACATCTCCACGCCGCTGATCTTCCATCTGCTGCACAACGCCCACCTGATTCGCGACATGCATTTCATGCTGCAGAAGGAAGTGGTCGAACGCATGGCTGCAGGCCCTGGCGGCGGCGACTGGGGACGGCTGTCGATCATGGTCCAGTACCACTGCCGCGTCGAGCACCTGTTCAATGTCGGGCCGGGCGCGTTCAATCCGCCACCCAAGGTCGATTCGGCCATAGTGCGGTTGGTACCCCACACCACCTTGCCCCACCCGGCGAAGGATCACCGCCTGCTCGAGCGCGTGGTGCGCGAAGCCTTCAACCAGCGGCGCAAGACCCTGCGCAATACGCTCAAGGCGCTGCTGCCCGTCGAGGCGATCGAAGCGGCCGGCGTCGACGGCAGCCTGCGGCCCGAACAGCTCGACCTGGCGGCTTTCGTGCGCCTGGCTGATCAACTCGCCGAACGAAGCGACCCGCTCTGACCTCTAACGTGGACCAAGCGATTGGTCCACAGGCCACCGCGTTGCCCCGGACCGACTCTGAACCGGCCAACGCCGGCTACATTAGCTCTCGTTTTCAAGGCCCTTTGCATGTCCGATCCCCGTTATCAGATCGACGTCAGCGTCGTGACCCGTTTCCTGGCAGAACAATCGCAGCCTGAACAGCAGCGTTTTGCCTTTGCCTATACCGTCACCGTGCGCAACAACGGCCAGATTCCCGCTCGCCTGCTGTCTCGCCACTGGGTGATCACCGATGGCGATGGCAAGGTCGAGGAAGTCCGGGGTGCCGGCGTCATTGGCCAGCAACCGCTGATCGCCGCCGGTGAAAGCCACACCTATTCCAGCGGCACGGTAATGGCCACCACGGTGGGCAACATGCAGGGCAGCTATCAGATGCAGGCCGAAGACGGCAAGCAGTTCGAAGCCGTGATCGCTCCGTTTCGCCTCGCCGTACCAGGCGCCTTGCACTGATGGCTGTGTACGCAGTCGGTGACTTGCAAGGCTGCCTGCAGCCACTCAAGTGCCTGCTGCAACGGGTCGCTTTCGACCCCACGAAGGACACGCTGTGGCTGGTGGGCGATCTGGTCAACCGCGGGCCGAGTTCGCTGGAAACCTTGCGCTACCTGTATGGCATGCGTGAGGCGCTGGTGTGTGTGCTGGGCAATCACGACCTGCACCTGTTGGCGGTGGCCAACGACGCCGAACGGCTCAAGCGCGGTGATACCTTGCGCGAAATTCTCGACGCACCCGACGGCCCGCAATTGCTCGACTGGCTCCGCCGACAGAAGCTGCTGTACCACGACGAACAGCGCAATGCCGTGCTGGTGCATGCCGGGATTCCGCCACAATGGTCGCTGCGCAAGGCCCTGCGTCTGGCCGCCGAGGTCGAGACCGCACTGCGTGACGACCATCTGTTCCAACCGTTTCTGGACGGCATGTACGGCAACGAGCCGAACAAGTGGGACAAGGCGCTGCAGGGCGTGGCTCGCTTGCGGGTGATCACCAATTACTTCACCCGCATGCGTTTCTGCACCGCCGACGGCAAGCTCGACCTCAAGGGCAAGGAAGGCGCCGACACTGCGTTGCCTGGCTACGCGCCCTGGTTCGCGCACAAGGAACGCAAGACGCGTGACCTGAAGATCATCTTCGGGCATTGGGCGGCGCTGGAAGGGCGTTGCGAGGAGCCGGGCGTGTTCGCGCTCGATACCGGATGCGTGTGGGGCGGTGCGATGACGCTGCTGAACGTCGACAGCGGCGAGCGCCTGTCCTGCAAATGCACCGACGAGGGCGATGTGCACGTGCCTGCAACGACCCCTGCGGCGGATTTCCCTCCCCCGAGTGACAAACGCTAGAATGGGCGCCCAGCCCAGGAGCCTGCCCATGACCGAATTCAAACGCATCCCTCCGCAAGACGTCCAGAGCCTGCGCGAACAGGGCGCCGTGGTGGTGGACATCCGCGACCCGCAAACCTTCGCGGCCGGCCATATCACCGACTCCACCCACCTGGATAACCACTCGCTGCACGGTTTCATTACGGCGGCCGACCTGGACAAGCCGCTGGTCGTGGTCTGCTACCACGGGAATTCCAGCCAGAGCGCCGCCGCCTACCTGGTAAGCCAGGGCTTTTCGGATGTGTACAGCATGGACGGCGGCTTCGAGCTGTGGCGCAGTACCTTTCCGGGCGAAACCAGCCAGGCCGAGTGATCCACCGCAAGCCCCGTGCGACGAATTTTTTTTCGTCGCCGACGCCGCGCCCCACGGGCCTTCGCAGCATTGACGCAAAGCCCTGTCGCCAGTTAATTGCGCATCCGCCCTTGAAGTCCTCGATAACCAACTATCCTTAAGCTCAGGCCATCCAATACAGGGGAGAGCCGGTACACCGGCGCGCGGGTCAATCGGTCAAGACTACAAGGGTGTTCTGGGGGGTATACGGCCACCACGGGGTTTGGGTGACCGCCAGCATCAACTGAGTGATCCGACGTCGGCTCCACGTATCGAGCGAGGTGACGTCATGAGTATCTTTAGCCACTTCCAACAACGCTTCGAATCCACACGCCAGGAAGAGCTCTCGTTACAGGAGTACCTCGATCTGTGCAAAAAGGACCGTAGAACCTACGCCTCTGCCGCCGAGCGGATCCTGATGGCGATAGGCGAGCCCGAATTGCTCGACACGTCGGCCAATTCCCGGCTGTCGCGCATCTTCTCCAACAAGGTGATTCGTCGCTACCCAGCGTTCGAAGACTTCCACGGCATGGAGGAATGCATCGACCAGATCGTGTCGTACTTCCGCCATGCGGCGCAGGGCCTGGAAGAAAAGAAACAGATCCTGTACCTGCTGGGCCCGGTAGGCGGCGGCAAGTCGTCGCTGGCCGAGAAGCTCAAGCAGCTGATCGAGAAGGTGCCGTTCTACGCGATCAAGGGTTCACCGGTGTTCGAGTCGCCCCTGGGCCTGTTCAATGCCACCGAGGACGGCGCGATTCTCGAAGAAGACTTCGGCATTCCGCAACGCTACCTGAGCACCATCATGTCGCCCTGGGCCACCAAGCGCCTGGCCGAATTCGGCGGCGACATCAGCCAGTTCCGCGTGGTCAAGCTCTACCCTTCCATTCTCAACCAGATCGCCGTGGCCAAGACCGAGCCGGGCGACGAGAACAACCAGGACATTTCCGCGCTGGTGGGCAAGGTCGACATCCGCAAGCTGGAGGAATACCCGCAGAACGATGCCGATGCCTACAGCTACTCGGGTGCCCTGTGCCGCGCCAACCAGGGCTTGATGGAATTCGTCGAGATGTTCAAGGCACCGATCAAGGTGCTCCATCCGCTGCTGACCGCCACCCAGGAGGGTAACTACAACAGTACCGAAGGCCTGGGCGCGATTCCCTATTCCGGCATTCTGCTGGCGCACTCCAACGAATCGGAGTGGCACAGCTTCCGCAACAACAAGAACAACGAGGCGTTCATCGACAGGATCTACATCGTCAAGGTGCCGTACTGCCTGCGTGTCAGCGACGAGATCAAGATCTACGACAAGCTGCTGTTCAACAGCTCGCTGTCCAAGGCCCATTGCGCGCCCGACACCCTGAAGATGCTGGCCCAGTTCACCGTGCTGTCGCGGCTCAAGGAGCCGGACAACTCCAACATCTATTCGAAGATGCGCGTGTACGACGGCGAGAACCTCAAGGACACCGACCCCAAGGCCAAGTCGATTCAGGAGTACCGCGACACCGCGGGCGTGGATGAAGGCATGAATGGCCTGTCGACGCGGTTCGCCTTCAAGATCCTCTCCAAGGTGTTCAACTTCGACCCCCACGAGATCGCCGCCAACCCGGTGCACTTGCTCTATGTGCTGGAGCAGCAGATCGAACAGGAGCAATTTCCGGCCGAAGTGCGCGAGCGTTACCTGCGCTTCCTCAAGGAATACCTCGCACCGCGCTACATCGAGTTCATCGGCAAGGAGATCCAGACCGCTTACCTGGAGTCATACAGCGAGTACGGGCAGAACATCTTCGACCGCTACGTGCTGTACGCCGATTTCTGGATTCAGGACCAGGAGTACCGCGACCCGGAAACCGGCGAGATTCTCAACCGCGTAGCGCTCAACGAGGAACTGGAGAAGATCGAGAAGCCGGCCGGCATCAGCAATCCGAAGGATTTCCGCAACGAGATCGTCAACTTCGTGCTACGCGCCCGGGCCAACAACAACGGCAAGAATCCGACCTGGCTGAGCTACGAAAAGCTGCGCGTGGTGATCGAGAAGAAAATGTTCTCCAACACCGAAGACCTGTTGCCAGTCATCAGTTTCAACGCCAAGGCCAGCAAGGAGGACCAGCAGAAGCACAACGACTTCGTCACTCGCATGGTCGAGCGCGGCTATACCGACAAGCAGGTCCGTCTGCTGTCCGAGTGGTATCTGCGGGTCAGGAAGTCGCAGTGATCGCGCGGTAGGTTTCAGGCCGCGACGGGCCCAGGCAGGCACCAATGCCCGGGCCTTTCGCCGCTCTCGACTTGTGGCTTGCAGCCCGGCTGCCCGGAGGCCTAATGAGCTATGTGATCGACCGACGCCTCAATGGCAAGAACAAGAGTACGGTGAACCGCCAGCGTTTCCTGCGGCGTTACCGTGACCACATCAAGAAGGCCGTGGAAGATGCCGTCGGCCGTCGCTCAATCACCGACATGGAGCATGGCGAGCAGATCAGCATTCCCGGCCGCGACATCGACGAGCCGGTGTTGCATCACGGCCGCGGCGGCAAGCAGACCGTGGTGCACCCCGGCAACAAGGAGTTCACCGCAGGCGAACACATCGCCCGTCCGCAGGGCGGCGGCGGTGGCAAGGGGCCCGGCAAGGCGGGCAACTCCGGCGAGGGCATGGACGAGTTCGTGTTCCAGATCACCCAGGAGGAATTTCTCGAATTCATGTTCGAGGACCTGGAGCTGCCCAACCTGGTGAAGCGCAACCTCAGTGGTACCGACACCTACAAGACGGTACGCGCCGGTATCAGCAACGAGGGCAACCCTTCGCGGATCAACATCATCCGCACTCTGCGCTCGGCACACGCGCGGCGCATAGCGCTTTCAGGCAGCAGCCGCGCCAAGCTCAAGGCAGCCAAGCTTGAACTCGAGCGCTTGAAGATCGAGGAACCGGACAATTTCGGTGACATTCAGGCGTTGATCGGGGAAATCGAAAAGCTCAGCGCCCGCATCCATCGCGTGCCTTTTCTGGACACCTTCGACCTCAAGTACAACCTGCTGGTCAAGCACCCCAACCCCAGCTCCAAGGCGGTGATGTTCTGCCTGATGGACGTGTCCGGCTCCATGACCCAGGCCACCAAGGACATTGCCAAGCGCTTCTTCATTCTGCTGTATCTGTTTCTCAAGCGTAACTACGACAAGATCGAGGTGGTGTTCATTCGCCACCACACCAGCGCCCGCGAAGTCGACGAGGAGGAGTTCTTCTACTCGCGCGAGACCGGCGGCACCATCGTTTCCAGCGCCCTGAAACTGATGCAGGAGATCATGGCCGCACGCTACCCCACCAACGAATGGAACATCTATGCCGCCCAGGCCTCGGACGGCGACAACTGGAACGACGACTCACCGATTTGCCGGGAAATCCTCACCCAGCAAATCATGCCGTTCGTGCAGTACTACACCTATGTGGAAATCACGCCGCGCGAACATCAGGCCCTGTGGTACGAATACGAGCGCATCAGCGAGTCGTTCGCCGATACGTTCGCCCAGCAGCAGCTGGTATCGGCCGGTGATATCTATCCGGTCTTCCGTGAACTCTTCCAGCGCAGGTTAGCGACATGACCGCCAGAGAGCAGAAGCGCCAACCCATCTCCACGGGCTCGGAATGGACGTTCGAGCTTATCCAGACCTACGACCGGGAAATCAGCCGCATCGCCGAGCGCTATGCGCTGGACACCTACCCCAACCAGATCGAGGTGATCACCGCCGAGCAGATGATGGATGCATACGCCTCGGTGGGCATGCCCCTGGGTTATCACCATTGGTCCTACGGCAAGCATTTTCTCAGCACCGAGAAGTCCTACACCCGCGGCCAGATGGGCCTGGCCTACGAGATCGTGATCAACTCCGATCCGTGCATCGCCTACTTGATGGAGGAGAACACCATCTGCATGCAGGCGCTGGTGGTGGCCCATGCCTGCTATGGGCACAACAGTTTCTTCAAGGGCAACTACCTGTTCCGCACCTGGACCGACGCCAGTTCGATCATTGATTACCTGGTGTTCGCCAAGTCCTACATCATGAAGTGCGAGGAACGCCATGGCATCGACGCCGTGGAGGACCTGCTCGATTCCTGCCATGCCCTGATGAACTACGGCGTCGACCGCTACAAGCGCCCCTATCCGATTTCCGCGGAAGAAGAACGTCGTCGCCAGGCCGATCGCGAGGAGCACCTGCAGCGGCAGATCAACGATCTTTGGCGCACCATTCCCAAGGGCGCCGACAAGAACCGCGAGGAAGACAACGCCCGGTTCCCGGCCGAGCCGCAAGAGAACATCCTGTATTTCATCGAGAAACATGCGCCGCTGCTCGAGCCCTGGCAGCGCGAGATCGTACGAATCGTGCGCAAGATCGCGCAGTACTTCTATCCGCAGCGCCAGACCCAGGTGATGAACGAGGGCTGGGCAACGTTCTGGCACTACACCTTGATGAACGACCTCTACGACGAAGGCCTGGTGACCGATGGCTTCATGATGGAGTTTCTGCAGTCGCACACCAGTGTGGTGTTCCAGCCCGGTTTCGACAGCCCCTACTACAACGGCATCAACCCCTATGCGCTGGGCTTCGCCATGTACCGCGACATACGCCGCATGTGCGAGCACCCGGACGAAGAAGATCGCCACTGGTTTCCCGACATCGCCGGCAGTGACTGGCTGTCGACCATCAAGTTCGCCATGAGCAGCTTCAAGGACGAGAGCTTCATCCTGCAGTACCTGTCGCCCAAGGTCATCCGCGACCTGAAGCTGTTCAGCATCATGGACGACGATCAGCGGGACGAGTTGCTGGTGCCGGCCATCCACGACGAAAACGGCTATCGCACCATTCGCGAAACCCTGGCGGCGCAATACAACCTGGGCAACCGCGAGCCCAACGTGCAGATCTGGAGCATCGATCGACGCGGTGACCGCTCGCTGACCCTGCGTCATCAGCAACATGACCGCAAGCCGCTGGGCGACTCCACCGACGAGGTGCTCAAGCACCTGCACCGCCTGTGGGGGTTCGATATCCATCTGGATACGCTGCAGGGCGATCATCTGGTCAAGACCCATCACGTGCCGCCGCGCAGCGAGCACGCGGACGGCAGCCATGGGCGCATGGACCTCAACGTCGTCCACCTCTGAGACAGGTGCGTGCACAAAACCGCCGATGGCTTGGTGTTATCCTTCCGGGCCATCGGAGGTGTTGCAATGAAGATCTATGAAGTGGGTGGAGCGGTGCGCGACCGCTTGCTGGGTATACCGGTTGTGGACATTGATCGAGTAGTGGTCGGTGCCGACGCCGAACGCATGCTTGCTGACGGCTATCGCCCCGTGGGCAGCGATTTTCCGGTGTTCCTGCACCCGCAGACCGGCGAGGAGTATGCCCTGGCACGTACCGAGCGCAAGAGCGGACGCGGCTATGGCGGCTTCGTCTTCCACGCCAGCCCGGACGTGACCCTCGAGCAGGACCTGTCGCGGCGCGACCTGACCATCAACGCCATGGCCGAGGACGCCGACGGCCATATCATCGACCCGTACGGCGGCCAGCAGGACTTGAGCGACCGCCTGCTCAGGCACGTGTCCCCAGCGTTCATCGAAGACCCCTTGCGCGTGCTGCGGGTCGCACGTTTCGCCGCGCGCTATGCCGGGCTGGGCTTTCGCGTGGCCGAACCGACCTTGCAGCTGATGCGTGAGTTGAGCGAGTCAGGCGAGCTGGAGGCATTGACCGCTGAACGCAGCTGGAAGGAGATTTCCCGAGCATTGATGGAAGCTCATCCCCAGGTGTTCATTCAGGTGCTGCGCGATTGCGGGGCGCTGGAGCACCTGTTGCCTGAGGTCGACGCGTTGTTTGGCGTGCCACAGCCGCCGGCTCATCATCCGGAGATCGACACCGGGGTGCATACCCTGAGCGTGCTGGAGCAGGCCGCGCGCCATGGCCAGCCGCTGAGCGTGCGCTGGGCATGCCTGCTGCACGACCTGGGCAAGGGCACTACGCGCCCCAGTGAGTGGCCGCGGCATATCGCCCACGAGCAGCGCGGCGTGAAGTTGATCAAGGCGGTCAACGAACGCTTCAAGGTGCCCAGGGATTGTCAGGAGCTGGCGGTGTTGGTGGGTGAATATCACACCCATGCTCATCGCGCTCTGGAGCTCAAGCCGTCGACCTTGCTGGAACTGTTGCAGAACTTCGATGTGTACCGGCGCCCCCAGCGCTTCGAGGATTTCATCATTGCCTGTGAGATGGACGCGCGTGGCAGGTTGGGGTTCGAGGCACGGGAATATCCCCAGGCGGATTATCTAAGGGGCGCGGCTGCAGCGGCGCGGGGGGTGGCGGTTCAGCCGCTGGTTGCCGAGGGGTTCAAGGGCCAGGCGTTGGGCGAGGCGTTGAAGCGGGCGCGGTTGGAGGCACTCAAGGCATATAAGGCGGGGGTTTGAGGGCGGCTTTACGGGCCTCTTCGCGGGCAGAGACCCGCTCCCACAGGGGGGCAGGCTCTGCCTGTGGGAGCGGGCTGTACTTGCGAAGAAGACGCAGATGATTCAAAGCGTGGCGGGAGTCAACTGTTGGCCGCGCCATTCGAATGGGACGGGGGCCAACACCTGGTCTATTGTCGACTCGCGCCAAAGCTGGTCAAGGCTCACTCCTGCGCTTGGATGCACCAACTCTGGCGCGATCAGCGCCAATGGCCACAGTACGAATGCATTTTTCAGAATTTCGGCACGGGGTAATACCAGTCCGTCGAAGTTGCCGGCCAGGTCGCCGTACAGCAACACATCGATATCCAATGGCAGGCCTTTGCGGTCCGGGGCGTAGCGGCCATTGTCGGCTTCGATGAACTTCAGCCGACGATCCAGTGCGGTCAACGGCAGATCGGTCAGCGCCGTCACCACGAGGTTGAAGAACGGGCCACTCTTGATCCCCACCGGCTGGCTTTCGAATACCGGCGAACAGCGCATGTCCACGAGCAAGGACGCCAACGCATCGAGCCCCGCACACAGATGGCGTTCACGGTCGGTGTTGCTGCCCAGGCCCAGGTAGATTCGATTCAGCGACATCCGCGCTCGATCTCCACGCCGACACCTTGCGCCGCCGCGACGGCGCCCGGCTTGGTGACCTTGAGCCGCAGCCAGGAAATGCCGAATTCGCTCATCAACAGCTGGGCCAGACGTTCGGCGAACGTCTCGACCAGTTCGAAGCGGGCCTGTGCGGCAAATGCCTGGACGCGCTGCGACACCGTCGCATAGTCGAGGGCCAGGGTAAGGTCGTCGCCGGCCGCAGCCGGGCGGTTGTCCCAGGCGAACACCAGGTCCAGACGCAGACACTGACGAATGTCGCGCTCCCAATCGTAGGCGCCGATCACCGTGTCGACTTCCAGACCTTCGATAAACACTCTGTCCAAGCACTTCACTCCGCAGCACGACAAGGGCGCCAGGCGCCGTTAGAATCAAGGGTTTCCATACCCGGAAATAGTAAGCATGTTCTGGTTGCTGGCGCTTGGCGCCTACCTGCTCGGCTCGCTGTCCTTCGCTATCGTGCTCAGCCGCGCGACGGGCACCCCCGACCCGCGAATGAGCGGTTCGGGCAACGCCGGGGCAACCAACATGCTGCGCCTGGCCGGTAAAAAGCTCGCCATCCTCACTCTGCTGGGCGACTTGTGCAAGGGTTTGCTGCCGGTGCTGGCTGCCGCCTGGGCCGAGATGACACTCGGGCAGCAAGCCTGGATCGGGCTCTGCGCGGTGATCGGCCACCTGTTCCCGCTGTATTTCCGCTTCAAGGGCGGCAAGGGCGTGGCCACCTCGGCCGGCCTGTTGCTGGGGCTGTACCCACCCGCTGCGCTGCTGGCCCTGCTGGCCTGGGCGCTGACCTTTCGGCTCACCCGCACCAGTTCGCTGGCGGCCCTGATCGCCACGCCCCTGACCCTGCCGTTGCTGGCCTGGCAGCGCCCGGAAGCGCTGCTGCCCTTGTGTGTGCTGACGGTGCTGGTCATCTGGCGTCACCGCGGCAACCTGCGCGATCTGTTCGCCGGCCGCGAGCGTCACTTCTGAGCGGGCTGGCCAGAACGTTCACAGCGGTGGCAACTGCTCCATTGGCCAACGGGCCTGGACACTGATCGCCAGGGTTTCCTGCTGCCCGGCCAACAGCCGCTGACAACCAGCATAGGCGATCATTGCGCCGTTATCCGTACAGAACTGCGGACGCGCGTAGTAGACATTGCCACCCAGTTCACCCAGCATTTTTTCCAGGCCCTGGCGCAGCGACTGGTTGGCACTCACCCCGCCGGCGATCACCAGACGCTTGAGACCGGTCTGCTTCAAGGCGCGGCGGCATTTGTAGGTCAGGGTATCGACCACCGCCTGCTCGAAGGCCAGGGAGATGTCGCAGCGGGTCTGCTCGCCGTCGTCCCCGGCGCTGCGGCATTGCTGCCAGGTGTTGAGGGCGAAGGTCTTCAAGCCGCTGAAGCTGAAATCCAGGCCGGGGCGGTCGCACATCGGCCGGGGGAAGGTGAAGCGTCCCGCCACACCCTGCTTGGCCAGGCGGGCAATCTCCGGACCGCCCGGGTAATTGAGGCCGATCAGCTTGGCGGTCTTGTCGAAGGCCTCCCCGGCGGCATCGTCCAGGGTCTCGCCCAGCAACGCATACTGGCCGATACCGTCGACCTGCACCAATTGGGTATGGCCGCCGGACACCAGGAGGGCAACGAACGGGAACTGCGGCGGCTGCTCTTCGAGCATGGGCGCCAACAGATGGCCTTCCATGTGATGCACGCCCAACGCCGGTATGTCCCAGGCGAACGCCAGCGCCTGGGCGCAGGAGGCACCTACCAGCAGCGCCCCCACCAGGCCGGGACCGGCCGTGTAGGCGATGGCGTCGATCTCGGTTGCCGCGCAGTCGGCCTCGGCCAGCACCTGACGGATCAACGGCAGCATGCGTTTGACGTGATCGCGCGAGGCAAGCTCGGGCACGACCCCGCCATAGGCGCGATGCAGGTCGATCTGGCTGAACAGCGCGTCGGCCAGCAGGCCGCGTTCGCTGTCGTATAATGCGACACCGGTTTCGTCGCAGGACGTTTCCAATCCCAGTACTAGCATGGCCCAGGCCTTGTGGAGCTCTATTCGAAGGCGCGCATGATAGTCGTCGAACAAGGCACCGACCAGCGGTTTTCGATCAGAGGCTTTGCATTCCTCTCAGGTAAGGGTTAACATCCGCAACCCTTAAAAACCGACGTACTTATGCGCGATTTTGCCATGAGATGTCGACCCCGGTAATGAATGAAGGTAGCTCTGGATGCCAGCCGTCAAAGTTAAAGAGAACGAACCCTTCGACGTAGCTCTGCGTCGTTTCAAGCGCTCCTGCGAAAAAGCCGGTGTACTGGCTGAAGTTCGTAGCCGCGAATTTTACGAGAAGCCGACTTCGGAGCGTAAGCGCAAGGCAGCAGCCGCTGTCAAACGTCACGCCAAGAAAGTCCAGCGCGAACAGCGCCGCGCCGTTCGTCTGTACTAATACACAGACGTTCGTTGCAAGCTTCTGCCTTGCCCGGCTCACAGCCGGGCTGCCGGCAGTTGCAGCAGTACCCCGCCTCAACCGTCAGAACTGGCTTCATCGCCAGATCGTGCGCGTCATTCTGACGAGCCTTGCAAGGCTGCAGACGAGCACACTTATTCCTTTGGCAACGCCCCGCTTCGACAGCTGCCTCCGGGCGCCGTTGAACGCATAGACGTTTCCGATACAGAAATCTGCGCTGCAACACCTGCCAGACCGATTTCCAATGGGTACACTTCCGCTCCTGGGCTGCTGATAAAGAGAACGCCATGGCCGGGCTGATTCCCCAAGGCTTCATCGACGACCTGCTCAACCGCACCGATATCGTCGATGTCGTGCAGTCTCGCCTGCAAATGAAGAAAGCCGGCAAGAACTACACGGCCTGCTGCCCGTTCCACAAGGAAAAGACCCCTTCCTTCAGTGTCAGCCCCGACAAGCAGTTCTATTACTGCTTCGGCTGCGGCGCAGGCGGCAATGCCCTTGGCTTCATCATGGACCACGACAACCTGGACTTCCCCCAGGCCGTCGAGGAACTGGCCAAGGCCGCCGGCATGGAAGTGCCGCGCGAAGACAGCGGGCGCAACAGCAAGCCTCGCCAGCCCACCGACTCACCGCTGTACCCATTGCTTGAAGCTGCCGCGGAGTTCTACCGCCTGGCGCTCAAGGGGCATGCGCAACGTCGCGCGGCAGTCGACTATCTCAAGGGTCGTGGCCTGTCCGGCGAGATCGCCCGCGACTTCGGCCTGGGCTTCGCACCGCCCGGCTGGGACAACCTGTTCAAACACCTGAGCAGCGACAGCCTGCAACAGAAAGCCATGATCGACGCTGGCCTGCTGGTGGAGAACGCTGACTCGGGCAAGCGCTACGACCGCTTTCGCGACCGCGTGATGTTCCCCATCCGCGACAGCCGCGGACGGGTCATCGCCTTTGGTGGCCGCGTGCTTGGTGACGACAAGCCCAAGTACCTGAACTCGCCGGAAACCCCGGTGTTCCACAAGGGCCAGGAGCTGTACGGCCTGTACGAGGCACGCAAGCACAACCGCAATCTCGACGAGATCATCGTCGTGGAAGGCTACATGGACGTCATTGCCCTGGCCCAGCAAGGCCTGCGCAATGCCGTCGCGACCTTGGGTACGGCCACCAGCGAGGAGCATCTCAAGCGCCTGTTCCGCGTGGTGCCCAGCGTGCTGTTCTGCTTCGACGGCGACCAGGCCGGCCGCAACGCCGCCTGGCGCGCACTGGAGGCCGCACTGCCGAGCCTGCAGGATGGGCGCAAGGCGCGCTTCCTGTTTCTGCCCGAAGGCGAAGACCCGGATACCCTGGTGCGCTCTGAAGGCACCGACGCCTTCCGCGCCCGCATCAACCAGCACGCACAGCCGCTGGCCGACTATTTTTTCCAGCAGTTGACCGAAGAAGCCGATCCGCGCTCGCTAGAGGGCAAGGCGCACATGGCGACTTTGGCCGCGCCGCTGATCGACAAGGTACCGGGCGCCAATCTGCGCACGTTGATGCGCAACCGCCTGAGCCAGATCACCGGCCTGAGTGGCGAGGCCGTCAGCCAACTGGTGCAAAGCGCCCCTGCCGCGCCGATGCCCAGCCATGATCCGTTGGCCGATTACGATTCGATGCCCGGTTATTCGCCCGACTTCAGTGACTTTCACGCGCCGCCGGCCTTCGAACCACAGCAACAATGGACATCGGCCAAGCCGAGCGGGAAGAAATGGGAAGGCAAGCCCTGGAAGGGCAAAGGCAGGCGCGATTTCGAACCGCGCCCGCAGCCGCGCACGCCGGTGACCGTCGAGCCGCCCACTTTGAGCGCGCTGCGAACCTTGCTGCACTACCCGCAACTGGCGGAAAAGGTCGAGGACGTCAGCCATTTTGCCGATGAAGAACAGGTACACGCGCAGTTGCTGGTAGCACTGCTCGAAGCCTTGCAGAAGAATCCTAAGCTACGCTCTCTGCAATTGATCGCGCGCTGGCACGGCACTGAACAGGGCAAGCTGCTGCGAGCACTGGCTGAGAAAGAATGGCTGATCGATGCCGATAACCTTGAACAACAGTTTTTCGACACTATAACTAGCTTGTCCGCTCGCCAACGCGAGCGTTGTCTCGAGCATTTGCTCAGAAAATCAAGACAGAGTGAACTGAGCGCAGAGGAAAAGAATCAACTGCGCGAGCTACTCAGCCGCAATGTTCACGCACAAACCCCGACCTCAACTGGCGCGTGAGGTCCTAGCTCGGGTATAATCCTCGGCTTGTTTTTTGCCCGCCAAGACCTTCAGTGGATAGGGTGTTATGTCCGGAAAAGCGCAACAGCAGTCTCGTATCAAAGAGTTGATCACCCGTGGTCGTGAGCAGGGTTACCTGACTTACGCGGAGGTCAACGATCACCTGCCCGAGGATATTTCAGATCCGGAGCAGGTGGAAGACATCATCCGCATGATCAACGACATGGGGATCAACGTATTCGAGAGTGCTCCGGATGCGGATGCCCTTTTGTTGGCCGAAGCCGATACCGACGAAGCGGCGGCCGAAGAGGCCGCTGCCGCGTTGGCAGCGGTCGAGACCGACATCGGTCGCACGACCGACCCAGTGCGCATGTACATGCGCGAAATGGGTACGGTCGAGCTGCTCACGCGTGAAGGCGAAATCGAAATCGCCAAACGTATCGAAGAGGGCATCCGTGAAGTGATGGGCGCAATCGCGCACTTCCCCGGCACGGTCGAGCACATACTCAGCGAATACGATCGCGTGACCACCGAAGGCGGTCGCCTGTCCGACGTGCTCAGCGGCTACATCGACCCGGACGAAGGCATTGCGCCGCCGGCCGAGGTGCCGCCGCCGGTCGAGAAATCGGCTGACAAGGCCGATGGCAAGGATGACGACGAAGAGGAAGCCGACAGCGACGACGAAGACGAAGTCGAAAGCGGTCCGGATCCCGTCATCGCCCAGCAGCGCTTCGGCGCCGTGTCCGACCAGCTCGCCGTCACCTTGAAGGCGCTGAAGAAGCATGGCCGTCACAGCAAGCAAGGCATTGCCGAGATGTTGCTGCTGGCCGAGCTGTTCATGCCGATCAAGCTGGTACCCAAGCAGTTCGAAGGCCTGGTGGAGCGTGTTCGTGGTGCCCTGGAGCGTCTGCGTCAGCAGGAACGCGCCATCATGCAGCTGTGCGTCCGTGATGCACGCATGCCGCGTGCCGACTTCCTGCGCCAGTTCCCCGGCAACGAAGTCGACCAGACCTGGAGTGATGCCCTGGCCAACGGCAAGGCGAAGTACGCCGAAGCCATCGGTCGGTTGCAGGCCGACATCCAGCGCTGCCAGCAGAAGCTGAGCGCGCTGGAAGCGGAAACCGGTCTGACCATCGCCGAGATCAAGGACATCAACCGTCGCATGTCGATCGGCGAAGCCAAGGCGCGTCGGGCGAAGAAAGAGATGGTCGAGGCCAACCTGCGCCTGGTGATCTCGATTGCCAAGAAGTACACCAACCGTGGCCTGCAATTCCTCGACCTGATCCAGGAAGGCAACATCGGCTTGATGAAGGCGGTGGACAAGTTCGAATACCGTCGCGGGTACAAGTTCTCGACGTACGCCACCTGGTGGATTCGTCAGGCCATCACCCGCTCGATCGCCGACCAGGCACGCACCATCCGTATTCCGGTGCACATGATCGAGACCATCAACAAGCTGAACCGCATCTCGCGGCAGATGCTGCAGGAGATGGGTCGCGAGCCTACGCCTGAAGAGCTGGGCGAGCGCATGGAGATGCCCGAGGACAAGATCCGCAAGGTCTTGAAGATCGCCAAGGAGCCTATCTCCATGGAGACGCCGATTGGTGACGACGAAGACTCCCATCTGGGTGACTTCATCGAAGACTCCACCATGCAGTCGCCGATCGACGTGGCCACCGTGGAAAGCCTCAAGGAAGCCACGCGCGAAGTGCTGGGCGGCCTTACCGCACGGGAAGCCAAGGTGCTGCGCATGCGTTTCGGTATCGACATGAACACCGACCATACCCTCGAGGAAGTCGGCAAGCAGTTCGATGTCACCCGCGAGCGTATCCGCCAGATCGAAGCCAAGGCGCTGCGCAAGCTGCGTCACCCGACCCGAAGCGAGCATCTGCGCTCGTTCCTCGACGAATAAGCTTCTGCGACGAGCACCACCAGAACCCCCGGCCCTGTCGGGGGTTTTGCATCATGGACCGATGGCCTTCAAGTTTGTTATCACCCCCTCTTCCCGCTGGCCGCCGCGCCCGACTACACTGGCCCTTTCTGCGCTGGTCCACCGAGGCTGCCATGCATCGACTGCCGGCTCTTGTGCTGCTGACTTCGCTCGCCGGGCCAGCCATCGCCGACACCCCTCCTCCCGCTGGCTACCCGCCTGGGCAACTTGAACGTCCGTCGTTATACACCGACGGCGCAAACGCTCGCCCTGTGTTCGCAGCGCTGGCGAACGACCGCGCGCCGTCGATGGACGAGGAAACTGTGGCCGATGCCACGCCCGCGCGCGACTGGTACAACACCCTGATCTACGGTCTGCCAGGGCTGGTCATGCTGGTGATTGCCCTGGGCGTGGTGATTCGCATCAACCGTCGCCTGACGTCGGAGATCAGCCAGCGCATTGCCCTGGAGCATGAGCTGCGCAGCAGCGAATACCATTATCGCGGCCTGGTCGAGAGCCTTTCGGCCATTGCCTGGGAAGCCGATACCACCGACTACACCTACAGTTACGTCTCGCCCCATGCCGAGGCCCTGCTGGGCTACCCTCTGCAGAGCTGGCTGGAGCCGGGCTTCTGGCAGCGCATCCTGCACCCGGAGGATGCTCGCCGAGCGCGCGCCTACTGCTCGGAACAGACCGCCGCAGGGGTAGGACACGCCCTTGAATACCGGGTGATCACCGCCGACGGACGCAGCCTGTGGGTGCGTGACATCGTCAGCCTGATCAAGCATGACCTGCGCCCGGTGATGCGCGGCCTGATGATCGACATCAGCGAAACCAAGAAAATCGAGGAGGCCCAGCGCCTGTCCGAGCAGAAATTCGCTTCGGTGTTCCGCCAGTGCCCCGACATTCTGGTCATCGCGCGGCTCAGCGACGGCTGCCTGCTGGAGGTCAACGAGGCCTTCGAAGAGCAGATCGGTCTGAAGGCGCCGCAGGTGGTCGGACGCCGCGCCGCCGAGCTGGACATCTGGGGCGTGGACGGCGTGGCACCGCGCTTGCTCAAGCGCCTGCAAGGCGGCAGCGTACGCAATCTGGAGATGACCTTCCGCCGCGACAACGGGCAGCGCTTCACCGGGCTGCTCTCGGCCGAGCCCTTCGAGCTGCAAACCACCGCCGCCCTGGTCGTGGTGGTGCGCGACATCAGCGAACTCAAGCAGACCCAGCAGCGCCTGCAGATTTCCGAAGAGAAATTCGCCAAGGCGTTCCACGCCTCGCCCGACGGCATGTTGTTGACCCGGCAGAGCGACGGGCTGCTGATCGAGGTCAATGAAGGCTTCAGCATCATGACCGGGCACAAGAGCAAGACCTCGCTGGATCGCTCGACCCTGGAGCTGGGCATCTGGGCCGACCCCAACGAGCGCAAGCGGCTGTTGGAGAAACTGCAGCGGCAAGGCTTCGTCCGCGACTTCGCCTGCCGCATTCGGCGCATCGATGGCCAGGTGCGACTCTGTGAGGTCTCGGTGCGCCCGCTGCCGATCGGTGGCGACGCGTGCATGCTGACGATTGCCCGCGACATCACCGAGCGCCACCAGATGCAGCACAAGCTGGCGCTGGCGGCGACCGTGTTCGAGAGCACCGCCGAGGGCGTGCTGATCACCGACACCCAGCAGCGCATCAGCATGGTCAACCGCGCGTTCACCGAGATCACCGGCTTCAGCGAACAGGAGGTGCTGGGCCAGACCCCTCGCCTGCTCGCCTCGGGCCAGCACGACAGCGCGTTCTACATCGCCATGTGGCATCGCCTGGCGGCCGAGGGGCATTGGCAAGGCGAGATCTGCAACCGGCGCAAGAACGGCGAGCTGTACCCCAGCTGGCTGACCATCAGCTCGGTGCGCAACGGCGACGAAGCGATCACGCATTTCGTGGCAGTGTTCGCCGACATTTCCAGCCTCAAACACGCCCAGGCGCGACTGGACTATCAGGCCCATCACGACCCCCTGACCGGCCTGCCCAACCGCACCCTGTTCGAAAGCCGCCTGGCCGCCGCCCTGGCCAGCCAGACCGAAGCCGGGGGCCAGGGCGCGGTGCTGTTTCTGGACCTCGACCGCTTCAAACACATCAACGACAGCCTCGGCCACCCGGTCGGCGACCTGCTGCTCAAGGGCATCGCTCAGCGCCTCAAGGAGCAAGTACGCGACATCGACACCGTGGCCCGCCTGGGTGGCGACGAGTTCATCATTCTGCTGCCGGGCCTGGCCCACGCCAGCGATGCGGAGCACATCGCCGCCAAGGTCCTGGCCTGCTTCGCCGCCCCCTTCCAGGCCGGCGACCACGAGTTCTTCACCAGCGCCAGCATCGGCACCAGCTTGTATCCGCAGGACGGCAGCGACGTCGCCACGCTGGTCAAGAACGCCGATGCCGCCATGTACCGCTCCAAGGCCAAGGGCCGCAACCGGGTGGAGAGCTACACGCGCGAGCTCACCACCCAGGCCACCACGCGCATCGCGCTGGAGCACGAGCTGCGCCGCGCCATCGAGCGCGACGAACTGAGCCTGAGCTACCAACCCAAGTTCAGCATCGACACCCACAGCCTGGTGGGCGCCGAAGCGCTGATCCGCTGGAAACACCCCAACTTCGGTGACGTGCCGCCCGAGCAATTCATTTCGCTGGCCGAAGAGAACGGGATGATCCTGCAGCTCGGCGATTGGGTGCTGGAACAGGCCTGCCGGCAGATGTGCGAGTGGAAACGGCTGTACCACGAGTTCGGCCCGCTGTCGGTCAACCTCGCCGGCGCCCAGTTGCGCCAACCCAACCTGCTCAAGCGCATCGAAGGACTG
The DNA here is from genome assembly GCF_014841705.1 of Pseudomonas sp. CFBP 8770. Taxonomy (NCBI): domain Bacteria; kingdom Pseudomonadati; phylum Pseudomonadota; class Gammaproteobacteria; order Pseudomonadales; family Pseudomonadaceae; genus Pseudomonas; species Pseudomonas sp. CFBP 8770. The sequence goes on from NZ_JACYUL010000008.1 coordinate 51,308, forward strand.
CTGGCCGACAGCGGCCTGCGCCCGCAGTCGCTGCAGCTGGAGATCACCGAAAACTTCATCATGAGCCAGGCCGAGGAAGCCCTGGTGGTGCTGCATCAACTCAAGCGCCTGGGCGTGCAACTGGCCATCGACGACTTCGGCACCGGCTACTCGTCGCTGAGCTACCTCAAGCGCCTGCCGCTGGACATCCTCAAGATCGACCAGTCCTTCGTCCGCGGCCTGCCCGACGACCCCCACGATGCCGCCATCGTACGAGCGATCATCGCCCTGGGCCGCAGCATGCAACTGACCGTCATCGCCGAAGGCGTTGAAACCCCGGCGCAACAGGCGTTCCTCGCCCGCGAAGGCTGCGAGCAGATCCAGGGCTACCTGGTCAGCCTGCCCCTGCCCCCCGAGCGCTTCGCCGCGACCTTTCTTCGTATGCGCCTTTCGGATTTTTCGGATAGCACTCCCTTCAATCCATCGCTATAATCGGCGGCCTTCTGGGGCCTATAGCTCAGTTGGTTAGAGCAGGGGACTCATAATCCCTTGGTCCACGGTTCGAGTCCGTGTGGGCCCACCATTAAAATCAAGGGGTTGTGTTCGCAAACCTTTTCTCAAAAACCCAGCTGTCAATCACCGGTCAATCACCTCGACCTTGAGCAGCAGCTGTGCCGCACGTCCTTGCATCCCGATTTCTTTCAAAATGCCGGCTGGCTCCCGATTGGCTCCTGATGAGTCTTCTTTGCTTTTCCAAGAAGGAGCACGTTGGGCAACTGGCCATATGCATATCATTACGGTAACTTTCGTAAAGCTGGGCGCAATTTCATTCATGGACAGTGGCATAAGGCTTTCGCGAAGGATCGACGATGACCACAAGCAGTAACTTTGCCTTTCTCAAAGAACACGACCCAGTATTGTTTCAGCTCGCCAATACGGCCGAGCACGTGTTCTCCAGCGACCCCAACACCACGCTGATAAAGCTCCGGCAACTGGGAGAAGCGTTGGCACAGGATCTGGCCAGTCGCGCCGGCATCGAATTCGACTCCAACACTACGCAGGCTGACTTGCTATACAAGTTTGGCCGCGAAATCCAGCTAGATCGCAACATCGTCAGTCTGTTCCACACTCTGCGCATCGAAGGCAACAAGGCCACCCATGGCTTCCACACACTCCACCGCGATGCTCTGGATGGCCTCAAGGTGGCACGTGAGTTGTGCGTGTGGTTTCATAAGGCGCTAGGCAAAGCAGGCAGCACCTTCAAACCAGGTCCCTTCGCTACACCGGCAGACCCCAGTGTTCCGCTCCGCGACTTGCAAAGCCAGATCGAACTACTCAAAGCCCAACTCAATGAATCAAATCAACAACTGGAATCGAACCAGCAACTCGCCGAGCTGAAAAAACGCGAGGCTGAGGAGTATGCCGTTCTTGCCGAGCAGATGGATGCGGAGTCCCGTGGCCACAAGCAACTCGCCGAGGCACACGAAGCCGAACTAACCAACTTGCGCGATGAGTTTGAGCAGCGCGTCAAAGCCCTACAGCAGGAGCTTGCAGCCAAACCTCAGACCACGCAGTTGGTCAAGCACAAGACTCAGCAGGCCAGCAGCAGCTTTGACCTCAACGAGGACCTAACCCGTATCCTGATCGATCAGCAACTGATTGAAGCCGGATGGGAGGCAGATTCGCTGGATCTCAAGTACAGCAAAGGTGCACGTCCAGAGAAGGGCAAGAATAAGGCCATTGCCGAATGGCCTACCAGTAAGCCGGGAGAGGATGCCGATTATGTGCTGTTCGCCGGGCTCACACCCGTGGCCGTGGTCGAAGCAAAGCGCAAACGCATCAATATTGCCAACCGCATACCCCAGGCAGAGCGCTACTCCCGCCAATTTGTCCTCGCGGACGGACATCAAAAAGGTTGGCAGCTTTCGGGCCTGAGTCAGCCATGGCTCGATGGTCAAGGCGGTAGCTTCCACATTCCCTTTGCCTTCGCTTGCAACGGCCGGCCCTATATCAAACAACTGGCAGAACAGTCAGGCATCTGGTTTCGTGACCTGCGCAGTCCGGCATACCTGCGCCGACCACTGCAGGACTTCCATACTCCGGCAGGACTGCTCGACTTGCTCAAGCGCAGCCGCGAAGAAGCCGAGGCGCAGCTGCAACAGGAAGGTTTCGCCTATCTTAAGCTACGTAACTATCAGGAAAATGCCATCCGTGCAGTAGAGCAGGCGCTAACTAACAACCAGCGCGACTGCCTGCTCGCTATGGCTACGGGCACAGGTAAGACACGCACCATCATCGGTCTGATGTACCGCTTCCTTAAAGCCGAACGCTTCAAACGCATTCTGTTTTTGGTCGACCGGAGCGCTCTTGGCCAGCAGGCTATCGATGCCTTCAACGAAGCACCACTGGAGCAGAACCATACCTTGGCGCAGATCTACGACGTCAAGGAACTCGGCGACATGGCCGCTGAAGCGGAAACCCGCATTCAAGTAGCCACGGTACAGGCCATGGTGCGGCGCATCTTCCAGTCCGAAACTCCTCCACCCATTGATGAGTTCGACTGCATCATCGTCGACGAAGCCCACCGCGGTTACACCCTCGACCAAGAAATGACCGAAGGAGAACTGGCTGTGCGCGATCACGGCCAGTACCTCTCGCAGTACCGCCGCGTGCTCGATTACTTCGACGCCTGCAAGGTCGGCCTCACCGCCACCCCGGCCAAACACACTAGCGAAATCTTCGGCAAACCGGTATTCACCTACAGCTACCGCGAAGCCGTGGCTGAGGACTGGCTGATAGACCACGAACCGCCAATCCGCTATGAAACATTGCTAAGCCAGAACGGCATTCATTTCGCCAAGGGCGATAGTGTCAGCGTGATCAACTCCCAGACCGGGGAAGTCGATGTAGCCGAGCTAGAAGACGAACTCGACTTCAACATCGAATCCTTCAACCGACGGGTCATCACCCCTGGTTTCGATAAGGTGATCTGTGAGCAACTGGCTCAGGAGCTGGACCCGCAGGGCGAAGAGAAGACCATGGTCTTCTGCGTCAACCAGGCACACGCCGAACGAGTCAAAAACCTGTTGGACGACGCCTTCAAGGACCTGCACGGTGATCAATACAACCAAGCTAGCGTGGAGATCATCACCGGCCAGAGCGATAAGGTCGAACAACTTATCCGCCGCTACAAGAACGAGCGCACCCCCAACATAGCCATCACCGTTGACCTCCTTACCACTGGCATCGACGTGCCGGCGATTTGCAATCTAGTGTTCATGCGTCGCGTGCGCTCGCGCATCCTCTACGAGCAGATGAAAGGCCGCGCGACCCGCCGCTGTGACGACATCGGCAAGACCGTATTCCGCATCTACGACCCCGTCGACCTCTACGCCAGCCTGGAAGAAGTCGACACCATGAAGCCACTGGTGAAGAATCCTAACGTAACGCTGGAGCAGTTGGTCAGCGAGCTGACTCAGGGCGGCAGTTTCGACGCCCCCGGCAACGTGGAAGGCAGCAGTCACGCCCATGACGTGCTCGACCAACTGAGCCAACGCGTGATGCGCATCCTGCGCAAGGCCAGCCACAAGGCCGAAACCAAGCCGACGCTGCAGAAGAAGCTCAATGAATTGGAGGACGCCTGGGGCGTGGCGCCGGCGCAATTGCACAGGCACCTGCAGGACCTCGGCCCGCAGCAGGCCGCCAACTTCATGCGCCAACACAACCACCTGCTTGGCCAACTGGCCGAAGTCAGCGCCCTGCTGGGTTCGGAAAACTATCCGGTGATCGCCACCCACAACGACGAGCTGATGTTGCGCGAGCAGAACTACGGCAGTAACCAGAAACCGCAGGATTACCTGGAGAGCTTCCACCAGTTCATCCACAACCAGCTCAATCAGTCCGTCGCGCTCGGCGTTGTAGTCAATCGCCCCAAAGACCTCACTCGTGATCAGCTTCGCGAAGTCCGCCTACTGCTTGACCAGAACGGCTACAGCGAGGCGAACCTGAGTAGCGCCTGGCGTAACCAGACCAACCAGGAAATCGCCGCCAGCATCGTTGGCTACATTCGCCAGGCCGCCATCGGCGAAGCACTCCTACCCTTCGAGCAGCGCGTAAACAATGCCATGCAGAAAATCTACGGGTTGCATTCCTGGACGCCAGTGCAGCGCAAATGGCTGGACCGCCTGGCCAAGCAACTGACTCACGAAGTGATACTCGACCATGAGGTGCTCAACCGAAACTTTGCCCAGGATGGCGGCACCAAGCGGCTGGACAAGCTACTCGCTGGCCACCTCAACGACGTCATAGAAGCACTGAACGACAACCTTTGGCCGCAGACGGGTTGAGCATCCTCGACGACCGCGGCAGTTACTACCACACATCCAGCGCACGTATTTGTACGAACGGATTTATCCTCGATCACCGGCCACATCACGTCGCCCCCATCGCGAGTGAATTCGTTCCTACACCAGATTATTCAATTTCTACGAGAACCCCATGACCAACAGCGATATCGTCCAGAAACTCTGGAACCTTTGCGACGTCCTCCGCGACGATGGCATCAATTACAACGACTACGTCACCGAGCTGGTGCTGCTGCTGTTCATCAAGATGGAATACGAGCAGGTGCAGAACAACGCCGACTTCGCCCACAAGTTGCCCGTTGGTGGCCGCTGGCCTGACCTCGAAGGGAAGTCCGGACTCACTCTGCTCAACCACTACCGACAGATGCTGTTGGATTTGGGTAAGAACAGCGACCCGCTAATCGCCGCCATTTACGCCGACGCCCAGACCCGCCTGAAGGAACCGCGCCACCTTGAGCAACTTATCAAGAGCCTCGATGGCATCGACTGGTTCAGCGCCCGGGAAGATGGCCTCGGTGATCTCTACGAAGGCCTGCTGGAAAAGAACGCCAGCGAAACCAAATCCGGCGCCGGCCAATACTTCACGCCACGCCCCCTGATCGACAGCATCATCCGCTGCATCCGACCGCAGCCCGGCGAAACCATCCAAGACCCGGCCGCCGGTACCGCCGGCTTCTTGATTGCCGCCGACGCCTACATCAAGAGCCACACCGACGAGCTCTACACGCTGGATGAAAAGGCCCGCCGCTTCCAACGCAGCCGCGCCTTTGTCGGCATCGAACTGGTGCCCGGTACCCGCCGTCTGGCGCTGATGAACACCCTACTACACGGCATGGAAGGCGACGACGAGGGCGTCGTCCACCTGGGCAACGCCTTAGGCCAGGTGGGAGCGGGCCTGCCCAGAGTCGATGTGATTCTTTCCAACCCACCGTTTGGCACCGCCAAGGGAGGCGGCGGCCCGACCCGCGACGACCTCACCTACCACACCAGCAACAAGCAGCTGGCCTTCCTCCAGCATATCTATCGGGGCCTCAAACCTGGCGGTCGTGCGGCCGTGGTACTGCCCGACAACGTGCTGTTCGAAGCAGGCGTCGGCACCGACGTGCGCCGCGACCTGTTGAACAAGTGCAACCTGCACACCATCCTTCGCCTGCCCACCGGCATCTTCTACGCCCAGGGTGTGAAGACCAACGTGCTGTTCTTCCAGAAAGGCAGTCCGGACAACCCGCAACAGGATGAAGGCTGCACCAAGCGCGTATGGGTCTACGACCTGCGCAGTAATATGCCCAACTTCGGCAAGCGCACCCCGTTCGGCGCCGCCCATCTCAAGCCATTCGAGGATGCCTACGGGAATGATCCGAATGGGAATAGTCCGCGCGCCGAGAACGTTGAAGGCCTCAGCGAACTCAGCCGCTTCCGAGTATTCACCCGTGATCAGATTCGCGAGCGCGGCGACTCACTGGATATTAGCTGGCTCAAGGACGCCCACAGTCTCGACGCCAACGACCTGCCCGCGCCGGAAATTCTGGCCGGCGAGGCCATGGCCGAACTGACCGAAGCCCTGCATGAGCTAGAAGAGCTGATGAAGGCGCTGGGCGCCAACGATGAAGTGGCGGCGCAAAAGCAACTGATGGCGGAGGTGATGGGTCTGGCGGTGGCTCAGGAGGTTTGCGATGAGTGAGTTGCCAACAAGTTGGGCCTCAGTCCCACTGGAGCTAATTGGCTCATGGGGCAGCGGCGGTACCCCTCCCAAAGGAAATCAGGCGTACTACGATGGCGGAATACCGTGGGCCGTTATAGGTGATCTGCGCGACGGTCCGTTGACATCAACACGTAACTCCCTAAGCGAGTTAGGAGTGGCGAATAGTTCAGCCAAAATTGTCCCAGTGGGGACAATTTTGATTGCCATGTACGGTTCAATCGGGAAGTTAGCTATAACAAAGATTGAGTGCTGCACGAATCAAGCCATCGCTTTTTGTTATGAACATGAAAATATCGCAGACAAAAAATATCTATTTTACGCATTGAAACTAGCAAGACCTGAACTTATTGAATTAGGACAAGGAGCAAGTCAGCAAAACATTAGTCAGACCATTCTTAAGGCTTTTAGAATTCCGTTAGCTCCACGCGCCCAACAAACCTGCATCGCACATAAACTCGATGAGCTACTAGCCCAGGTCGACCCCCTCAAAGCCCGCATCGATGCCATCCCTGCCTTGCTTAAACGCTTTCGCCAATCAGTCCTTGCTGCTGCGGTTTCTGGGCGGTTGACAGAAGACCGGCGTGAGAAAAACACTACATGCCCGGATATCGCCTTAAACCCCAAGGCGAAAGCCCTTGGCATGAAAGAGCTGGCTGGAGCTGAGGAACTCTTGGGAGAACCATTGCCTTCCTTTTGGAGTAAATACGCCTTGGAACAGCTTGTTGAGCCAGAAAGAGGGATTCCTTACGGAATCGTTCAGACGGGTAACGCTGTCAGTAAAGGGGTTCCTACTGTTAGGTGTGGTGATGTAAAGAATCTATTTATTGACACTTCAGGCCTAAAGGTCGTTTCCCCAGATATCGAGCAAGGCTACAAAAGAACTCGACTCAAAGGTGGCGAGGTATTACTGGCGATTCGTGGCTCCGTGGGGAATGTTGGCGTAGCTCCTGAGTCTTTGCGTGACTGCAATATTAGTCGTGAAGTAGCAATGATTCCGACGCTTCCATCAGTTTTGCCATTCTATCTTGCAAGTCTTCTTCAGAGCCCACTTGGGCAGCGTTTACTGGTCGGCAAAGTCCGTGGTGTGGCGCAAAAAGGTATAAATCTGGCCGATGTGAAGAGGCTGCCAGTCGCCTTGCCACCATACGAGGAACAAATCGAAATCCTCCGGCGTGTCGAACAACTCTTAGCCTACGCCGACCAACTCGAAGCCAAAGTCGCCTCAGCCAAGAGCCGTATCGACAGTCTGACCCACAGCATCCTGGTCAAGGCCTTCCGTGGTGAACTGGTACCCCAAGACCCCAACGACGAACCGGCCAGCGTGCTGCTGGCACGCATCCAAGCTCAACGTTCTACCGTGCCTAAGGCAAAGCAAGGAAGAAAAAGCACATGAGGCGGGTATTCATCGCCAATTTCGGTCGTGAAAACTACGAGTGGCCCAACTGCCTTCGTCGCTCTACCGTTGCCACTATGAACGCCGAAAAGACCCATAGCTTCTGGGCTGCAGGCGACCGTGAAGGCTTTATCGAGACCACACTGAAACATGAAAAAACCGCCCGAGGCATGGTTCCTACACTCGGGGTGGCATCACGCTGGTTCAACTTGATGACCATCATTGCGCAAACATCCGGCGATATCTGGATTCACCGCGAGAAGAATGATCTGTGGTGGACAGAGTCGCTACCTGACGCCCCAGCCTTTGAGCTTGACGAAGACCCCAGCGCTAAGCCTCCCAAGACTGTCTACGTGTGCCATAAGCCCTGCAAACCCTGGGCAAAAGTCAGCTTGAGCGGTAGTCGGTTGGAATGGAGTGCATTGCATCCGAAGGCGTGGGACTTCCTTTCAACCGAAGCTACCCTTCAACAGCTATCCCCCGATTATGCAGAGTACGCATTGGCGCTTGTCCATGGGAACGACCTGACCCCATGGCATGAGCGCCGAGAGTGGCGAGAAAAAACGGCCGTGCGTAAAGCTGGACTTGTGAGCTCGTTTAGCAACCTCAAAGTTGCTTCATACCGGATGGCACGCATCGCATGGGAAACAACACAACAGTCCAACGGCCAAGAAGTAGTCCGCTGGGCCAAGAACAAAGATTTCGGCTTCCCAGACGAAGAGGAACTACAACTCTACATTGAAGAGCTGTACCACATGCAGGAAGGCCTGTGCGCGCTCACGGGCATACCGATGCAGCTGGATCGGGCGCAGGACGATGACGAACAGATGTGCTCGCTCGACCGAATCGACAGCGATGGCCACTATGCCCCCGGCAACCTGCAGATCGTCTGCCGCTTTGCCAACCGCTGGAAAAGCCATAACAACAACGCTGACTTCATGCGCTTGATCAACCTGATCAGAAGTACCACCAACCTTTAGGCGTTATCCCGCAAAGATTGCTATAGACACTCCAATCATTCTGCAACCCATTCTTGGCGCCCTGAAATGGCTGCTGCTGGCCATTCTGCCCGTATGCCTGCTCAAATTGTCCTGCGCCAAGGGCCATATTGGCGAACTGCTAGTACGCCTATTCGCCCATTGGCAGCTGGACAACCACACCTACCGCCGTCTGCACTATCTCGCCCTGACCTCGGCAACTTGGTAGTGAGTTGTCCCACCAGCAACTTCGGTAAGATGCCTTACTGTCAGGAGAGGTTAGACCTCAGCGAGCACCCTTGCGATCGCCGAGGGATGGCCTAGAGCGGCACTTGAGCAGATGAATCAATCCGACAAGCTATTACGCCATTCGTCCTGCTCTCGCAGCTCTTCGGCCAGTTCTCGCAGTAGCGGCCTCATCCCGCCTGTCCAGGCATTGCGCGATGCAACGGCCTTACCCTCAGCGCTTCGCGGTCCGGTGCTTCGCTCCCATGGTCGCCATTGCCGGATCAGCTCCGCCTGCCGTGCCCGTCGCTCGGGTGTCCAGCCGTTCGCCATGCTCAACCTCCAATAGTTCGTTCTGCGCTTTTTTGGTTTTCCGCGTGCGCGCGGGCTTCTCTTGAATGCCGTTGTTGACCTGAACCTGATGGCCGATGTTCGCCTGCTTCACGAAAGCGACCTGCTTGGGGGTTTTAAGCTCGCCCAAGGTCTGCAAGGTAGCCCTGGCCTGGTTTTGGGCCTTGAGTGCGAGACGCATGTAGGACTCCAGTCCACCCATGTTCTTAGATGACAGTGCCCGGCTCGCAAGATGCACGAATAAAGCATCCAGAGAGTGCGCTTGCGACACCAACATGTCTTCTGCTCGTCTCATGTCGCCGCGGTTAATTGCAGTCGTCTGCCGACCCAGTTCGAGGACAGCCTCGGGGAACGGCGTCTTGCCGAGCAGGTTACTGCTGACAAGCAATGCGGCGCTCAGGCACTCCGGAGTCAGGTGATTGCGGGCATTAGCCTTTTCGTCATTCTCCTCAATGGCAAACTCCACTGCCGGGGCATCGTTCACTCGCTCGTCTCCATTTGGGTGTTGTTATAACTCTGGCGCAGATCAACGCCAGCCGCACAGTAACGGCCGGTTTCCGCATGGCAGGCGCGGCAGGCCATCAGGTGGTTGGTGTATGCCGCAGCGGCCACTCGCCATGCCTGTGACGCTGTAGCGGCGGTGTGGACGGTGTGCTGCGGCTTAACTTTCTCCACGGTGTGGACCTCGGCCGATTGCTCGACCTGCTGCGGCCGGTTGATCCACGTCGGGCTAGCGCGAATGATGTCGGCCACCAGCACGACATCCGCACCGGCCAGTTCGACAAGGTCGTGCGACTCCAAATGCCCCTCCTCCAGCAGTACAGCAGGACGGGGGCCAAGCAGGCGCGCGACACCGGCCAGCCAGGCGCTCGACAGCATCGGGTCATTGGCGGCGCTCAGTATGGCAATGATCTCGACTTTGTGAGCGACCAGTTCGGCCAGTAGTTTGGCGGACGGTTCGAAGTCAGCGCGCAGTCGCAGGCCGCCCTCTTGACTGACTACCATCTCGACGCCTGCCGCGCTCGCACGGCGGATCAGCTCGACGGCACTCACAGCTCCCGCTCCCATAGCTGTTCGCTACGCGTATCTGCGAACGCAGGGGGCTGCGGATTCTGCGGATTCTGCGGAAGGCCTTGAAATTTCTGGGTTTCAGCTTGCGAAAGCTTTGCGGAAGTTTGCGGAAGCGCTGTGGATGCCGGATGTTTTTCGCGGGGGAACTGTGCAATTTCCGCAACTTTCCGCAAATCATCCGCAACAACAAAGCCACGCGATGGCTGGGTTGCCGCAGAATCCGCAATTTCCGCAAGGGGGTTGATCTTGAATTGCTTACCGTCGCTGCTCAGCAGGTGGTGATACTTCAACAAAACAGCCAGCACCGGGTCACGCTTCTTGGCCGAACGAACCGCAGCCGGCCCCGACTTGCCCAAATCATTGGCATGAAACTCTTGCCACTTTGCCGCGCGCTTGGGATCGCGTAACCAGCTCATCAGTTCGGCGGCGAGTTTCAGCTCGGGATCAACTGTGCCTGCGCCGGTGTAGCGCAGCCATTCATCGAGGGAATAGCGCGCCAGCATGCAAGCGCGGCGCATGCAGTCGGCATCGATCCGCTCGACATCCTCAAAAAAGCCGAGCACGGCAGACAGACGCAACGCCTGCTCGGCGCCCCGGGCGGCGAACGGCTTCAGGCCAGCAAACTTCCCGAGCGCCCCACGTTCGCATTCAATCTCGTTGCGAAAGTCCACCCATACCTGTTTAGCGGCTGCATTAAGCACCAGAACGGGCGGTGCGACCTCGCCGGTTTCCGGGTCGATGTACTCCGGGCTGGCGGCAATCTCTTTGCAGCGCGACCAGTACGCCTGAAGACGCAGGTCTGCGTAGGCGCTGCGTTCTAATGACTTGACGGTGATGAAGCAGGTGCCAGCCAGACTAACCGGCGCAGCGAGTAGGAAGCGTGGAAGGAAGCCCTGCCCGACCAACAACGGATCGCTCAGCGCCGCCGCCACGGCCACCGGTTGAGCCATCAAGTGAATGCTCAGGCGGCGGTTGTAAGCGACGCCGGAACCTTCCAGGTTGCCACGCGAGCGGGTGCGTTCGAACTTCCCCGAGCTGAAGGCGGTAGTCAGGCCGCCGAGTGTCGCGACGTTGGTGTCAGCCTTGAACGCGTGACCGCCGAGCATTTGCCCGCCTTCGTCCGTGTCCCAGCTTGCAGCCGACTTGCCCCGAATGAAGCCACCAACGATCGGCTCAAAAGTCGCATCACTGTATTGGGTCTTCGGGTCGGGCGGCAATGGGTGAGCAGCCAGAAATTCTTCACGCGCCTTGCCCTTTAGGTCGGCAGCCATGGCCTCAATCTCATCGAAGGCTTGGCGGTGGCGGAAGCGCGCCTCTTTCTCCGCTTCGTCAATCGTCCTGAAGGCCAGTTCGCGCGCGCTCGACTTGCCTTCCCCTGAGTCGAACAGCGACAGCATGAACAGCGAGCAGAGCGCGCCTTCAGGGTTACCTCTGGGGTGCCAAGCGTTGACACGCGTCTGCGCCAGATGGGTGTTTGCGCCGACAACGCACTGCCCGGCGATGGCGGCAGGCACCATCGCATGCTCGACAATCGCCTCGACTGCGCCGCGCATTTTGCCGGGCAGGGCGTCCAAGGGGTAGGGAGTCGGCGGCGTGATATCCGGTAGCAGCGGCTTAGGTGCCGGCCCTGCTGGGGTTTGAATTTCGGTCATCAGGGACGCATTCATACCCAACCCTCCCGCCAGACGGCCAAATCGTTAAAGTCGGACAGATGCAGCGGCGCATCCTTCGGCCACGCCGGCAGGACGTAGCCGCAGTTGAGCATCGCAGCCGCATGGATGGCCGCCAGCTTACCCGCGTTGGGCTTGTCCTCAGCTTCCTTGGCACGGTCATCATCGCCGCCGACGATCAGCATGGCATTGGGATAGCGGTGCTTCAGCTCCAAGCCTGCCGGCAGCAGGTTGCCGACGCTCATTGCAGCGGCGACCGACTTGCCGATCTGCTCGTAAAGCGTCGCAGCCGTGGCGATGCCCTCGACGATGAACAGCTCGACGCCGTCCTCTATACGCCCGAACGAGCAATAGCAGCCTTTGATCCGACCTCCGCGGAGGAACCACTTGCTGCCATCGGCCGCGATGCGCTGAAGGTTCACCACTTCGCCGCGCCAGCAGATGGGAACAAGTAACTCGCTGCCGAGCTGACGCAGATGGTGGGGTTTAATGCGCTTGTGGACCAGGTACGGATGGTTAGGATCAGCCTGGCCCGCGAGCGCCCAGTCGCGACGTGCACGAGCGGCGGCCTGCTCCCACTTGGCCCGCGTTTTTTCATCGTCTTGCTGCTGGCGCTGTTCACGCTGGCGAGTGATACGCTGGCGCTCGACTTCCACGGTGACCAAGTTACGCTTGTGGTCACCACCGAACGGCAGCCCCAATTGCCCGGCAAGGATGCGGGCAGCATCGATCTGCGAGCAGCCGTGCAGGTAGGCCAGCAGCGACACAAGGTCGCCGCCTTTGTCGGCGCTGGCGAAGTCGTTCCATTTGCCGGTGTGCAAATTAATGCTGAACGACCCGGGCTTACGGTCACCGCGTACCGGGTTGGTCGGCCAGTATTCTTTACCCTTGCTAATGCCATCCGGCAGCCAGTCGGCCAGCAGATTGTTGGCAGTGAGCAGAGCCGCACCGGCGATGCGCTGAATTTCAACATGGATAGGCGCCAGTGCAAGCTTGCCAGCACTGACTTTCTTGCGGCCGAACGTTGCCGACCCGCGTGGATTCGTGGGTTGTTGGATGCGCATGAGTTACGCCTCCTGCGGGGTCAGAAAGCCCCCGAACACTATGGATTCGGACGGAATGCTGCTGGCATAGCCATCAAGCAGCAAGAAGGCCTCGTCGAAGATGAAGTGATCATCCTCCTCGATACGGCAGTCGGGGCTGGTCATCATCGCCCCCAGGAGCAGCCAATACAGGGCGAACTGCGCCGTTGTAATCAGAAGGCTGGAGAGGGAACCACAAAAGAGCAGGCAATTGAGCGAGAGGTTAAAATGTCCTTGCGACAGGCTGTTCCGCTGGTATTGGGGGGCGGCCTTTTTCATGCTTGCTCCTCGCCGGTATGGTTGACCGTGCGGCTAGCCAGGAAAATGGCGAGGTCGCTTACGCGGTAGCGCACCAGACGACCTACCTTGAGGAATGGCAGGTTGTAGCGACCAGTCGAGCGCCAGACAGCCAGGGTGTTTTCCTTAACTGTAAGCACCTCAGCGGCTTGCATGTCGTCTACATGTACTGGCGGTTTTTTGGGGTCGTAGCCAAGCTGGGCGGCGATCTCAGCCTTGATGGCCTCAATGTTCACGCCATGTGTGGTGGTCATATGGATAGCTCCGCATTAGTTGGTAATGACGGAGCAAGGATCGCTAGCTGTACTGGGTAAGACCGAGGCACCCAACCCACTACCCAAATGGCCGCCCTACTTTTTCAGTTTGGGTTTACCGGGAGCAAGCCCTCTCAATATGGGTGAATTAGGAAATTTTCGGCGGATAGTCTCCTCCGAGACATCCAGATTGAGGGCCTTCTTCACTAGTTCGGCGAGCTGTCGATCCGAAGCGGGGCGATCCCTTGAGCGTTGTATCTCAATGGCCGTGTCGATCCATAGCTGATGCGCAGCTTTCAAGTCCTCGCTCCCATCCCTTGGGCGGCTGGCAAATTCCTGATTTCGTTGTTGAATCGCTTTGCCCAAACTCAGCAGATATTCGTCTTGGGCGCAGTTTGAGCTGTTATCAATCCTATTTCCCTGCTGCATTTTTATGGCGATAACTTGCTCAAATGCCTCATTGCTGAGAGGAACGTCGAGCCCTTCTTCATTCGTAAAAACTAAGAAATTTTCAAGGTCGCGAACGGAGAAAGGGAATTTGAGGGCTGGCTCAGCGAGGTTGCCAGTCGGATGAGGACAAAGGCTTGCAGCCTCTTCTGGTGTCAGATCAACTTCATTTTCATGAGCGGTATTGACGTAAATGCCATCAAGGCCGATCCGGAATACGCAGCCGAAGTTTTTTATATCTAGCTCGCCGCCATTGGCAGGCAGAGCCATGCGCATGAAGTCGGCTCGACCTAGCTTAATGTCGTTGTCGATGCCCTCGAAATTAATGATCGTATCTTCATCAGGATTTTTCACGGTGCCTCCTCAGGCGACCTACTTGAGCAGGCGACCAGTCAGGCGGGACAGGAAACCCCACTTCTTCCTCCGCCAGGCTTGGCTGGCCGTCACTCGGTTAACCATTGGTGGTGCCACCCATCGCTGCAGTGATCTTCTCCAAAGCCTCACGTACCGGATCGGTAGCCAAGTGTGCATAGCGGGCAGTCGTACTGGTGGTGGTATGCCCCAATAACTTGCCGACCATAGGAAGGCTCACCCCTTGGCCGACCAGCCAGCTTGCCGTCGTATGACGAAGGTCGTGTATGTGAAGATCTGGGATCTCATCCAGTTCCAGCTCAGCAGCAAAGGCCTTGAGCATTGCATGCCACGTTTTGCGAATTTCACCCATATGGCCCGCTTTAGTCGGTGCGGGAAAAACCCAATCCCGGCTCACACCGACACGCTGACGCAGAATCTCCAGAGCCGGTGGCGGCACCGGTATCGTATGGATCAGCTTGTTTTTGTGATGGCTGCTGGGAATCGTCCAGATAGCAGTATCCAGGTCCAACTGGTCCCAGCGCATCGCCTTGACGTTTCCCGAGCGCGCCCCCGTGAACAGACACAGCCTGACCATCTCTGCTACGTCCTGATTGCCCACGGAGTCGATGGCCTTGAACAAGGCTGGCATTTGCGAGGGTTTGATCCACTCTTCTCGCCGAGCTTCGTGGTTATCCTTGAGCGTTGACCAAGGATTGCGGACGTCTAGCCCGTGATGTTTGATGGCATGGTTCCACATGGCACGGGCAAGCCGTTTCACATGGTTCGCCTCTACCGGCCCGCTCACAACTGTCACATCGCGGAAAACCTTCCCAGCCAAGGTGGAGGTGATCTCACTTACTCGACGCTTGGCGCGATCTTTTAGATGGCAGTCATACAGCCGCTGATCCTTTCTCCAACTGCGCTTGATCGGCTTGTCAGGGGTCGGCCCGACTGCGCGCTCGTCTCTCCAGACACCCCATAAGTCACCAACGGTCAGTTCTTCCTTTCTGGCAGTGGCAGCGGCACGAACGCTCTCGCCGGCATTCAGGCTCTTGAGCTTCAGTCGAGCTCCAACGCGGGCCTGTTCGACGGTCATGTCAGGAAACACCCCCAAGCGTATGAACTCGTTATTGCCCTTGCGTCCCATGCCCGCGACGCGACGAATGACATAGAAGGTCTTGGAGCCCGCCGGAGTAACGCAAATGGAAAGCCCTAGAGTTTTGGAGTCTCGATACCAAGCGCGTTTATCGGTCGGTTTGATACCGTCCAAGGCTGTTTTGGTAAAACTGAAGGCGGTTTCTGTCGTGTTCACTGCTTGCTTTCCCGAGCTGGTCTGTCAATCACCGGTCAATCACCAAAGGTCGAAAACCGTTAAACTTCGTAAAGCGAGAATATGACTGAAACCCAATAAATACAAGGCTCTATAGATTTTGGTAAAACCGGGTAAAACGTAAGAAAAGAGACTCATAATCCCTTGGTCGCAGGTTCGAGTCCTGCTGGGCCCACCAAGATTTGAGAGCCGCGCTTTGCGCGGCTTTTTTGTTTTTGAAAGGGTTCATCACGGACTCCGCCCGGTGGTCCAGAGGCACGCATTTTCGGGACCCATCAACTCCCTCAATCACCCCATCAAAACAGCCGATTGGCCATTTCCCGCCCCGCTCCGTAACGTACCTGCCCGGTGCGACAGATGCGCGCACCGCCTGAGCTTATCCGCATGCTCAGTCAACGATCACGCACGAGCCCCTAATGTCTTTGAATACCCCGCAGCAAATAGCCGAAATTGCCGTCGAAAGCGGTGTCAAGAAGGCCCACCTGAACACCTCATCGCTGATGATCCTAGGATTTCTGGCAGGCGCGTTCATCGCTTTCGGATTTCTTCTCGACATTCATGTCAGCGCCATGATCCCCAAGGATTGGGCTTCACTGGGCAACCTGCTGGGCGCCGTGGTGTTTCCCATCGGGCTGATTCTGGTGGTGCTGGCCGGCGGGGAGTTGCTGACCGGCAACATGATGAGCTTGCCCATGGCGCTGTTCGCTGGACGTATTGGTCTGGGTCAACTGGTGCGCAACTGGCTGTTGGTGACCGTGGCCAACCTGATCGGCGCGCTGTTTGTCGCCTATTTCTTTGGGCATCTGGTGGGTTTGACTGAAGGTGCGTTCATGGCCAAGACCGTGGCCATCGCCAATGCCAAGGTGTCGGCCAGTTTCGAGCAAGCATTCATTTCCGGCATTGGCTGCAATTGGTTGGTGTGTCTGGCGGTGTGGCTCAGCTACGCGAGCAAGGATGTGGTCGGCAAGGTAGTTGGCATGTGGTTTCCGGTGATGGCCTTCGTGGCGATCGGCTTCCAGCACGTGGTCGCCAATATGTTCGTCATACCGGCGGCGATCTTTGCCGGGGCCTTGAGCTGGGCGCAGTTCGGCGATAATTTTGTTCCGGTATTCTTGGGTAACGCCGTGGGAGGCGCGGTCTTCGTCGGGCTGGCCTATCATGTGGCGTACTTCAAGACGGCAACCGGCTCCGAAGCGTCGGCCACGGCCAGTGGTGCGCGAACGCAGAAATAATCCAGCTATGCTGGCGTCAGTACTGTCATCAAGGTTGAGAAATGGACTTCACACCTGTCATCGCCCAGCTCTGGGGCATGCTGAGCTGGGCGCTTTCGCTCCTGCTCCTCATCACGTTGTTCAAGTCGCCGTGGGTCAAGGGTTATATCGGTGAGTTACTGGTGCGTGTATTTGCACACTGGCAACTGGACCAACACACCTATCGCCGCCTGCACAACGTCACCCTGAATACGCCTGACGGCACCACGCAGATCGATCACGTGTTTCTCTCGGTCCATGGCATTTTCGTGCTGGAAACGAAGAACATGAGCGCCTGGATTTTCGGCACCGAACACCAGGCGCAGTGGACGCAGAAATTCCCCAGGCGCAGCTTCAAATTCCAGAACCCTCTTCGGCAGAACTACAAACACCTGAAAGCGCTGGAAGCCACTTTAGGTGTCAGCCCTGCGCACCTGCATTCGGTCATCACGTTCGTTGGGGGCAGTACGTTCAAGAACGAGATGCCGGCCAATGTGACGCGGGGCATCGGCTTCATCCGCTATATCAAGTCGTTTCGGCAGGTGGTGTTCAGCGAGGCGGAAGTCGACGACATGTTGCAAGCACTGAAGGCCGGTCGTCTGGCACCGAGTATTGCGACTCATCGCGAACACGTGCAACAACTCAAGCGTCGCAGTGATCCAAGCGCTGAACGTTGTTGCCCGAAGTGTGGCAATGCGCTGGTCATCCGCACGCGGAAAACGGGAGCCAATGCCGGGCAGCAATTTTGGGGGTGTTCAGCTTTTCCCAAGTGTCGGATTGTTCAGAGCTTGTAGTGAGCTGATCCACCTTGAGCAGCCACAACCTGCGGCATGCTCAGTATCCTTCAAATACCTCATGTATTTCGTCCAGCGTGGGCAGCACGGCAGGTATGACCTTCATCTCGCAATTCAGCGCAGCGAGCACGCGTGCGTAGGCTGCCATGCCAACTGAAAGATCACCCTTCTCGATGGCAATGACCTTCTGCCGCGTGACACGAGCCAACTCGGCGAGCCTGGATTGTGTCATCCCACGATTGAGACGCCGTTGCCTGATCTGGTTGCCCAGGCGAGTCGTGATGAGCTCGTAGTCCATGTTCTGTATACGCAACAAAGTGATAGAAATGTAACGTATACCTAACCTTCACGAAAATAAAGCTGTGCTTTGCGCAAAGTGCAGCGCTTCAAGTTTTTCAGAAACCCTCACTTGGCCTGCAAACGAAACCCCAGCAAATTTTCCTGCAATGTGAACTGCTCGCCAATATTGCCGCAGAAGCTGGTGCGCGGCAGGAAGGCGCCGGCGCCGTTCAGGTAAGGCGGGATGTTGGTGCTCTGTTCGCAGCCTTGGAGGATCCGGCCGCGCAGCGCGCCGTTGGCCTGGGCGGAGCGCAGGGCGCCCAGCGGGGTGGTGTCGGCGGCGACCAGGGCGCCGGGCGGCACCAGGGTTTCGTAGGCGCGGGCGAACTGGTGCGCGGAGCGGTCTTGCAGGTAGGGCACCAGGTAGTAGCGGATGTCGTTGCGAAACGGCAGGGCTTCGGTGTGGGTCGGCAGCTTGACCCAGCCGTTGGCGTACAGCCCCCACATCGACAGCATGGCCACCGGCCCCGCTAAGACCGACAGGTAGACGACGGCAGTGCCGATTCGGCTGCCAGGCAGGTATCTGGCCAGGTGGACCACGCCGAGGATGCTGGCCAGGGCAATGCCCGGCAGGAACAGGGTGAAGCGGTCGAATACGCCGTAGGACACGGCGAACAGGAAGTTGAGCAGCAGCGCTGCCCAGAGCACCTGCAGCGCGCGGGTTTTCGGCCACAGGATGAGGCCAAGAATCTGCGGGCCGATCAGCGACAACGCCAGCAGCACCACGGCGTTTTTCTCGTGCCACATGTCGTCGAAACGCCAGAGCGTGTCGTTGCGGCCGCCGGCGATGATCGCCAGTTGGCCGGGGCCTGCCAGATAACGGCGGGAGATGTCGAACAGGCTCATGCCAGTGCTCAGGTCGTTGATCACGGCAGGCCAGGCCGGTGCAAAACCCAGGGCGATGCCGGGCAGCACCAGCAGCAGGCGCAGCCTGTGGTGCACGGCCAGTTGCACATACAACGGCAGCAGCACCACCAGTGTTAGCGGATGAATCGCCAAGGCCAGGCCGCTGAGCGCGCCGATGGCCAGCAGGCGGCCGGTGG
The DNA here is from genome assembly GCF_014841705.1 of Pseudomonas sp. CFBP 8770. NCBI lineage: Bacteria > Pseudomonadati > Pseudomonadota > Gammaproteobacteria > Pseudomonadales > Pseudomonadaceae > Pseudomonas > Pseudomonas sp. CFBP 8770. The sequence goes on from NZ_JACYUL010000008.1 coordinate 70,230, forward strand.
CACCGAGTCGCGCCGGTGCAGCGAAGCACAGCCAGTAGGCGCCGATGATCAGCACGGCATGCAGCACGTAGGGTTCGGCCTTGGTGGAAGCCCAGAACACGGCGTGGGCCAGCACGGTGGCGGTTGCCGCCAGCAGCGCCAGGTGACGTGGGGTGCCGACACTGACCGCCAGGCCGTGGACGACCACGGCCAGTGGCAGCAACAGGATGGCGTTAAGCAGGCTGAGCAGGTGCATGCCCAGCAGCGCATGAACGACACGAGCGATGAGCGCGTAGAGCGGATGGCTGACCGGCCCCAGAGAGGAGCTGAAGAACGGGCCCTGCGCGGCATCCGCCAGCATCAGGCCGTTGTCCATCCACTGCACCGGACCGCTGGCGGCCAGGAAGCTGGCGATCACGGCGCACGCCAGCATCAAGCCGGCCACGACGGTCGGCATGTGCGTGCCACGGGTTGAACTCATGTTCCTTGTTCTCCTGTTCCTTGCTCTGTGGGGGCCGCGAGCAGCAGGTCGTTCGGTAAGGGTATGAATGAAAATAGGATTGATGCGTGAACTATCGCGAGGCGAACTATAGAGGGATTAATAGTTTTGCCACTTCAATTTAATCAATCCACCGCACTCGGCCTGCCGTTCGCCTGACGCCAGAAACAACAAGTTTGCGTGCACTTTCGACAAGTCGCGTCAAACTTTCCGTTCAACTGCAGAGTGCGGAACAAAAGGCTCTGAATGATCTGAAAAAGCGTCCTTGGCAACATTGCTTTGAGCACGGCGCCGATCAATGGCCTAATCGACGCCTGCCCACTCGCTGATGGAGCCTGTTTTGTCCGACCGCCACTCGTTTTCCCTGGATGCCATAGACCGCCAACTGATCGCCGCCCTGCAGATCAATGCCCGCGAAAGCGTGGCGATGCTCGCTCGCGGCCTGGGCATCGCACGTACCACGGTCACCGCTCGGCTGGCGCGGCTGGAAAGCTGCGGGGTGATCAGCGGCTACGGGGTACGGCTGGGCCAGCACGCACTGGATGGCGGCTTGCAGGCCTACGTCGGCATCACCGTGCAGCCGCGCTCCGGCAAGGAGGTGGTACGGCGCCTGAGTGGCATGGCGCAGGTGCAGCAACTGTGCGCCGTCAGTGGCGAGTTCGATTACGTGGCCTGGCTGCGCACCGATTCGCCGGAACAGCTGGATGAGTTGCTGGACCAGATCGGCAGCGTCGACGGAGTGGAGAAAACCACGACCTCGATCATCCTCAGCAACAAGGTAGACCGCCGGGGTTGAGCGAAAGCAGGCACAATGCAGCGTAGACACATCCATTCGACCGATTAAACGTCATATCGACGACACTTTGCGTCTTATTTACCGCAGCGCCCTTGCCTAGAATGAACGTGCCTTTTCTTCGTTCAGCCTCAGCCAAGGTCCCTCCATGAGCCCAACATCACGTCACCCCGCCGACGGCAAGAAGCCCGTCACCGTTTTCGGCCCGGACTTTCCCTTCGCTTTCGACGACTGGATCGAGCATCCGGCCGGGCTGGGCGTGATTCCCGAGCATCATCATGGGGCCGAGGTGGCCATCGTCGGCGCCGGTATCGCCGGGCTGGTGGCGGCCTACGAGCTGATGAAGCTGGGCCTGCGGCCGGTGGTCTATGAAGCCTCGAAAATGGGCGGGCGCCTGCGCTCGCAGAAGTTCGAGGGCACCGAGGAGATCGTTGCCGAGCTGGGCGGGATGCGCTTTCCGGTTTCGTCCACGGCGTTCTACCACTACGTCGACAAGCTCGGCCTGAAAACCAAGCCCTTTCCCAACCCGCTGACGCCGGCTTCGGGCAGCACCGTGATCGATCTGGAAGGCGAGACCTACTACGCCCAGACCCTGGCCGACCTGCCGGCGCTGTTTCAGGAAGTGGCTGACGCCTGGGCCGATGCGCTGGAGGAAGGCGCACGCTTCGGTGATATCCAGCAGGCGATACGCGATCGTGACGTGCCGCGCCTCAAGGAACTGTGGAACACCCTGGTGCCGTTGTGGGACGACCGCACCTTCTATGATTTCGTGGCCACGTCCAAGGCCTTTGCGCAGTTGTCATTCCACCATCGCGAGGTGTTTGGCCAGGTCGGTTTCGGCACCGGCGGCTGGGATTCGGACTTCCCCAATTCGATGCTGGAAATCTTCCGTGTGGTGATGACCAACTGCGACGATCACCAGCATCTGGTGATCGGCGGCGTGGAGCAGGTGCCGCTGGGCTTGTGGAAGCATGCGCCCGAACGCTGCGCCCACTGGCCGGCCGGCACCAGCCTGGCGTCACTGCACCGGGGCGCGCCGCGCGGCGGGGTGAAGAAGATCGCCCGCGCCGCCGATGGCCGCTTTGCGGTGACCGATCACTGGGACGACACCCGCCACTACGCCGCCGTGCTGACCACCTGCCAGAGCTGGCTGCTGACCACCCAGATCGAATGCGAGGAGACGCTGTTCTCGCAGAAGATGTGGATGGCGCTGGACCGTACCCGCTACATGCAGTCTTCGAAGACCTTCGTCATGGTCGACCGGCCCTTCTGGAAAGACAAGGACCCGGAGACCGGCCGCGACCTGATGAGCATGACCCTCACCGACCGGCTGACCCGCGGCACCTACCTGTTCGACCATGGCGACGACAAGCCAGGGGTGATCTGCCTGTCGTATGCGTGGATGAGCGATGCCTTGAAGATGCTGCCCCACCCCGTGGAGAAGCGCGTCAAGCTGGCGCTGGATGCCTTGAAGAAGATCTATCCGAAGGTGGATATCGCCGCGCGCATCATCGGCGATCCGATCACCGTGTCGTGGGAAGCGGACCCTTACTTCCTTGGCGCGTTCAAGGGCGCGCTGCCGGGTCACTATCGTTACAACCAGCGCATGTATGCGCACTTTATGCAAAGCGCGCTGCCAGATGCACAACGCGGTATCTTCATCGCCGGTGACGACGTTTCGTGGACGCCTGCCTGGGTCGAAGGCGCGGTTCAGACGTCACTGAATGCGGTGTGGGGCATCATGACCCACTTCGATGGCTACACTCACCCGGAGAACCCTGGGCCGGGGGATGTTTTCGACGAACTGGGGCCCATTGCCCTGTCGGATTGACCGTGCCCTTGATTGCCACACTTGATCAGCAGACTTGATCACAAAAGGAGCCCGCATGCGCATAGCCTTGTACCAATGCCAGTCCCAACCGCTCGACGTCGAGGGCAACCTCGAGCGCCTGAAGGCACGCGCCCGCGAGGCCGCACAGTGGGAAGTCGAACTGCTGGTACTGCCGGAGATGTTCCTGAGCGGCTACAACATCGGCGCGGAGGCGGCGCGCACCCTGGCGCAGGCCAGTGACGGCGCCAACGCCGAGCAGGTCGCGCAGATCGCCCGGCAATTCGGCCTGGCCATTTTGTACGGCTACCCCGAACTGGATGAACAGGGCAACGTATACAACGCGGTGCAGTTGATTGACCGCACCGGTGCGCGCCTGGGCAACTACCGCAAGACACACCTGTTCGGCGACGCCGATCGCGCCATGTTCAGCGCAGGCACACAGGCGCCCGCGCTGCTCGAGTTCAATGGCTGGAAGCTGGGCCTGTTGATCTGCTACGACCTGGAGTTTCCGGAAAACGCTCGCCGGCTGGCGGCCGCGGGGGCCGAACTGATTCTGGTGCCCACGGCCAACATGGTGCCCTACGGTTTCATTGCCGAGGTGACCGTGCGCAGCCGGGCTTTCGAGAACCAGTGCTACGTGGCGTATGCCAACTACTGCGGCAAAGAGGAGGAATTCGAGTACTGCGGTTTGAGCAGCATTGCCGGGGCAGATGGGCAGCAGATTGCCAAGGCCAGCCGTGACGAAGCGTTGATCGTGGGTACCTTGGACAAAGCCTCGCTGGCATCGGCGCGCACTGCCTTCACCTATTTGAACGACAGGCGGCCGGAGCTTTACTGAAGCAGCCTTGGGAGTGGTCATTGGTCGCGAGAGGCATCCTGAAGCGTATCTGATACACCGCGGGGGTTTTTTCGCGGCCGCTGACCGCTCCTACGGAGTTCCAGGTGTTTGTGCGGCAGAAATGGCGCTTGGCCAGTGATGTCAATAAACCATCATAGGGATGCTCCTACCCCCATGATGGTTTTTTTTTGACGACATTAAATAGTCGGCGTCTGTAGGGATTTCGAGGTTCCGCCGCGCTTGCGGAACGGCTGAGCCCAGGCGCTGTGCGGGTTTGCGAGCCGTGCAGCGGATTGACGGGAGGAAAACGTCGGAAACCCACAATTAAGCAGCAATATGCCAGCGCCAGAAATAAATTATGATGTAAATCATATAGTTAAGTCGTTTTGATGAACGCATTCTAGCCAGCGCACTATTTTTGACGAAAGCGATTGACAGTCCCCCTGCCAAAGCCGATATATCACCCATCTGCCGCCAACACAGCAGTTGCAGTGGTGCCAAAGAGCGCTGCGCACATTCGACCCACTACCCCGTATTGCCTTGCAGGCGCTGACTTTGATGACCGGTCCGCGCTATGTGTTCTGGCGTGTGCGCACAGCCTGTTCATTGCAGTACGCAGTCGTGGTGTGCACACGAAGTTGCAAGTAGCAAGTTGAAGGGATCGTCGAGTACGAACCGGGCGGTAGCTTTGCCCAAACATATAGAACGTTAGTTATGGCGTTCAATCAATCGCGTGTCCAAGGAGGGTTCTTCCTCATGCCACATTTGTTCAACCTGGATGAAAGCACGTCGCGCCGCCTGGCGGCCGATATGAACGAACAGGGCTATGCCGTACTGGAAAACGCTTTGGCGCCCTACGTGCTGGAAGAACTTCGTGCCTATGTGGATGACCAGGCTGCGCGCCATAACAACCAATATTTCGCGTATCATGGCAATGCGCCACTCGTGGGCAGCCGATTGGCTGCCACGGCGGTATCGAGCGAATTCCGCCAGCACCTGGCGCGCCTTCACGAGCAGGGCCAGGGCCATGCGGCCCCCAGCGACCAGGTGTTCCCGGTGCTGCGGTGCGTGCAGGGCCACAGTGGCTTGAAAGAATCCAACGCGTTTCACTTCGACGCCACCCTGCTGACCATGCTGGTGCCGATTTTCATTCCCGACCAGGGCAAGGACCGCGGCGATCTGGTGCTGTTTCCCAACCTGCGCCGCGTGCGTGGCAGCGTGCTGTTCAACGCCGTCGAGAAGGTCGTGTATCAGAACCCGCTGTGCCGCCGCCTGATGGGCTGGTGCATCGAACGCGGCTGGCTCAAGCCGCTGTTGCTGCGCATGAAGCCTGGCAATGTGTATTTCTTCTGGGGCTATCGCTCGCTGCATGCCAACCAGCCATGCGATCCGGCGCACCGTCGCGCCACCGCGCTGTTCCACTACGGTGACCCGCATGCCGGCAGTCTGACCACGCGGATGATCCTGCGGCTCAACCAGCACCGCGCTCGCCGCGCAGTCGCTCGCAGCAAAAGTCAGGCGTCCTGAGCGGACAACACCGTGTTGGACACTTCGGGGAATGGCGAGCAGCCAGGGAGCAGCAAATGATCAACGTAACCAAGTCCTATCTGGGCGACATCGACAAGTTCAAGGCCTATGTGGACCGTATCTACGAGTCCCACTGGCTGACCAACCACGGTCCGCTGTGCTGCGAGCTGGAGGAGCGCCTCAAGGATTACCTGGGCGTGCGCCACCTGATCCTGACCAACAACGGCACCCTGGCACTGCAAGTCGCCTACCGCGCCCTGGGCCTGTCCGGCAGCGCCGTGACCACGCCGTTCAGCTTCGTGGCTACCAGCAGCTCGCTGCACTGGGAAGGCATTCGCCCGGTGTTCGCCGACATCGACCCGCACACCTGGAACATCGACCCCGAGCAGATTCCAGCCAGCCTGCAGCCCGACACCAGCGCCATCGTTGCCACCCACGTGTTCGGCAACCCTTGCGCGGTGGAACGCATCGAAGCGATTGCCCGCCAGTACCGCCTCAAGGTGGTGTACGACGGCGCGCACGCTTTCGCCGTGAAACAGGCCGGCCAGTCGGTCTTCAACTGGGGCGATGCCAGCACCTTGAGCTTTCATGCGACCAAGCTGTTCCACACCATCGAGGGTGGCGCGATCGTCACCAACGACGACGATGTGGCTGCCCGTGTGCGCAAGCTGTGCAACTTCGGCATCACCGACGTCGACAAGATCGAAGGCCTGGGCACCAACGCCAAGCTCAACGAGTTCTGCGCCGCCATGGGCCTGAGCGTGCTCGACGACATCGACAACATCCTCGTGCGCCGCGCCGAGATGGGTCATTACTACACCCAGCGCCTGGGTGGCTACCTGGACCTGCAACGTCAGGCCGACGACAGCCAGATCAACTACAGCTACTTCCCGGTGGCGTTGCAGAACGAAGCCCAGGTGCTGGCCATGCGCACTGCGCTGCAGGCCGACGGCATCAACCCACGACGTTATTTTTACCCCTCGCTCGATACCCTGGACTATCTGCAACCGCAAGCGGTCCAGTACCAGTCGCGCAGCTTGAGCGACCGTGTGCTGTGCCTGCCCATCTACCCTGGGCTGGCGCGCGCCACTCAGGATCAGGTCATCGATACCCTGCTGCGCGGCCACGAGCTGCATTACCCACAACCCGTTGCATGGGCCGCCGCCGTATGAACCGCCGTAACCAAAGCCTGAAAGCGTGCAACCAGGGCAATCGTCGATGAAGAAGCTTTCGGTCATCCACAACACCGCCCTCAGCTACCTGGGCCAGGCCTATGCGCTGGTGATCGGCATCTTGATCATGCCGTTCTACCTCAGCCATCTGGGCGCCGAGGCGTACGGCCTGATCGGTTTCTACGCGGTGATGCAGGCCTGGCTGCTGCTGCTCGACGCCGGCGTCTCGCCGTCGCTGGTGCGCCAGATCGCGCATCACCAGGGCAGCAGCGACAGCGCCGCAGCCAAGCGCATCGGCGGCTGGTTGATGCGCTCCTTCGAGCTGGTGTTCCTGCCCATGGCCGTGGTGTGTGCGCTGGCCGTCTACCTGGCCAGCGACTGGATGGCCACGCACTGGCTGCAGGCCCAGGCCCTGGACCCGCGCACCATCGTCAACTGCGTGATCCTGATGGGCGTGATGGTGGGCCTGCGCCTGTTCGCCACCCTGTACAAGAGCGGCCTGCAAGGCCTGGAAATGCACGCCTGGTTGAACAACGCCAACGTGGTGATCGCCACCCTGCGCTACTTCGGCGGCCTGGTGCTGGTGACCTGGGTGTCGCAGGACGCGCAGGTGTTCTTCGAATTCCAACTGTTCGTGGCGCTGGTGGAGACGTTGATCTTCGCCGCCAAGGCCTACCGCCATCTGCCCGCACCGACCCCCTTGAGCGGGTTCAACTGGGCGCTGGTGAAACCGATCCTGCCGTTCGCTGCCAGTGTCTCGCTGACCGCGGTGGTGTGGATCGTTCTGACCCAGCTGGACAAGGTGCTGCTGTCCAAGGTACTGCCGCTGGCCGAATACGGGTATTTCTCGCTGGTCGCGTTGCTGACCACCGGCATCATGATGATGATCAACCCGCTGGTGCAGACCCTGCTGCCACGCATGACGGTACAGGTCGCCGAAGGCCGTGAAAGCGACATGCATGCCCTGTACCTGGGTGCCAGCCGCTTCGTCAGCACCTTTCTGTTTCCCCTGGCGGCGATCATCGCGTTCTATGCCGAACCCTTGCTGTTCGCCTGGAGCGGTGACACGCAGGCTGCCCAGTGGGGCGCACCGATCCTGTTCTGGTACGCCCTTGGCAGCGCCATCCTGGCGGTCAGCGCGTTCCAGTACCACTTGCAATACGCCTACGGCGAAATGCGCCTGCACATCTGGTACAGCGTGATTTCGGCCGCGATCAGTGTGCCGGCGATGATCATCGCGGTGTACGGCTTTGGCGCCCTGGGCGCGGCCGTGACCTGGTTCCTGCTGCGCCTGGTGTCGTTCGCACTGTGGCCGCAAGTGGTGCATCGGCGCCTGGCGCCAGGCCTGCACCGGCCCTGGCTGCACGACATTCTGCGCATCAGCCTGAGCACCGTGCTCGGCGTGCTGCTGACCCATCCGCTGTTCACGGCCATCGCCGGCGGGTCCAACAACCGCCTGGTGATCTTCGCCGCCCTGGCCGTGTGCGGCGTGTTGACGCTGACCCTGGTGGCGGCGACCTACAAACCACTGGCCCAGCGGGTTTTCCTGAAGTTGAGCAGAGCGAGCGTCGAACGATGAACCGGACCGAACAACAGATCATGCACACCTGGCCCGAGGGCCAGGAACCGCTGCTGTCGATCACGTGCCCGGCCTACAACCAGGTCGAGTACATCGAGCAGACCTTGAACAGTTTCCTGGCGCAACGCACCACGTTCGCCTTCGAGATTCTGATCAACGACGACGCTTCAACCGATGGCACCACGCAGGTGATCAGCCGCTACGCCGAACAGTACCCGAACATCATCAAGCCGGTGTTCCACGAGCACAACCAGTACCAACTGGGCCGCTGGTGCTTCCCGGCCCTGTTCAACCGGGCGCAGGGCAAGTACATCGCCTACTGCGAGGGCGACGACTACTGGATCGATCCGCTCAAGCTGCAGAAGCAGGTGAATTTCCTCGAAGCCAACCGCGACTACGTGCTGACCTACCACGACGCCATGGCCTTCGACAGCGAGGGTGACAAGGGGATCCAGCTGACCGGCAAGTACCAGGCCGATGCCACCGCCATGGACCTGCTCAAGACCCGGCCGATCTCGACGCTCACCACCTGCTTTCGCAACGTGCTGCACGAGCTGCCCCGTGAGCTGGAACAGGCACCGGTGCTGGACCTGTGCTGGTGGTCGATGCTCGGTGCCCACGGCAAGGGCAAGTACCTGGCCGACATCGCACCGGCGCGCTACCGCCTGCACCCTGGTGGGATCTTTTCCCAGCGCCCGAACCAGAGCAAATTGCAGATGACCCTGCACACCTATGCGTGCCTGGCCAACTACTACTTCCGCCAGGGCGACCGGGTGCTCTACGAGCACTTTCTGGTCCAGGTGTCGGGCATGTGCATCGCCGCTATCAGACCGGTGCAGAAGCTCAAGGCCGTACTGCACGTGTCGGGCAACGTTAGCCGCAACCTGCTGCGACGCCTGACGCCCGCTGCGGCGAGGGGCTGAAGACGACATGATCAACAAGGTTCTGGTGATCTGCATCGGCAACATCTGCCGCAGCCCCATGGCAGTGGCCCTGTTGCGCAAGCACGCGCCGCACCTGCAGGTCGAGTCGGCCGGATTGGCCGCGTGCGTGGGCAACGACATGGACAGTCTTACCGCGCAGGTATTGGCCGATAACCAGGTGCCACGGCCGGCGCACGCTGCCACCCAGCTCACCGACGAGCTGGTGCGCTGGGCCGATCTGATCCTGGTCATGGACCAGCGCCAGTTGCGCAGCATCACCAGCAAGGCCCCGCACACGCGAGGCAAGACGTTCCTGATCGGCAAGTGGCGCGACGACTTCGAAATCGACGATCCCTATCGCCGCCCCATTGCCGCCTTTCAACGGACCTACACCGAATTGACTCGGTGTATCGAAGGCTGGTTGCCCTACCTGAGATCTGAGGATCGACAAAGATGACCGCGATGAACCGTACAAACCTGGAGTATTACAAGGACACCCAGATCGATCTCGCGACGATTCTACGGACCTTGTTCGATCACAAGAAACTGATTGTCGTGGTGGTGGCCCTGTTCACCCTGCTCGGCGGTTTCTACGCCGTGATTGCCACGCCGGTGTACCAGGCCAATGCCATGATCCAGATCGAGCCGAAGAAGGTCGGTCTGGATGCCACCCCGCAGCTCAATACCAAGCCGGCCTCGGTATCGGAAGCGGTGACCGAGATCGAACTGATCAAGTCGCGCACCGTGCTCGGCCAGGTGGTCAGCGACCTCAAGCTGGACGTGGTGGCCACGCCGCGCTACTTCCCGGCGATCGGCCGCTACATGGCCCGCGAATTCACTCCCACCGGCAGCCAGAAACTGGCCGCCCCGCTGTTCGGTCTGGATGCGTTCGCCTGGGGCGGCGAGAAGATCGACGTGTTCAACCTGGACGTGCCGGCCAACCTGCTGGGCGAGCGCATGACGTTGGTCGCCGGGCCCAATGCGACGTATCGACTGGTGGACGCCGCTGGTGCGCCGCTGCTCAGCGGTCGTGTCGGCGAGATCAGCCAGGGCAACGGCATCACCCTGCAATTGGCTGAACTGACCGCCCGCCCCGGCACTGAATTCCGCCTGGTGAAGAATCGCCTGCTCAACACTTCGCTGGACTACCAGCAGCGTCTGCGCGTGGCCGAATCGGGCAAGGACTCGGGCATCGTCTACCTGAGCATCAACGACACCGACCCGGTACAGGCCAACCGCGTGCTGGATGAAGTGAGCCGCCTGTACGTACGCCAGAACGTGGAACGCAGTTCGGCCGAAGCCGCCCAGCGCCTGGACTTCCTGCGCTCGCAATTGCCGGTGGTACGCAAGGAACTGGAGAAATCCGAAGAAGCCCTGCACGCCTTCCAGATGCGCACCAAGTCGGTGGACATCACTCTGGAGACCAAGGCACTGCTCGACCAGATGGTGGCCTACGATGCGCAACTGTCCGAGCTGCGCCTCAAGCGCACCGACCTTGATCGCCTGTACACCCGTCAGCACCCTGCATCAGCCGCACTTAGCCAGCAGATCAGCCAGATCGAGTCGCAGAAGACCTCCCTGCAGGCACAGATCAAAGGCCTGCCCGAGACCCAGCAGGAACTGCTGCGCCTGACCCGTGACATGCAGGTGACCACCCAGACCTACACCCTGGTGCTGAACAAGAGCCAGGAACAGGACATCATCCGCGCCGGCAACATCGGCAACGTCCGGATCATCGACAAGGCCGACAGCAACATCGAAGAACCGGTCAAGCCCATGCGCGCCGTCATCGTGCTGGTGGCGATGCTGCTGGGTGCCCTGGTCGCCGTGGCGATCATCTTCATCCGCCAGGCGTTCTACCGCGGCGTGGAAAACCCGGAAGTGATCGAGAACCTGGGCATGCCGGTGTACGCCTCGCTGCCGCTGTCGCGTCAGCAGGAACGCCTGCAGAAAAAACGCGACAAGGGCGTGACCAATCGCGAATCGCGCCTGCTCAGCGTGGCCGCACCCAGCGAGCTGGCCATCGAGTCGCTGCGCAGCCTGCGCACCAGCCTGCACTTCGCGATGATGGAAGCGCGCAACAACGTGCTGATGATCACCAGCCCCATGCCGGGCGTGGGCAAGTCGTTCGTCAGCGCCAACCTGGCGGTGATCATTGCCCAGGCCGGCAAGCGCGTATTGCTGATCGACGGCGACATGCGCAAGGGCTACCTGCACCGATCGTTCGGCCTGCAGCCCAAGCACGGCCTGTCCGATGCCCTGGCTGCACGCCTGGGCAACACCGAGGTGATCAACGCCACCGAGGTGGACAACCTGCACCTGATCGCCTGCGGTTTCGCTGCACCCAACCCTTCGGAGCTGTTGATGCATGACAACTTCAGCAAGCTGCTGCGCGAGCTGTCGCCGCATTACGACCTGGTGATCATCGACACCCCGCCAGTGATCGCCGTGACCGATGCCAGCCTGATCGGCCGCCAGGCCGGGACCACCCTGCTGGTGGCCCGCTTTGGCCAAAGCTCGGTCAAGGAAATCGAGGTCAGCAAACGGCGCCTCGCGCAGAACGGCGTGCTGGTCAAGGGCGCGATATTCAACGGCGTGATCCGCAAGGCGTCCACCGCCGAGTACGACTGCGCCGCCTACGGCTACGACTATTCGCCGAGCAAGAAGTAATCGCCTAGCAAGGCAGGAGTCTCCCGATGTCCAGAACCGTAGCAATGATGCAGCCTTACTGGTTTCCCTATTTCGGCTATTTCCAGCTGATCGCCGGCGCCGATGCCTTTGTGCTCGGCGACAGCCTGCAGTACGTACACCCCGGTTGGGTCAACCGCAACAGGCTGCTCAGCTCGGGCGCTGCAACGCTGTTCACCCTGCCGTTGAAAAAGGACCGTTCGGACCTGGCGATCAATCAGCGCGAGCTCAGTGACAACGCTCCGCAGGTGCTGGACAAGCTGCTCAAGAGCATCGCCATGAGTTACTCCCGCGCGCCTTACCGCGACGAGGTGCTGGCGCTGCTCAAGCCGCTGCTGACCTACCCGGAACGCAACCTGGCGCTGTACCTGGAGTACTCGCTGCGCAAGGTCTGCGAGTACCTGCAGATCGACACGCCGATCCACGTCATGTCCACCCTGCCGGTGGACCAGCGTCAGGTGCAGGACAAGCAGGACCGTGTGGTCAAGCTGGCGCGGCACTTCGATGCGCAGCGCTACCTCAACCCCATCGGCGGCACGGCCCTGTACGACGAGGAATATTTCGCTCGTCACGACCTGGAGCTGCGTTTCCACCGCATGGACGAGCTTTGCTACACGCAGTTCAAGGACCCGTTCGTGGCCAACCTGTCGATCATCGACGTGCTGATGTTCAACCCGGTATCACGGATCCGCCAGTGGCTGCCCTGCTACAGCACGCTCAAGCCGAGCGCTGCGCAGGACACCTTCAAGGTGGTCACCAGTCCCTCCGCCCACGCCATCGAGATGCGCTCATGAACGACTTCGACAGCAACGCCAACTGGTACCTGATCCAGACCAAGCCGCGGCAGGAAGCCCGTGCCGAAGAACATCTGCTGCGTCAGCAATACGACTGCTTTCGCCCGTTGCGCGCCGCCCCTGTGCTGACCCGCAGCCGCCGCGTGGCCGATGAGGACTTGTTCCCCGGCTACCTGTTCATTCGCCTGGACTGCAACGACAACTGGTACCCGATCCGCTCGACCCGTGGCGTGTGCCGCATCGTTGCCTTCGGCGGCATGCCGTGCCCGGTGCCGGACAGCCTGATCGCCAGCATCCGCCAGCGCGCGCAGAGCAGTTCGGCGAACGCGGTGCGCTTCACCGAAGGCGAAGCGGTACGTGTGCGCAACGGCGACAGTGACGTACAGGCCATTTTCCTCTGCGAGGACGGCGATGAACGCGCCGTGATCCTGCTCAACATGCTGCAGCGCGAACAGCGCATCAGCCTGCCCCGCAGCAGCCTGCAGCGGCTTACCGCGCACGCCTGCTGAGCGGCGCACAGACATACGATGCTTTAGGAGAGCTGTTCGATGAATGCCAAGACCACGCTGGTGACACTGACGTACGGCGATCGCTTGTGTTACCTGGAAGCGCTGATCGAGCGTTCGCTGGCCTCTGCACACATCGAACGGGTGGTGGTGGTGAGCAACGCGTCGCGCGCCGACCTGAACTCGCTGCGTACGCAGTGGCCAACCCAGATCACCGTGATCGAGTTGCCCAGCAACACCGGCTCGGCCAATGGCTACAAGGTCGGTATCGAAGCGGCGCTGCAACTGGGCGCCGAATACCTCTGGCTGATGGACGACGACAATGCACCCACCCTGGGCGCGGTCGAGACCCTGCACCAGCGGCTGCACGAGTGCGAGCGCATCGTCGGCGTGGACAAGGCCGCCGTGATCGGTTTCCGTCCCAATCATCAGGCCGACATCGCCTCCGGCGTGCCGCATCGCTACGCGATCCAGCTGCGCTCCAGCTGCTTCGGTTTTCATGTCGCGCAGTTGCCCTACAAGCTCTGGCGCCGCACGCCCTGGGGCAAGCCTGCCGGGCGCAAGGCAACCAGCAAGCCGCTGGTGCAATTGCCATTCACCACCTACGGCGGCCTGCTCGCGCACCGCAGCGTGTTCCAGAAGATCGGCCTGCCGCTCGAAGACCTGCTGCTGTATGCCGACGACACCGAGTACACCTGGCGCATCACTGCCAGTGGTGGGCAGATCTTTCTGGTGACCGAAGCGCTGCTCGACGACCTGGAAGAATCGTGGAACGCCAAGGCGCGTACCAACAACATCTTCGAGAGTTTCCTGCTCGGCAACTCGGACCTGCGCGCCTACTACACCGCGCGCAACCAGGCCTGGTTCGACAAGCACGTGTGGGCCGGCTCGACCCTGCTGTACCGGCTCAATCGGTCCGTGTTTCTGCTGTTGCTGCGCTATTTCGCAAAAAGGAGCGGTTCGGACCGACGCCTGGGCTTGCTTCAGCAAGCCATGCGTGACGGGGAATCGGGTCGTCTGGGCATTCACGAATCCTACCCACTATGAAGATACTGTTCCTGAGCAGCCTGTACTCGCCGCACATCGGCGGCGGTGCTGAAATCGTCCTGCAGCGCACGGTCGAGGGCATGCACCAGCGTGGCCACGAAGTGTGCGTGCTGAGCACTGGTCCCGACGCGGGCCTCAAGCATGAATACGTGAAAGGCGTGAAGGTGTATCGCGCCGGGCTGCTCAACACCTACTGGCACTTCAGCGAACAGCGCCCTGGCGCGCTGGCACGCCTGGGCTGGCATCTGCGCGACAAGTACAACATGGGCATGCGCACCTACCTGCGCGACGTGCTGGCAGCCGAGAAGGTCGACCTGGTGGTGTGCCACAACCTCAGTGGCTGGTCGGTGTCGGCATGGGACGAGATCTCCAAGTCCGGACTGCCGCTGGTGCAGGTGCTGCACGACATGTACCTGATGTGCCCGAGCAGCAACATGTTCAAGAAGAACGCCGCCTGCAAGACGCCCTGCACCCTGTGCAAGCATTTCCGTCAGGGCCATGCCGAACGTTCGGCCCAGGTCGACGCGGTGGTTGGGGTCAGCCAGCACCTGCTGGGCAAGCTCACCGATGCACGCTTCTTCCGCAATGCTTCGCAACAGGTGATCTACAACGCCAGCCCGAAAATCGACCACGCGCCGTCGCGTTTCGCCCGCCTGGATCAGGCCGAGCCGCTGCGTTTCGGCTACCTGGGCACGCTGTCCGAACCCAAGGGCCTGCGCTGGCTGATCGACCAGTTCAAGCGGTTGCCCTTCAATGCCACCTTGCAGATCGCCGGGCGCGGGCAACTGGACTACGAGCAACTGCTCAAGCAGGAAGCCGGCGGCGAGAACATCCACTTCGTCGGCTACCAGTCGCCGGAAACCTTCTATCGGCAGATCGACGTGGCCATCGTGCCGTCGATCTGGAACGAGCCGTTCGGCCTGGTGGCGGTAGAAGCCTGCGCCCACTCGGTGCCGGTGATCGCCAGTGCCCGCGGCGGTTTGCCGGAGATCATCCAGGACGGCGTCAACGGCCTGCTGTGCAACCCCGACGAGCCGCAAACCCTGGGCCTGGCGATGCTGCAGCTGTACCGCGACCCCGAACTGCGCGAACGCCTGGCCGCCCAGGCGCGTGACAGCGTCGAGCATCTGCTCGACCAGGAACGGATGCTCGACAGTTACCAACAGCTGTTCCTCGATGTTCTGCAAAGAAGAAATGTCCATCATGAAATCAGCCCTGTCACTCAGTCACTTTGAGGCGCCGGCAGCGCGACTTGCGGTGAACAAGTCGACGCTGGTGGTCTGGACCGCGATCGGCCTGCTGCTGGCCGAAACGTTTTCCGGCGCCTTGCGCTATTACTTCGACCAGGCCGGCATCTCGGCCCTGCTGTACTTGCCCAAAGTGCTGTGTGTGGTGCTGTTCGCGCTGGAACTGACCAGCTTCAAGGCGCACCGCCTGTTCTGGGTACTGCTGCTGGGGCTGGTGCTCTCGGCCGGCCTTGGCCTGCTGCACGGCGCAGCGCTGGCGAACCCGCTGTTCAGCATCTTCGTGTACATCCCGCTGCTGTTCGGCCTGGTCTGCGGCGAGCATCTGGAGCAGCGCCGCGTGCTGCTGGGCTGGGCGGTCGGCCTGTGCCTGGCAGCGACCATCACCGGTGTGTACGTGGACAGCATGTTCTCGGTGCCGTGGAAGGGCTACAGCTACAACCTGGGCGACCAAGAGCTGACCGGCAACATGACCTGGGCGGCGGACGGCGTCGACCGGCCTGCCGGCTTCGCCCGAATGTCGACCACTGCGGCAACGCTGACCGCGATCTTCACCCTGTACCTGAGCGCTTTCATGCGCTCCAAGGTGTTGATGCTGGGCCTGCTCGCGCTGGCCTTCGCGACCATTCTGGTGACCACCAACAAGTCGACCGCCGCGGCGTTCCTGGTGACCCTGCTGGTGATGCCGCTGTACAACCAGCGCCTGCTCTGCCGCGTGTTGTTCGCGGTGCTGGTCGGTGTCGGCGCCGCGCTGCCGCTGATCGGCCTGTGGACACCGCTGGATCCGAGCCTGGCCGCCAGTGGCGCCGAAGGCAGCCTGGTATCGCTGTACGACCGCATGATCAACACCTGGCCGCGCCTGGCCGATGAAGTGCTGCGCCGCGACTGGAACTGGACCGGCGGCGGCTTCGGCATGGTCGGCAGTGCGGTGAACATGTTCCCGGTGGACAACGTCAAGTACCCGGCCGTCGCCGACAGCCTGTTCATGTACCTGTGGGCCTGTTTCGGCCTCATGGGCCCGGTGCTGTATGCGCTGCTGCTGCCGCTGCTGATGACGCTGCGCAGCAAGAACAGCTGGATGGGCCGCGGGCTGCTGAGCATTTCCCTGTGCGTGGTGGTAGTGGGCTGGACGACCGATGTCCTCGAAGTGCCGGTCTGCGGACTTTTCCTGGGCATGGCCGTTGCCCATGCCCTGCGCCGCAAGGCCATGCCCAGCCATTGGCTGATTACCGAACGACGTCGCAGCAACCGTGATGATTACCCAGATGGCCTCCAACTGACATGAACCTTTCTATGCCCAGATTGCTGCAACGTTTGGTTTTGTTACTGCTGGGGTTGTTCACCCACGGGCATGCCAAGGCCGCCGACAATTTCATCGTGGGTGTGGGTACCCATCTGCTCCACTCGACCGGGCCGGTGGCACGGCCGACCTTGCTCATGAAGGAAGCCGGCATCGTATCGGCACGCGATGACCTGTTCTGGTCCACGGTGGAGCTGGAGCCCAAGCGCTTGAATTTCCCACTGGGCTGGCAGCGTTATCTGCAGGCCCTGCGTGACCGGCAGATCGGCAACATGCTGATCCTGGGCTACGGCAATCAGTGGTACGAACGCGATGCCAAGCCACGCAGCCCGTTCGTGCGCGATGCCTTCGCCAACTACGTGAACTTCGTCAGCCGACGCTTGCGTGGCCAGGTGGACTTCTACGAGATCTGGAACGAATGGGACCTGGAAGACCCGACCAGCGACGCCTTCAGCCGTGACTATGCCGCGCTGATCAAGGAGACCAGCGAACTGTTGCGCAGCAACGATCCGAACGTGCGCCTGATAGCCGGTGCAGTCACTACCCAGGGCTTGCAGGAAGGTTTCGCCGACCGCCTGGTCCAGGCCGGGGTCATGGATGATCTGGATGGCTTGTCGCTGCATCCGTACGTGCACTGCCGCAAGGACCATGGCGGCAACACGCCGGAAAGCTGGATCAAATGGCTCAGCGACATCTCCACTCGGCTCGACGCCCTGGCCCAACGCCCGGTGCCGTTGTACCTCACGGAAATGAGCTGGCCCAGCGCCGACGAACCGTGCGGGGTCAGTGAAACCACCCAGGCGGCGTACCTGGCGCGCGGGTTCTTTCTGGCCCGCATCCATCCCGCCATCCAGGGCATGTGGTGGTACGACCTGTACAACGACGGGCGCGACCCCAAGGAGCGCGAGCACAATTTCGGCCTGCTGGACAACGATCTCAACCCCAAGCCGGCGTACACCACGCTCAAGGCCATTGCGCCGTACCTGTCGCAATACAGCTACGACCCCAGGCACAGCGTGATCAGCGAATCCCTGTACCAATTGCGCTTCGCCAAGGGCGACGAGCAGGTGCTGGTGATCTGGGCCGTGGGCCAGTCGCGGCAGGTCAGGATCGAGTCGAGTGCGTTGCTCAAGGGCGGTGCGCGCCTGGTCGACACCCGCCAGGCCGGCGTGGGCATGCGCGAGAGCGAGAACCCGTGGGATTGCGGCGAGCACTACTGCACCACCGTGGTAACCGCCTCCGAGTTTCCCAAGATCATCAGCCTGGGCAAGGCCAACTGGTTGTTCACGCAGTAGAAAACGCGATGCCCGCCGCAGTGGGCTTCAACCGCAGCGCATCGTGCGCCGCCATCGACCGCGCCTGTTGGACGCGGCACTACCTCTAGTAAGCGCGTGAGCCAAGGATGTTTCGATGATTGTCATCAATGCACGTTTTCTGACCCAGGAGCTACGCGGGGTGCAACGGTTCGCCGAGCAGACCTGCCTGGCGCTCAAGCGTCAACGTGACGACCTGGTGTTCGTCACCTCGCCGGGCGTGCGCATGCATGAAACCGCTCGGCTGCTGGATGCTCAGGTCGTGGGCACTCGTACCGGTCACCTGTGGGAACAACTCGACCTGCCGCGCTACCTGCGCAGCCAGGGCAATCCATTGCTGCTGTCGCTGTGCGCCACGGCGCCGCTGTTCTATGGCAACCAGATCGCCACGCACCACGACATCACCTACGTGCGCCATCCACAGAGCTACACCTGGCAGTTCCGCACGGCCTATCGCCTGATGACGCCCCTGCTGCTCAAGCGCTTGAAGACATTGATCACGGTCAGCCAGTTTTCCAAGCGCGAGATCGGCGAGTTCTACAACTTCCCGGCGCAGAAGATTCTCGTGGTGCCGAATGCCGTGGGTGAAGAATTTCAGCCCGGCGAACCGCTGCAAGCCGGTGGCTCGCGCTATCTGTTGGCGGTGTCCTCGCCCAGCGCGCACAAGAATTTCAGCCGCATGATCCAGGCGTTCCTGCAGCTCAAGGGTTTCGATCAGGTGCAGTTGCGTATCGTCGGTGGCGGCGGTGCAGTGTTCTCCGACCCGGACCTGGAAGCCCTGGCCAAGCGCGATTCCCGGGTACGCTTTCTCGGGCGCTTGAGCGACGCCGAGTTGATCGAGCAATACCAGGGCGCGGCGGCCTTCGTGTTTCCGTCGCTGTATGAAGGCTTCGGCATTCCGCCACTCGAAGCGCAGGCCTGTGGCTGCCCGGTGCTGGCGGCCAATGCCGCCTCGATCCCCGAGGTGCTGCAGTCCAGTGCCTTGTACTTCGACCCGCTGGATGTCGAGCACATCAGCCGGGCCATGGCCCTGGCCTTGAACAGCCTGACCATCCGCCAGCATTTGCGCACCCTGGGCCTGCAGAACGTGGCGCGGTTCAGCTGGGATGCGTCGGCACGGCTGATCAGCGATCGCATCGACAATGTCCTGGCACGGCGTCCACGTGGCGCCACCCTGAACCAGCCGTCCAGCGGCAAGGAGCACTCATGACTCGCCTGGGGTATCTGGATGCCTTGCGCGGCATCGCCGCCCTGCTGGTGGTGGTCTGTCACCTGTGGCAACCACTGCTGGGCCCCGGTGCGCTGCCGTACTTCTGGCTGGACATCGGCAAGCTGGGCGTCATCTGGTTCTTCCTGCTCAGCGGCGTGGTGATTCCGTTCAGCCTGCAACCGGGGCCCGGCGGCGCACGGCGCTTCATCGTCTCGCGAGTGCTGCGCCTGTACCCGGCCTACTGGCTGTCGCTGGCGCTGTACATCAGCATGCTGGCGCTGACCGGCGAAACCCTGCCGAGCTGGCAGCAGGTGGTCGCCAACCTGACCATGCTGCAGGCCGCCATGGGCGTCGAAGACGTGATGGGGCTGTACTGGACGCTGTTCATCGAGTGGCTGTTCTACGCCCTCTGCCTGGGTCTGATGCTGATCGGCCGACTGCGCAGCACCGGCTTTCGCGCCGCCTGCTCGCTGGCCCTGCTGGCCGCCGCAGTGGGCATGGGCCTGATGCGCATGCTGCTCGAGCGCAAGCTGCCGGTGGCGTTGCCGCTGGGGCTGTCGCTGATGCTGTTCGGCTCGATCTGGCGCGACTGCCTGCTCGGCCAGGCCGATGCCCAGGTGCGCCGCTGCGTGAAGGGCCTGCTGCTGGCCTATGCCGTGGCCCTGCCACCGACTTTCTTCGCCGCCTACGGCTTCGATGCCGGCAATGGCGAGTACTGGTTCCGCTACTGCTTCACCTATCTGTTGGCCATCAGCAGCTTCATGTTGCTGACCCAGCGCATCCGCCTGCATCAACCCTTGTTGCTGTGGCTGGGCACCATCAGTTATTCGCTGTACCTGCTGCATCCGAGCATGGAGCTGTTGTGCCGTTACCTGCTGGGCGTTCCCGGTCGTTCGTTGTCGGTGACCTTGCTTGCCACCGCGCTGTCGCTGTTGGCTGCGCACGTGAGCTATCGCCTCGTCGAATTGCCTTTTATCCAGTTGAGCAAACGACTCAACGCCCGTGCTCGTCCGAGCGCGCCCCTCATTCCCGAACTGCAGGTGCCCTATGAAAATAGCAATCGTCCATGATTGGCTCGTCACCTATGCCGGTGCCGAAAAGGTGCTGGCTTCGATGCTCAAGATCTGGCCCGACGCGGACCTGTTCTCGGTCATCGACTTTCTCAGTGACGAAGACCGCAAGCACCTGGGGGGCAAGCGCGCCACCACGACCTTCATCCAGCGCCTGCCCAAGGCTCGCACGCGCTACCAGAAATACCTGCCGCTGATGCCCATGGCGATCGAGCAACTGGACCTGTCCGGCTACGACCTAATCCTGTCGAGCAGCCACGCGGTGGCCAAGGGTGTGCTCACCGGGCCCAACCAGTTGCACATCAGCTACGTGCATTCGCCCATTCGCTACGCCTGGGACCTGCAGCACCAGTACCTGCGCGAGGCCAATCTGCTGGCTGGCCTTAAGAGTAAAGTGGCGCGGATGATCCTGCACTACATGCGCATGTGGGACCAACGCACCGCCGCCGGTGTCGACGAGTTCATCAGCAACTCGCAGTTCATTGGTCGACGCATCGACAAGGCCTATCGCCGCCCATCGACGGTGATCTACCCACCGGTGGACACCACGGGCTTCAACCTGCAGACCGAAAAGCAGGACTTCTACCTGACCGCCCAGCGCATGGTGCCGTACAAGAAGGTGCCGATGATGGTGGAGGCGTTCAGCGCCATGCCCGACAAGCGCCTGATCGTCATCGGCGACGGCCCGGAAATGGAAAAATGCCGCGCCGTGTGCGGCCCCAACGTCACGCTGATGGGCTACCAGTCGTTCGAGGTATTGCGCGAGCACATGCAGAACGCCCGAGGCTTCGTCTTTGCCGCCGAAGAGGATTTCGGCATCAGCCCGGTCGAGGCCCAGGCCTGCGGTACGCCGGTGATTGCCTTCGGCCGTGGCGGCACCCTCGAAACCGTACGCGGGCTCAACGACGACAACCCCACCGGTGTGTTCTATTACCAGCAGACGGTGGTTGCCTTGACGGCCGCCATCGAAACGTTCGAAAGCCAGGCGTCGCGCTTCAATGCGCGCACCTGCCGCGAGAATGCCCTGCAGTTCGCGGAAAAGCGTTTCGAACGGGAAATGCGCCAGTTCGTCGAGAAACGCTGGAACGAAGCGCGTCTGGGTGACGCCTTCGACTGCAACCCGGTATTGGGCCTGGCCGACACCGGCCTGCTGCTCGCGGCGGCCCAGAAGCTCTAGGCCGCGCAGGAACATGTTGTAACGCAACACCGCTGTTCTGAACCTCCCAAATACCGTGCGAGAAGTCTGATTCTCCAAGGAAGATTGCAATGAAACGAACTGTATTCGTAGTCGCGTTGTTCGCCGTGCTGCTGCAAGGATGTGTGTTTTCCCCAGGGCAACACATGACGCCCGAGGATGCCGCCGACGACATCGGCACAACCGGACCGGTCACGGTCCTGCCGATCAACGCGCAGACGCTCGCGCAGCATCAGAGCCTGTACCGGCCCGAACCGGTACCGGCAGCGCTGTATGGCTACACGCCGGGCGACTACCGCATCGGCGCCGGCGACGGTCTGCAGATCACGGTCTGGGACCACGTCGAGCTGAATTCGCCGACAAACCAGGAGCCACGCGCGCAGGGCACGCAGATCGTGCGCAACGACGGTACCGTGTACTACCCGTTCATCAACTCCATCCAGGCCGAGGGCAAGACGGTCAGCGAACTGCGCAATGACCTGCAGCGCGCGCTGTCGCGCTTCCTCACCGACACCCAGGTGGACGTCAACGTGCAGAACTACGCCAGCCAGCGCGTGGTGTTTTCCGGTTCGTTCAAGAACGCCGGCCCGCAGGTTCTGAACAACGTGCCGCTGTCGCTGATCGAAGCGGTCAGCCGCGCCGGTGGCGACGATGGCAGCGGCAACCTGGCCGGGCTGATCCTCAAGCGCGATGGCCACGAATACCTGCTGGACATCGACACCCTGAACCGCAAGGACTCCAAGCTCAACGGCATCTACCTGAAGAACGGCGACCAGCTGCACCTGGGCAACAACCGGGCGAACAAGGTCTACGTGCTCGGCGAAGTCAATTCGCCCCAGGTGATGACCTACGGCACCAGCACCTTCACCCTGCTCGAAGCGCTGGGCAATGCCGGTGGCCTGTCCCAGGAAACCGCCAATGCCGAGGCCATCTACGTGATCCGTGGCGCCCAGGACCGCTCCAAGCAACCGGCCACGGTGTTCTACCTCAACGCCAAGAAGCCGACCGCCTTCCTGCTCGCCCGCCAGTTCGACCTGCAGGCCTCGGACGTGGTCTTCGTCGGTCCTTCGGACATCACCCGCTGGAACCGCTTCATCAGCCAGTTGCTGCCGTCGGCCACCGTGGTTGCCACCGGTAATGCACTGGGCCAGTGATCTGACCACCGAAGCGCCACTGAACGCTTTGGCAAGCGCTTGACTCCAAGTCTTGCCCAGGCGCTCAGTGTCAGCGTTTCGCGCCGATGGGTTTTCGCATCATCTGCCCACTTCAGGAATTCCCATGACTGACCCACGCAACGTTGCCCACGACAAGAAAGTCCAGCAGGAAAAGAAGAACAACGGCGAAGAGATCGCACCCAACTCCGAACACGCGCCACAGCCAGGCATGAAGCCGGCGCTCAAGCACGATGACGAGCCGCAGGACGAGCAGGACGACAAGGCCTGAGCCAGGCGCTGACCTGATCTGAAGCCTGCCTCTGGCGGCGCTGACCCACGTCGGTGACCGCCAGATCGCCCGCCAGGATGCGAATTTCTTCGCAATCCGCGCAAAAGCCTGTTTTGTCTGGGCAATCCCCATGCGAACGGCTCCCCCGCCTACCCGCAAATCCGCTACGATGTTTCCCTACAGCCTTACCGCTCAAAGGGAATTGACATGCCTCATCCTTCACTGCCGGCCGCAGAACACGTAGTGCTCGACAACGGCCTGCACGTGCGCCTGCATCATGAGCCGCGTCTCAAGCGTGCCGCCGCCTTCATGCGCGTCGCTGCAGGCAGCCATGACGTACCCGCCGCCTGGCCGGGCCTGGCACATTTCCTTGAACACCTGTTCTTTCTCGGCACCGAACGCCACAGTGGCGACCACGGCCTGATGGCCTTCGTGCAGAACCACGGCGGGCAGATCAACGCCAGCACGCGCGAGCGCTGCACCGACTATTTCTTCGAGGTGCCGGTGAGCGCCTTCGCCGGCGCCCTGGAGCGCCTGTGCGACATGCTCGGCCATCCGCGCATGACCCAGGCAGAGCAATTGCGCGAGCGCGAAGTGCTGCATGCCGAGTTCGTCGCCTGGTCGCGCGACCCCGAGGCACGCCACCAGCAATGGCTGACCAGTGCGCTGGACGCCGAGCATCCGTTGCGCGCGTTCCACGCCGGCAACCGCTACAGCCTGCCGGTGCCGCGCGACTCGTTCCAGCAGGACCTGCGCAGCTTCTACCGGCGCTTCTACCAGACCGGGCAGATGACCTTGTGCCTGGTGGGCCCGCAACCGCTGGAACAACTGCGCGCCATGGCGGAAAAAGTGGCCGGTGCGCTGCGCCCCGGCGATACCGCCGAACAGATCGCCCCGCCGCCGCTGGTGGGCACGCCGGGAGAGGCGGTCGAGCGTGCGGATACCAGCCGTTTCAACCTGCTGTTCGCCTGCGAAAACCTGCCCCGCGGCGCGACCCAGGCACTGGAGTTCCTCGGCACCTGGCTGGGTGCCAGTCAGCACGGCGGGTTGCTCGCCGAGCTGCGCCGCCGGCAACTGGTGCAAAGCCTGGAACTGAGCACCTTCTACAGCTTCGCCGATCAGGCATTGATCAATATCGAATTCAAGCTCACCCCGGCGGGCGAAACGGCCACGGCGCTGATCAGCCAGCTGTGCTTCGACTGGCTGGAGTTCTTCCAGGCCCACGACGACTGGCAGGGCCTGCGTGAAGAATTCCGCCTGCTCAACGAGCGCCGTCTGCAGGTGGCCAGCGCCCTGGAGCTGGCCCGCCATCACAGTGACGAAACCCCGTGCGAGTTGAGCCGACAAGCCGTGCAGGCGCTGCGCGAGGTGCTCGAAAAACTGCGTCCGGAACACCTCCTGCATCCGATGGAAGCCGGTTCGGAGCGCGACCTCGCCGGTCGCTGGCGGCTGCCGCCACGCAACCGCTTCCTGCGCCCCAGCCGGCGCCCGGATCACCCCGTGGCCGACCCACAAGGCCTGGCGTACTGGCACGGCGCTTCGGCGCACAGCCACGAAGCGGCGCTGCACCTGCGCTGGCGGGTCAACGCCTCGCGCCACCAGGGATTGTTCCGCACCTTGCAGGACAGCTTGCGCAAGCTCACCGAAGAAGCCCGCCAGGCCGGTGTGCAAATGGTCTTCAGCAGCCTGGGTGACGACTGGCAACTCAAGCTCAGCGGTGTGCAGGCGCCGATTCCGGCGCTGCTCGAACAGGCCCTGGAACTGCTCGCCATCCCCGCCCCGGAGGTCTGGCATCAAGCCGGGCAGGAACCGACCAGCGCAACCCTGACCCCCATCAAGGAACTGCTCAAGCGGCTACCCGACCACAGCCTGGGTTTTTTCCACAGCCGTACCTCCGATGAAGACCTGCGCCCCCTGGCACTGCAGAAACTGTGGGGTGCGGCGCGCTGGGATGGCCTGGCGGTCGGCATGGACGACGGCGAACGCAGCGCGCTGAACAATGCGTTGCGCAAGATGCCCGGCACTCCCAGCCCGCATCTTGCGCAACCGCATCCGGCCCATTCGGGGCGCAGCTGGAGCCACGTGCCGTGCCAATCGAGCGAACATGCGTTGCTGCTGTTCTGCCCGGTACCCAGCCAGAGCATTGCCGACGAAGCGGCCTGGCGCCTGCTCGCGCAGCTATGCCAGACGCCGTTCTACCAGCGCCTGCGGGGCGAGCTGCAACTGGGCTACGCCGTGTTCAGCGGCCTGCGCCAGGTGGCGGGGCGCACGGGCCTGGTGTTTGGCGTACAGTCGCCTCATGCACCGCTGGCCGATATTCTCGGCCATGTGCAGGCCTTCATCGAAACCCTGCCGACGCTGGTCGAGGCCTGCAAGCCTGCGGCGTTGGAAACCCTGCGCGAAGAATTGGCCAGTCGTCACGAGCGCTCGCAAATGGACCTGCTGCCCCTGGCCGATCTGCTCTGGCAGGCTTGCCAGGCCGGCCATGGCGCCGACTATCTGGCTGCCCTGCAGCGGGCGGTGCGCGAGCTGCGCCCGAGCGATCTGCAACAGGCGGCGCAGCAACTGGCCAGCGGCACCGGTGGCTGGCTGTGCCTGGCCACAGGCCCTGCGGTGGAGCCTGCGTGGCTGCCGGCGCAGCGATCGTTACCGGGCAGGTAACGGACTTTATCGAATAATTAACCGTAGGCGCCTATCTTATTTAGTAACATAGTGGCCCAAGGAGCATTGAACGTCCTACGGTCGGGGCGGACTAATGCTACAAGCCCATCAACCTAGAAGGAGATCTCTTATGTGGACCAAACCTGCTTACACTGATCTGCGCATCGGCTTCGAAGTCACCATGTACTTCGCAAGCCGCTAAGCTTCAGTTGCAACGCAACGCCTCGGCCAGTCACTGACCGGGGCGTTTTCATTTCCAGGCTTGATGCTGCGAGTTCTCCATGTATATCCAGATTCTTGGCTCCGCCGCCGGCGGCGGCTTTCCCCAGTGGAACTGCAATTGCGCCAATTGCAGTGGCTTTCGCGACGGCAGCCTGCGCGCCCATGCGCGCACGCAGTCGTCCATTGCTCTGTCCGACGACGGGGTCAACTGGGTGCTGTGCAATGCCTCGCCGGACATTCGCGCGCAACTGCAGAATTTTGCGCCGATGCAGCCAGGCCGGGCCCTGCGCGACACCGGTATCCAGGCCATCGTGCTGCTCGACAGCCAGATCGACCACACCACCGGGCTGCTCAGCTTGCGCGAAGGTTGTCCGCATCAGGTCTGGTGTACCGATATGGTGCATCAGGACCTGAGCACCGGCTTTCCGCTGTTCACCATGCTCAGCCACTGGAATGGCGGGCTGGACTGGCAGCGCATCGCGCTTGAAGGCAGCTTCGTGATTCCGGCGTGCCCGCACCTGCGTTTCACTCCGCTGCCGCTGCGCAGTGCCGCCCCGCCCTACTCGCCCCACCGCTTCGACCCCCATCCAGGCGACAACCTGGGCTTGATCGTGGAAGACACGCGCACCGGCGGCACGCTGTTCTATGCGCCGGGCCTGGGCCAGGTCGACGATGCGCTGCTCGAACGCATGGCGAGCGCGGATTGTCTGTTGGTAGACGGCACCCTGTGGGACGACGATGAAATGCAGCGACGCGGCGTTGGCACCCGGACCGGACGCGAGATGGGCCACCTGGCGCAGAACGGCCCCGGCGGCATGCTGGAAGTGCTGGAAGGCCTGCCGCGCCAGCGCAAGGTGCTGATCCACATCAACAACACCAACCCGATCCTGGACGAAGATTCGCCACAACGCGCCGAACTGGCCAAGCGCGGTGTCGAAGTGGCGTTCGATGGGATGAGCATCGAGTTGTAGTGGCGCCCCAGTCCCCAGGAGAACCGCAATGTCCGACACCCCCATGACCCCCGCCGAATTCGAGCAGGCCTTGCGTGCCAAAGGTGCGTATTACCACATCCACCACCCCTATCACGTGGCCATGTACGAAGGCCGTGCCAGCCGCGAGCAGATCCAGGGCTGGGTGGCCAACCGTTTCTACTATCAGGTCAACATCCCGCTCAAGGATGCCGCCATCCTGGCCAACTGCCCGGATCGCGAAATCCGTCGCGAGTGGATCCAGCGCCTGCTCGACCACGACGGTGCCCCCGGCGAAGACGGCGGCATCGAAGCCTGGCTGCGCCTGGGCCAGGCCGTGGGCCTGGATCCCGACCAGTTGCGCTCCCAGGAGCTGGTATTGCCCGGCGTACGTTTCGCCGTGGACGCCTACGTCAACTTCGCCCGCCGGGCCAACTGGCAGGAAGCGGCCAGCAGTTCGCTGACCGAGCTGTTCGCGCCGCAGATCCATCAGTCGCGCCTCGACAGCTGGCCAGCCCACTACCCGTGGATCGACCCGGCCGGCTACGAATACTTCCGCACCCGCCTGGGCCAGGCCCGGCGCGATGTGGAACACGGGCTGCACATCACCCTGCAGCACTACACCACGGTTGCGGGCCAGCAGCGTATGCTGGAAATCCTGCAGTTCAAGCTGGACATCCTGTGGAGCATGCTCGACGCCATGAGCATGGCCTACGAGCTGAACCGTCCGCCCTATCACAGCGTTACCGACCAGCGTGTCTGGCACAAGGGGATCGCCCTATGAGCTTCGATCGTCTACAAACCCCGCGCTGGCGCCAGGGCTACCGGTTCCAGTACGAGCCGGCGCAGAAAGGCCACGTGCTGCTGTACCCCGAGGGCATGATCAAGCTCAACGAAAGTGCCAGTGCCATTGGCGGCCTGATCGACGGCCAGCGCAGCGTGGCCGCGATCATCGCCGAGCTCGACGCGCAGTTCCCCGGTGTGCCCGAATTGGCCATCGATATCGAGCAATTCATGGAGGTCGCCCGTGCACAGCACTGGATCGAACTTGCCCAGCCTGCCACCCACGCCTGAAGTCGGACTGCCGCTGTGGCTGCTGGCGGAACTGACCTATCGCTGCCCGCTGCAATGCCCGTACTGCTCCAACCCCCTGGACTTCGCCGCCCAGGGCAAGGAACTGAGCACCGCGCAGTGGTTCAAGGTGATGGCCGAAGCCCGCGAAATGGGCGCCGCGCAGATCGGTTTTTCCGGCGGCGAGCCGCTGGTGCGCCAAGACCTTGCGCAACTGATCGGCGAGGCCCGGCGCCTGGGTTTCTACACCAACCTGATCACCTCTGGCATCGGCCTGACCGAACAGAAGATCGCCGACTTCAAGATCGCCGGCCTGGATCATATCCAGATCAGCTTTCAGGCCAGCGACGAGCAGGTCAACAACCTGCTGGCCGGCTCGAAGAAGGCCTTCGCGCAAAAGCTGGAAATGGCCCGGGCGGTGAAGGCCCACGGCTATCCGATGGTGCTGAACTTCGTCACCCATCGGCACAACATCGACAAGATCGACCGCATCATCGAGCTGTGCGTGGCCCTGGAGGCTGACTTCGTCGAACTCGCCACGTGCCAGTTCTACGGCTGGGCCGAACTCAACCGCGCCGGCCTGTTGCCCACCCGTGAACAACTGGTGCGTGCCGAGCGCATCACCAATGAGTATCGCGCCAAGCTGGAAGCAGCCGGCAGCGCCTGCAAGCTGATTTTCGTCACGCCCGACTACTATGAAGAACGCCCCAAGGGCTGCATGAACGGCTGGGGCAGCATTTTCCTCACCGTAACGCCCGACGGCACCGCGCTGCCGTGCCACGGTGCGCGTCAGCTGCCGGTGGAGTTTCCCAACGTGCGCGATCACAGCCTGCAACACATCTGGTATGACTCGTTCGGTTTCAACCGCTTTCGCGGCTATGCCTGGATGCCCGAGCCATGCCGCTCGTGCGACGAGAAAGAGAAGGACTTCGGTGGCTGTCGCTGCCAGGCTTTCATGCTGACCGGCGATGCTGCCAATGCCGATCCGGTGTGCAGCAAGTCGCCCCACCATGGCGTGATCCTGCAGGCTCGTGAAGAAGCGGAACACGCTACCCAGACGATCGAACAATTGGCCTTTCGCAATGACCGAAACTCACGCCTCATCGCCAAAGCATGACCGCTTCAGCGCCTCCCAGGCTGTCGCTGCCGGGACCGACTTTGCCGAACTTCGGGTCGGCCCCGCTGGCGTGTTCTGGAACGAGTTCCGTCCCCAGGATGGCGCCTGCCGCCTGTGGACCGAGCAGGAAGGTGTGGCGGTTTGCCTGACGCCCGACGGTTACAGCGCGCGCAGCCGGGTCTACGAATACGGCGGGGGTTCGTTCTGCCTGGCGAACGACGAACTGGTGTTCGTCAACGAGGCCGACCAGCAGCTGTATCGGCAGCCGGCCACCGGTGGCCTGCCGCAACCTTTGAGCTTTGGCCAGATGCGCTACGGTGGGCTGGAGCATGCAGCGGGCCAGGTGCTGGCGGTCGAGGAAGACGGCGACATTCATCGCCTGGTGGCCATCGACCTGGCCAGCGAGCGCCACCGCGTGCTGGCCGAAGGCGCCGACTTCTACGCCTCACCGGTGTTGAGCCCGGACGGCACCCGTCTGGCCTGGATCGAGTGGGACCGTCCGCATCAGCCCTGGACCCAGACGCGGCTGATGTGCAGCGAACTGGCGGCCGTGGCCGAATGCGTGGCCAGCGGTTTCAGCCTGCAGCAGCCGCGCTTCGACGAACAGGGTCGGTTGTATTGCCTGTCCGATGCGAACGGCTTCTGGCAGCCGTGGGCAGAGGTCGACGGCAAGTGGGCGCCTCTGCCCGCGGCGCCGGCCGATCATGCCGCAGCGCCTTGGCAACTGGGTGCCTGCACCTGGCTCCCGGCTGGCGATCAGGGCTATCTGGCGAGCTGGTTCGACGACGGTTTTGGCCGCCTGGGCCTGTGCGATGCGCAGGGCCATTGCCTGGACTACAGTGGCGAGTTCACGCGGTTTCGCGCGTTGGCCATGGATGCCGACCACCTCTACGCCATCGCCGGTTCATCCTTGCAGCCTTCGGCCGTGATTGCCGTCGGCCGGCATGATCACAGCCTGCGCATACTGGCGGGCGGTTATTCGCCGCTGCCGGCCGAGCAGGTCAGCCAGCCGCTGCCGCTGAGCTACCCGAGCGGCGGTGAACAGGCTCATGGCTTCTTCTATGCCGCGCAGAGTGACGAGCGCCATCCGCCACTGGTGGTGTTCATCCACGGCGGTCCGACCTCGGCGTGCTACCCGGTCTTCGACCCGCGTATCCAATACTGGACCCAGCGCGGTTTCGCCGTGGCTGACCTCAACTACCGCGGCAGCAGCAACTACGGTCGCACCTATCGCGATGCCCTGCATCTGCGCTGGGGCGTAACCGACGTGCAGGACGCCTGCGCCGTGGTCGACTACCTGGCCAAGCTGGGCCGCATCGATGCGCAACGCGCGTTCGTGCGCGGCGGCAGCGCGGGCGGCTATACGGTGTTGTGCGCACTGGCGTTCGCCAATGTGTTCCGGGCCGGCGCCAGCTTGTACGGCGTGAGCGATCCTGCGGCCTTGGGGCGCGTCACCCACAAGTTCGAAAACGACTACCTGGACTGGCTGATAGGCGACCCGGACAGCGACCGACAGCGCTACGAAGAGCGCACGCCACTGCTGCACGCCCACCGAATCAGCGCGCCGGTGATTTTCTTTCAGGGGGAGTTGGACGTAGTGGTGGTGCCGCAGCAGACCCGTGACATGGTCACCGCATTGCAGGCAGGAGGTGTGCCGGTGGAAGCGCACTATTATGGCGAGGAGCGGCACGGCTTCCGCAATGCCGCCAACCTGGCTCATGCCCTGGAGCATGAATGGCGCTTCTACCTGAAAGTCATGCAGGAGGACGACCGCGGGCTGTCCGATCTGCTTTGAATCTGCCCCGGTGCGGTCGTCAGCGAGACGAGCGCACCGGCAGCGGCATTATCTTCTGCTGGCGATGATGTACACCGCGTGGATGATGCCGGGAATGTAGCCCAGCAGGGTCAGCAGGATGTTCAGCCAGAAAGCGCCGGCAAATCCGACTTGCATGAATACGCCGACTGGCGGCAGAAGAATGGCGAAAATGATACGAATGATGTCCATAGTGCAGCTCCTTGAGGTCGATGCATAACAGACCTCGGGCAATCCCCGGCGTTCCACACGTGCCTGCATCACCGAGGCTCTAGAGCTGGGCGTCGAGGCCATCGAGCAACCGCTTCAATGCACCCTGATTGGCTCGCATCACGTCCAGCCCGGCCTGCCCGCTGCGCACCGCTTCGCGAGGCAGCTCCAGCCACTGCCGCAGCGCCGTTGCCAAGCCTTGCGCGTCGTCGACTTCGACCAACGCCCCGGCCTCGCGCAGCATCGCGCCTATTTCGAGAAAGTTGAACATGTGCGGCCCGCTCAACACTGGCTTGGCCAGTGCTGCCGGTTCCAGCGGGTTGTGCCCACCGTTTTCCACCAGGCTGCCGCCAACGAAGGCAACGTCTGCCAGTGCATAGAGGAACAGCAGCTCGCCCATGGTATCGCCCAGCAACACCTGGGTGGTCGCCGTGACCGGTTGCTCGAGCGAACGCTGCACCGTGCTGAAACCCTGCGCCTGGCACAGCCCGTGGACCGAAGCAAAACGCTCCTGATGCCGTGGAACCAGAATCAGCAAGGCATCGGCATGGCTGGCCAGCAGTTGCCGATGGGCGGCCAATATCACCGCATCCTCACCTTCGTGGGTGCTGGCAGCGATCCACACCGGACGGTCTTGTGCCTGCCACTGCTCGCGCAACCGGGCTGCGCGGAGGGGCACAGCCGGGTCGACGCTGAGGTCGAACTTGATCGAGCCCGTCACCTGCACGCATTCCGGGCGTGCGCCCAAGTTTAGAAAGCGTTGCGCTTCGGTTGCGGTCTGCACCGCCAGCAAGCTCATCTCGGCCAGCATCGGCGCGGTCAGGCTTTTGAAGCGGGCGTAGCCTTTGGCCGAACGCGCGGAAAGCCGACCATTGGCCAACGCCACCGGGATGCCGCGGCGGGCGCACTGGTGAATATGATTGGGCCACAGTTCGGTTTCCATGATCACTGCCAGGCGCGGCCGTACGTGGTCGAGAAAGCGGCCGGACGCCCAGGGCAGATCGTACGGCAGGTAGCAGTGCTGGATGCGGGGCTCGCCGGCGAACAGTGCCTGGATGCGCTCCGACCCGGTCGGGGTCATGCAGGTGACGGTGATCGGCAGCTCGGGGTGGCGCAGCAGCAACTGGCGGATCATCGGCGCTGCGGCAATGCTCTCGCCCACCGACACCGCGTGCACCCAGATGCCGCCCGGCTGCATCGCCGGCAGCCGGTAGGCGGAACGCTCGCCGAGGCGCTGCCCGTAGGCCGGCGCCTTGCGCGCTCGCAACCATAGACGCACGGCCAGCAACGGCAGTCCCAGGTGAAACAGCAAGGTGTAGAGAGTTCTGTTCATGGCGGCGAAGTTTACTCAGGTCGCCGTGCTTGACCAAGCACCGGCAGACACCGCACGAACCGATTGACCGCTGACGGTTCGAAAGGGACCAGCCCCCAGTGGCCGCGCATCGCCTAGAATGCCTGCATCGAAAAGGAGCTCCACCATGAACGCCTATGTTTTTCTTGCCATCGCCATCTGCGCCGAAGTGATCGCCACCGTGTCCATGAAGGCGGTCAAGGGCCTGAGCACGCCGCTGCCGCTGATACTGGTGGTGGTCGGCTATGGCATCGCCTTCTGGATGCTGACGCTGGTAGTGCGCACCGTGCCGGTGGGCATCGCCTACGCCATCTGGGCCGGCATGGGCATCGTGCTGGTCAGCGTCGCTGCGCTGTTCATCTACGGGCAGAAGCTCGACCTGCCGGCCATGCTCGGCATGGCGCTGATCGTGCTGGGCGTGGTGGTGATCCAGCTGTTCTCGAAAACCACCGGGCACTGAGGCTGTATACTCCCCCGCCTGTCCAAGCCTGCGAGGTCTGCAATGCCGTCTGAACTGTCCACTGATATCGTCATCGTCGGCGCCGGTGTCGCCGGGCTCTGGCTCAACGCGCGGCTGCGCGCCCTGGGCTATTCGACGGTGCTGGTGGAGAACGCGCGCCTGGGCGGCGGGCAGACGTTCAAGGCCCAGGGGATCATTCACGGCGGCGCCAAATACGCCCTGCACGGCGCGCTTACCGGGGCGTCCGAAGCGATTGCCGACATGCCGCGGCGCTGGCGCGAAGCGCTGGCCGGTGATGGCGAACTCGACCTTTCCGGTGTGCGGCTGCTGTCCGAGGCGCACTACCTGTGGTCACCGGGCACCCTGGCGGGCAACCTCACCAGCTTTTTCGCCAGCAAGGCCGTGCGCGGTCGGGTCGATCAGGTCAAGGGCGAGCAGTTGCCGCCGGCGTTGCAGGACCGCGCCTTCAAGGGCAAGGTCTACCGCCTGGCCGAACTGGTGGTCGACGTGCCCAGCCTGGTCGCGCGGCTGGCCGAGCTGGCCGGTGATGGGCTGCTGGCCGGCGAGCGCATCGAGCCTTTGTATGACCAGGGCCGCCTGACTGGGCTGATCGTCGATGGCCGGGTGATTCGTGCCCAGCGCGTGGTGCTCAGTGCCGGCGAAGGCACCCAAGCGCTGTTGACCGCGCTGGGCGTCGAACAACCCACCATGCAGCGTCGGCCGCTGCACATGGTGCTGGCCAAGGGCGCCAATCTGAAACCGTTGTATGCCCACTGCCTGGGCGGTGGGCCGAAGCCGCGCATCACCGTCACCACCCATCCGGGGGCCGATGGTCAGTGGGTGTGGTACCTGGGTGGCGAGATCGCCGAGGCCGACGGGGTGGCCCGCGAACCGGCGCAGCAGATCGCCGCGGCGCAGAAGGAAATCGCCCAGCTGTTGCCGTGGGTCGATCAAAGCCAG
This sequence comes from Pseudomonas sp. CFBP 8770, assembly GCF_014841705.1. Taxonomy (NCBI): domain Bacteria; kingdom Pseudomonadati; phylum Pseudomonadota; class Gammaproteobacteria; order Pseudomonadales; family Pseudomonadaceae; genus Pseudomonas; species Pseudomonas sp. CFBP 8770. The sequence continues at coordinate 104,014 of NZ_JACYUL010000008.1, forward strand.
ATGCGCTGGGCCACGTTGCGGGTCAATCGCGCTGAGCCTGCGCAGTCAGGGCTGGTTCGCCCGGACAATGCCTTCCTGGCCGATCAACCCGGTTTGCTGGTGGGCTGGCCGACCAAGCTGGCGCTGGCGCCCGACTTCGCCGACCGGGTCATTGGCGCTTTGCAGCGCGACGGCATTTCACCGCACACGCATGCGCCTCTGCCCGAACTGCCCAAGCCGGCCCTGGCCACACCTGTCTGGGATGAACTGCTGCCATGAGTCTGCCGACCTTGCACGATCTGCACCGCCCGCTGGGCGACACCGGTTTGCGGGTCTCCCCCCTGGGCCTGGGCACGGTGAAGCTGGGCCGCGACAAAGGGGTGAAATACCCCAGCGGCTTCACCATTCCCGACGACAGTGCGGCGCGCATGTTGCTCGACCAGGCGCGCCAGCTGGGCATCAACCTGATCGACACCGCGCCCGCCTATGGCATCAGCGAAGAGCGCCTGGGCCCATTGCTGCGTGGCCAGCGTCAGGAGTGGGTCATCGTCAGCAAGGTCGGTGAAGAGTTCGAGGCCGGCCAGTCACGCTTCGATTTCAGTGCCGAGCACACGCGGTTCTCGGTGGAGCGCAGCCTGAAACGCCTGGAAACAGACTTCATCGACCTGGTGCTGGTGCATTCGGACGGCAACGACCTGGAGATTCTCGAGGGCTGTGAGGTGTACCAGACGTTGGCGGCGCTGAAAGCCGAGGGCAAGATTCGCGGCTTCGGCTTTTCCGGCAAGACCGTTCAGGGCGGGCTGAAAGCCTTGGAAACCGGGGACTGCGCCATGGTCACCTACAACCTGAGCGAGCAGTCCGAGCGCCCGGTGCTCGACTACGCCGCTGACCACGGCAAGGCCATCCTGGTGAAAAAGGCCTTGGCCAGCGGCCATGCCTGCCTGGCACCGGGGGTCGATCCGGTGCGCGCCAGCTTCGAGTTGCTGTTCGCCCACCCCGGGGTCGCCAGTGCTATTGTCGGAACGATAAATCCACTGCACCTGTCCCACAACGTAGCGACAGCCGCTGCCGTGCTACTCAGGAATTGACGCCGCCGACGCGGCCGACCCCGACGCAAGAAGGAGCCGTAATGCCGCGTACCCTGACACGAAAGAACCCTGGCAATTTCAAGACCCTGCCCCTTGTCGTCGACGCCACGCCCGAAGCCCTGAGTTATGAAGCCGTGGGCATGCCCCTGAATTTCGCTCAAACCCTGGAACGGCGCAAACCGGTCGAAGTGAGTGACAGCGAACGTTTTCGCGTGGAACTGGCCAACCTCGGCGTGTCGGTACGCCTGACCTTGAACTGGCGTGGCCGCGACTATTGGGTGCTGGTACGCCAACGCCGCGAAGACCGCGGCGATGTGGTGCTCAAGCTGATCTCCGGCTATGTGCCGGCCCATGAAGTGAACCTGCCGTTGCACACGGCCATTCAGGAAATTGCCGAGGAGTGTCTGCTGGAGACTTCGGAAGGCTGGCTGGGCGGGCGTTTCAACGATACCTGGCTGCCGACGCCGTATGACCAGGTCCTGCGCTATCACGAGCCCCTGCCCTTTCGCTTGAGCACCCGTTCCGGCGCGGCGCGCCCGGTGCGTTGTGGCAGCCTTAACCTGATCGAGCGGCCGCGAGCGTACGTGCATGTGCCGACGGCCTCGTTGCAGTTGGTCTACGACCTGCGTCTGGAGGTACCGCCCCAGGCCAAGGGGCTGAGTCTGTTCCATGTGGAGGAACGCCTGGAAAAAGGTGAGCTGATCACCCGTTTGAGTCGGAGCAAGCCTGACCTGTACCTGATCCCGCTGAAGGACGGTCAGCCGGTCGCCGAGCTGTACACCTTGAAAAAGGACAAGCTGCACGCCGCAGGCACACGCGGCGTCTACCTGGCCGAGAGTTTCGCTGCGCAAGAAGGTTGGCTGGTGCGCGAGGAACGCGTGCGCTGGCGCGACTGGGTAGCCGAAAAAGGCCTGGCCATCCCGAAGAAGCCGCGTACCAGCCTGCAGAAATTCAAGGTCAAGGCGCGGGTATTGGTGCGCAAGGTGCGCAGCGGCTTGCACAAATAACCTCTGCCATTCACCTCTGTGGGCGCGGTCATCGGCCGCGAAAGCCGCGCTGCGGTCCTCCCGACACACCGCGCTGCCCATTCGCGGCCGATGACCGCTCCAACAGGAGGGTTGCGTTCAAACTGTGGGAGCGGTCCGTGGCCGCGAAAGCCACGCTGCGGTTCTCCCGACACACCGCGCTGCCCATTCGCGGCCGATGACCGCTCCCACAGGAGGATTGCGTTCAAACTGTGGGAGCGGTCCGTGGCCGCGAAAGCCGCGCTGCGGTCCTCCCGACACACCGCGCTGCCCATTCGCGGCCGATGACCGCTCCCTCAGGAGGGTTGCGTTCAAACTGTGGGAGCGGTCCGTGGCCGCGAAAGCTGCGCTGCGGTCCTCCCGACACACCGCGCTGCCCATTCGCGGCCGATGAGCGCTCCCACAGGAGGGTTGCGTTCAAACTGCGGGAGCGGTCCGTGGCCGCGAAAGCCGCGCTGCGGTTCTCCCGACACACCGCGCTGCCCATTCGCGGCCGATGACCGCTCCCACAGGAGGGTTGCGTTCAAACTGTGGGAGCGGTCCGTGGCCGCGAAAGCCGCGCTGCGGTTCTCCCGACACACCGCGCTGCCCATTCGCGGCCGATGACCGCTCCCACAGGAGGGTTGCGTTCAAACTGTGGGAGCGGTCCGTGGCCGCGAAAGCCACGCCACGGACCATTGGTTACACACGGATAATCAGCGGCTGCGGATTTTCTCGACGATGGCAGTGGTCGAGCTGTTTTCCACCAGCCCCAGTACCTTTACCGTGCCGCCATAGGCGGCCACGATATCGGCGCCCACCACTTGCTCCACCGAATAATCCCCCCCCTTCACCAGCACGTCCGGGCGTACATGGGTCAGCAGGTTTTCCGGCGTACCTTCGGCGAAGCTGATCACCCAGTCCACCGCCCCCAGCCCGGCCAACACCGCCATGCGCCGGTCGACACTGTTGATGGGTCGCCCAGGCCCTTTCAGACGGCTCACCGAAGCGTCATCGTTGACCGCCACGATCAGCCGGTCACCCTGAGCTCGAGCCTGCTCCAGATACGTTACGTGGCCCGCATGAAGGATATCAAAGCAGCCATTGGTGAACACGATGCGCTCGTTGTGCGCCCGCGCATCGTCGATCGCCAGCAGCAACTGCTCCAGGCTCAACACGCCGCGTTCCGAACCTTCCTCGCGCTGGATGGCGCGGCGCAACTCGGGTGCGCTGATCGCCGCCGTACCCAGCTTGCCGACCACGATGCCCGCCGCCAGATTGGCCAGGGCCACCGCATGGGGCAACTCTTCGCCCGCGGCGATGGCCGCTGCCAGGGTGGAGATTACGGTATCGCCGGCACCAGTCACGTCGAACACTTCACGGGCCCGCGCGGGCAAGTGCAGGGCCGGATGATCAGGGCGCAACAGGGTCATGCCGTGCTCGCCACGGGTCACCAGCAGTGCGCCCAGATCCAGCTCGCTCATCAGCGCGGCGCCTTTGGCCACCAGGTCTGCCTCATCGGCGCAACCGCCAACGATGGCTTCGAATTCGCTGAGGTTGGGCGTGATCAGGCTGGCGCCTCGATAGATCGAGAAATCCTTGCCCTTGGGGTCGGCCAGCACAGGAATATTGCGCGCCCGCGCCGCCTGAATCAGCGCTTGGTGGTTCTTCAGCGCGCCCTTGCCGTAGTCCGACAGTACCAGCACCTTGACCCCGTCGAGCAACGCTTCGACCTCGTTGCCCAGCGCTACCGGGTCAGTGGCAAACGCTTCTTCGAAGTCGATGCGCAACAGTTGTTGATGGCGGCTCATGACCCGCAGCTTGACGATGGTCGGCTGGTGGGCAATGCGCTGGAACACCGCCGTGACGCCAGCAGCCTGCAAGCTGTTACCCAGGCTGTCGGCGGCCTCGTCGGTACCGGTCACGCCCACCAGGGAAGCCGGCGCACCCAGCGCGGCAATGTTCAACGCAACGTTGGCAGCACCACCAGGCCGGTCCTCGATCTGTTCGACCTTGACCACCGGCACCGGTGCTTCCGGAGAGATACGCGAAGTACCGCCATGCCAGTAACGGTCGAGCATGACATCGCCGACCACCAATACAGGGGCCGACTCGAATCGCGGCATGGATAACTTCATGGGCAACCCACATACAAAATGAACAGGGCGGCGATATTAACACGCAAGCACCCGATAGGCCCCCCACCCCACCTTGGGAGCAATGATCCCCTGTAGGAGCGGCCAGTGGCCGCGAAGGGCACGCCGCGGTTCACCCGATACACCGCGCCGCCCATTCGCGGCCGATGACCGCTCCCACAGGGGGCCGGAATTATGGGGCACTCAGGTGATGTCGGTTTTCGCAGGTTCGTCCAGGCCCATCGCGTGCAGCCTGGCGTAATAGCCGTTCTGCGCCAGCAACTGCGCGTGGGTGCCGCGCTCGACGATGCGGCCCTGGTCCATCACCAGAATCTGGTCGGCCTTCTCGATGGTCGACAGTCGGTGGGCGATCACCAAGGTGGTCCGCCCTTTCATCACATGGTCCAATGCCGCCTGGATATGCCGCTCCGACTCGGTATCGAGCGCCGACGTCGCCTCATCCAGAATCAGCACGGGGGCATTCTTGAGCAACGCCCGGGCGATCGCCAGGCGCTGGCGCTGGCCACCGGACAACAGCACGCCGTTCTCGCCCACCTGTGTGTCGAAACCTTCGGGCAGCCGGTCGATGAACTCCTTGGCATAGGCATCGGCCGCCGCCGCCACCACGTCTTCGCGCGGCGCGCCGGCGAGGTCACCGTAGGCAATGTTATTGGCCACACTGTCGTTGAACAGTGTCACGCTCTGAGTCACCAGCGCGATGTGCCGACGCAGGTTGCGCAATTGATAGTCGGCAATCTCCACGCCATCGAGCAACACTTCGCCCTCATTGTGGTGATAGAAGCGCGGAATCAACCCGGCCAGGGTCGACTTGCCGCTGCCCGAGCGCCCTACCAAAGCGATCATCTGCCCAGGCTTGGCGGTGAAGTTGATGTCGCTGAGCACCTGGCGATCGGTGCCGGGGTAGGTGAAGTTCAGGTTGCGCACTTCCAGCGAACCGCCAACGCGCTCGCGCTCCACCGTGCCAGTGTCCAGCTCGGGGGCGACGTCCAGCTGCTCGAAGATGCTTTCGGCGCCGGCCACGCCCTTCTGCACCGTGGAGCTGACTTCCGACAGCTGGCGGATCGGCTTGGGCAGCAAACCGGCTGCGGTGATGTAGGCCACCAGATCGCCGGCCGTGGCATCGCCACGCATGTACAGCACCAGGAACATCAGCACGGCCATGGCGGTGTAGATCACCAGCTGCAACATCGGCGTGTAGATCGCGCCGGTCTTGGTCATGCGCAGTTGCTTGTCGGTGTTGCCCTGGCTGGCCTTGGCGAAACGGGTCTGCTCGTAGCCTTCACCGCCGAAGCTGCGCACCACCCGATAGCCCTGGATGGTCTCGGATGCCACGTGGGTCACGTCGCCCATGGCGACCTGAATCTTCTTGCTCTGCTTGCGAAATTTCTTGCTGGTGCTACCGACCATGACCGCGATCAGCGGCAGAATGGCGAGCATCACCAGGGTCAGTTGCCAGTTCATCCAGATCAGATAGATGAACAGGAACACCACCGTCAGGCCTTCGCGGATCACCACCTTGATGGCATCGGTCGCAGCGCCGGTCACCATGGTCACGTTGAAGGTGATGCGTGAGATCAGGTGGCCGGAGTTGTGCGTGTCGAAGTAGCGGTTGGGCAGCACCAGCAACTTGTTGAACAGCTCCACCCGCAGATCGTGAACCAGGCCCAGCGATACCTTGGCCAGGAAGTAGTTGCCCAGGTAGGAGCCCAGGCCCTGCCAGGCGGCAATCAGCACGATCAGGATCGGCACCGCCTGCAGCAGCTGCAGGTCGCGCAGGTAGGGCACGTTGGGGAACAGCACCGCTTCGGGATTGCTCAGGCCGTCGACGAAATACTTGAGGATGCCGGCCAGCATGGGCTGGGTCGAGGCGAAGATCACGAAACCTATGATACTGATCAGGAACATGCCCACGTAGGGGCGAACGTAGCCGAGCAGTCGCAAATAGATTTTCAGGCTTGAATCCTGTTCCGCTGGGCGCGGTGAATCACTCATCGTCTAACTCACTGTTGGCGTAGAACGGGAATTTTATCACAGGGGGCGGATGGGGGATTGCAGTGCCTCAGCAAGACCCAGTCGCGCCCTTCGCGGGCAGAGCCCGCTCCCACAGGTACACCGTGCCCGCCTGTAGGAGCGGTCCGTGGCCGCGAAGGGCGCACCGCAGTTCGGCCTGGCGGTAGAACATGCCGGCGCTTTTGGGCATCATGCCACCCGCCCTCTTCAATCAAGGCCTCATCACGATGCAATGCACCCGCCTTCCTCTGGCCGCTTTTGACACGCTGATCACCGGCGCCAAGGTGTTGGAGGCCGACAGCCATGGCGCGAAAGTGTACCTGCTCGCAGACGGCAAGATCTTGAAACTCTTCCGCCGCAAACGTCTGTTTTCCTCGGCCCTGCTGCGCCCGTATTCGGCACGTTTCATCGCCAACGCCCAACGCCTGCAGCAACTGGGCGTGCCGACCTTGAAGGTGCTGCAGCATTACCGCTTGGACAAGCCCGGCATGACGGCGGTGTTGTACGAACCGCTGCCAGGCAGGAATCTGCGCCAGTTGATGGACACCGCCGACTTCACCTGGCAACAGAGCCTGGAGCCGCTGATCGCCATGATTCGCCAGTTGCATCGCTCAGGGGTGTATTTCCGCTCGCTGCACCTGGGCAATGTCATCGTCACCCCCGAAGGGGAGCTGGGCCTGATCGACATGGCCGACATGAGCTTCACCCGCGGGCCTTTGTCGAAGCGCTTGATCAAGCGCAACCTGGAGCATTTCTCCCGGTATCTGGAGCGCGAGAAACTGACCGCCTGCTTCCCCTTGGCCGAGCTCAACAAAGCCCTGCTCAAGTAGCACCATGGCCTGCCCCCGTGTAGGAGCGGCCAGTGGCCGCGAAGGGCGCACCGCGGTTCGGCCTGACACACCGCAGCGCCTGGTTCGCGGCCGATGACCGCTCCTACAGTTACACCGCAATCCCCTGTAGGAGCGGCCAGTGGCCGCGAAGGGCGCACCGCGGTTCATCTGATACACCGCAGCGCCTGGTTCGCGGCCGATGACCGCTCCTACAGGTACACCGCAATCCCCTGTAGGAGCGGTCCGTGGCCGCGAAGGGCGCACCGCGGTTCGGCCTGACACACCGCAGCGCCTGTTTCGCGGGCAGAGCCCGCTCCCACAGGATTCGCGCGCACCCCTTTGTGGGAGTGGGCTCTGCCCGCGAAGGGCGCGGCGCGGTTACAAGGGCAGAGCCAACCGCAGGCGCTGCCACACCGTCAATGGTGGATGCGGGCGCAGCGGCGGTTGCATCGCTTGCACGATACGCGCGCCAATCCGGTCGAAACCGTATTCCCCCAGCACCAGCGCCTGCCCCGCCGCCGCGATGCGCTCGGCCAGTGCCGGCTCGCGGCGCAGCTGCGCCAGCTTGGCCTGCAAGCTCGCCACGCTGTCGTACAGCACCACCGTGTGCATGTCCACGAACCCCAGCGCGCGATTTTCCGCCTCGCCCTGATCGTAAGTGAACAGCACACACCCACACGCCATGGCTTCGAAGTTCTTGATCATGTACTCGCCCATGCCCACATCGGCACTGACGAAAAAGCGGATGCGGTTCAGCGTATCGCCATATTCCTGGCCGCTGTTGGTCCGCGTCACCAGCAACGGCTCCACCTGGCCGATCGCATCGAGCATCTGCTTGCGGCCACTGTAGGCCACGCTCTTGGTACTGCCCACGAAGGCCAGCTCGATATCGCGCTCGCGGGTCTGCGGGGTCAGCAGCGCCTGGTCATAGCCCTTGGGCACGAAATGCGCATCGAAGCCCTCGGCGCGCAACCGTTCGCTGACCATGAACCCCGAACTGATCACTCTCACCCACGGCAACTGCTGGTAGTGCGCACTGAACTTGCCGGTGTACTTGCAGGGAATGTAATTCTGGTAGGCGTCATGCTCCAGGATGACGAGATTGGGCACCGAACGAATGAACGCCACCTGGCGAATCTCCTGCTTGAACCGCAGGAAGAACAAAATGCGGTCGTACCGGGCAACGTCCACTTCGCGCTTGAAATACCCTTTCAGATCGCGCTGCTGCGCACCGTCCAGCCAGCGCAGATCGCACTCGCAATGCGCGGCAATGCCTTCATAGAGACGATCGAGAATGGCGCGCTGCTCTTTCTGCACCAGGAACAGAACTTTCATCATTGTGCTAACGGCACCTTATAAGTCTTTGCGCCAGAACAGTTCATGGCGGCGCACCGCCTTGCGGAAAAATTCGTTTTCGCCCGTCGCCGGCCAACGTCGGCCAGCCAGCAACCATTGCAGCCAACGCCGCATACGACGCTTGAACGGCGCCGGCGGTTGCAGATCGTGCATCATGCCCAAGGCCATGGCCTTGTCCATCTGCAGCGCGGCACTGACCGGCAGGCTGCACGGCAGCAGCCGTTCACGGGCATCGAAAAACGGCGGCAAGGCTACACCCTCCCCCGCACTGCCCATGGGCCAACGGTCGTTGTCATGCAAATGATTGGCATAGCCCAGCAAATAGCGTGGCTGATGCGCCAGCCCTTGCAGCGCCTGCAGCACGGCTGCCTGGGCGCAGATGTGGTCCGGGTGCGGGTCGATGCTCGCATGGGGCATCACCAACACATCCGGCCGCGCCCGTTGCAGCAGTTCGCGCAGGTCGGCCAGCAGATTGTTCCAGGTCGGCGCGCCATCGGCATCGGCCGGCAAGGCGAAGGGGTTGAGCTGGCGGAACGGGCGGATGTCAGTCATGTCCGCCTCGCGCGAGCCACACGGCTGCTCGGGCGCCGCCTGCATGGAGGGCAACTGCAGGCAGAAATACCCCAGCTGGACGCACTGCTCGGCCGGCACCCCGGCCCAGCGCGGCACGGCCAGGCTGTCCCAGGCCCGCAGACGCCCCTTCAAGCGCGCGGCGTCGGCCGGCGCCAGGCCCAGCGCCTGATAATGCTCGGCTTCGATCTCGCCTGCCGTCAGGGTCACGATCCAACTGCTCGCCGCGCGGCTGTACAAACCATACGCCGCCAACTCGGCATCGTCGGCATGGGGTGCAATGACCATGACCGTATGCTGGGTGAAATCCGGATGTTGAAAGCGCCACACGCGCGGCTCGCCGACGATGCGGCAGAACCGCCCACGCAAGCGCAAACGCCCCTGATTGAGTTCATCGGCAAAGCCGCTCAGGTTCAGGTAGCGCAGGCCATCGACACCGCGCTCGAACGTCTGCCGGTCGCTCAGCTCACCCCCGAGCACCTGCACATACGGATCGAACAGACGTCCCAGCCAGGACGCCTTCACATCCAGCGCCAGGATCAAGGTATCCGCCGCCTCGACGCGCTCTGCAACCTGCAGCACCTCGCCGTTCAGGCTGACCTTCGCCAGCTCCGCTTCGCTGTCGAAGCTGTAGGCGTAATCATCGCCCGGCGAATAGAACAAATGGTCGGCAAACCATGCCTCATGGGCCACCCAGGCCAGCAACAACAGGGGCAGCGGCAACCACCAGGCGACCAACACACCGGCCAGCAGCATCACCACCAGCCCGGCCAGCAACACGCGACGCTTGTTGCGCCGGTGCCGCGCGAGCAACGCCTGCTTGCGGCTCATGCCTGGAACACCGGGACGGGGTTGCACCAGCGGTCCTTGTATTCGCGGTCGGCACGGCCGAACGAGAAGCGCAGTGGTTTGTTCACCGCGCGGGCCTGCTCCCAGGCGCTCTGGGTATTGAGAAAACTGAGCACACTGCCGGGGCTGAACGCGCGGTTCTCCGGATCCACCCCGCCATTGATGTACTCCACGCTGACCCAGTCCGGGGCCTCGACGCGGTACACCAGTTGAATGGCAACGGGCGCATCGCCCAGCAGCAGCACCGAGCCGATCATCAGCTCGCGCAGCAGCTCGATGACCTCGGCCATGCGCTCGGCGCCGGTCGCGGCAAAGCCCCAGCGCCGCTGGAACAGATCGCAGTAGATCGCCGCCAGCTCGGCGCTGGTGAATTCACTAACAGGCTTGGCCACACCACCGGCTTCTTCCAGCAGACGCAGTTCGCGGCGCTGGTTGTAGCGAAATTTCTTCGACAGGTCTTCGGGCGTACGGGCCATGGCCAGGCTCTCGGCCTGCGCCTTCAAGCCGCTGAAACGCCCCTGGTTCAGCTCCGACAGATAACGCCCATGGTGGCGCAGCGGCGCCTGGGCATCGACGGCTGCCGGCAGGATCAACTCGGCGTTGCCCAGATCGTACAGGTCCTTCTTTCCGGCCTGCTTGAGCACGTCCTTGGACAACGCCAGGTAACGCCCCCAGGTAGGTATCGCCGCCACCAGCTCGCCCGCCTGTTCCCATCCCAGATAGCGCACCGGAATGCCGGCCAGCGCAGCCAACCTCTCGACCACCAGCGGGTGCGTCGCCACACTGCCGCCGAACTGCGTCCAGGCCTGGGCATAGGCGGCGGCATCTAGCGTTTGCCAGCCTCGTTCGCGCACGCTCTGCAATCGGTTGAGCATCATGTGGCCGCCGTCAGTGCAGTGACCATCGGCAGTTGCCAGAAGGCCTTGCGCACCGCGCGGTCGCAGAAACGCGCCTCGAGACGTTCGGCCATGTGCGCTTCGCACTGTGCGCGCTGGTAGCGATCCATCCCGGCCATGTGCTCCAGGCCCTGTGCCAGGCGCTCGGCGTCGCCCAGTGGAAACAGGATACCGACGCCCTCGACGATCTCCGGTGCGCCACCGCAGGCCGTGGCCAGCAGCGGCACGCTGGCCGCCATGGCCTCGAGCAGGACCATGCCGAACGGCTCATGGTCGGAGCTCAGGGCGAACACGTCGAACGCCTTGAAATACAGCCGCGCCTGCGGCACCTGGCCCAGAAAGCGCACCCGCTCGGCAATGCCCAGCTCCACGGCCAGGTCCTTGAGATTTTGCTCCAGACGCCCGGAGCCGATGATCACCAGCAGCGCTTCCTGAGGCAGTTTTGCCCACGCCAGGGCGAAGCCGCGCAGCAAGGTGGCCTGGTCTTTATCCGGGTGCAGGCGGCCGACGTTGCCGACGATCCAGGCATCGGGCGCCAGGCCCAGCGCCTGGCGCGCTTCGGCCGCAGGCAGCAATTGTTGCTGCAAGGTAAAGGTGTTCAAACGGTTGTACAGCGTGGCGATCCGCTCGGGCGCCCAGCCGGGCAGGCAGCGGCGCATGTCGTCGCGTACCGCATCGGAGACACCCAGCAGGCTCAAGCGCTTGCGGAACAGTTGGGCAAATACCCGTCGCGAACGACGCTGATAGTCGCCGAACGCATGGTGCACGCCGATCACCGGCAGCGAAGTGCCGAGCAGGGCAATATAGATAGGCTTGAACCGGTGCGCGATGCAGAAGGCGAACTTGCGAGTGGCGGTAATCTTGCGCAGTTCGCGGATGGCGTCCAGCTTCAGCCCACGGATGGCCTTGGAACTGAATTCCATGAACAACACTTCGTCGCTCTCGCAGCCAGCGGCCACTTGGGCGTCGGCCGCACCGGTCAGGAACACGGTGGTCACCCGGTAGCCACGGCCAACGAACAGGCTGGCGTACTGACGGGCACAGTCGAGGAACGGCCCGTCATAGCCGTGGCAGAACTGCAGCACATGACGCTCAGTCGAGCGCGTCATAGGCTTGAGCACCCTCTTTGACCACCAGAATGTCCTCCATGACCAAGTACTCGAGGTCCGAGCCGTAGAACATGTTCAACGCATCGGTGGGCGAGCAGATCATCGGCTCGCCACGACGGTTGAGCGAGGTGTTCAACGACACGCCGTTGCCGGTCAGCTCTTCCAGGGCCTTCATCATGTCGTAGTAGCGCGGGTTGTACTCGCGCTTGAGCACCTGGGCGCGCGAGGTGCCGTCTTCGTGGACCACTTCCGGTACGCGGGTTTTCCACTCCTCGGCCACCTCGAAGGTGAACGTCATGAACGGCGCCGGATGGTCGATCTTGATCATCTGCGGGGCGACCGTGTCGAGCATCGACGGGCAGAAAGGCCTCCAGCGCTCGCGGAACTTGATCTGGTGGTTGATGCGGTCAGCCACGCCCGGCACGCTCGGGCAGCCGATGATCGAACGACCACCCAAGGCGCGGGGGCCGAATTCCATGCGCCCCTGGAACCAGGCCACCGGGTTGCCGTCGACCATGATCTGCGCGATCTGCTTGGGCATGTTGCCCAACATGCGCCCCTTGGGCTTGTTCGGATGACGCGCGCAGGCAGCGATCACGTCTTCGTTGGTGTAGGACGGGCCCAGGTACACGTGCTCCATTTTCTCCACCGGCACGCCGCGGGCATGGGACACGTAGGCCGCCGCGCCCACCGCCGTACCGGCGTCGCCGGAAGCCGGCTGCACGAACAGCTCCTTCACGTCCGGGCGGGCGATGATCTTCTGGTTCAGCTTGACGTTCAGCGCACAGCCGCCGGCGAAGGCCAGCTTGCCGGTCTGCTTGAGCACGTCGCCCAGGTAGTGGTCGATCATCTGCAGGGCGAGCTTTTCGAACAACGCCTGCATGCTGGCCGCGTAGTGGATGTACGGCTCGTCGGCGATGTCGCCTTCGCGCTTGGGGCCCAGCCATTCGATCAGCTTGGGCGAGAAATAGAAGCCCTTGCCCTTCTCTTTATAACGACGCAGGCCGATGACGTTGGCGTAGTCGGTGTTGATCACCAACTCACCGTTCTCGAACGAGGCCAGGCGCGAGAAATCGTACTTGCTGGCGTCGCCATAGGGCGCCATGCCCATGACCTTGAACTCGCCGTCGAGCATTTCGAAACCGAGGAATTCGGTGATCGCGCCATACAGGCCACCGAGCGAATCCGGGTCGAAGAACTCCTTGATCTTGTGGATCTTGCCGTTCTCGCCGTAGCCGAAGAAGGTGGTGGCGTACTCACCCTTGCCGTCGATGCCGAGGATCGCGGTTTTTTCCTGGAAGCCCGAGCAGTGGTAGGCACTGGAGGCATGCGCCAGGTGATGCTCGACCGGTTCGATCTTGATCTTCTTCGCGTCGAAGCCCAGTTGCTCGAGGCAGAAGACGATCTTGTTGCGGTAGCGCTTGTAGCGGCGGTTGCCCATCAGCAGCGCATCGAGGGCGCGGTCCGGGGCATACCAGTAGCGCTTGGCGTAGTGCCAACGGGCCTTGCCGAACAGACTGATCGGCGCGAACGGAATCGCCACCACATCGACGTCCGACGGCTTGATGCCGGCTTGTTCCAGGCAGAACTTGGCCGATTCGTAGGGCATGCGGTTCTTTGCATGTTTGTCGCGCACGAAGCGCTCTTCTTCGGCGGCGGCAATCAGCTTGCCGTCGATGTACAGCGCCGCGGAAGGGTCATGGCTAAGGGCGCCGGACAGGCCAAGAATCGTCAATGCCAAGGGTCTAGCCTCTTTGAGCGGAATGGGTGCGCGCGCGGTGATCGGGCACGGCGGGCGGCGAAAGGCGGGGATTATAGCGTAATAAGGCATGGCTCAACACCGGGACAAAGGTGGGTGAATGACGGGGCCATGCGGTGAATGGCCCCCTCTACCCAGCCTCGACATGCAGCACACACCCCCTGTGGGAGCGGGGCGGGCAGCCAAGCCTTCCCCTGTGGGAGCGGGCTCTGCCCGCGAAGAGGCCCCAATTGTCGCTGCACAATCCCGATCCAGCGCTGAATGCACCGACGCCTTCGCGGCTGCACGCCGCTCCTACAGGGGTGCTGTGCACGGCTGGGGCAACAGCAGCGCCCGCACCACCGCCTGCGCGCTTTCAATGCAATGCAGCGTCACGCCCAGCAACCTCCGATCCGGCGCATCGCACAATTCATTCGCCGACAGCTGAGCACATTCCAGCAACACGCCGAGTTGCGCCAAGGCATCCTCCAGCGCAATACCTGCGTTCACACTGAACAGCGCCGGCCTGTCTGCGGCGCTGACGCCCACGGGTACGGCTTGGGTTTGGGTAATCTCAACCATGGTCAAAGTCCTTTTGATCGCTTTCGAGCACAGGCGGCCGAACCGCCTGCGCGGTAGGGGTTTCAGCCTCGGCGCCAGAACGGCCACCAGCGTCGCGGTGGTGGTGTGGGCATCTGTGCGTTGCGACGAGCAGCCGCCAGATCGGCACGCTGCTGGGCAAATCGAGCGGCCAGGGTATCGCCGTCGACGCGTTCGAAGACGCCGGGGTAATGGAACAGGGGGTGATCGGGTGGCAGAGGGACGATGGGCGGATCGGGGGTCGGCTTGACCATGGTGGAGCTCCCTTGATTAGTGGAGTCGCCACGTTCGTGACCAAACGAATGGGTGGCGGCTGTAACGCAGGTTGGTCAACCGGGAATCAAGGAACCCGGCAGGGCCAAAGCCCTCCCGCGCACAGCCGCCATGAAGCATTGCAGCAGGCATGAAAAAACGCCGACATTGCTCATGGGGCGCTTGTGCGCCTTGATATTTTCGGGTGACCAAACCCGGCCGCTGATTTGGCAGCGGCTGAAAAAGACTACCTAATCGCTTTGCTGAAGACAACATCTAGTGAGGTAGGCCCCATACCTTCCTGAGCAGGATGCATGATGGGCCCACCTAAATCAGCAATTGCCCCCTTTCATTAAAGCTGGAGGCACGTCAAGCATCTGATTGAACATGTTTGTCATTATACTCCTTAAAACCTATTCGGCAATCGGACGCATACATGCAGCGTCGAAGGGGGTCACGCTAATGCTTGAACATTTCAACAGCGCCTCGCCCAGCTCTGGACGTATTCAGAACTGGGAGAAGCGGTGCATAGCTTGCTAATAAGTAATACTTATATTGTCAAAATAAGTTATAGGGTACGTATAAGGCGATGCTGGGCCGGTATTGGAAAGAGTGATCTTTTTTATAAGTAGCGTCGACTGTGGTGATACAACCCACCTTTGAAGACCGTCACTGTCATTGGTGAAAGGAAGATTTACCGTTCCAATGACGCTATTCGATGCGTCGTAATAGGTTAGGACGGTGGAGCCCCGTCTCCACAAGCATCCTAACTCTACCACCTTTGCTTCCCCTATAAAATCTATTGTCACGGTATTTACACCACTGTTTGCAGCAGCAAGCCCTATGTAAGTGCCTGTAATCATGGGGCTAATCGGACTAGTTGGCGCGTAAGCTCTAGCATGTCCCTGCACAACCCGGATAGTCATTGCAGGTCGATTTAATACTGTAAATTCGCCATGAGTAACGTTTTCAAAATCCTCGGTGGTTGGAAGCTGCACCCGATCAAACCCTACAGCGTTTGAGGCGTGCCCCGAACCATACAATGCCTTTGCCGTCAGCGAATGTGCACCCACCGCCAGCCCCGACATGACTGTTGTCCAATTACCTCCGGCATCGACAGGAGCGTTACCCTTGGACGTCGTTCCATCGAACAGCTCCACCTCTCCATTCGCGCCGGCCGTACCAGTCACAGTAACTTGCGCATCCAGCGTTGAACCGCCATCGCTCACCTCTCCTTTTGAATCCCGCACGCTGGTAATCACCGGCCTCGTGTCCGCCACCGACTTCACCGTGTAAACGCGCGCAGTGAAGGAATGCGCATACGCTTGCTGCGTCTCCCCATCGAACGTCACCTTCAGCATTACCGTCAGCTCACTGCCATCCTTCAATCCCTTCAGGTCCGCCATCGGCACCGAGACCGTCTTGCTGCCTTGGTTCTTCCAAGTCGCATCCACCGCCGTCGCAGGGGGCAACAGGTCCTTGCTATAAGCCCTACCATCCGTTCTGGTTCCCGTCAGCGTCCACCATACGCGTTGTGCTACACCTATCAGCGGCCAGTCGCCTGCGCGAACCGAGGCATCCCCAATCAGCGCGCCGACGTCGAAGTCCGTACCGGTGCCACCACCGGCAGCCTGCAAGATCACCAGTTCTCTCAGCGCCGTCGCTGGCATCGCTCCCATGCGCAAATTCAACACCGCGGACACCGGTCTGACCGCGCCACCCTGGCTGACCGCGTAAGACACCTCTACCGATTTGCCCAGCGAAGCCGCAAGCACATCAGCAGGAATGGACCGCCACGCCTGACCCGCGGGGCTTACATAGATGGGCGAAATCGTCTTGTCGACATTCCCTGGCAGGCGCCATAAAACCGTGATGATATCGCCCGCCTGCAGCCGCGTGTCGCGCACCCCGAAGGTCGCCGTGTTCGCCGTTGAGGTACCTGGTTTGACCGGGCTCCATGAACTGACCGGCGCGCCGGTGTAATCGAGAATTTCGGGCGCCGGCCACGTCTGGCTCGCGGCATCCTGCACCGAGATCAGCACACTTTCGGACACACCGGTGGCGCCCGCCGTGGGGATCAACTCGTACCCGACGTTGACGGAACCGTTGAGGTTGGGGTCCACGTAGCGGGTCTTGTCCACCCAGAAGCTCAACTCGCCTACCGCAGCAATCGGCAGTTCCAGCGGCGGCGCAATGCTGGCGCTTGGGCCATCCCAGTGCAGTCGCGCCTTGCCGCCGATGTACAGCGGCGAACCCACGGTGACCTTTACGGTGATGCCGCCGGCAATCAGATCGGCGGGGTCCAGCACATCGCCAGGCTTCAACGCCGGGCTGAAGGTCGGCTCGGGCAGCAAGGCGCCCGCGCCGACCACGGTCAAGGCCAACGCTGGCGAAGGGTAAACGGTGCCGTCGACCTGCTTGACTGTATAAGACACCTCCAACGTACCGCCGACCAACTCCAGTGCCTTTTCCTTGGGCACCCGAAGGCTCAGCGGCCCACCGGCGTTGCCACTGTCCACTGGGCGCTGCTGCTCGTAGTACACCGCCCCTGCAGCCCCACTGCCGCTCCAGATCAAGGTCACCACACTGCCACCGACCAGCAGTGGGTTGGCAGGAACGATGACTTCCACGGTGCTTTCGCCGATGGCCTCCGGCGCCAGCGTGCCGCCGGAGGCTCGTGGCACTTCGGGGGCCTGGAGTTCGTTGCGGGTACCGATCACGCCGAAGGTTGAACCGTAGGAGGTCTTCGTGGCGCCACCGGCTGAAGGCGTAGCGGTGTAGTACACGTACGCCTGGCTGTCGATCAGCACGGCCGCGACGTCCTTGGGCACCTGGAAGTTGAGGAAGCGATTGGTGCCCAGCTGCTGAGCCGGGGTGCTGTAGTCCTGAAAGGGCCCCTGCACCGGCCGGCCGCTCCAATGCACGACAATGTTGTCGTCTACCGCGATGTTCGCGTAGCGATTGACCCGTATTTCCACCAGACCGTCGGTGATGGTGTCCAGGTGCAGGTCGCCGGTCTGGGTGCCCTCTACGGTCGGTTCGGGCAGGGTGCCGGTGGCGTGCACGGTGGTCAGCACGCTGGGGCTGTAGCGCGAGAAGTTCTGCACCTTGTCGCGGATGCTGTAGCGCACCACCAGGTCGTTGCCTGGTCGGCCGGCGATCACACTGTTGGGCACGGTGACGGTGATGCTGCGGTTGAGGTCACTGGTCTGCAGCGGGCCGTAGTGAACCGCCGTGCCGGCCCACAGCAAGGTGATGATGTCGCCCTCGCTCTGGTGGGTGTAGGGCTGGATGGTCACCGGTAGATCACCCACCTGGCTGACATCGGAGATCACCGCCGGCACGCCATAGGGCAGATCGAGATTGGGGTTCAGCGAAGGATCGCTCGCGTCCGGCGGCTCGGGTGGATCGCCGGGCACCGTCAACTTGATCGGTACCACCAGCGACTGCGAGGCGCGCTCGTTACCGACCGGATCCTCGACGTGGTAGTGCAGCGACGCCTCGAGTGCGTCCAGGGGAATGTAGTAGGCGTCTGCAACGAGTGCCTGGGCGGTGTTGATGTCGGTGACCGTGGTGTAGTCGATGTAATCGTCGTCCCAATACAGGCTGATGACATCATTGAGGGCAATGCCGACATAGGGCTCCACGAGCACCGTGATCAGACCGCCGTCGAAGTCGCTCTTGTTGATGCCGCCATGGGAGATCACGGCAGGCACCAGGGGTGCGTAGACATTGGGGTCGGGAGCGACACCACCGTGTCGAGCGCCGTGGCTGACATGGTCGTTGGCGTGGGTGGCTTTGCGAATGGCGCGCAATAATGAACGCGGTGGATTTTTCACGATGGATCACCTCGGGGAAGTTGAGGGAATATCGAAGAGTGGAGAGGCGAGCAATTAAACAACACTCGCCCGAGAGGAAAAGTTAGTCTTGAAAACTGGAAAGTGCAAACAGCTCGAAGAGTCACAAACCAAGTAAGTTTTCGCACGCAAACCCATGTGGGATATCGGTTTTTCACGTTTGGCCACCGAATGCGAAAAACCAATGAAAGTTAGTATATTTTTGTACTTTGCATACGGCTGTAAAAAATATTATTCAACATTGCGTTGAAATTTCAGAGCGTGGCTTTACATGCGTTAGTTGCGCCTTGCAAATACGGCAGATCTATTCGCCACGCAGGTGCCCATGCTTCTGAAGAAGCGGTACAGGGCGTTGTGCAATGGCTGGGGCAACAGCAGCGCATTCACCACTGTTGCCCGCCTTTGCGGAATCAGAAGCTGTAGCGCAGGCCGACGTTCACGCCCCAGGGTTGCTCCAGGTTGCGACCCTTGGCGTAGTCGAACTCGGTGTGCAACTGCAAGCGGTCGGACATCTGCGCGGCCAGGCCCACACCGAATTCGCCGCGGCTGCCGGACAGGTCGTTGGTGAAGCGATTGCCGTTGACCTTGACCTGGTTGTTGCTGGCGAACTCGTGGGCCAAGGCGGCCTTGGCGTAGTACTCGAAGGTGCCGCCGGTATCCAGCGCAAGCGTTTGGCTGAGCTTGGCACCGGCCTTGGCCAGCAGCGAGTCGGCATGGTTGCCGTCGGCTTGCATGCCGTTGTTCAGCGTGTAACCTTGCCCCTGCACCTTCAAAGCCGACACTTGGGCGAAGGGCGTGACAGCAACGGTTTCAGTTACAGTAATTCGTCGGCCTGCTTCCAGCGAGGCACCGATGCCATGATGGCTGTAGTTGCCTCGGCTGCCGGTACCGTCGCTCATGCGCACTTCGGAGCTGTTCTGGAAGCGGTTGAGCTTGGCCAATGCATCGACGTAATAGCCGTCATCGCCCAGCCACGTGCCGTAGACACCCAGGTAGAAGCTGTCCACTTCGCCCGAGGTGCCGCCCTTGAGGTCCAGGTCGGACTTGCTGTAGCCGACCAAGGCACCGACCAAGGCGGTGCCGTTGTCCACCACCAACGGGGCGTCCGCGCCCAGGCTGAAACCGTTCTGCTGCTGTGCGTACGCCACGCCGCCGCTCGCCGACAGGTTGTACTTATTGCCGTAGGCCCGTGTCCAAAGGCCGCCCTCGGCCTTGCCCATGCGCAGCTCGCCCATGCGGCTGCGCAAGGTGCTCAGCTCGCCGTACCACACGCTGGGCGCAGCGCTGAACAAGCCGATGACCGACGCGGTGCCTGGGGTCACCACGTTACCGGGGCGCTGCACCAGCTGCCAATCGTTACCTGTTTGCTTCAGGTCGTAAACGAAGGTGCCCAGGTCTATCTGGCCGCCCAGCGCGGCGAAACGAGCGTCACCGCCTCCGATCTGCACCACGGTCAGCGGGTCTTGCCCTTCGGCGACGTCGGTACCGGTGTTCTGAATGGCCAGCAAATGGTCACCGGTGGCCTGACCGGTGATGACCAGGGTGTCGCCTTGGCCTGCGGCCAAGTCGGTGCCCAGCCCGAAGGTGCCGCTGCCGGAGAGGCTGCTGAGGGTCAATTCGCGGAAGGCACCCGACGTACCGCCCAGGTCTATGCGCCCGCCGTTCATGCTCACGGTGCCCAAACTGGCGCTCTGGGTCATGCGCCACAATGCGCCGCTGTCGACGGCCAGGCTGGACACGCCGGTCATGGTGCCAGTCAGGCGGGCGTTGTCTTGCAGGGTGATGGCAGTGGTCGAATCCGCGTCGATCTGAATGTCACCGGTCAAGTCCGTATTGGCAGCGGTGAAATCCACCGTGGTATTGGCACCGGCTTGCAGAATCACGCCGTCGCCGCCGACCAGGGTGGCCCCGTTGCGCACGATGATCGAGGCTTCGACCGGTGAAGCGTTTCGCGTCTGCACGGCAATTGCCGCGCCGGCCTTGCCCTCGACGCGGGAGTTATCCACGATCAGGTTGCTGGCCCGCGGTACGGGCACGAAGGTGTCCATGGTCAACACCGCACCGTGCTGCTCGCCAACCACGTCACTGCCCTGAGTGACATTGATGTCACCACTGAGCATCAATATCCCGTTGCCGCCTTTGAGCAAACTGTCGTTCGCCGTACGGCCCAGCACTTGGGTGTTGGCCAGCGTGATAGCGTTGTTGTAGTTGGCCGAGACGCCGCTACCGCTGCCCAGCAGCACGCTGTCGATCACACTGACCTGGGCGCCACTGGCCTCGCTGCCGTTGCTGGCGATCAGCGCGTAATGGCCGGTGCTGACCACTGTGCTACCGGTGATGCTGGCGGTGCTTTGAGCGACCCTGATGCCGACACCAGCGCCGCCATTGATCTGCGCGTTTTGCGTGCGCAACGAGGAACCGATGGCGACCTCGATGCCCAGGGTTTGCGCGCCGTTGACGTAAAGAGAAGCGCCTTCGCGCAGCCGCCAGTCGGTGACCGCGGTGCCTGGGTAGATCACCAGGGCGTCCCCTGGCCCGACAAGATCACGTGCTGCCGCCACTTCGGCGCTGTCGAGAATGAAAAGCCCGGCAGCGAGGCCGCCGGGCACGATGAAACGTGAAACAAACCTGCTCATGATGGAGAACCTTGCGATGCAACCGTAGGATTTGCCGTAGGGCAATTGCGGGTCGCAAGCTTAGGTTCATGAAGCTTTAATATCTGTAGGACGCGTCCGAATCATGCATAGGTAAGACGCGTCCCACAACGACAGACCTTACCGGCACAATGCCTACCAGGCATAACGCACGCCCAAACTGCCCCCCCAGGGTTGCTCGATGTTTTCACCATTGCTGTAGTCGAAATCGACATGCAACTGCAGGCTGTCGGAGATCTGCGCGATCACGCCAGCGCCAAACTCGCCGCGAGTGCCCGAGAGGTCGTTGGTGAAGCGGTTGGCGTTGACCCTGACCCGGTTGGCATCGGCAAATTCATGGGCCGCCGCGACTTTGATGTAAGGCTGCACCAGGCCGCCATTGGCCAAGGGAAAGTTACGCCCGACATGCGTACCTACCTTGCCCAGCCATGAATCGGCGCCGTTGCTGCGCGCCTGCATGCCGTTGTCGAGATCGTAGTGCTCACCTTGCACCCAAAGCGCAGACATCTGTGCAAAGGGCTCCAGGTACCAGTCGTTGGCAAGCTTTATGTGCTTGCCCACCTCCAGCGAGGCACCTACACCGTGGTTGTCGTAGTTGCCACCGGTACGGCTGCCGTCACTGACGCGCACGTCGGACTTGTTCTGGAACCGGTTGAGCTTGACCACGCCGTCCACGTAGTAGCCGCCTTCGGACAGCCAGGTGCTGTAAAGGCCCAGGTAGTAGCTGTCGACTTCACCGGAAGTGCCTGCGGCCAGGTCCAGGTCGGAGCGACTGTAGCCCCCCATCACGCCCACAACCCACTGGTCATTGCCAGCAGGCAGGGGGGCGTCGACGCCGAAGCTCACGCCGTGCTGACGTTGTTTGTACGCCACGCCAGCCGCTGCCGACAGGTTGTATTGGCCGCCGTAGGTGCGCACCCAGGCGCCACTGATACCACGGCCCAGTCGCAGTTCACCCATGCGGCTGCGCAGGGTGGCGAGCTCGCCGTACCACACCGTGGGAGCGGCGCTGAACATCCCGATTACCGAACGCGCACCGGGGGTGACGACAGGCCCACCGCCGTCTCCAGGATCGATCGGGATGACCGGATCGATGGGCGCCACGGGATCTACCGGATCCACCGGGTCTACAGGGATAACAGGGTCTACCGGATCTACAGGGGTAACGGGGTCCACCGGACCTCCTGGATCCACTGGATCGACAACCCCTCGCTGCACCAGCAACCAGTCCTGCCCTTGCTTCTGCAAATCGTAGACGTAGGTGCCCGCATCGACTTGGCCGCCCAGTACGGCGAAGGTGCCGGGGCCGCCGCCGGTCTGCACCACGGTCAGGGTCGTGCCCGGCGCCGGGTCGACGCCACTGCTGCTGTTGCGGATAGTCAGCTCGTGACTGCCTGCGGCCTCGCCGGTCACCACCAGGCGATCACCCTGTACGGTGCCCAGGTCGGTGTTCAGGTCGAAAACGCCACTGCCGCTCAAACTGCCGGTCTGCAAGGTTCGATAGGCGCTGCTGCTGCCACCCAGCGCCACCCTGCTGCCGTTCATGGCCAGGCTGGCAATCTGCGAGTCGCCTGTCATATTCCACAGGGAACCGCCAGCCAGACTGACATCGCCTGCCTGGCTCAACTGGCCATCGAAGGTCGAAGCCCGATTCAGGTTCAGGTTCAGAAGACCTTGGCCATTGCCTTCCCAGGTACTTGCATCCAGCGTCATGGTCGCCGTGGAGGTATCGACGACCATGACGTTACCGGTCAAGCGGCTGTTGCCCAGGTCAAGCTGGGCCTGCGAGGCTTCGCCGACGCTCATGTCGCCGGTCCAGCTGCTTTCCTCCAGGCTCAGGTCCAGGCGTGAACCGCCGGTGAGCAGGGCATTGCCGGTTAACGTACTGGCTTCGCGGGTCACCATGTTCAACGTGCTTGCACCGCCAAGCAGCACATCGCCGGTGAGGCTGCTGCCCTGGCCCAGATCGGCAGTCACCTGCGAGGCATCTGCCAGGCTCAAGCCGCCGTTCAACGCACTGGCCGCCACGCGCAGGTCCAGAGTCGACGCTTGCGTCACTTCCACCGCCAAGCCATTGCCACCGGTGAGGCTGGAACCGTTGGCCAGGCTCAGGGTTCCGTCCGTTGCCAACGGGTACAAGGTGGCCCCGACCAACACCGCGCTGCCCCGGGTACCCTGCAGGCTAGACCCATCGAGTGCCAGGTTGGTGGCTGCACGCGGTGTGCCGCTGCCGCCACCGTTGGCGATCAATGTGGCACCGTGGTTGGCGCCCGTGGCGCTGCTCTGCACCAGGCTCATGTCCGATGACAGCGCCGACACACCCACCCCACCCAAATAAGGCTCCACGCGGCCATCATCGGTGCCGGATATCTGCGAACCGCTGATGTTCACCACGGCCCCCGTGCTGGCCTGGATGCCTCGTCCGAAGCCGGTGACCATGCTGTTGGTCAGCGTCAAGACGGCGGGCGCACCGGCCACCATCGTGATACCGGTGGCTGAAGATGCGCTGAGCACGCTATTGGCCACCGTGGCCGTGGAAGCGTCCAAGCGCAAGGCTTCGAAACGTGTGCGCGCGGTGACCGTGGCGCCTTCCAGTCCAGCCGTGCTGCCGATCCGCAGGCCAATGTCCAGCGTTTGGCCACCGGGGGTGACGAACAGCGAACCGCCTCGCAGTACCGACCATTCCTCCACCGGTGAGCCGGAATTGACCCTGCCGGTGGAGTAGGGGCCATCCACCACGGCTGCCATTACCTCGCCGGATACACTTAATACGACGGCAGCGCTCAGCAACGGGCGCCACTTGATATCACCATGAATAATAGTTTTCATTACGACCACCTTTGAACTTGTTTATTCAAAAATCACTTGGGAGTGCACTTTACGAAGTGGCAGTGTAGTTGCAAAACGCGCGTCATCTAGTTGAATAATAATTTTCAGAATTATCCAGGATTAAACATTGAAATGACTCTAGTCGGTGCTAGCTTGAATAGGGCGTCAGGCCAATTACGCCTCGCACGGAACCGCGCCGAAACTTGTAGCGTGCAAATAACCTATCATCAGCAGCCGTTATGAAAATGCTTATTCACGCCGCGCGTTTTGGTCTACATCAGTTGAGTCATGGAGATTGAAAAATGGGAACGTCCAACGCGACTTTTAAAGCGTCAAGCGCGCGTCCGGCAGACGCAGCCGTCACGGTGTACACGATTCATAAAAAAGGCCGACCAGACCCGGCGTCGCCCAGCAAGCGCTCGGCCAGCCTGCGGGCAGGCATGGGCATCTTGGTCGATGATGCTCCACCCGCTTCAGTACCTGACGCAATTCCTGGGCACCCGGAAAACTTGATCCCGGCAAGCCTGAATAACAGTCCATTCAAGATCTTCATTCCACACCACACGAGCTTCCCCGCTGGCAGCCCAATCCGCTTGATACTCGACAATTCGCCTATCGATGTTGCCCCGGCGGGCCCTGGAGAAGTAGGTATTGGCTACGTGCGCGAGTTCGCCGCCGACCTGCCTCACGATACACACCAGGTTACCTACGAAATGGAGGATACCGGTAACAACGTCATTCGAGGCTATCCGCCGATCCCTTTGCGTATCGACCGCAAACCGCCCGGTGGGGCGTTGATGCCACAGCTGATCTTCGCGGCGGATGTGATTCGAGAGGGTGTGACCCTGAACAAGTTGGTTGCGGGCACTTCCGGCGGCCCGGTACTCAAGGTAATGCTGCCAGACTACTACGACATGGAAGATGCTGACCTCGTCAAGCCCTATTACAGAGCAACATCAGGAGGAACTCAACTGCTCATGCCATTGGCGCAGAAGCAGGTGCCCCCAGGCGGCGCAAGCCTGGACCTGGAGCTTGAAATCCCCTTGGCCGAGTTGCAAGCCATGAACGACGGCGTACGCTACTTCGGTTACACGGTCACCGATCTGGCGGGCAATAACAGTACAGGTCGCACAGACGAAGTTGCACTAGGCATTCTGGTGAGCGATGCGCCGGTGGACAGTGATCTGGCTCTACCCGACATCGCGCTGTTCAGCAATGACGGCCTGATCAGCGAAGCCGATGCGCGCACACCGGTTCACGTGAAAATTCCGGAAATCCCCAAGGCTGCCGCCGGCGACGAAGTGATTTTCTACCTCGGTACCTCAGGTACCTCGAGACTGCGCATCGGCACGGCAGACCTCGGCAATCCCTTTGTGCTGGAGTTCGACCTGCCGTATGCCTTCGTTGCCAACGGTGGGGGTACGGGGTCACCACAGCAGTACACCGCACAGGGGTACTACGAAATCTATCGTGGCCCCGCAAAAATGGCTACTTCAGGACCCAACCCTGTGCTGGTGGATATCACCCTACCCGCCGGCCCTGACCCCGACCCTGATACTCCGGAAAATGATCTGTTGAGGGTAGTCACGGTCGAGGCGGACAGTGGTGCTGTGGATATCATCGACAACGCTGACTTGCAGCACGACGCCAAGGTCCTCGTTCCCTACTTCGCCGACACCACCGCCACTCCCCCGGCTGATAGCGACTATCTGGAGGCCAACGATGTCATCACCGTTTATTGGGGCGGCACTGCGCTGGCGAACAGGAAAACCATACTGACCGGCGACATCGCCGCCAAATTACCGCTGGAAATCACTGCAACTTCGGCTGAAATGAAGGCCAAAGGGCCTGGTGTGAAAGCTGTCCACTACACCGTGGCGCGTACAACACCAGGCACGCCATCGGCGACCAACGAAGCCCTGTCGTTTGCCAAGGACGTACAGGTTATTTCTCAGGACTTGCTGCCCGGCGGACCCGGCGGGTTGCCTGCCGGAGAGTTCACGGAGCGCAGGCAGGCACAAAACTCCTTGAACAAGGCGCAGCTGCAGGACGGTACGCCACTCCAGGTGCTGCTGGATTACGCCAACGTGGCCGAAGGCGACAAGATCAGCCTCACGCTGCAGGGGTATGAAGGCCTTACCGGTGCAGGCATCGAGACACCCAACACCAAGCTCGAGCTGGACTACACATTGACGCGCGACGACATCCAGCTGCCAGGCGGTCCCGTCAAGCATCACGACTTCCAGATCCCGGCCTCGTACTTCTCCAAGAAGTGGGTGAACGAGCCCATTGGGCAAGGCTCGGTAACTGCGGTGTACTCCATTGAAAACGCCTACGGCACGGGTGGTCCCTCCGCTTCGGTGTTCGTGCGTTGCTTCGCGCTGGACTTGTAGAAGCCTGAACCTTCGCAGGCAGGCGGCTGCCTGCCTGCGAAGCAAACCAGCCTGGCCGTGCGATTGCGGCCCTTGTTTCATGCGCGAGTCCCCACTGCACCTGAGGTGAACCATCATGAAAAATCCACCGCGTTCATTATTGCGCGCCATTCGCAAAGCCACCCACGCCAACGACCATTTCAATCATGACGCACGACACGGTGGCGTGCCCCCCGATCCCTATGTCTACGCGCCTATCGTGCCCCCCATGGAGTCCCATGGCGGCGTCAACAAGGAAGATGCCCAGGCAGGTGTGCCCGTACGTGTCCCGCCCTATGGCAGCATTGCTCAGGATGACATCGTTACCCTGTACTGGAACGACGAGTACATCGATTACGCCGAGGTGACCGACCCCAGTGCCACCCTTGCCTTGATCGTCGACCCTTTCTATGTTGCGCCCGACGCCGTCGAGGCCAGCGTTCACTACCATGTGCGCGACGTTTCCGGCAACGAGCGCTCTTCACAGACCCTGGCCGTCCCGATCAAGCTCACCGTTCCCGGCAATCCACCCGAACCACCGGACGCCACCGACCCCTCGCTCAACCCCGGCCTTGCGCTGCCCTACGGTGTGCCGGATCTCATCACCGACGCCAGCGCCGTGGGCGACCTGGCCGTGACCATCGAGCAGTACACCCATCAGAGTGTCGGCGATGTCATTTCGCTGTTCTGGGCCGGCACGGTGGTGCCGTACGGCCCGCTGGTCACCGCTGACCTGAATCGCAGCATCACAGTTACCGTGCCCAACAGTGTGATCGTCGACCGGCCCGGCACCGATCTGGTGGTGCGCTACAGCATCCGCGACAAGGTGCAGAACTATTCGCGCTACAGCCCCAGCGTGCTGACCACCGTGTATGCGCGTGGCTCGTTGCCTGAACCGACCGTGGAAGGCACCCAGAGCGGCGACCTGCTCATCGACGACATTACCGACGGGCAGGTCGAGGTACGGGTCAACCGTTATCCGGACATTGCCGCCACCGACAACATCGTCGTGCACTGGACCGGGCGCCCCGTTCAAGGCCCTTTTCAAGACTACAGCACCCCAGCGCTGCAGCTGGGCACCAATCGCTTCCTCAACTTTCAAGTGCCCAAGGACGTTGCCGAAGTGCTGATCGACAGCCAGGCGTACGTGTACTACACGGCAATTCCTGCCGCCGGTGGGGCGACGAAGAGTTCCAGCGGCTCCACGTTCGGCGTAGTGGGTACCCGCAACGAACTCAAGGCACCCGAAGTGCCGCGTGCCTCCGGCGGCACGCTGGCGCCGGAGGCCATCGGCGAAGCCTCCATCGAAGTGACCGTATTGGCCAACCCGCTGCTTGCAAGCGGCAGCACCGTTACCCTGATTTGGAGTGGCATAGGCGCCAATGGCACGGAATATCATGAACAGCAGCGACCCATTGACAGTAGCAGTGCGGGTGGGCCGATCACGTTCCAGGTGTCGAAGGTGCATGCCACGAACCTGATCGGCGGCACGCTGGACGTGTCCTACACCGTCACCCAAGCCGATGGCACCGTATATCGCTCGCCAGCGTTGGCCTTGACCGTGGTCGGCGCGGGCGCCTTGCTGCCCGAGCCGACCTTCAGCCCGGCGTTGAAGCCTGGCGATGTGCTGGACCCTGCCGATCTGATTGCCGGTGGCATCACCGTGAAGGTCACCGTGGGTTCGCCGCTGTACATCGGCGGCAAGGCGCGACTGCACTGGGATGGCCCAAGCGCCAGCATTGCGCCGCCGCTGGAACTGCCGATTGCTGCGGTAGGCGAGTTGAGCTTCTGGGTGGACAAGACCCGCTACGTGGACCCCAACCTCAACGGTTCCGTCAACGTTGGGTACGAGTTGATCCCCACGGCGGGCGCCACCGGTGTATCCGGAAGTGTGCTGATCTCGGTGCAGGATGCCGCGAGCCAGACGTGGCCGGCGCCCGAGATTCATGACTACAGCGGCGCGCCGGTCAGTTCATGGAGCCCGGTCAAACCAGGTACCGCAGACGCAAACACGGCGAACTTCGTGCTGCGCGATGCGCGGCTGCGAGTGGGCGATATCGTCATGCCGTTCTGGCGCTTGCCGGGGAATGTCGACAAGACGGTTTCATACATTACCGTCAGCGTGGCGGGTGAGGCTCAGGGGTCTATTCCTGCTGATGTGCTTGCTACATCGCTGGGCAAAGCGGTGCAGGTGCTCTACGCAGTGAGCCAGGATGGCACGGTCAGGCCGGTGTCGGAGGTATTGACATTGCAGGTGCAGGCGTTGCCGGCTACGGCGTTGAGCCAGTTGACCATTCAGGAAGCTGCGAACGCTGGCGCCGGGCCGGAGTTCGATGTGTCCAGCGCATCTGCTGCGACGCTACACGTGGGCGTATGGCCGTTGATAGCCGAAGGGCAAGCCGTGTGGTTGACCCTGAGCGGTACCAAGAGCGACGGTACGGCATATTCGAAAGCCATCTGGGCCGCGGGCAGTTCCAGGGTCAACGCCACCTGGATAATGGACGGCTACTGGCCAACCAACCTGCCCATCACCGAGCTTAAGCAACTCAAGGATGGTAGTGCCCTGACCGTTACGTTCAAGGCAGGATTGGACGGGACGCAGATGGAGGCGAACGCGGTAACGTTTGCGGCGAAGGTTTATAAGGTCAAGGCGGTAGCGGATATCAGGCCGGTGATTACTAGTGTTCGGGATTCGAAAGGCGAGGTGAGTGCGGGAGGCACGACGTATGACGGCCGCGTGACTGTCAGTGGTACCGCAACTGCCGGTCAGCAAGTAGAACTGATCGACGTCGCAACTTCCAAGGGCGTCGTTTCTGTTGATGCAGGTGGAACTTGGACGGCGAGCGTAACAGGACTGGCGGTCGGGTCACATTCGCTGACGGCGCAAGCGTTGTATGGTTCGGCGCCGGTTTCAAACGCTATAGGATTCAGTAGGTTGACGCTTGCGACTACGGAATACTTTGAGAGCATTCCACCAGATACCGATATTGGGCTAGAAGGGTATAGAGCGCCAACAATGACTTTGTATAACTGTGCAACAACTAGGTACCCTGAAGATCACCTAGTGTGGCAGGATATGCGAGGCACTCACATAAGCGCTCGAAAGGAAATCGGAGTGTGTATGATAGATCTTCATGCCGGAGCAACGTCTATTACATACAATACTGCGAAGAACAATTATGATGCAGGTGTTCAATACTACGCAGCCGATGGAGGGTTGCTTAAAAGCGGACGTGTAGGGGCTTGGGGTTTAGTAACAGAAACGTTCTCTAATGACCGCCCGTGTACTCGATTAGTCGTGACTGTAAGCATAGGTTTCGGATTGGGGATGGATAATTTTAGGTTCGTTTGGAGTAGTTGATTTATTGTAAATCAGCAACAATGCATTTATCCAGCGGCTGTAGAAGTGGTACTCATCGCACAATAGTGTGAGCCGCTTCGCAGCTGCTGGCTTGCGCGCCCCCTTTTACACAGTATTCAAGGCGCATGCTAAGCAACTTGCCCGAGTAGATCGCGTCGACGTCCCCCTTCGATATTGAAGGGGGAACGCTTTCACCGTAGAGGCTGGACACGCCATGCATCGCCGCTCAATTCGGCATGGGGCCTACCTCACTAGATGTTGTCTTCAGCAAGACGATTAGGTAGTCTTTTTCTGTCGCTGCCAAATCAGCGGCCGGGCTTGGAAACCCGAAAGGCAAAAGGCGCATCAGCGCCGCACCGTGATTGCAGGCGTTTTTTTATGCCTGACGTTTCGCGTTATGGCGGCTGTGCGCGGGAGGCTTCGCGCCTGCCGGGTTCCTTTTGCCCCGGTTTTCCAACCTGCGTACAGCTGCCACCCATTCGCTTGGAAACGAACGTGGCAGCTCCACAGCAAAAGGAGCTCCACCATGGTCAAGCCGACCCCCGATCCGCCCATCGTCCCTCTGCCACCCGATCACCCCCTGTTCCATTACCCCGGTGTCTTCGAACGCGTAGACGGCGATACGCTGGCCGCTCGCTTCGCCCAGCAGCGTGCCGAAATGGCGGCTGCTCGTCGCAACGCACAGATGCCCACACCACCACCGCGACGCTGGTGGCCGTTCTGGCGCCGAGGCTGAAACCCCTACCGCGCAGGCGGTTCGGCCGCCTGTGCTCGAAAGCGATCAAAAGGACTTTGACCATGGTTGAGATTACCCAAACCCAAGCCGTACCCGTGGGCGTCAGCGCCGCAGACAGGCCGGCGCTGTTCAGCGTGAATGCGGGCATCGCGCTGGAGGATGCCTTGGCGCAACTCGGCGTGTTGCTGGAATGCGCTCAGTTGTCGGCGAATGAATTGTGCGATGCGCCGGATCGGAGGTTGTTGGGCGTGACGTTGCATTGCATTGAAAGCGCGCAGGCGGTGGTGCGGGCGCTGCTGTTGCCCCAGCCGTGCACAGCACCCCTGTAGGAGCGGCGTGCAGCCGCGAAGGCGTCGGTGCATTCAGCGCTGGATCGGGATTGTGCAGCGACAATTGGAGCCTCTTCGCGGGCAGAGACCCGCTCCCACAGGGGAGGGCTTGGCTGCCCGCCCCGCTCCCACAGAGAGGAAGGCGGGTGTTTGCAGGGCTGGTGTCTTCGGCTCCATTCAGCGGGTAGACGTCCAGGAATGCAGGTTGCCCACTTCCACCTCCACTTTGCTGGCAAACGGGAAGTAATGCTCGATGCAGGCTTCCAATCGCTGTTCATAGGCCTGCGAGCTGATGCCCAGCGATTGCTTGAGGTCGGCGCGCAGCAGCAGGTCGTAGTAGTCGGGGCGGGCTTCGCGCAGCACGTCGTCGAGCACCTGCGGGCCGGTCATTTCGAAGGTGTTTTTCACATACTGCCAGAAGGTGCGCGTCTCGCTGGCGCTGGCGCCCTTGTCCAGGATGGGCCGGGGCGTCGCATAGAAATCCGGCCTGGCCTTGAAACGCGCCTGCATGGCGCGGGTGACGGCCTTGAGCACCGGGTTGTTGGGGTGGCTGGCGAACACATGCCCGTTGTAGCCGCTGTAGGGCACGTCGGCCAGTACCATGGCGTCGTCGAGAAGTACGTCGTCGGGGCCTGCGGGCAACTGCAGGTTGTCATGGACGCCGGTAAAGGTGTTGTCCACGTCCATGTACACGCCGCCGTAGGCGTCGATCAACGGGTAGCGCAATACGTCGCTGGCGGCAGCGTAGTTTTTCGCAAGGCCTGTGCGGCAGGCGCGGTACTGCGGGCCGCTGTCGCCTGCCAGCAGCGCTGTGTAGAAATCCTGCTCGGCCAGTGGCTTGATCTCGAAACCGGGCTTGCCGCGAAAATGCTCTTCGAGCGTGTCGAGTAAGGCTTGGTTGTCCAGGTCGACATGCAGAACGGTGCGCCAACCTTTCATCATTGCGGCATTGGCCAGCACGTTATCGAGCAGCTCGGGCGCAGGCAGTGCTTCGCCCACCCACAGGTAGTGCAGCATCTGCGGAATGGCCGGGGCGCTGACCACTGGCGCGGGCAGTGGCGGCAGTACGACGCTCTTGATCACCCGAGGTGTGGCCGTGTGAGCGCTCGCCGCCAGCCATTGCCCGCGATCACCGCTGCGCCACTGCCCTTCGGGCGTGCGCCACAGGTAATCGGTGTTGCCCAAATGATTGAGGCGCCAGGTCTGCTCCTGCGCGTCGTACATCGCCAACAGCGAGCCGCGCGGTGTGAGGCGAACCATGTAGCGATCCAGGATCTTTTCCACGCCGTCCATGGGCACGGCTACCCGGATGGGCGTGGCCAACGGCGGCAGGCCGACGGTGCTGGCCAGTTCGGTGCGCGGAACATCCCAGGTGATGGCGGGCTGCGCATCCAGTGGTGAGCCCAACGTGGTCCGCTGCCCCGATTGCCAGTGACCCTTGGCATCCAGTGTCAGTGGAATGCAGGTATCGGCGGCATAGGGGTTGAGCGGATCGACCACGGCCCATTGCTTGAGGGATGGCACATACCGCACCCGATACAACACGCCCTGGATCTGGGCGTAGACCTGCGACCCGAGACGCACGTACAACCCGCTCAGCGCGCCCTGGGTTCGGGCCTGGAAGTCGCGCCCTCGGACCACGGCCGGACGCCAGTCGTGCAGATCGGCATGATCGGAGCCGCCTTGGATAGGGGATGGCTCACTGGAAGCCGAGGCGCTGGATTCGCCATCGTGATGGCTCAGTTCCAGTGGCTCGAAATCGGTGTGGCTGTCGCTGCTGGTGGTACTGAAG
The DNA here is from genome assembly GCF_014841705.1 of Pseudomonas sp. CFBP 8770. Classification (NCBI taxonomy): domain Bacteria; kingdom Pseudomonadati; phylum Pseudomonadota; class Gammaproteobacteria; order Pseudomonadales; family Pseudomonadaceae; genus Pseudomonas; species Pseudomonas sp. CFBP 8770. The sequence continues at coordinate 136,420 of NZ_JACYUL010000008.1, forward strand.
GTGTCGTCGGCGTCGCCGATGGCAAGGTCCAGTTCACTTCCCCAGCCGGTTTCCACCTCCATGTGCACGCTGGCTTCTTCGTAGTCGCCGAAGGACGTGACATCGCCCAGCAGGGGCAGTGTGAGGAATACGTTCAAGGCTTGCAGCACCGCACCGCGGGTGGCCTCGGTGCGCTCGCGCTCGTCGACCGCGTTGATGGCCTTGTCGGTGTACAGACCCACCGCGCCCAGGCCTGCGGCGATCGACAGCGCGGCAATGGGCCAGCCCATTACGCTGAAGATGCCGTACAGCTTGAGCGAGGCTTCCAGATAGCCCAGCCACAACCCTTTGCTCAGTTGGTCGTTGGAAACCAACAGGTAGCGGGCATCGCGCTCCATGTCGGCTTGCAAGTGGTCGGTCAGGAAGCTGAAGGCGTGACCATCGAGCACCTGCTGCTGAACATTGAGCCGGGTCTTGCGTTGGCGCCAGGGGGTGCTGGCAATTGTGCGCAGGTGGCCTTGCAGGGTGTTCCATTGCCCGTGCGGGTCATGCTCGGGCCGCAGGAACTGCAGGCCGAAACGGATGCGCTCGTCGTCGGTCTGCAGATAGCTTTGCACCCAGGTGTACATCTGCTCGGCGTCGGTAAAGGCGACGAAGGCCGGATCCTGCATGGCGCAGTAGATGATTTCGCGCCCCGCCTTCGTGCGAAACCGCAGCATGGTGTGGCTGACGATGCCTTCGATGTCGAAGCTGAGCAGGGTGGTCGAGGACGCCATCGACACATCGCCGCTGAGCTTTTCCGGTCGGAAGGGGCTGCTCGAGTCGTTGACCACCACGGCGTATATCTCCATGAAATCTTCGATGCGCAGCACACCTCTTTGGCAATTGAGCGTGGCGTTGCAGAGCATGCTGAGCTTGGAGACCGTGCAATAGACGCTGTGGTTGTTGAACCAGAACCCACGCAGCCGGGAGGCGTAGTACGCAGAGAAATCGATCTGCCAGAAATACGCGAGCACCTTGCGCGGATCCAGGCGGATCTCGTTGTGCTCGTTGAACGCATGTGCCGACTTGCCGATGCGGTAGAAGCCGCCCATCTGCGCCAGCAGGTCGCTGTTGCGTTGCTGGTCGAGATCGAAGCGACGCATGACCAATTCGACCAGATTCATCGACTGTTTGGGCGGCCCGTAATGCTCCCAGCCGGTGTAGGTGCGCGAGCTGCTGTTGGCCGAGTCGAACCAGTGCCAGTACACCTGATAGGGATCCAGGTTCAGCAGCCCAGCCTGCTCCAGCACCTGCCGGGCGATCTGCAGCGCGGCGCGTTCGATGTCGGGGTATTGCCGCATCAAGGTGGCGATCTTGCCTTCCCAATAGCGGATGTTGGAAACGATCGGGTCGAGCTGTACGGTGTTGTTGTCGGTGACGGTCGTTGGAGGGAGGGATGTTGCGTCGCTCATGGTCTTTGCCTCGCAGGTTCGGGAGGCCTAGCTTAAGCAGCGGCGTGAGCAAGGCTGCCTACATGGTTGGCACCCGCGGCGGGCACGAGGGCAAGGCATGAATCGACGCCGCGGGCTGCCGTACGCCACCCGCGCAGCGATGCTCGCGCCTGCCCGCGCCCCAGTTCTCCTGCTCGGCAGCGAGCACTGCATTGATCATGGCTTTGGCCGTGAGCAAGCCTTCGGGATGACGCTGGTACAACGCCACGCCGATGTTGATTGCCAGCCGTTCGGCGGGCGTGTGCCAGTGGCGCAAAGTGCGCTGTTGCAAAGGCGTCTGCGCGTCGATGCCGTCGACCAGTACGCCTGGGCGAAAGCCTGCAGCCATGCCCAGGTATCCGTAGTGAATACCGCCCCAGAGACCGACGTGATACAGATGTTGCCCTTGCTTGTGCCAGGTGGAGCTCTGCAGTTGCGCGACTTTGGTGCGGTAGTTCCACTCGCGATTTTCGTCCATCCGCTCAACCCATAGTGCCACTGCTTCGTCCTTGCAGGCCCTGGCCACCTGCTGTGGATTGCGCACCCACCAACGTGCATGCCAAGGCAGCGCTTGGTAGGTGCGCATGGCGCTGGTTGCATCGTAGAGGTTGAATTGCTTGATCTTGCTCACGACGGCGTGGCGGACGTTACGATTGATCTCGCCGGCCATGTAAGTGGTGATCGACAGCAGCTGGTCCGGATGGCCACAATTTTGCACCGCACTAGACCGCGGCATTAGGGTATGTCGCGCTTTGACCTTTTTCGATGATTCGTACTGGGTGCTGAACGAAGACGGGATCAGCAGGGCATTGCAGCCACAGCTGCTGGTGCTGTCGAGACTGCCGGCGACACGCCGGCCGTTGCTCTTGAGCTGCTCGACGCCGCCGACGATGTGGAACTCGCCGGTGCTCTTTCCGCAGGACACGCGATCGCCTTCGCGCGAACGCGGAACGCCGAGCAGGGTGACACTCCGCTCGCCACCAAGGACCGTGCCGCCACACGATGTCTTGTCGCCCAACCGGATGAAGTAGCCCAGTTTCATGTCCAAACCCCCTGCTCTGCCGCTGGCCCAAGCAGGGCCGCCAAACGACAGGAGTTTCCGGGAGTTGTGGAAGTACGTCTGTAGGACCCATCCGACGCAGATGCAGGAAGAGTCCTGATTTCCGTGCGCGACGTACGTTGCGGCTACATTTCTCGGGGCAAACGCTGATCCAGCAGCGCACGCAGGGCACTGCCGTCCGGCCAGTTGCGCAGCAACCGTTCACGGTCGCGCTGGTGGGCGGGGGCGAAGCTGCTGTCGCTGGCGTGTTGCTGCATGGCGTCCAGGTCGATCAGCGCCCAGCGGCCGGCGTGCCAGAACAGGTTGTGGCCCTTGAGGTCGCCGTGGCTGATGCGTTTGCGGATCAGGTCGGCGAACAGCTGGTCCAGGGCCTGGAGCTGATCCTCGGGCACGTCAGCCGTATCGACATGGGCAGCAAAGGCTTCGATCAGGTCCGGGCCGCTCAGGTGTTCGGTCACCAGGTAAGCCTCGCGGCGCAGCCACAGCACGCGTTTTTCCAGCACGCCCAGGGGCTTGGGGGTAGCAATGCCGAGGAACAGCAGGCGGTTGCCCTCGACCCACGAATGCCAGGCGCGGCTCGGCCGCCAGAAGCGCTTGGCCCAGTGCAGCAGATTCTTGATGTTGTAGCGCTTGATCAGCAGGTCGCGGCCTTGGCTGTGCACGCGGCCGACCGTGGCGGCGCCGCCGGTCTTGTAGATATGACCCTGTTCGAGCAGGGCATCGGCATCACGCAACACTGGCAGCAGCGCCGCCTCTTCTTCGCGGCGAATGGCGCGCAGGCTGGAGGCGCTGTCCTGCACGCTGAACAGGCTGCAGTCGCGACCCACTTTGCTCAGATAGTCCTTCAGACGCCAGGCGCGCACCTTGTCGATCTGCTTCTGCAGCGCTTCCATGGGCAGGCCGTGTTCGCCGTTGGCCAGCAGGTAGTACACCAGCAGCTCTTCGGTGAAGGGCTCGAGGTGCTTGGGCAGCTGGGCGAAGAACACGCCAAGGTTTTCCAGGACCTTTTGCCGCGACAGAGGCTTGCCGATCTGTTCGGCCTGAATGCCGGCGCCGTCGATGAGGAACACCTGGCCGTTGTGGCGCAGCAGGTTGTCCAGGTGCAGGTCTTGTTGCCAAAGGCCTTTGCCGTGCATCTGGCCGATGACACCGAGGGCTTCGCCGAGCACGGCAGTTTGTTCGTCGGCCAGGGGTGGCAGGGTTTCCACGCGGGCCCATTCGTCGGCCAGGCTGTGGGCGTTTTCCAGGTACTCGAACAGCAGCCAGCCGCCCTCGCCTTCCTGCAGGCCGTCGGCGAGCAGTTGGGGGGTGGTCAGGCGTTGTTCGGCAAGCAGGCGCACGCCCTCCAGTTCGCGCTGGAAGTGCCGGGCGGCCTTGCTGCCGACCAGCAGTTTGGCGAGCACCGTACGCCCACGCCAGACCCCGGCGCCGACGTAGCGCTGGCCGGGCAGCACGCGCAACAGGGTCAGCAGTTGCAGCTCGGCAGGGCCGGCAGCATCGGCCAGGGTGATGCTCAATGGCAGGGCTGGGGCGCGGCCGGCTTGGGTCAGTTCAGACAGGCGCATCAGCGGCCTTCCTTGTGGTTGCGGCGGCGGCTCAGGCGCTGCAGCCAAGCGTCGACCTGGGGGCTGGTTTCGGGCTGGGCCAGGTACGCGGCCAGTAATACGCGAATGTCTGCAGACTGCCAGCGCGGAGCGCGGCGCAGCAGGGGTTCCAGGTCCTTGGCGCGGTCGCGTTGGCCGAACAGCAGCGGGCGAGTCTTTTCCAGGTCGATCAATTGCGCCTGATACCCGCTCGCCGTGGCGCGCAGAAAAATGTGCTTGGGGTAGAAGCAGCCATGCACCTGCCCCGCCGAATGCAGAATGCGGCCCAGCTCGCCACAGGCCACCAGCACCGCGCGGCGCTCTTCGGGGGCCAGGGTGGGCCACTGCTGCAGCACCGCTTCGAGGTCGGACCAGCCGTCCAGCGCTCGGGTCATGAGCATGGCACGGGTTTCACCCTGAACCTGGCGCTGCCCGTAGAACACCGCCTGCAACGCCGGGATGCCCTGCTTGCGATAGCGGCTGATGTTGCGAAACTCGCGGGCGAAGGTTGGCTCGCCGAAGGGTCGGGCCAGGGTCCGGGTCAAATAGTTGCTTTGCCGCTTGAGGTAGAAACCGCGGCCTTCCAGGTCCAGGCGATACACGCTGCTCCAGCCGCCACGGCCGGTGTTGGGTTCGTCCACGGCGTCCAGTTGCAGGTTCCACAGTGCATCGAATGTGGCCAGCCCGTGGCGCTCCAGCAAGGCGCGCTCCTCGCTGGCGATGAAGTCGCTCATTCGCGGCCCTCGAAGAATTTGACGATCTTGCGCACACGCAGCTTGTCCGAGGCATTGAGCTTTTCGCGGCGGCGGTACTGCAGGTAGAAGCGCAGGCGCTGGGTGTTGGACAGTTCGCTCTTGCCCAGTTTGTCCAGGCAGGCGAGGTCCTTGATGATGCGATAGCGCAGCATGAAGCTGCGCCAGAACGCACCATTGGGACAGTCGATGAAGTACAGCACGTCCTTGTCGTCCACCAGCAGGTTGCGCCACTTCAGATCGTTGTGGGTGAAGTGGTTGTCGTGCAGCGTGCGCGTATGCTGCGCCAACTGCCGACTGATGTGGTCGACCCAGGCCCGGTTGCGCAATCGCGGATCGTCGCTGAGCGCCAGCTGGTGCAGGTCTTGGGTGTTGGCCAGTTCGCGGGTGATCAGCGCCCCGCGGTCATAGCTGGCGCCGTTGCGTTCCAGGCCCCAGGCCACCACTTCGGCAGTGGGAATGCCCCACTTGGCGAAGCGCTTGAGGTTCTGCCATTCGGCCTTCACCCGAGGCTTGCCCAGGTGCGCGCGCAGGCCCTTGCCGGCACCCACGTAGCGCTTCACATAGTAGTTGACCCCACCACGCTGCACGCGAATCACCTCGGACAGCGGGTCACGGGTCAGGCGCTCGCCGGTGAGGGCGAACACGCTGTCCAGGCTGCCGAAGTCGGCTTGCAGGTGCGCGTAGCCCGCTTCCAGGTTCCAGCCCGCCATCAGAGGGCATCCCCGTAGCGCAATTTGCGGTCGTACAGCTTATTTGCCTTGCCGTCGAGCCAGCCGAGCAGCACCGCTTCTTCCTTGAGCACGCGGCGCAGGGGCAGCTGGAAATAGTCGCGCAGGAAGCGTAGCTTGTCGCGGCGCGTCAGGCCGATGTCCAGAGCCGAAAAATACAGCGCGGCGAGGTCCTTATCGCGCCAGCGGCGGGTGATGCGCGGACGTACTTGGGCGCGGTGCAGATCGATCACCGACAGCTTGAAATCCGTGGCCGTGACCGGCTTGTCGGTGTGCAGCAGAAAGTGGCAGATGTAGCAGTCGCGGTGGTTCACGCCGGCGCGGTGCATCATGCCGACCAGGCGCGCCACTTCGGCGATCAGCGCGCGCTTGAGCGCCGGTTGCGGCGGCTGCCTGGCCCAATTCAGGCTCAGCACTTCCAGGTCGATGGTAGGCGCCAGCTCCTGGGTGATGATGAACGAATGCTGATCGGCCGGGTTGCTGCCGCGCTCGCCGTAGGCCACCGCCGTCATGCTCGGCACGCCGGCTTCGCGCAGGCGTTGAATGGCTTTCCATTCCTGGCCGGCGCCGAGCACCGGGAGCTTGGCGGTGAGCAGGTTCTTGGCGATTTCCGCCCAGCCGACGCCACGGTGGATCTTGACGAAATAGCCCTTGCCGTCGACTTCGGTGCGCAGCGTGCGACGTGCTTCGAGTTCGCGGAACACTTCGCCCTGCAGCGCTTCGACGGCCACGAAGGGATCGCGTCCGGCCCACAGCGTCTTGAACGGCTCGTCCAGCACAAGCTTCATGGTCGCGCCTCCAGGATAACGTCGGCAGCATGCTCGGGCATGCTGTAGATGTCGGCGCTGTCGGCGAACGCCAGGCCATTGGCCGACCAAGCCGCGCGGGCGCCGTCGTCTTCGAGCATGCGCTGCAGGTCGCGGTTGAGTTCTTCCTGCTCGAAAGGCTCGCTGAGCACCAGCCCGGCATCGGCCTGGGCAATGTAATGGGCATAGCCGCACACCGCCGAGACCAGCACCGGCAAGCCAGCCACCACCGCTTCGAGCAGCACCGTGCCGGTGTTCTCGTTGTAGGCGGGGTGAATCAGCACATCGGCGCCGAGCAGGAAGCGCGGAATGTCACTGCGGCCCTTGAGGAACTGCACCCGGTCGCCCAGGCCGAGCGCTGCGCCCTGCACCTGGAACAGCTTGGGGTCGTCCTGGCCGATGACCATCAGCCGCACGCGCTTGCGCAGCGCCGCTGGCAAGGCCGCCATGGCCTTGAGGCTGCGATCCACGCCCTTGGTCTTGAAACCGGAGCCGATCTGCACCAGCAGCAGCTCGTCGTCCTCGAGCATGAATTCGCCACGGAACTCGGCGCGGATCAAGCCTGCGTCCGGCGGCGCACGACGGTCGTGGGCGATGCCCGGCGGCAACAGGTGAAAGCGTGCCAGCGGGGTGTCGTAATGCTTGATGAACAGCGGTTGCTGGACCTCGGAAATCATCAGGATTTCGGTCTTGGCATCGCGCCCGAACACGGCCCGCTCGTAGTCGGCGAAATGCTTGTAGCGCCCCCAGTAGCGGTACAGCGAGTGACGCAGGTTCTGCGCCTTGTCTTCGTAGCAGCCGTCGGCCGCGTAGTAGACGTCCAGCCCGGGCATCTTGTTGAAGCCGATCAGGCGGTCTACCGGGCGTTTGGCCAGGTCGGCCTGCATCCAGCTCAGCAGTTTCTCGTTGCGCCGGTGGTTGAAGAACGCCTTGACCGGCGCGACGTGGACCTCGAAACCTTCGGGCACCTCGCCTTCCCAGATCAGCGTATAGACGCGGATGCTGTGGCCACGGCGCTGGCACTCAAGGGCAATGCGCATGAAATCGCGCTGCAGCCCACCGAAGGGAAAATACTTGTAGAGCACGAATGCCAGTTGCATCAGCGGAGATCCTCGGCCAGTAACACGGTGCTCAGTCGGCTTGCCACGCGCTCGGGGTCGAGCCGGGTGAAACACAGCGGCCACTCGCGTTTGAGATCGAACCGACGCTGGTCTTCCGGCGTCGGCTGGTAGGTACAGGTTTTCTGCATGCACGGCGCGCAGGGGGGGAAATCGCTGGCCAGGTGAATCTGACCGCGACCGTAGGCGCCGGTCAGGCCAACGTTGGTCGGGCCGAACAGGGAAATGGTCGGCACGTCGAGGGCGGCGGCCAGATGGCCAAGGCCGGTGTCGACCGCCACGCAGGCGCGTGCTTCGGCCAGGGTCTGCGCCATCCCGGCCAGGTTCAACCGAGGCAGCACCACGCAGTTCTTCAGGCCCGCGGCAATGCGTTGCGCGCGCGCCTGTTCGGCTTCATTGCCCCACGGCAAACGCACCTGAATGTGGGCATGCCCCAGGCGTTCGGCCAGCTCGCGCCAGTAGACTTCCGGCCAGTGCTTGGTGTCCCAGGTGGTGCCGTGCAGGAACACCACGAACGCCGGGCCGGGAATCAAGTCGCGCCACTGCAGGCGATTGAGGCCGTAGTCGCCAGTGCCCTTGGGCAGGTCATAGCCCAGTGCCAGGGCGAACAGCTGGCGCACGCGTTCGACCGCATGTTGGCCACGCGCGACGGCCAGACGCCGATGATAGAAACGACTGGCCAGGCCTTCGCGCGCAGAGCCCTTGTCGAGGCCGGCCACCGGGGCCTTGACCAGACGCGTCAGCCAGGCGCTCTTGAGCAGCCCCTGGGCGTCGATCACCAAGTCGTAACGGTTGGCGCGCAGGCGCTGGCGCAGCTGTTTGAATTCGCCGCTCTTGTAGGCCTGCCAGAGGTTCTTGCGCCAGCGGCGGATGGCCACCGGAATGACCGTGTCCACGGCCGGATGCCATTTCGGAATCTCGGCGAAGCCCTCCTCCACCACCCAGTCGAAACGAATGCCTGGCACGGCACGGGCCGCGTCGGTCAGCGCCGGGAGGGTATGGATGACGTCGCCCATGGACGAGGTCTTGATCAGCAGTACCCGCAATTCATTCCGCCTTGACTGTCAGTTCGACCGTGGCCGGTCCTTCTACCTGCTGCAACGCATCGGCAACCCGCTGGGGTTCCAGCAGGCGCAGGCAATTGTAGTGGCCGAAGCGGCAGGTGCGGTCGAAGCACGGGCTGCAATCCAGGCCCAGGCGCACCACTTCGACCTTTTCCGCGAGAGGTGGCGTGAAGCCGGGCGAGGTCGAGCCGTACACCGCCACCAGCGGCCGATTGAGCGCGGCGGCCACGTGCATGAGGCCCGAATCGTTGGACACCACGGCGTCGGCGCACGACATCAGGTCGATGGCCTCGGCCAGCGCGGTTTCACCGGACAGGTTGTAGGCTTCCTCGCGCAGGCCGGGAATCAGCCGCTCGCGGATGGCCTCGCCCACCGGGAAGTCTTTCTTGGAGCCGAACAGCCAGACCTGCCAGCCTTCACGGATCTTGATTTCGGCCACTTCGGCGTAGTGCTCGGACGGCCAGCGTTTGGCTTCGCCGAACTCGGCGCCGGGGCACAGGGCGAGCACCGGGCGATCAAGGGCCAGGCCGAACTTGGCCAGGGCAGCGTCGCGGCTGGCCGGGTCGATGCGCAGCTCGGGGCGTGGATAGGGTTGCGGCAACAGGGCGCCGGGCTCGAAGGCCAGGGCCATGAAGCGCTCGATCATCAATGGGTAGCGTTGCTTGTCCAGCGTGCGCACGTCGTTGAGCAGGCCGTAGCGAAATTCGCCGCGCCAGCCGGTGCGCTTGGGGATGCCGGCGAAGAACGGTACCAGCGCCGACTTCAATGAGTTGGGCAGCAGGATGGCCTGGTCGTAATGGCCCTTGAGGCTTTTGCCGATGCGTCGGCGCGTGGCCAGTTCGAGCGCGCCGTGGCCGAGCGGAAAGCTCAAGGCGGCGCGCACTTCGGGCATGCGCTCCAGAATCGGGCGGCTCCATTCAGGCGCCAGCACGTCGATCAGGCAGTCGGGGTGCCGTTGCTTGAGGCTCTGGAACAGGGTCTGTGCCATTACCATGTCACCGACCCAGCTGGGCCCAATGATCAGAATTCTCATAGTTTTCCAGAACAGTCAGTCGGGTGGTGCGGTGGTGCCAGGGATTTCGGTGCCAGCCTTTTCGCGGCCACGGACCGCTCCTACAGGGATCGGGGTCACCCGTAGGAGCGGTCGTCGGCCGCGAAACAGGCGCCGCGCAGTGCCTGAAAAACCGCGGAGCTCTGTTCGCGGCCACTGGCCGCTCCTACGGGGCAAATAGGTGGGTACCGCCTTCAGCTCAACCCCAGCTCACCCCAGATCCGCATCACCTCGCGCCGTTCGTCGATGAACTGATTGCCCGGGATCACCCCGGCCTGCTTCTGCAGGGCCTGGCGATGGGCGGCCGAGCGGTAGGCCTTGTAGGCCTCACGCAGCAGCCCGGCATCGGCGGCGGGCAACAATCCGGCCTCTTCAAGGCCCTCGAGAATGCGAATGTTGTCGGTGTATCGCAGCAGGGCCGGGTGCTTGCCCGACCACGCCAGAGCCGCGTATTGCACCATAAATTCGATATCGACGATACCACCGGCGTCTTGCTTGACGTCAAAGCGCTGGCCAGCTTCGAAGGCATTGGCGCCTCGTCCCGCGGCGGTCTGGCGCGTACCGAGGTTGTCGCGCATCTTCGCGCGCATCTCGCTGACCTCGGCACGCAGCGTATCCAGGTCGCGCGGTTTGGCCAGCACGGCGCCACGCACCTGCTCGAACTCGGCGCCCGTCTGGCGGCAGCCTACCAGCACCCGGGCGCGCACCAGCGCCTGGTGCTCCCAGGTCCACGCCTCGGTCTGCTGATAGCGCGAAAACGCCGCCACCGAGCTGACCAGCAGCCCCGCCGCACCGGAGGGACGCAGGCGCATGTCGACGTCGTACAGCTGGCCGGAGTTGGTCTGTGCAGTCAGCAGGTGAATGATGCGCTGGCCCAGGCGGGTGAAGAACTGCGCGCTGTCGATCGGCTTGGTGCCGTCGGTTTCCAGGCTCGGGTCGCCATCGTGAATGAACACCAGGTCCAGGTCCGAGCCATGGCCCAGCTCGATGCCACCGACCTTGCCATAACCGACGATGACGAAGGCCGGATCGCAATCACTGCCATCGGCCCGCTTGGGCACGCCATGGCGCGCCACGGTCTGCCGCCAGGCCAGGGCCAGCACTTGCGCAAGAATCGCCTCGGCCAGCCAGGTCAGGTAATCGCTGACCTTCATCAGCGGCAAGCCACCGGCGATTTCCGAAGCGGCTACGCGCAGGTTGTGCGCCAGCTTGAAATGGCGCAGCGCTTCCATCTGCTGTTCCAGGTCGTCCTCGGGGATGCGCGTGAGCCGTTCGCGCAACTCGGCGGCCAGCTCCGGTGCCAACGGCGGGTTGAACAGCCGCGCTTCGTTGAGCAGCTCGTCGAGCAGCAACGGGAATCGCGCAATCTGTTCGGCGATCCATGGGCTGGCCGCGCACAGGGTCAGCAGGCGCCGCAGCGCATCGGGATTCTCCGTCAGCAGCACCAGATACGCCGAACGCCGCGCCACGGCTTCTACCAGCGGCAGCACCCGCTCCAGAATCAGGTCCGGGTCGGCGTGTTCCACCGCCTGGGCCAGCAGGCGCGGAATGAAAGCATCCAGGCGCTCGCGGCTCAGGCGCTGCATGGCCCGAAGTTGCGGGCTGCCGCGCAGGTCTTCAAGACGCTTGAGCGCCTGGCGCGCGTCGCTGAAACCGGCTTCCTGCAATTGCCGGCAGGCCGCATCGGCGTCGTGGGTTTCCTCCCACAACGGTAGCCACTCGCCGCCGATCACCATTGCCTCGCTGGTTTCGGCGTCTTCGTCCGGGTCGGCGATCACTTGCGCGAAGTGCCAGGCGGTCCGCCCGCGCCAGTGCATCAGGCGCGTGTGGAACGCCGGCCAGTCAGCGAAACCCATCATGAAGGCGATGCGCGCACGGTCCCGTTCATCGTCGGGCAGCATCTGTGTCTGCCGATCGGCAATGGCCTGGATGGCGTGCTCGGTGTAACGCAGGAATTCATAGCCCTCGCGCAGTTCGTCCACTACCGCAGCAGGCAGATAGCCCTGCCCCTCCAGGGTCTTCAGCACCTTGAGCAAGGGTCGCTGCTGCAGGCTCAGGTCACGCCCGCCGTGGATCAACTGGAATGCCTGGGCGATGAATTCGACTTCACGGATGCCGCCCGAGCCCAGCTTGATATTGTCGGCCATGCCCTTGCGCCGCACTTCCTGCTGGATCAGTTGCTTCATGGTGCGCAAGGCGTCGATGGCGGAGAAATCCAGGTAGCGGCGATAGACGAACGGTCGCAGCATGTCGAGCAGCTGCGCGCCGGCCTGCTGGTCGCCGGCCACCACCCGCGCCTTGATCATGGCGTAGCGTTCCCAGTCGCGGCCCTGGTCCTGATAGTACTGCTCCAGCGCGTTGAAGCTGAGCACCAGCGCACCGGACGAGCCGTAAGGGCGCAGACGCATGTCGACGCGGAAGACGAAACCGTCGACGGTGATCGGGTCCAGGGACTTGATCAGCCGCTGGCCGAGGCGGATGAAGAACTCTTGATTGTCCAGAGGACGCTTGGCCCCCTGGGTTTCGCCGCCTTCGGGGTAGCCGAAGATGAGGTCGATGTCGGACGACAGGTTCAGCTCCACTGCGCCCAGCTTGCCCATGCCCAGCACCACCATGTGCTGCTGCTCGCCGCTGCGCCGGCCCATGGGCGTACCCAATTGCTGGCATTGGCGCGGGTACAGCCATTGATAGGCTTGGTCGATGCAGGCGTCGGCCATGTCCGACAGGTCGCGGCAGGTCTGCACCAGGTCGGCGACGCGGTTGAGGTCACGCCAGATGATGCGCACCTGCTGCCGCGCACGCTGGCGGCGCAGGGTGCGGGCGAGGTCATCTTCGCTGTCGGCCTGGGCCACGGCGAGGGCGATCTGCTCGCGCAGTTCACCGGGATTGAAGGGACGGTCGAGGTCGCCGCTGGCGATGAGGTCGAGCAGCATCGCGGGGTTCTGGATGGCCTGCTGCAGGACGAAATCGCTGGCGGTGGTGACGCGGTCCCATTGTTGCCAGCGCTCGATGGGCCAGTCCAAAGGTGTGGTGAACGGGGGGGCCTCTTCGCGGGCAGAGCCCGCTCCCACAGTAAGCGTAACGCTGCTGAGATCGGCGAAGAGGGCCTCAGCCCCCGCCACAGCCGCCTGGAACGACTCGCGATTGCGCGACACCAACGGCGTGAGAACGGCCGGAATTTCGACCAGCAAAGGCAGGTTCATGGTCTATCCTTGTGCAGCGTGAAGAGCCCGGTAAAGGTCTGTATAGACAGGTTCATCTGTCCCTGAACTGTCGAACAAAGGTGATAAATAGCTGACTTTCATCAGAACTTGGCAGAAGTCACTCACGCATGGCCCCAAGATGAATACATTCGATCACAGGTAACGATCCAACCCACAACCGGACAGGGGGCCAAAAGCCTGTATCCTGTGTCTACCCGGTTGCCCACCGCCCGCAGGGGCATGAAAAGGGCAGGGATTTGTAGTAAAACTACAGCTCGCCGGAAAAGCTGCCGGTAATCCAAGAATTCAATATCGTCTGCCCACAAGGCCAGTCGCAAACTCAGGCTTCGATTCTGGAAGCCTTTCCGCCCTGGAGCAAGCCATGCAAGACCTCGATCCCGTCGAAACCCAGGAATGGCTGGATGCCCTGGAGTCGGTCCTCGACAAAGAAGGCGAAGACCGCGCTCACTACCTGATGACCCGCATGGGCGAGTTGGCCACCCGCAGTGGTTCACAACTCCCCTACGCCATCACCACGCCGTACCGCAACACCATCCCCGTCACCCACGAAGCACGCATGCCTGGCGACCTGTTCATGGAACGCCGCATTCGCTCGTTGGTGCGTTGGAACGCATTGGCGATGGTGGTGCGCACCAACCTGCGCGACCCGGACCTGGGCGGCCACATTTCCAGCTTCGCCTCCAGCGCGACCCTGTACGACATCGGCTTCAACTACTTCTTCCAGGCTCCGACCGACGAACACGGCGGCGACCTCATCTACTTCCAGGGCCACGCTTCGCCTGGCGTCTACGCACGCGCCTTCATGGAAGGCCGCATCAGCGAAGACCAGATGAACAACTTCCGCCAGGAAGTGGACGGCAAGGGTCTGTCTTCGTATCCGCACCCTTGGCTGATGCCTGATTTCTGGCAGTTCCCGACCGTTTCCATGGGTCTGGGTCCGATCCAGGCGATCTACCAGGCGCGCTTCATGAAGTACATGGAAGCCCGTGGCTACATCCCTGCCGGCAAGCAGAAGATCTGGTGCTTCATGGGCGACGGCGAGTGCGACGAGCCGGAATCCCTGGGCGCGATCTCCCTGGCAGGCCGCGAGAAGCTGGACAACCTGATCTTCGTCATCAACTGCAACCTGCAGCGCCTCGACGGCCCGGTTCGCGGCAACGCCAAGATCATCCAGGAACTGGAAGGCGTGTTCCGTGGCGGTGGCTGGAACGTCAACAAAGTCGTGTGGGGCCGTTTCTGGGACCCACTGCTGGCCAAGGACGTCGACGGCATCCTGCAGCGTCGCATGGACGAAGTCATCGACGGCGAGTACCAGAACTACAAGGCCAAGGACGGCGCGTTCGTCCGTGAGCACTTCTTCAACTCGCCGGAACTCAAGGCCATGGTCGCCGACCTGTCCGACGACGAGATCTGGAAGCTCAACCGTGGTGGCCACGACCCGTACAAGGTCTATGCAGCCTACCATCAGGCGGTAAACCACAAGGATCAGCCAACCGTCATCCTGGCCAAGACCATCAAGGGTTACGGCACCGGTGCAGGCGAAGCCAAGAACACCGCGCACAACACCAAGAAGGTCGACGTCGACAGCCTGCGCAAATTCCGCGACCGCTTCGACGTACCCATCAAGGACGACGAGCTGGAAAGCATGCCGTTCTACAAGCCTGAAGAAGGCAGTGCCGAAGCCCGTTACCTGAGCGAGCGCCGCGCCGCCCTGGGTGGCTTCGTGCCGCAGCGCCGGGCCAAGAGCTTCAGCATTCCGACGCCACCCCTGGAAACCCTCAAGGCGATCCTGGACGGTTCGGGCGACCGTGAAATTTCCACCACCATGGCGTTCGTGCGGATTCTGTCGCAGCTGGTCAAGGACAAGGAAATCGGTCAGCGCATCGTTCCGATCATCCCGGACGAGGCCCGTACCTTCGGTATGGAAGGCATGTTCCGCCAGCTGGGCATCTACTCCTCCGTCGGTCAGCTCTACGATCCGGTCGACAAGGACCAGGTGATGTTCTACCGCGAGGACAAGAAGGGCCAGATCCTCGAGGAAGGCATCAACGAAGCCGGTGCCATGTCGTCGTTCATCGCCGCCGGTACCTCGTACAGCAATCACAACCAGCCGATGCTGCCGTTCTACATCTTCTACTCGATGTTCGGCTTCCAGCGTATCGGCGACCTGGCCTGGGCCGCTGGCGACAGCCGCACCCGTGGCTTCCTGATCGGCGGCACCGCCGGCCGTACCACCTTGAACGGCGAAGGCCTGCAGCACGAAGACGGCCACAGCCATCTGCTTGCCGCGACCATCCCCAACTGCCGCACCTATGACCCCACCTACGGCTACGAGCTGGCGGTGATCATCCAGGACGGCATGAAGAAGATGACCGAAGAACAACAGGACATCTTCTACTACATCACCGTGATGAACGAAGCCTACACCCAGCCTGCCATTCCGGCCGGCGCCGAGGAAGGCATCATCAAGGGCATGTACCTGCTCGAGGACGACACCAAGGAAGCGGCGCACCACGTCCAGTTGCTGGGCTCGGGCACCATCCTGCGTGAAGTCCGCGAAGCGGCGAAGATCCTGCGCGAAGAGTTCAACGTCGGCGCCGACGTGTGGAGCGTCACCAGCTTCAACGAACTGCGCCGCGACGGCCTGGCCGTCGAGCGTTCGAACCGCCTGCACCCTGGGCAGAAGCCGCAGACCACCTACGTCGAAGAGTGCCTGAGCGGCCGCAAGGGTCCGGTCATTGCCTCTACCGACTACATGAAGCTGTTCGCCGAGCAGATTCGTCAGTGGGTTCCTTCCAAGGAATTCAAAGTCCTGGGTACCGATGGCTTCGGTCGCAGCGACAGCCGCAAGAAGCTGCGTCACTTCTTCGAAGTGGACCGCAACTTCGTCGTGCTGGCTGCTCTGGAAGCCTTGGCAGATCGCGGCGATATCGAAGCCAAGGTGGTGGCCGAGGCCATCGTCAAGTTCGGTATCGACCCTGACAAACGCAACCCACTGGACTGCTGAGGAGATTTTTTGTGAGCGAACTCATTCGCGTACCTGACATCGGCAGCGGTGAAGGTGAAGTCATTGAATTGCTGGTCAAGGTCGGCGACCGCATCGAGGCGGAGCAGAGCCTGCTGACCCTCGAGTCGGACAAGGCCAGCATGGAAGTGCCGGCGCCCAAGGCGGGCGTCGTGAAAAGCATCAAGGTCAAGCTGGGCGACCGCCTGAAAGAAGGCGACGAACTGCTGGAGCTGGACGTCGAGGGTGCTGAAGAAGCGCCCCAGGCCTCCGAGCCTGCCGCTGCGCCAAAGCTGGAAGAGAAAGCCGAGGCCGCGCCCGCCGCTGCCCCAGCCGCCGCTCCCGCTGCCGCAGCTTCGAGCCAGGACATCCACGTGCCGGATATCGGTTCGTCGGGCAAGGCGCAGATCATCGAGATCTCGGTGAAGGTCGGTGACACCGTCACCGCCGATCAGTCCTTGATTACCCTGGAGTCGGACAAGGCCAGCATGGAAATTCCATCGCCGGCCGCAGGCGTGGTGGAAAGCATCAGCGTCAAGCTGAACGACGAAGTCGGTACCGGTGACCTGATCCTCAAGCTTGCGGTCGAAGGCGCAGCCCCTGCTGCTGCCCCGGCCGCTGCTGCCCCCGCACCTGCCGCAGCAGCGCCTGCAGCGGCTGAAAAGCCGGCCGCAGCGCCTGCCGGCGACAGTGTGCAGGACATCCACGTGCCGGACATCGGTTCGGCCGGCAAGGCCAAGATCATCGAAGTACTGGTCAAGGCCGGTGACACGGTCGAAGCCGACCAGTCGCTGATCACCCTGGAATCGGACAAGGCCAGCATGGAGATTCCTTCTCCGGCTGCCGGCGTGGTCGAAAGCGTCAGCGTCAAGCTGGAAGACGAAGTGGGTACCGGCGACCTGATTCTAAAGCTGAAAGTGGCCGGTGCTGCCCCCGCAGCGCCTGCCCAGGCTGCTGCCCCTGCCGCAGCTACGGCTGAATCCAAGCCCGCGCCGGCCCCGGCGGCTGCCGAGAAACCTGCTGCCGCACCCGCAGCACCTGCCGCCCCGGCCGGTGCCAAGGTGCATGCCGGCCCGGCTGTTCGCCAATTGGCGCGCGAATTCGGTGTCGAGCTGAACGCGGTGAGCCCGACCGGCCCGCACGGTCGCATCCTCAAGGAAGACGTGCAGGTCTACGTCAAGGCGATGATGCACAAGGCCAAGGAGGCACCGGCCGCTGCTGCCGGCGCCACCGGTGGTGCTGGCATTCCACCGATCCCGGTGGTCGACTTCAGCCGCTTCGGCGAAACCGAAGAAGTGCCGATGACCCGCCTGATGCAGGCCGGTGCCACCAACCTGCACCGCAGCTGGCTGAACGTGCCCCACGTGACCCAGTTCGACCAGGCCGATATCACCGAGCTGGAAGCGTTCCGCGTGGCGCAGAAAGCCGTGGCGGAAAAGGCCGGCGTCAAGCTGACCGTGCTGCCATTGCTGCTCAAGGCCTGTGCGCACCTGCTCAAGGAACTGCCGGACTTCAACGCTTCGCTGGCGCCGAGTGGCAAGGCGATCATTCGCAAGAAGTACGTCAATGTCGGCTTCGCGGTCGATACGCCGGATGGCCTGCTGGTGCCGGTGATCAAGAACGTCGATCAGAAGAGCCTGCTGCAGTTGGCTGCCGAAGCTGCCGCCCTGGCCGAAAAGGCCCGGACCAAGAAGCTCTCGGCAGACGACATGCAGGGTGCCTGCTTCACCATCTCCAGCCTCGGGCACATTGGCGGCACCGGCTTCACGCCGATCGTCAACGCGCCGGAAGTGGCGATCCTGGGTGTCTCCAAGGCCACCATCCAGCCTGTCTGGGATGGCAAGGCGTTCCAACCCAAGCTGATGCTGCCGCTGTCGCTGTCCTACGATCACCGTGTGATCAACGGCGCGGCCGCTGCACGCTTCACCAAGCGTCTGGGCGAGTTGCTGACCGATATCCGCACCATGCTGCTGTAAGGCTGGGCGGATGAAAGAAACCCACCGTCGCCGGTGGGTTTTTTTTGCCCCGAATTTGCCTCTGAAGCCCACAACCAGTGTGCGACACGGACGCTAATGCCCTCATGAACGCAGTATTTTCGGATCCAATTGCAGAATTTTGTGCGCCTGCCGACAACATGGAAGCACCGAGCCACTGTACCGCTTGTAAGCCCGGGCGCCATGATGCAACCTTGCCTGACGCGCCCGCCTGTAGGGACCCTAGCCTGTAGGGATTGTCGTCTCTGCGCGACCAGTACTCTTGAAGCGAGTTTTCAATGAAAAGCCAGCCCGATGCCGCCAACCGCATGGTGGCCGAGGTAGTGACGCAGCTGCCGGTGCCCTCGCGCCTGGGAATGCTGCGTTTCGAACGGCTGAACGAGGCCAACTGGGCGCTGCTTTATCTGGATCCGGCGTGCGAACGAACCTTCGGTCTTCCCGCCGCGCAGCTGTGCTCGCTGACCGGCTCGCCCTACGCCAGCCTGATGGAGCCCGAGGCGCGGCACCGTCTGCACGATGCCATCCAGGCACAGCTGATCGACAGTACCCATTACACCGTGCGCTACACCCTGCACAGTAACCATGGCAGCCTGCACCTGATGGAACTGGGCGAAGCCTTTCGCCAACGCAATCGGCAGTTGTTGCGTGGCTACTTGATGGTCGTCGACGCAGCTGTCGACAGCCTGGTCGAAACCAGCCTGACACCGGCCAACGCGAGCAGTCCGCTGCAGATGGCGCTGGAACTGAACCAGCGCGCGCAACAGGAACAACTGCAGCACATGGAACGTGCCAGCGCCCAGCAGGCATTGATCCTGAGCCTGGCGCAGCAGCGCTACGGGACCCACAAGCCGTTGCTCGAAGCGGCCGAACTGATCACGCGTAACGCCTGCGATATCTATGCTGTGGACTGTGCCAGCCTGTGGACTCTGCAGGGCCAGCAGTTGCTGCCCATTACAGCTTATTACGGTGATCGGCAGGTCCACGGCTGTCTGCAGCCCGTGGACCTGGCTGACTTCCCCGATTACCTGGCGGCCCTGCACGCCAGCCGGGCCATCGACGCCAGCGACGTGGCCAGCGATCCGCGCACGCGCCAGCTTGCCGAGCAACTGGCGATGCGCGATGTCAGTTCGGTGCTCGATGCCAGCATCCGTATCGACGGTCAGGTGGTCGGCGTATTGTGCCTGGAGCAGAGTGGCGGCGGGCGTGTCTGGCGTGCAGACGAGATCGCTTTCGCCGGCGAGCTTGCCGACCAGTTCGCCCAGGTGATCAACAACCACGACCGTCGCGCAGCCACCAGCGCCTTGAATCTGTTCCAGCGCGCGGTCGAGCAAAGCGCCAATGCCTTTCTGCTGGTCAACTGCGATGGCGTGGTCGAGTACGTCAACCCCAGCTTCACCGCGATCACCCAGTACAGCACCGAGGAAGTCCACGGCAAGCGCCTGGCCGATCTGCCAGCGCTGGAAAACCTCAGCGAGCTGTTGTTCGACGCGCCTTCGGGCCTGGCCAACGGCAACAGCTGGCAAGGCGAATTCAAGAGCCGCCGCAAGAACCTGGAACCCTATTGGGGCCAGCTGTCGATTTCCAAGGTGTACGGCGACGACCGCGAGCTGACCCATTACATCGGCATCTACGAAGACATCACCCAGAGCAAGCTGGCCCAGCAGCGCATCGAGCGCCTGGCCTACACCGACAATCTGACCAACCTGGGCAACCGTCCGGCGTTCATCCGCAGCCTGGACGAAAGCTTCGCCCACAACAGTGACCGGCCGATCAGCATGATGCTGGTGGACATCGACAACTTCAAACGGATCAACGACAGCCTCGGCCACCAGACCGGCGACAAGCTGCTGGTGAGCCTGTCGCGACGGCTGCGCAACAGCCTGAGTCCGGCCGGCAGCCTGGCACGTTTTGCCAGCAACGAGTTCGCCGTGCTGCTGCACGACACCGACCTGGAAGCCGGCCAGCGCATTGCCCAGCAGGTGCTGCTGACCCTGGACAAGCCGATGTTCGTGGATAACCAGTTGATCAACGTCACCGGCTCCGTGGGCCTGGCCTGTGCGCCGCTGCATGGGCGCGACCCGCAGACCCTGATGAAGAACGCAGGCCTTGCACTGCACAAGGCCAAGGCCAACGGCAAGCATCAGGTGCAGGTATTCACCGAGGCGCTGAATGCCGAGGCCAGCTACAAGCTGTTCGTGGAGAACAACCTGCGCCGCGCCCTGACCCAGAACGAACTGGATGTGTTCTACCAGCCCAAGCTGTGCCTGCGCTCGGGTCGCCTGCTGGGCATGGAGGCGCTGCTGCGCTGGAACCATCCGGAAAAGGGCATGATTCGCCCCGATCAATTCATCAGCGTGGCCGAAGAAACGGGCTTGATCATCCCCATCGGCAAGTGGATCGCGCGTCAGGCCTGCCGCATGAGCAAAGCCCTCACCGCGGCCGGGCTGGGTCGCCTGCAGGTGGCGATCAACCTGTCACCCAAGCAGTTTTCCGATCCCGACCTGGTCGCGTCCATCGCCAGCATTCTGCAGGAAGAGGCGCTTGACGCCTCGTTGCTGGAGTTGGAACTGACCGAAGGTCTGCTGCTGGAAGCCACCGTGGATACCCATCAGCAGCTCGAACAGCTCAAGCAGCTAGGCATGACCTTGGCCATGGATGACTTCGGCACAGGGTATTCCTCGCTCAGCTACCTGAAGAAATTTCCCATCGACGTGATCAAGATCGATCGCAGCTTCATCCACGAGATCCCGGACAACCAGGACGACATGGAAATCACCTCGGCGGTGATCGCCATGGCGCACAACCTCAAGCTCAAGGTCGTGGCCGAGGGCATCGAGACTGCCGCACAACTGGCCTTTCTGCGTCGTCAGCGCTGCGACGTCGGCCAGGGCTACCTGTTCGACAAGCCGATTCCCGGCGCCGAACTGATCGAACGGCTCAAACGCTATCCACGCGGACCACAGGCCTGACCTTGCACTGTGCCAAGACGGATCAGCCGCAGACCCCGGCCAACCACTCGCCAGGGTAGTGCGCGACGTGTCGCGCCTCACGCCCTGAAGGTCACTCGGCGATCAGCCAGTCCATCTTCCAGCCGCCCTGGCGCTGGCCGAGCAGGTTGGCCAACCAGGGCATCAGCGCGTGCAGTTCTTCTTCCAGGCCCCACGGCGGGTTGGCAATGACCAGTCCCGAACCGTTCAGGCTCTGCGGTGTGTCCAGCGGGTGCACCAGCAACTCCACGCGCAGCAGCTTCGGCGCGCCGGTGCTGGTCAGGTCTTGATAGAAACGCTTGAGCGAGCGCTCGTCATCCTTGATCGGGTACCAGATGGCCGCTACGGTCTGGCGCATGCGGCCGATGGTTTCCTTCAAGGCAGTGGCGCAGCGCCTGAGCTCGTCGAGTTGCTCGAACGGCGGGTCGATCAGCATCACCGCGCGCTTCTCGGCCACCGGCAGCAGGGCCCGCGGCACGTGCCAGCCTTCGCCCAGGTGCACGGCCACACGCGGGTCCTTCTTCATGTTCTCTTTGAGCAACTGACCGTCTTCGGGGTGCTTCTCGTTGAGCAGCACACGGTCCTGCTGGCGCATCAGCCGGCGCGCCAGCTCGGGCGAGCCGGGGTAGTAGCGCAGTTCGCCTTCGGTATTGAGACGGTTGATGACCTTGACATAGTCGTCGGTCAGCGCCGGGCGGTCGGTGGCCTGCCAAAGGCGGGCGATGCCTTCGAGCCATTCGCCGGTGCGCGTGGCCTGGTCGCCGTGGAGGTCGTAGAGGCCGAGGCCGGCATGGGTGTCGATATAGGCAAATGGCTGTTCCTTGCGCGACATCAGCGCAATCAACCGGGTGAGGACGATATGTTTGAACACGTCGGCGTGATTGCCGGCGTGGAAGGCATGACGATAGTTCATGGGGACTCCTGCAGATGGGCAGGAGTCTAGCATTTCAGATGGGTTTTTTGCGGTGTGGGGAACAGAGCCGTTTTCCAGCCGATGAGCGGTCATCGGCCGCGAAACAGGCAACGCGTGCTCACTGACGCATCGCGGTGTGCTTTTCGCGGCCACGGACCGCTCCCACATTGGCCGCTCCTAGGCAGGACAGAGCATCACTTGCCTTGGTGGAACGCCGCCTCGGCGCGTTCGAAGCGGGTGACCATGGCCGGTGATGGCCCGCGGCCCAGCTTGCTGACGATCAGGATGGCCAGGCTGGCGAACGCGAAGCCCGGAATGATCTCGTACAACCCCAGCAGTTCGAAGTGTTTCCACACGATCACTGTCGCCGCGCCGACCAGGATGCCGGCCAGAGCCCCGTTGCGGGTCATGCCCTTCCACACCACCGAGATCAGCACCACCGGCCCGAACGCCGCGCCGAACCCAGCCCAGGCGTAGCTGACCAGGCCCAGTACGCGGTTGTCGGGATTGGACGCCAGCCAGATTGCGACCAGCGCCACCAGCAGCACCATCATGCGGCCCACCCAGACCAGTTCACGCTGCGAGGCGCCCTTGCGCAGGAACGCCTTGTAGAAGTCTTCGGTCAAGGCGCTGGAGCACACCAGCAACTGGCAGCTCAGGGTGCTCATCACCGCGGCCAGAATGGCCGACAGCAGCACCCCGGCAACCCACGGATTGAAAAGAATCTTGGCCAGCTCGATGAAGACGCGCTCGTGGTTCTCGGTGACCGGACCGGCCAGCTCGGGGTGCGCCGAGAAGTAGGCGATGCCGAAGAAACCCACGGCCACGGTGCCACCCAGGCAGAGGATCATCCAGGTCATGGAAATGCGCCGCGCCTTGGCGATGGAGCGCACCGAATCGGCCGCCATGAAGCGGGCAAGAATGTGCGGTTGGCCGAAATAGCCCAGTCCCCAGCCCAGCAGCGAAACGATGCCGATGAAGGTGGTACCGCGCAGCATGTCGAAGTTGGCCGGGTTCTGCGCCTCGATGGCCAGAAAGGCCGTGTCGACGCCGCCGGTGGCCAGCACCACGACGATGGGTGTGAGGATCAGGGCGAAGATCATCAGCGTGGCCTGCACCGTGTCGGTCCAGCTGACCGCCAGGAACCCGCCAACGAAGGTATAGGCGATGGTCGCGGCAGCGCCGGCCCACAACGCGGACTCGTAGGACATGCCGAAGGTGCTTTCGAACAGCCGCGCGCCGGCGACGATGCCTGACGCGCAGTAGATGGTGAAGAACACCAGGATCACCACCGCCGAGATGATCCGCAGCAGGCCGCTGGTGTCTTCGAAACGCCCGGCGAAATAGTCCGGCAGGGTCAGGGCGTCACCGTTGTGCTCGGTTTGCACGCGCAACCGGCCAGCGACGAACAGCCAGTTCAGGTAGGCACCGATGATCAGGCCGACGGCGATCCAGGCCTCCGACAGGCCGGACATGTAGATGGCGCCAGGCAGACCCATGAGCAACCAGCCGCTCATGTCCGAGGCGCCCGCGGACAGGGCCGTGACCACGCTGCCAAGGCTGCGGCCGCCGAGAATGTAGTCGGAAAGATTGTTGGTGGAACGGTAGGCGAACAGGCCGATCAGGACCATGGCAGCGATGTAGATCACGAAGGTGATCAGAGTGGGGTTGCTGACACTCATGGGTGTCTCCTCGAGTTGTTTTTATGAGCCGTCGGGCACGCTTCGGTGCCTTTGTGCAGGTCGGCAGATGGCAAGACGTCAGGGCTGACCCAAAGGCGCCGAACTTTAGGCCGGCTTTGGAGACGGGCGCAACCCTTTTTGGCAAGCAAGTTGCACCTGTGGAAGCATCTGGCTAAACGCCGTGCATCTGCTTCCTTTCGGAGCATTCACCTGGTGTTCGCTACACAGGCGCACTGGCGTTGTGCAGATTCAACCCATGCAAAAAGATTTTCCGTCGAGCGGTGCAACTTTCGTCGATATACAGGTTGCACTTGGTTGCACCCCGCAAAGCGCACGGCTAATCTTGCCGCCGGCTTTATTGCCACGCACCGTGGCCCTGATGAGGACAAGAAATGGCAACCACCACCCTGGGCGTCAAATTGGACGACCCGACCCGCGAACGCCTCAAGGCTTGCGCGCAGTCCATCGACCGCACTCCACACTGGTTGATCAAGCAGGCGATCTTCAACTATCTGGAGAAGCTGGAAGGCGGCGCGACGCTGACCGAACTGACCGGCGCCGGGGTGAGTGGCAGTGACGATGCGGGCGACATCCAGCCCGACCATGCCCATCAGTGCTTCCTCGAATTTGCCGAAAGCATTCTGCCGCAGTCGGTACTGCGCGCCGCGATCACCGGCGCCTATCGTCGTCCCGAGCCCGAAGTGGTGCCGATGCTGCTGGAGCAGGCTCGCCTGCCGGCCGACATGGCCGAAGCCACCAACAAGCTGGCCGCGCGCATCGCCGAGAAGCTGCGCAATCAGAAAAGCGCCGGTGGCCGTGCGGGCATCGTTCAGGGCTTGCTGCAGGAATTCTCGCTCAGCTCCCAGGAAGGCGTGGCCTTGATGTGCCTGGCCGAGGCGCTGCTGCGCATCCCCGACAAGGGCACCCGCGACGCCCTGATCCGCGACAAGATCAGCACCGGCAACTGGCACCCGCACTTGGGCAACAGCCCGTCGCTGTTCGTCAACGCGGCCACCTGGGGCTTGCTGCTGACCGGCAAGCTGGTATCGACGCACAACGAATCGGGCCTGTCGTCGTCGCTCAGCCGCATCATCGGCAAGAGCGGCGAGCCGATGATCCGCAAGGGCGTCGACATGGCCATGCGCCTGATGGGTGAACAGTTCGTCACCGGCGAAACCATCGGCGAGGCGCTGGCCAACGCCAGCAAGTTCGAGAACAAGGGCTTCCGCTACTCCTACGACATGCTGGGCGAAGCCGCGCTGACCGAGCACGACGCGCAGAAATACCTCGCGTCCTACGAGCAGGCGATCCACTCGATCGGCAAGGCCTCTCACGGTCGCGGCATCTACGAAGGCCCGGGTATCTCGATCAAGCTCTCGGCGCTGCACCCGCGCTACAGCCGTGCGCAGTACGAGCGCGTCATGGAAGAACTGTACCCGCGCCTGCTGTCGCTGACCCTGCTGGCCAAGCACTACGACATCGGCCTGAACATCGACGCCGAGGAAGCCGACCGCCTGGAGCTGTCGCTGGACCTGCTCGAACGCCTGTGCTTCGAGCCGCAACTGACGGGCTGGAACGGCATCGGTTTCGTTATCCAGGCCTACCAGAAGCGCTGCCCGTACGTGATCGACTACGTCATCGACCTGGCTCGGCGCAGTCGTCACCGCCTGATGATCCGCCTGGTGAAGGGCGCCTACTGGGACAGCGAAATCAAGCGCGCCCAGGTCGAGGGGCTGGAAGGCTACCCGGTGTACACCCGCAAGGTGTACACCGACGTGTCCTACGTGGCCTGCGCGCGCAAGCTGCTGTCGGTACCGGAAGTCATCTACCCGCAGTTCGCGACCCACAACGCCCATACGCTGGCGGCCATCTACCACATCGCCGGTCAGAACTATTACCCCGGTCAGTATGAATTCCAGTGCCTGCACGGCATGGGTGAACCGTTGTACGAACAGGTCGTAGGCAAAGTGGCCGATGGCAAGCTGAACCGTCCATGCCGTGTGTATGCACCGGTCGGCACCCACGAAACACTGCTGGCGTACCTGGTCCGCCGCTTGCTGGAAAACGGCGCCAACACTTCGTTCGTCAACCGGATCGCCGACCAGTCCATCTCCATCCAGGAACTGGTCGCCGATCCGGTAGCCACCATCGAGCGGATGGCGACCCAGGAGGGCCAGTTCGGTCTGCCTCATCCGCGCATTCCGCTGCCGCGTGATCTGTACGGCAGTGACCGGGCCAACTCGGCCGGCATCGACATGGCCAACGAGCATCGTCTTGCGTCGCTGTCGTCAGCCCTGCTGGCCACCGCTCACACCGACTGGAAAGCCCTGCCCATGCTGGGCTGCGAAGCCAGCAACGAACCGGCCCAGCCGGTGCTCAACCCGTCCGACCTGCGCGACGTGGTCGGCCATGTGCAAGAAGCCACCGTCACCGACGTCGACAACGCGATCCAGTGCGCACTGATCAACGGCCCGATCTGGCAGGCCACGCCGCCGGCCGAACGCGCCGCGGTGCTGGAGCGTGCCGCCGACCTGATGGAAGCCGAGATCCAGCCGCTGATGGGGCTGCTCGCCCGCGAAGCCGGCAAGACCTTCGCCAACGCCATCGCCGAGGTCCGCGAGGCCGTGGACTTCCTGCGCTACTACGCGGTGCAGGCGCGCAACGACTTCAGCAACGACGCCCATCGCCCGCTGGGTCCGGTGGTGTGCATCAGCCCGTGGAACTTCCCGCTGGCGATCTTCAGTGGCCAGGTCGCCGCGGCCCTCGCCGCCGGTAACCCGGTGCTGGCCAAGCCTGCGGAGCAGACCCCGCTGGTGGCCGCACAGGCCGTGCGCCTGCTGCTCGAAGCCGGTATCCCCGAAGGCGTGCTGCAACTGCTGCCTGGCCGCGGTGAAACCGTGGGTGCACGGCTGGTAGGTGACGAGCGCGTCAAGGGCGTGATGTTCACCGGCTCCACCGAAGTGGCGCGGTTGCTCCAGCGCAACATCGCCGGGCGCCTGGACTCGCAAGGTCGTCCGATTCCGCTGATCGCCGAAACCGGTGGCCAGAACGCGATGATCGTCGATTCCTCGGCGCTTACCGAACAGGTGGTGATCGACGTGGTTTCCTCGGCATTCGACTCCGCCGGCCAGCGTTGCTCGGCCCTGCGCGTGCTGTGTCTGCAGGAGGATTCGGCCGACCGTGTGATCGAAATGCTCAAGGGTGCCATGGCCGAAGCGCGCCTGGGCAACCCCGAGCGCCTGAACGTGGACATCGGCCCGGTGATCGACGCCGAGGCCAAGACCGGTATCGAGAAACACATCCAGGGCATGCGCGACAAAGGCCGCGACGTGTACCAGATGGCGATTGCCGACAGTGCCGAGATCAAGCGCGGCACCTTCGTCATGCCGACCCTGATCGAGCTGGAAAGCTTCGATGAGCTGCAGCGCGAGATCTTCGGTCCGGTGTTGCACGTGGTGCGCTACAAGCGTCGCGACCTGGACCAGTTGATCGGCCAGATCAATGCTTCCGGCTATGGCCTGACGCTGGGCGTGCACACACGTATCGACGAAACCATCGCCAAGGTGATCGACAACGTTCATGCCGGTAACGTCTACGTCAACCGCAACATCGTCGGCGCCGTGGTGGGTGTGCAGCCGTTCGGCGGCGAAGGCCTGTCGGGCACCGGCCCGAAAGCCGGTGGCCCGCTGTACCTGTACCGTTTGCTGTCGACGCGGCCAAACGACGCCATCGCCCAGTCCTTCGCCCGCACCGATGCCGGTACGGCGCCGGACGTGCGTCTGCGTGACGCCATGGGCAAACCGTTGCAGGCCATGCAGGCCTGGGCTTCGAGCAATCAGCAGACCGAACTGGCGCAATTGTGCGGCGACTTCGCCGCCCAGTCGCAGAGTGGCGTGAGCCGTCTGCTCGATGGCCCCACCGGTGAACGCAACAGCTACACCATCCTGCCACGCGAGCACGTGCTGTGCCTGGCCGAAACCGAAGCCGACCTGCTGGCGCAGCTGGCAGCGGTGATGGCCGTGGGCTCCCGCGCGGTAGTGCCCGACAACGAGCCGGGCAAGGCCGTGCGCATGCGTCTGCCCAAGGAAGTGCAGGCACGTATTCAGCTGGTGCCGGAGTGGAACAAGGACGAGGTGCACTTCGATGCTGTGCTGCATCACGGTGACAGCGACCAGCTGCGTGCCGTCTGCGAGCAGATCGCCAAGCGCAGCGGTGCCATCGTAGGCGTGCATGGCTTGTCTCAGGGTGAAACCGGCATCTGCCTGGAGCGCCTGGTGATCGAGCGGGCGCTGAGCGTCAACACCGCCGCCGCGGGTGGCAATGCGAGCTTGATGAGCATCGGCTGAAGCTGACCGATCGAAGCTGATCGATCCAGAAACACCACGGGCGCCTCAGGGCGCTCGTGGCATTTCTGGACCCGCAGACCTGGCACAGGCGTATCGGCGGCGTATCTGCCGCATCGGGCAAATCCTTTGACATACATGCGTTTACACGGGTTAGAATCCGTTGGCACGAGGCCTGCATGTTGCCGGTTCTGCCATTGCCTACGGAGTACTGCCCTTGGACGCCACCTTCATCAACAGCCTGTTCTTGATCGGCGCGTTGCTGGTGGGTGCAAGTATCCTGGTCAGCTCGCTGTCGTCGCGCCTGGGCATTCCCATTCTGGTGATCATCCTGGCGGTGGGCATGGCTGCCGGGGTGGACGGCGGCGGCATCATTTTCAACAACTACCCCACGGCCTATCTGGTCGGCAACCTGGCGCTGGCGGTGATCCTGCTCGATGGCGGCCTGCGCACGCGGGTATCGAGCTTTCGCGTGGCGTTGTGGCCCGCCTTGTCGCTGGCCACGGTCGGGGTGCTGATCACCACCGCGCTGACCGGCGCGGTCGCCGCCTGGCTGTTCGACCTGAGCATGATTCAGGGGCTGTTGATCGGCGCCATCGTCGGTTCCACCGATGCGGCGGCGGTGTTCTCGCTGCTGGGCGGCAAGGGCCTGAACGAACGGGTGACCGCCACCCTCGAGATCGAATCGGGCAGCAACGACCCCATGGCGGTGTTCCTCACCGTGACCCTGATCGACATGATCGCCAGCGGCCAGACCGGCCTGCATTGGGGCCTGCTCGGCCACCTGCTGCGCGAATTCGGCATCGGCGGTGTCATCGGCCTGGGTGGCGGCTGGGTCATGCTGCAACTGGTCAACCGCATCAACCTGGCCGCCGGCCTGTACCCGATCCTGGTGGTGGCAGGCGGCCTGCTGGTGTTCGCCCTGACCAATGCCCTGCACGGCAGCGGCTTCCTGGCTGTCTACCTGTGCGGCCTGGTGATGGGTAACAAGCCGATTCGCAGCCGCCACGGCATTCTGCACATGCTCGACGGCATGGCCTGGCTGGCGCAGATCGGCATGTTCCTGGTACTGGGGCTGCTGGTCACGCCCCATGACCTGCTGCCCATCGCCCTGCCCGCCCTCGCCCTGGCCCTTTGGATGATTCTGGTCGCGCGGCCGCTGTCGGTGATGGTCGGGCTGTTGCCGTTCAAGGCGTTTCATGGCCGCGAAAAAGCCTTCATCTCGTGGGTGGGCCTGCGCGGCGCGGTACCGATCATCCTCGCGGTGTTTCCATTGATGGCCGGGCTGCCGGATGCGCAGCTGTTCTTCAACCTGGCGTTCTTCATCGTGCTGGTGTCGCTGCTGGTACAGGGCACCAGCCTGCCGTGGGTGGCCAAGTTGCTCAAGGTCACCGTACCGCCGGACCCTGCACCGATCTCGCGCTCTGCCCTCGAAGTGCATATCACCAGCGAGTGGGAGCTGTTCGTGTACCGCCTGGGCGCGGAAAAGTGGTGCATCGGCGCGGCCCTGCGCGAGCTGAAAATGCCCGAGGGCACGCGTATCGCCGCGCTGTTCCGTGGCCAGCAACTGCTCCACCCGTCCGGCAGTACGGTGCTGGAAGTGGACGACCTGCTGTGCGTGATCGGCCACGAGCACAACCTGCCGGCCCTGGGCAAACTGTTCAGCCAGGCGCCGCAGCGCGGTCTGGACCTGCGTTTCTTCGGCGACTTCGTACTCGAAGGCGACGCTCAACTGGGCGCGGTGTCGGCGCTCTACGGCCTCAAGCTGGATGGGCTCGACCCGCAGATGCCGCTCAGCCGCTTCATCATTCAGCGGGTTGGCGGCGCGCCGATCGTTGGCGACCACGTGGAGTGGAACGGCACCATCTGGACGGTCGCGGTCATGGACGGGAACCGGATCATGAAAGTGGGCGTCAAATTCCCCGAAGGAAGTCGTCCAGGGCCTGGGCTCTTTCTTTGAATTCTTGGCGGACGGATTCAAGCCTGCTCATGGATCAAATGTCTCCGTACTCGACGATGTCGATACGACCGTTCATCCTGTAAAAAAACATTCAATACCTCCACTTTGTATACACTTTACCCACTGAAACGGAATACCTTTTCTGCTCAGCAAGTTGCGAACGAGGTACAACATCGCGACACTCTTTCCCCTTGGTGCCTGCCGTTTTCCCTGCGGCAACCAATGAATTAGCCCTGCTAGCCTGATTATGTCACCCACTCTCATCAGGCCAATCCCATGCTCCCGGACACCGTACTTTCTTTTCAGGACGCAGCGGTAAATGTGCGACTTTACAACGGCTCCCAGTCACAAAGTTTTCTGTTGACCGGGAACGCCGGTGAAGATCAATTCATGCAAAACCGCTATACACGTTACCGCTTGAGTTCCGACGGCGTTCGACTGTGGGCGCAGCCGGAAGAAGACGTTCGCACACAACGTTTCCGAATCAGACGCTACTCTGATGACACCGTATCGATCCAGTCAGTACTGACAGGGTACGTGCTGACCTTCAATCATCAGACACCCACGATGGAGGTCTTGGTGGCTGGCAATTTGAATCAGCGCTTCCGGCTGGTCACGCAAAGCGATGGCTCCGTAGGCATCCGAAGGCATCGCTGGGCGAGGTTCGAGGCTACCGTGGACCGTTTCACAGCCATGTATCGACTGGGCACGCGCTACCCCCTGATGAACCGGCAACCAACAGGTTTCTACGCCCCCAAGAACAAGGCCTTCAGAGTGGTCGTCGTACACACTGATACCCCGCCCATCGCGATGAACCTGTTTGTTGGCGCCCCCTACGCAGACACGGACAGGCAATACTCCCAGCAACGAACTTATCCCCTTCGAGTTGGCATCAACACCATCACCGATCCTAGTGGAGGGATCATCTATTTCCAACTGGCCAATGAAATAAACACTGCCAACGTCATCATTCTGGGTGCACAGGAACTTCCCTACTTCGAGCACGGCAATACCTCAACAGCGGTCTATCACGCCATGCTCGACGCGCGCCCTACCCCGTACGTGGAGCTCTACAGCGCCCGGGTCGTTCTAACCGTCGATCGGGCGTCGGCGCACACTTACAAAAACAGTGACCTCCCTGGGTTGATGGCAACTTACGAGCGCATCATTGACGTCCAAGAAACATTACTGGGTCTGGACAAGGCAGAAGAACTTCATGCACCGGCTCCGCTGAAATATCATCTTGTACTGGGTAATCACGGTGGCGCTGGATCGGCACATGCCACCACCGGGTACACGGCATACAACATGGCGTATGCAAGAACACTGCTTGCACCGG
This sequence comes from Pseudomonas sp. CFBP 8770, assembly GCF_014841705.1. Lineage (NCBI taxonomy): Bacteria > Pseudomonadati > Pseudomonadota > Gammaproteobacteria > Pseudomonadales > Pseudomonadaceae > Pseudomonas > Pseudomonas sp. CFBP 8770. The sequence continues at coordinate 167,482 of NZ_JACYUL010000008.1, forward strand.
AACCCCTCAAAGCGGAGTGGGCAGTGCCTCACGAAATAGGCCATCAGAACCAGATGCGCGCCTACCTGCCCGCTGATTTCGGCGAAGTTACCAACAACCTTTCCGCCATGGCAACCCAGCGGGTATTTGGTGTGCGATCGAATTTGACCTACCCCGGTGCGAACGGCAAGGACACCTGGGACAATGCGCTGGAAAAGCAGGCCATGGCCGATCTGGACATAACCCAGCTGTCTGCGTTCGAGCGGCTTGCAGCCCTGGAGCAACTCCGCCTGGGTTTCGGTGACGCTTTTTGGTCTCGATTGAACCGGATTGCCCGCGAGCATGGTCCTTGGAGCGCAACGCCCTCGCGAGCCCAATCGTTCGACAACCTCGCTTTGTTTGGGAGCATGGCCGCCGGGGCTGATCTGCGAGTCTTCGTTCGTGCTTGGGGGATGCCTCTTTCAACGGCAGCCGATCGGCAAATTGCCGAAATGCGCCTTCCTGCTCCGCCTGCGAATCTGCTGACGCTTAGGGAGCCTCGGGCTGGAGCTAGCGCGAGCTGCATGCCTGAGAAAGAGCCGGAATGCGGCACCGAGCTGCCCGGCGATACGTCTCTGGTCGACGATACGTAAACAGGCTCGAAGTGCGCTGACACCAATGATCCCAGCGGGGCCTCAGTCTGGCCTCGCAGGCGACAGCACGACGCCAAGAGGGCACATAAACCGGACTGTTCACATGACACAGCCTGGCCCGCGTCGGGCAATGCGGTCATGGACGGGAACCGGATCATGAAAGTGGGCGTCAAATTCCCCGAAGGAAGTCGTCCAGGGCCTGGGCTCTTCCTCTAAACTGCCCTTCTCTCTTCGAGCTGTACGACTTTTAACCTATGCGCAATTTTCTTTCCGCAGCCCTGCTGGGGCTGTGCATGGCTGTCGCCAGCGTTCAGGCTGCCGACCCGCTGAACCGTGAAACGGTGCAACAGAACCTCGACAAGATCGCCGAGCGCAAGCTGCCAGAAGCCGACCAGAAGGCGCTGCAGCAAGTGTTCGAGCAGACCCTGGGGCTGCTTGGCAACCAGACCGACAACGAGCGCAAGCTGGCCGACCTCAAGCAGCAACTGGCCGATGCACCCAAGCAGACTCTCGAGGCGCAGCGTGAGCTGAGCCGTCTCAAGGGCATGCCGATCATCCCCGTGAGCCAGCGCTATGCCACCTTGAGCGTGCCGCAACTGGAGCAGATCTTCAGCGAGCGCACCACCGAACAGGGCGAGCTGCAAAAGGCCTTGTCCGATGCCAACAGTCTGATCATCACCGCGCAGACCCGCCCGGAACGCGCGCAGACCGAGATCAGCGCCAGCCAGAACCGTATCCAGCAGATCAACGGCATCCTCAAGCTGGGCAAGAACGACGGCAAGGCGCTGACGCCCGACACACGCAACCAGCTGGCGGCCGAACAGGCCTCCATAGGCGCGCTGATCAACCTGCGCCGCCAGGAACTGGCCGGCAACAGCACCTTGCAGGACCTGGGCAATGCGCGTCACGACCTGGTGCTGGAGAAGACCACCCGGCTGGATCAGGAAATCCAGGACCTGCAGACGCTGATCAACCAGAAGCGTCTGGCGCAGTCCCAGGAGACCGTCACCAAGCAGTCGCTGGAAGCGCAGAAAGCCGGTGGCAGCAGCGCGCTGGCGACCGAAAGTGCGACCAACGTCAAGCTGTCCGACTACCTGCTGCGCAGCACCGACCGGCTCAACGAACTGACCCAGCAGAACCTCAAGACCCGCCAGCAGCTTGACAGCGTGACCCAGAGCGACCAGGCCCTGGACGAGCAGATCAGCGTGCTCAAAGGCAGCCTGTTGCTGTCCAAGATTCTCTACAAACAGAAGCAGGCGTTGCCGCACTTGAAGGTCGATCGCGACCTGGCCGACGAGATCGCCGACATCCGCCTGTATCAGTTCGAAGTCAACCAACAGCGCGAAGCCATCAGCAACCCGGCGGCCTACGTGGACAATCTGCTGGCCAACCAGCAGCAGGATCAGAACACGCCGCAGTTGCGCAAGAGCTTGCTGGAGCTGGCGGTCACTCGCAGCGACCTGCTCGAACGTCTGAACCGGGAACTGAGCGCGCTCCTCAACGAGTCGATCACCCTGCAGCTCAACCAGAAGCAACTGCTCAGCACTGCGCAAGGCCTGCGTGCCACGCTGGACGAGCAGATGTTCTGGATCCCCAGCAACAAGCCGCTGGATGACGAATGGTTCAAGGCCGTGCCGCGGCGCCTGGAGAATCAGGTGACCACCCTGCCCTGGGCATCGAGTGTGAGCGAGCTGACCGATGGCCTGGCGCAGCGACCATTGCTGTTCCTGCCGCTGCTGCTGGTGATCGGCCTGCTGCAGTGGAAGCGCAAGTTTCTCTACCAGAAGCTCAATGCGGTGCATCAGGACATCGGCCACTTCAAGCGCGACCGGCAATGGCACACGCCTGCCGCCATCCTGATCAACATCCTGCTGGCCATGCCCATGGCCCTGGGCCTGGCGCTGTGCGGCTATGCCCTGCTGATCGATGCCCGTGGGCAGAATGCCGGTCTGGGCGCCGCCATGTTGCAGATTGCCCAGGCCTGGCTGGTGTTCTACACCGCGTATCGCATCCTCGCCCCCGGCGGCGTGGCCGAGCTGCACTTTCGCTGGGAGCGGGCGCAAGTCGCCTTCCTGCAGGGCTGGGTGCGCCGGCTGGGCTTTGTCGTGCTGGCGCTGGTATCGGTGGTGGCAGTGGCCGAACTGCAACCCTCGGCGCTGGCGGATGACGTGCTCGGCATTGCCGTGGTGCTGACCTGCTACGCCCTGATGGCCTGGCTGCTGGCGCGGTTGTTGATCAGCAGCCCGACACACAAGAGCGCTTCACTGTTCCGCCGCACCATCGGCTTGCTGTTCACCGCACTGCCGATTGCACTGTTCGTGGCGGTCTGTTTTGGCTACTACTACACGGCGCTCAAGCTCACCGATCGGCTGATCGACACCCTTTACCTGCTGATGATCTGGTTGGTCATCGAAGCGGCGTTCGTGCGTGGCTTGAGCGTTGCCGCACGACGCTTGGCCTACCAGCGGGCACTGGCCAAGCGGCAGACGGCGAAGGACAGCGGCGAAGGCGAAGCAGTCGCCGAAGAGCCGACTCTGGACATCGAGCAGGTCAACCAGCAGTCCTTGCGTCTGGTGCGGCTGGCCTTGCTGGCCGGCTTCATCGGCGCGCTGTACTGGGTGTGGAGCGATCTGATCAGCGTGTTCGCCTATCTGGACAACATCACCCTGTACGAATACACCAGCGGCACCGGCGCGGCCATGAGCATGGTGCCGATCAGCCTGAGCGACTTCATCGGCGCAGCAGTGATCATCGGCATCACCGTCGTGCTGGCCGGCAACCTGCCGGGGCTGCTCGAGGTACTGGTGCTGTCCAAGCTCAACCTGGCTCAGGGCAGCGCCTACGCCACCACAACGCTGCTGTCGTACGTGATCGCGGGGGTGGGCTTCGTGTCCACGCTGTCGACCCTGGGCGTAAGTTGGGACAAGCTGCAGTGGCTGGTCGCGGCGCTGTCGGTGGGGCTGGGTTTCGGCATGCAGGAAATCTTCGCCAACTTCATTTCCGGCATCATGATTCTGTTCGAGCGCCCGGTGCGCATCGGCGACACCATCACCATCGGCAACCTGTCGGGAACGGTGAGCAAGATCCGCATTCGCGCCACCACCATTACCGACTTCGATCGCAAGGACATCATCGTCCCCAACAAGACCTTCATCACCGGGCAACTGATCAACTGGTCGCTGACCGACACCATCACGAGGGTGACGTTGAAGCTGGGCGTGGACTACGGCTCGGACCTGGACCTGGTGCGCACCCTGCTGCTCAAGGCTGCGCGGGACAACCCGCGGGTGCTCAAGGAACCGGAGCCACTGGTGTATTTCCTCAACTTCGGCGAGAGCACGCTGGACCACGAATTGCGCATGCACGTGCGTGACCTGGGTGACCGCAACCCGGTGCTGGATGAAATAAACCGTTTCATCAACAAGGAATTCAAGCGCCAGAACATCAATATTTCGTTCCGGCAAATGGAGATCTACCTGAAGAACGCCACGGGCCGCGAGTACAAGCTGGTGCCCGCCGAGCCCGGGGAAAGTGCCGGTACTCTGCAGCCAGCAGCGACGCCTGCGCCGGCCGAGCCACCGAGCGCGCCCCAGGCCGTGGAAGCACCCAAGCCGCCCCCCTCGAAACTTGATTGAGCGCACCGCGCCAACGGAGAACGCACATGAAAGGCCTCGACGAACTGATCTTCGACAACCGCTTCGCCCGCCTGGGCGACGCGTTCTCCACCCACGTACTGCCCGAGCCGATCGACAACCCGCGACTGGTGGTGGCCAGCAACGCGGCGATGAGCCTGCTGGACCTGGACCCGGCGTGCGCGCAGACGCCGCTGTTCGCCGAGCTGTTCAGCGGGCACAAGCTGTGGAGCGAGACCGAACCGCGGGCGATGATCTACTCGGGCCATCAGTTCGGCGGTTACACCCCACAGCTGGGCGATGGCCGCGGGGTGCTGCTGGGCGAGGTATACAACGAGGCCGGTGAGCACTGGGACCTGCACCTCAAGGGTGCCGGGCAGACGCCTTACTCGCGGATGGGCGACGGCCGGGCGGTGCTGCGCTCCTCGATCCGCGAGTTCCTCGCGTCCGAAGCCTTGCATGCCTTGGGCATTCCCAGCAGTCGCGCACTGTGCGTGATAGCGTCGGACACCCCGGTGTGGCGCGAGAAACAGGAACGCGCGGCCATGCTTCTGCGCCTTTCGCCCAGCCATGTGCGTTTCGGCCACTTCGAGTATTTCTACTACACGCGCCAACCCGAACTGCAGAAACAACTGGTCGACCATGTGCTGGCGGCGCACTTCCCCGGCTGTGAAACCCAGCCCGAACCCTACCTCGACATGTTCCGCGAGGTCGTCGAACGCAACGCCGAACTGATCGCCCAGTGGCAGGCCTACGGGTTCTGTCATGGGGTGATGAACACCGACAACATGTCGATTCTGGGCATTACCTTCGACTTCGGGCCGTTTGCCTTTCTGGACGACTTCGACGCGAATTTCATCTGCAACCATTCCGACCATCAAGGCCGCTACAGCTTCAGCAACCAGGTGCCCGTGGCGCACTGGAACCTCAGTGCCCTGGCTCAATCGTTGACGCCGCTGATCAGCGTGGAGGCGCTGCAGGAGGCGTTGGGGTTGTTCCTGCCGCTGTACGAGGCGGCCTGGCTGGACATCATGCGGCGGCGACTGGGCTTCACTCTCGCCGAAGAGGGCGACAAAGTGTTGCTCGAGCGCCTGCTGGGTCTGATGCAGAACAGCGGTGTGGACTACAACCTGTTTTTCCGCCGCCTAGGCGAGGACGGCTCGCTGGCCGTGCTGCGCGACGATTTCGTCGATATCCAGGGCTTCGATGCCTGGGCAGGCGATTACCAGGAGCGCATGGAGCGCGATGTGGTGGAAGGCCGCACGGAACGCATGAACCAGGTCAACCCGTTGTACATCCTGCGCAATTACCTGGCGCAGAAGGCCATCGATGCGGCCGAAGACGGTGACTATTCGGAGGTGCGCCGCCTGCACCAGGTGCTTTCAAATCCGTTCGAAGCGCAGCCGGGTATGGAACGTTACGCCGAACGGCCACCGGAGTGGGGCAAGCATCTGGAGATCAGTTGTTCGTCGTGAGGATGGCTAACGCTCTATTGTCAACGGCATGCATCGGACACCGCCTACATCGCTTTCAAGCCTGTCCGACTGCCGTTTCGTTGCAACCAGCACATCATCGTGCGCCCCGAAACCTACATCTAAAACGGTACCTATTTTTGGTACCATTTGAGAGCACGGAGCGCTACGATGAACCCTTCAAAGCTCAAACACATTGACGTGCTTGAGGCGATCTACGCTCGCCCTGTGTCAGGAACAATCCGCTGGTCACGCATCGAGAGATTGTTCATCGAATTGGGTGGCAAGGTGCAAGAGCGAGAGGGCTCCCGAGTGGCGGTAGTCCTTTTCGGGACCGTGCGGGTATTCCATCGTCCTCATCCGTCCCCGGAAACCGACAAGGCTGCGGTGGCGAGCATCCGCAATTGGTTGGCAGTCAACGGAATCGAACCATGAACAACATCATGATCATCGACGGCCATCGAGCCGTCATCCAGTACGACCCGGAGGTAGGGAATTTTCGCGGGGAGTTCATCAATCTGAATGGCGGCGCGGACTTTCATGCCGACAGCGTCAGCGCATTGAAGACCGAAGGCGCAGAGTCACTGCGAGTCTTCCTGCAAGTGTGTGCAGAGGAAGGGATCGAGCCTGTCAAATGCTACTCGGGGAAGTTTCAGCTCCGGCTGCCTGAGACGCTGCATGCCCAGGTCACTGAGGCGGCGGCTGCGCTGGGAGTGAGCATCAATCAGTTCGTGCAGCGCAGCCTCGAGCATGAGCTCAAGGCGGTGAAGCCATGATTGACCCGTGCGCTATCGAGCAGCGGTATGGGCGATTGAACCTTCAACAATACAAGCCCGATCTGGGTACAGCTCGAAGAAGCGCCACCCGATACTCGACCTACCTGTGCAACCGGAGCCCGGCATGAGCGACTCACTGGTAATCCCCTGCCCGCATTGCAACGGGCTCAACCGCATCCCTGCTTTGCGCCTGACCGACCAGCCCAAATGCGGGCGGTGCAAGGCGGCGGTGTTGCTCGATACACCTTTCGAGCTGACTCAAGGTGACTATGCCAGCCAGATCAAAGGCGATCTGCCGCTGCTGGTGGATGTCTGGGCCGACTGGTGCGGGCCGTGCAAATCCTTTGCGCCGGTGTTCGAGCGGGCGGCGGGGCAACTGCAGGGGCGATGCCGGCTGGCAAAGCTGGACAGCCAGGCCAACCCGCAGCTGTCCACGCAACTTGGCATCCGCTCGATACCGAGCTTGATTCTGTTCAAGAATGGTCGAGAAGTGGCGCGGCAGAGCGGCGCTATGCAGCTGCCGCAATTGCTGGCCTGGCTCGGTGCCCAGGGTATCGCCGATCTGTAGCAACCTGATGCACCGCATCGAGGCCGGACGCGGCTTGCACCGCTGCTACAGGGGATTGGCGCAAGGCCCGCCATTGGGTTGATCGCGGTGCCCGTAGCAGCGGCGCAAGCCGCGTCAGCGAACGCCGCGGCGGATCAGGCGGATCGCGGTGCCCGTAGCAGCGGCGCAAGCCGCGTCGGCGAACGGCGCAGTAGGTCAGACGGATCGCAGTGCGTGTAGCAGCGGCGCAAGCCGCGTCGGCGAACGCCGCGGTAGGTCAGGCAAACGCGGTGCCTGATTCGCGGCCGCAGACCGCTCCCACAGTGGCTCACAGCGATGCGAATTCAGGCTTGTTCGAGCAGGTCGTGCAGCTCGACGAACTGCTGGGTCAGCTTGTGTCGCGGGTCCAGGTGGATCAGCGGGATATTCAGCTCATGGGACTCGCGCATCTTGACCGAGCTGTTCAAATACACCGGCAGCACGGGCAGGCCCTCGGCGATCAGTTCATCGAGCATCTGCTGAGGCAGGCTGGCCCGAGGTTGGAACTGGTTGACGACGATACCTTCAACTTCAAGACCCTCGTTGTGATCCTCTTTCAACTCTGCGATTTCACTCAGCAGACCGTAGAGCGCATGCCGAGAAAAGCTGTCGCAATCGAAGGGAATCAACACCCGATCTGCAGCGATCAGCGCCGACACCGCATAAAAATTCAACGCCGGCGGCGTGTCGATATAGATCCGATCATAATCTTCACTGAGCTCGTCGAGCAGTTTGCGCAGCTTGTTGATCTTGTGCTTGGCTTCCAGCTTGGGCTGCAGATCAGCCAACTCCGCCGAAGCCGTGACCACATGCAGGTTGTCATAGGGCGTGTGATGGATATCCACCTTGCCTTTCTTGCTGGCCGGCCCCGACGACAGGATCTGCTTGAAGAAGTCCGCGATGCCCATCGGGATATCGTTTCCGGTCAGCCCAGTGAGGTACTGGGTAGAGTTGGCCTGGGCATCGAGGTCGATCAATAACGTGCGAAAGCCCTCGTTGGCACTGACGGCCGCCAGGTTGCAGGCAATGCTGGATTTGCCTACGCCGCCCTTCTGATTGAACACCACGCGCCGCATCTATATCCCTCCATGACAGGCAAAGCCTCGAGTGTAGGGGTCAGAATATTACAGTTGCTAGCGCGCCGGGACGTTCATTCTCGGATTTTTCCTACAATTTCCTACAACGTCGGTGCTATGTGTTGGCAGAAATCATTAGCCAGCTATATAGTTTTTCAACCCCTGCCGCCCCCCTCCCGAGGTCACTGTGAAAACTGCTGTCGCGCCTGCTGCGCAAGCTGTTGATACCCCTCATCAAAACGCCGCTCAGTGCAACGAGCAGTACATCGAGAAAGGCACCCCGCAGTTCCTGCGCACGGTACTAGCGCTGTTCAGCGGCGGCTTCGCCACCTTTGCCCTGCTGTATTGCGTGCAACCCATGATGCCGATCCTGTCCCAGGAGTTCGGCATCAACGCCGCCCAGAGCAGCCTGGTGCTGTCGGTGGCGACCGGGATGCTGGCCATCGGACTGCTGATCACCGGGCCGATTTCCGACAGCATCGGACGCAAGCCGGTGATGGTGGCAGCACTGTTCTGCGCAGCGTTGTGCACCGTCGGCAGTGCCTTGATGCCCACCTGGGACGGCGTGCTGTTGCTGCGCGCCTTGACCGGATTGAGCCTGAGCGGTTTGGCTGCGGTAGCCATGACCTACCTGAGCGAGGAAATCCACCCGCAACATATTGGCCTGGCGATGGGTTTGTACATTGGCGGCAACGCCATCGGCGGCATGAGTGGACGCCTGATCACCGGCGTGCTGATCGACTTCGTCAGTTGGCACACCGCGCTGTTGGTGGTCGGCGGCCTGGCCCTAGTCGCAGCGGCAGTGTTCGTCAGGATCCTCCCGGAATCGCGTAACTTCCGTCCCCGCAAGATGAACCCACGTGGCTTGCTGGAAGGCTTCACCATGCACTTCAAGGATGCCGGCCTGCCGTGGCTGTTTCTCGAAGCGTTCCTGCTGATGGGCAGCTTCGTGACCTTGTTCAACTACATTGGCTACCGCCTGCTGGCCGAGCCGTACCACATGAGCCAGGCGCTGGTGGGGCTGTTGTCGGTGGTGTACCTGGCCGGCATCTACAGTTCGGCGCAGGTGGGTTCCCTGGCTGACAAGCATGGCCGACGCAAGGTGTTCTGGATGAGCATCGTGCTGATGTTCGCAGGCCTGCTGATGACCCTGTTCAATCCGGTGCCAGTGATCCTGCTGGGGATGCTGATGTTCACCTTCGGCTTTTTCGGTGCGCATTCGGTGGCCAGCAGCTGGATTGGACGACGTGCGTTGACGGCCAAGGGGCAGGCGTCTTCGTTGTACCTGTTCAGTTATTACGCGGGGTCAAGCGTGGCCGGGACGGCGGGAGGGATGGCCTGGCACTACGGTGGCTGGACGGGTGTGGGCGGGTTTATCGCAGGGTTGTTGACGGTGGCGTTGGTGGTGGCGGCGAGGCTGGCGAAGTTGCAGCCGGTGGGGTCGCCCAAGTAAACCGCATACACCGCCGACGCGGCTTGCGCCGCTGCTACAGGGGTGAGGTGTTTCTGTAGCAGCGGTGCAAGCCGCGTCAGGTTTCAACGCGAGCGTCCAGATGTACCGCGTACGCTGCTGACGCGGCTTGCGCCGCTGCTACAGGGGTGAGGTGTTTCTGTAGCAGCGGTGCAAGCCGCGTCAGGTTTCAACGCGAGCGTCCAGATGTACCGCATACACCGCCGACGCGGCTTGCGCCGCTGCTACAGGGTGAGGTGCTGCTGTAGCAGCGGTGCAAGCCGCGTCAAAATTCGATACGGCAGGACGTTAGCCGTGATACTGCGCCGAAAACTCATGCACGGCGTTGATGAACGCACCGGCATGCTCGGGATCGACTTCCGGGGTGATGCCGTGGCCGAGGTTGAACACATGGCCGTTGCCGTGCCCGTAGCTGGCAAGGATCCGCGCCACTTCGGCGCGAATCGCTTCGGGCTTGGCGTACAGCACGGTGGGGTCCATGTTGCCCTGCAGCGCGACCTTGTGGCCGACGCGGCGGCGGGCTTCGCCGATGTCGCAGGTCCAGTCCAGCCCCAGCGCGTCGGCGCCGGCGTCGGCAATGCTTTCCAGCCACAGGCCGCCGTTCTTGGTGAACAGAATCACCGGCACCTTGCGCCCTTCGTGTTCGCGGATCAGGCCGCTGACGATCTTGCGCATGTAGGCCAGGGAGAATTCCTGATACGCCGCAGCGGACAGGTTGCCGCCCCAGGTATCGAAGATCTGCACCGCCTGGGCCCCGGCCATGATCTGGCCGTTGAGGTAGCTGGTGACCGACTGCGCAAGTTTGTCCAGCAGCAGGTGCATGGCCTGGGGCTGGTCGTAGAGCATGGCTTTGGTCTTGCGGAAGTCCTTCGACGAGCCGCCCTCGACCATGTAGGTGGCCAAGGTCCAGGGGCTGCCGGAAAAGCCGATCAGCGGCACCCGGCCGTTGAGTTCGCGGCGGATGGTGCTGACCGCGTCCATGACGTAGCCCAGGTCCTGATGCGCATCGGGGATCGGCAACGCTTCGATGTCGGCCAAGGTACTGACGACCTTCTTGAAGCGCGGGCCTTCGCCGGTTTCGAAGTACAGGCCCTGGCCCATGGCATCGGGAATGGTAAGGATGTCGGAGAACAGGATGGCCGCATCCAGCGGGTAGCGTTCCAGCGGCTGCATGGTGACTTCACAGGCGAACGACGGGTTCTTGCACAGGCTCATGAAGTCACCGGCCTTGGCGCGGCTGGCGCGGTACTCGGGCAGGTAGCGTCCGGCCTGGCGCATCATCCACACGGGGGTGACGTCAACGGGCTGCTTGAGCAGGGCACGCAGGAAGCGGTCGTTCTTGAGGGGAGTCATGTCAACATCCGGCAGAAAAGTATGAGGATTTTCGCAGAGCAAAGAACAACAAGCCACCGGCGAGGGCTGGGCGGTGGTCTGCGCAGCAGCACCACCCGGCCGCCTGGCCGAATCAGTCCTGAGTATCGCTGCAGCGATTGACCAGGGCATCGATCCTGCTCTTGCACTGGTCCATGGCATGGGCGTGCCCCTGGCTCAGCTCGACCTGACGCTGGCACAGATTCAGCGCTGCCAGCACCAGCAGACGGTCGCCGATCAGTGTCGGATGACTGCGCTTGGTCTGCGCCAGCGTGCGTTCCAGCATGCCGAACGCCTGACGCAATGCCTGCTGTTCGCCGGGCGGTGCTTTCACTGAATATTCGTTGCCCAGAATCGAGAAGACCTCGACCCCGTCGTCAAGGTTCATACCGCCGCCGCGGTAGCACGCTCGACCAGTGCCTGAATGCGCGCGGTGGTCGCGCCCTGCTTCTCTTCCTGCTCCAGCAGGCTGAGCTGCAGCGTGTCGTTGTCATCCTTGGCCTGGGCCAGCTCGCCGGCCAGCTGGGCATTGCGTTCGGCCAGTTCCCGGTTGTGCGTTACCAGGTCGTTTACCAGGCTTTCCAATTGATTCAGGGATGCTTCCAACATTTGCTATTTCCAACACTTTGTCAGGGGCGCGAACGATAAAGAAAAAAACTCGGACGGGCCAGCTTTGATAGGACCCCGATGGACCCACAGATCCTGGTTCGGTTCGCCCCGTTCATCGGTCTTCATCGCTTGACTGCTCGCGATGGCGTGGCGCACCTGCGGCAATTCGTCCCCTTCAGACTTTTCACAGTCGACCGATAAGCCGTGCAGCCCTTTCTTGTGTCGCACGGACGCGCCCTACCTTTCGGTAACCTCACATGTCTTTACGCAACATGAACATCGCCCCGCGCGCTCTGCTCGGTTTCTCCCTCATCGGCCTGCTGATGATCGTGCTCGGGGTGTTTTCCCTGATCCAGATGAGCCATATCCGCGCCGCCGGCCAGAACATCGAGAACAACACCGTACCCAGCATCACCAGCCTGGACGAGCTGACCCAGCTGACGCTGCGCCTGCGTGTGCTGTCGTACCGTTTGCTGCTCAATCGCGAAGCCGACATCCAGCAGAAAACCGTGCAGTTGTTCGATCAGCGCAATGCGCAGATCAACCAGGCCCAGGCCCGTTACGAGAAGATGATTTCCAGTGGCGAAGAGCAGGCGGCCTACGATGACTACAAGCGTTTGCTGGGCCAGTATCGTCAGCTCGAGTCACGCATGAAGAGCTTCTCGGCCAACGGCCAGGTAGAAGAGCTGCGGACCATGCTCAACAGCGACATGCTGGGCAACTCCGAGCAGGTCAATGCCGTGCTCGAGAAACTGGTCAAGATCAACAATGTGCAAACCCGCGAGATCAACCAGCAGGCAGACGACGAATACCGCTCGGCGTTCACCTGGGTGGTGGGCATGCTGATCGTCGCGACCCTGCTGACGTTCCTGTTCGCCTGGCTGTTGACCCGCAGCATCGTCAAGCCGATCGACCAGGCACTGGTGGCGGCCGAGGCAATTGCCGAAGGCAACCTGACCCGGCCGATCCATGCCGAGGGGCGCGACGAAGCCGCGCGGTTGCTGCTGGCCATGCAGAAGATGCAGGGCAAGTTGCGCGATACCCTGCAGCGTATTTCCGGCTCGGCGACCCAATTGGCATCGGCTGCCGAGGAACTCAACAGCGTGACCGACGAAGGCGCCCGTGGCCTGACTCAACAGAACAACGAGATCGAACAGGCCGCCACTGCGGTCAACGAGATGACCAGTGCGGTCGAAGAGGTGGCACGCAACGCCGTGAGCACCTCCGAGGCGTCCAAGGACGCGACCACGTCGGCCAGCGATGGCCGTGACCTGGTCATGGAAACCGTCAGCGCCATCGAACGCATGAGCGGCGACGTGCAGAGCACCGCCGAGCTGATCGGCAACCTGGCGACCGAGTCGCGCGATATCGGCAAGGTGCTGGACGTGATTCGTGGCCTGGCCGACCAGACCAACCTGCTGGCGCTCAACGCGGCCATCGAGGCGGCACGTGCCGGCGAGGCAGGCCGCGGGTTTGCGGTGGTGGCCGACGAGGTCCGCGCACTGGCGCACCGTACCCAGCAGTCGACCAGCGAGATCGAGCGCATGATCGGCAGCATCCAGGGCGGCACCGAGCAGGCCGTGGACTCGATGCGCAACAGCACCGAGCGTGCTGAGTCGACCCTCAACATCGCCAAGGGCGCCGGCATGGCGCTGGAGACGATCAATGGCGCCATCGTGCAGATCAACGAGCGCAACCTGGTGATTGCCAGCGCTGCCGAAGAGCAGGCTCAGGTGGCACGCGAAGTGGACCGCAATCTGGTGAACATTCGCGACCTGTCGGTGCAGACCGCTGCAGGTTCGGCGCAGACCACGGCAGCCAGCGGCGAACTGGCGCGCCTTGCAGTGGATTTGAATGGGCTGGTGGCACGCTTCAAGGTGTAAGCACCAGGCGCCTGGACGCGTTCATTCATAGACACCGCGTGCTCCGCCGACGCGGCTCGCGCCGCTGCTACAGAAACACCGCGATCCCCTGTAGCAGCAGCGCAAGCCGCGTCCGGCCTCGACGCAGGCGGCGCGGTGGAACAGACGGATCGCGGTGCGCCCTTCGCGGCCACGGACCGCTCCCACAGGGGCCGTGTGGAAGGGATCAGAATTCGATGCGTACGTCTCCCTTCGGCACGCTGCAGCAGGACAGGATATAGCCCTCGGCTTCGTCATCCTCGGTGATGCCGCCGTTGTGCTCCATCTCCACTTCCCCGCCCAGCTTCAACACTTTGCAGGTGCCACAGATACCCATGCCGCAGGCCTTGGGAATCATCATCCCGAGCTTGGAAGCCGCCGCGTGCACGGTTTCGCCCGGCGCCACGCGGATGCTCTTGCCGCTGGCGGTGAACTCCACCAGATGCAGTTCCGAGACGTCCACTTCCGGCGCATCGGCGGCTTGCTCGGCCTGTTCCACGGCGTCGGCGCGCGCCTCGGGCGGCGTGGCGCCGAACGATTCCTCGTGGTAACGGGTCATGTCGAAGCCGGCAGCTTCCAGCAGGCGCTTGACCGCAGTCATGTACGGGGTCGGCCCGCAGCAATACACCTCGCGCTCCATGAAATCAGGTGCGATCAATTCCAGCAGCTTGTGGTTCAGGTAGCCACGGTAGCCTGACCACGGTTCACCCAGCCCATGCTTTTCGCAGATGATGTGCAGGCTGAAGTTGTCGACCCGCGATGCCATGTGCTCCAGCTCGCGGTGGTAGATGATGTCCTTGGGCGAGCGCGCACTGTGCACGAAGACCATGTCGACGTTGGCGTTGGTGTCGTAGAACCAGCGCGCCATCGACATCACCGGCGTGATACCGACCCCGCCGCTGAGGTAGAGAATCTTCGGCGCGGGGAAATCGATGGCATTGAACAGCCCGACCGGGCCATGCACCGCCAGCTCCTGGCCCTCGTGCAGGGTGTCGTGCAACCAGTTCGAGACGCGCCCGCCCGGCACCCGCTTGATGGTGATGGAAAAGCTGTACGGCACCGACGGTGCGCTGGAAATGGTGTACGAACGCATCACCGGCTGGCCGTCGATTTCCAGCTCCAGGGTCACGAACTGGCCCGGCTTGAAAAAGAACAGAATCGGCTGGTCGGCCATGAAGCAGAAGGTGCGCACGTCCCAGGTTTCCTGGATCACCTTGACGCAACGAACGATGTGGCGACCGTTGGCCCAGGTCTGGGTATTGACGGGCATCAGGAAGGGGTTGGACATGCTGGTCTCCAAGGTCGATTGCCGACTGTGCGTGCAGCGATTCTGCGTGTGCACCGCCGCCGTCACATTCCCATCCGCGACATCCACATGCTCATGGCGACCAGCCCCATGCCGCCTAGCCTGCAGCGTCGGGAATGGATTTGGCCATGTCGCCCATGGATAAGGTTCGTGGCGCGGCGAGTCGCACACTCCACCGCATCTGAACGCAGTTTCAGCCGCCTTGCGTCGACAACCGTAACAGCCACTTTTTTCGCGGCCACACTGCCTGGCCATGAGGATGAACACGATGGATGCCACCACTACCCTGAGCCTGGGCGACCCACTGGAACCCGCACGCAAGGCCACCGCCCAGATGCTGCAGGAGCGCGAGCGTACCTTCTCCCTGCCGCAGCCGTTCTACAACGATGAGCGCCTGTTCCAGATCGACATGCAGGAGATCTTCAACAAGGAGTGGCTGATCGCTGGCATGACGTGCGAGATCCCGGCCAAGGGCAACTACCTCACCCTGCAGATCGGCAGCAATCCGATCCTCGTGGTGCGCGGGGCCGAAGGGGTGGTGCATGCCTTTCACAACGTCTGTCGCCATCGCGGGTCGCGACTGTGCACCAAGGAAAAAGGCAAGGTGGCCAAGCTGGTCTGCCATTACCACCAATGGACCTACGAGCTGGACGGCCGCCTGCTGTTCGCCGGTACCGAGATGGGCGCCGACTTCGACATGAAGCAGTACGGTCTCAAGCCCGTGCACGTGAAAACGTCAGGCGGTTACATCTTCATCAGCCTGGCCGAGAATCCGCCTGCGATCGACAACTTCCTCAGTACGCTGAACCATTACATGGAACCGTACGACATGGAAAACACCAAGGTCGCGGTGCAGACCGATCTGCTGGAAAAGGCCAACTGGAAACTGGTGCTGGAGAACAACCGCGAGTGCTACCACTGCGGCGGCGCCCACCCCGAATTGCTCAAGACCTTGCTGGAATGGGATGACGTCACCGATCCACGCGCCGACCAGGCCTTCAAGGATCACGTGGCCGCCTCGGCTGCCGCCTGGGATGCCGAGAAGATCCCCTACGCCCACGCCAGCCACGGCCTGCGCAACCGCATCGTGCGCATGCCGCTGCTCAAGGGCACGCTGTCGATGACGATGGACGGCCAGGTCGGCTGCAAGAAGCTGATGGGGCGCATCAAGAACCCCGACCTGGGCTCGATGCGCATCCTCCACCTGCCGCATTCCTGGAACCACTGCATGGGTGACCACATCATCGTCTTCACGGTGTGGCCGATCAGTGCCCAGGAAACGGTGGTCACTACCAAGTGGCTGGTGCACAAGGACGCTGTGGAAGGCGTGGACTACGACGTTGCGCGGATGCGCCAGGTGTGGGACGCGACCAACGATCAGGACCGTCGCCTGGCCGAGGAAAACCAGCGCGGCATCAACTCCACCGCCTACCAGCCGGGGCCGTACTCCAAGACCTACGAGTTCGGCGTGGTGAACTTCATCGACTGGTACAGCGAGCGCCTGCTGAGCAACCTGGGGGCGGAGCCTGCGGCGTATCTCAAGGGTGTGGCAGTGCACGAGTAACAGGCGTGCTCATCGGCCGCGAAGGCTTGGTGCGGTATATCTGACCCTGCGCGGCGCGCCTTTGGCGGCCGCGGACCGCTCCTACACCGGTGTGAGCAGTGGTCGCCCAGCTCGGGATACATTCTGAAAAGATGCAATCTGGCGTTTGCCTGCACTGACATTCTATGGTCGCTGCCCAACCATAAAAGGGCGGCACCATGTCCTCCACTCCCGGCTCGCCATACGTTGCGGGCATCGATGGTCTGCGCGCGATCGCGGTACTTGCAGTCATCGTTTTCCATGTCGAGTTCCTGCGCTTTCTGCCAGGAGGCTTCACCGGCGTAGACATGTTCTTCGTCATTTCCGGCTACGTGATCAGCCGTTCCCTGGCCGAAAAAGGGCAACAACCGCTGCGCACCTTCCTGCTGCAGTTCTACCAACGACGCCTGCTGCGCATTCTTCCCGCGTTATTGCTTGTGCTCACCGCCAGCGTACTGATCTCGGCGCTGATCATTCCCCCGGTATGGCTGAGCAGTCAGAACGAGGACACCGGGCTGGCCGCCTTCCTTGGCCTGAGCAACCTGGTGCTGGCCTGGCAAACCGACAGTTACTTCTCGCCGAAAGCGGAGTTCAACCCCTACCTGCACACCTGGTCGCTGGGCGTGGAGGAACAGTTTTACCTGATATTCCCCGTGGTCTTCGTGCTGTGGCTGCGCTATCGCGAACACAGCTGGATCGCACGCGGCTTACTGCCTGCCCTGACCGTTGCCTCGCTGCTTTGGTGCGCACTACAGACCCAGGCCGCGCCGCTGTCGGCGTTCTACCTGCTGCCCAGTCGCTTCTGGGAACTGGCCTGCGGTGCACTGCTGTTTCAGGCCATGGGCCAAGGCTGCGGAACACGCCTGCGCCCTTGGCACCTGCAGGCAATGCTGGTGGTCGGGCTGACGCTGCTGGCAACAGGCTTCATCCTTGCCCCGGCCGAACACTTTCCGTATCCGTGGGCGCTGCTGACGGTGCTGGGCACGCTGCTGCTGATCGCCGCCGTGGTGGAGGCTGGCAACCAACACTCGGGGCCGTTGCTGGCGCTGCTGCGCTGGCCCGCCCTGACCTATGTCGGACGTCTTTCCTACTCGTTGTATCTGTGGCACTGGCCAGTGGCGGTTTTCCTGCGCTGGACCGTGGGCCTGGAAACGCTATCGGTGCAACTGGCCTACCCCTTGCTGGTGCTGGGTCTGGCAACTGCGACCTATCACGGGGTCGAGGCACCCGTACCCCGTGGACGCACGCTCTGGCATCGCCGTGCAGGCTGGTCGGTCATAGGTGGGCTGAGTGCGATCGGACTCTGCGCAGCGCTTGCGGCATGGACAATCCACTCTACCGAGCGTTTCTCGCTGAGTACGGTCGCCGACACCTACACCTGGCACGCTTACAGACACTACCCTCGCGAGCCGATCGAAAAGATCGACCTGCCGGCCCTGCAAGGGCGCCAGCTGTTCGTGCTGGGCGACTCGCACACCGCCGCCTACCGCACGATGCTCAACATCGTCTCGCTGCGACTGGGTATCGAGGTGGTGGAGTACGAACGCGGCGGTTGCGCGGTGGTCAGCTTGCTGGATGCCGACCCGTCCGGCTGCGCTACCTGGCGAAGCAGCGCCCTGGCCGATATTCAGGCACGCGGCAAACCGGGCGATGTGGTGTTCCTGGCGTCCTTGCGCATGCCGGAACTGACCGGGCGCGACTGGTGGAGGGGGGAGGATGCAATCTTCGAACAAGCCCGCAGCGAGCGTACCGCGCAACACGCCCAAGCCGCCCGCCAAGCCGCCGACGCCGTGCTCGAACCTTTGCAGGCGGCAGGTTTGACTGTATTGATCGACGCGCCATCACCGGTTTTCAAGGCCCCGGCGAACCGCTGCTCGGACCCATTCAATCGCACGAATCCGATCTGCGCGCCCGGATTGAGCGTGGAACGCGACCGGATATTGCAGCTACGTGCGCCACAGATGCATCTGCTGACGATACTGGCCCGCGAATACTCGGCGCTGAACGTCTGGGACCCGTTACCTATCCTCTGTGCAAGCAACACGTGCTCGGCCTACGACACCAACGCAAAACCACTTTTCGCCGACGCCGACCACCTGAGCGGCCACGGCAATCGTGTGCTCGAGCCCTCTTTCACAGCGCTTTTGATACACCTCTACGCACCAAAGCAACCGCGATGATGGACCCGGTACGCCAAGGCCCGACGTGACCGCACCGCCGCTACAATTGTGCGCATCGTTGATACCGTGGGCGTTCATGGCTGGCTGCCGGGCGATCAGAGATAAAGAGGGAAATCTATCCGATCAAGGCAGGACAGCATGTCGCCCCTTCGAAGCGTTTCCGATCAACTCGCCATCCATGCCCGCACCCCGGCGCTGGTGGTGTCCGACCCCCGTGGCCTGGCCGTACGCACCCTCGGTTATTACCGACGCGAAGCCGGCACCCCTGCCGAGCCTCGGGTCAGCGCCCAATGGCATGACCACGCCGGCCGCCCCGTCGCCCAGTGGGATCCGCGTCAGTTCGCGCACTTCCAAAGCGGGGTGAGCGAGACGCCGAATCAAGCAACAGTGTTCAGCTTCTCAGACACACCGTTGTTGCAGCGCAATGCGGATTCTGGCTGGAAAGCGATGTTGCTCGATGCGCAAGGCTCCAACCGGGAAAGCTGGGACAGCAAGGGCATCCATACCACGCTGCATTATGACCAGCACGCCAGGTTGGTGTCGGTTGCCAAACGCGATGCCGAGGGCCGGCAACGCATCACGCAGCGCGTGGATTACGCACCAGTCGACAGCGAGCACGCTGCTCGCAATCTGTGCGGCACCAGCTATCGGCATGACGATGACGCGGGCAGCAGGATCGCTCATGGGTTCGACATCAATGGCGAAGCGATCAGCTATACGCAGCATTTTCTAAGCGCAGAGGTGCCGCCCGACTGGCCCGCTCTCCTGGTGGAGCGCGATGCCCTGCTGGAGCCTGGGCCAGGTTATCGCACTGCCTATACCCATGATGCAACCGGCATGCTTGTCACCCACAAAGACGCCTTGGGTAATGCGCAACATTTTGGCCATGACATCAGTGGCCTGGAGGCTTCCAGCCGGCTGGTAACTGCCGAGGGGCTGGATTGTGCGCTGCTGTCGGCGGTGATTCATGATGCAGGCGGGCGGGTCGTTTCGCAAACGATGGGCAGTGGCGTGACAAGCCGAGCCGAGTACGACCCCATCAATCAACGGCTGCTCAGGGCAATGTCCGTACGCGCCGACGCAGCGGTCCTTCAGGACTTGCACTACCTGTATGATCCAGCCGGCAACATCATCAAGGTCAGCGATCAATCTCAACCCACCAGGTACCACGCCAATCGTCGCATCGAAGCGATCAACGAATATCGCTATGACTCGTTTTGCCAGCTGATCGAAGCCACCGGTCGCGAAGCCGCGAATGCGGGCGACGAAGGCCCATCACTGCCGCCGTTGCTGGTAATGCCCCAGGATCCTTCCTTGCTGCTCAACTACAGGCAGAACATGGAGTATGACCGGGCGGGCAACCTGACAGAGCTTCGCCACGTCAACGGGCAACGGAACCGAACACTGAGAATGGCGGTGGCAAATGCCAGCAACAGATCGCTGCCCGAGCGCGACGGGCAGCTTCCCGATGAAGGCCATTTGACCGATGGCTTCGATGCCAACGGAAACACTCGCGAACTGCTGCCCGGGCAGGCGCTGACATGGGATGAATACAACCAACTGCAGCGCGTGGCACCGGTTCAGCGCGACGATGAAGAAGATGATTATGAGCGCTACATCTACGACGCGGCGGGCAGCCGTTTGCGCAAGATATCCCATGCCCAACAACGCAGCGGTTCACGCCGATGCGAGGTTCGCTACCTGCCGGGGTTGGAAATTCGGACGGACAGCCGCAGCGGTGAGCGCTTGCATGTCATCGTTGCGCAAGCGGGCAAGAACGGCGTTCGTCTGCTGCACTGGGCACATGGCAAACCCGAGGGTTTGCCCAATGACCAACTGCGTTTCACGCTGAGCAACCATTTGCGCTCTGCCACGTTGGAGCTGGGCAGCGACGGCCAGCTATTGAGCCGGGAAGAATACTATCCGTTCGGGGGCACGGCCTGCTGGGCTGGTCGCAGTGCACTGCAAGCCAAGTACAAAACCATCCGCTACTCCGGCAAGGAACGTGACGCCACCGGTCTTTACTATTACGGCCTGCGCTACTACGCACCCTGGCTGATGCGATGGATCAATCCGGATCCGGCGGGCGATATCGACGGTCTGAACCTCTATGCCATGGTGGGCAACAATCCGATCAGCCTGGTGGACGGTGATGGCCGCGCCAAAACAAAATATGACACCCTTGAAGCCATGATCGAGGCGGGCCCTACAGACGAATACCTCGCAGGGCAGCCGTATTGGGGACGCGGCTCCGAGCAAGAGCGACGCCGGAAATACGAGAACTGGAAAGACCATTGCAAGACCTGGTTCAACCGCGCCAGGCACAGCCGCGCGGAGGTACTGCTTGCCGCTTACGAAATCGCTGAAACCAACAGCAAGGGCGTGATCCAGGCGCTGAAAAATATGGAAAGCAATACCGAACTGGCGAAGTCAGTTGGACTTCGAGGGGCCACCATCGTTGTCTCCAACCTGAGTTCTACCGCCACAGGGACGGCCATCGGCGCAGCCGTCGGGGCGATGACATTGGGCCCGGCGGGGGCTCTGGCCGGTGCTGGCCTGGGCATGGTGGTCGGCAAGCTGGCCAGTATCGTCTCGGAAAAGGCAATGGAGAAAGCCGGCAATACCGCCACCCTGCATCTGCGCACTGGAAGCCTGGGCGCTTCATCGATCATGCATGACGCGAAGATCCGCAAGAACGGTCTGCCGGGCAAGGTCTTTTACAAAGCTCGCAGTTACGTACCCGACAATCCCAAGAACGCCTTGAACCTTAGCACTGAAGCTGTCAAAACCGCAGGTTCCAAAGCTGCGGGGCCGGCAGGCGTCGTCGTCAAGATCGGCGTTGATGCCATCAAGGCTGGCTATGAAGTGTACAAAACCCAACAAGAAAAAGACCCAGCGAAGCTTGAATGTCTGGAATCCAGTGCGGACGGTGCGATCGCCGAGCTCTATCGGCGCACACTCCAGGTCGCAGCGATGTACGGTGCAACAGCGGACGACGATGAACTGCCTGGGTTGACCGACGGCTTCCTCAGCGGAAAAAACATGACGCTGCGTGACCTCGCGGCCAAATTCGGCGCCGCTGTCGACCACCTGCAAACCGCGGCCGCCGCCACCAGCGCGTTCCGCCAACGACATCAAGCCGACCTGATCACCCTCTAGCTGCGTCTCATGAAAGCCATAGCGATCAAAGCCGCACCACCCCCTCCTCAATCAACGCCTTGAGCACCGCCTGAGCGCCTTCCTCGGCGCTCAGGCCCTTGAGCACCTGCCCTCCTCCGCCACTGGCCTTGGCCGTGGCGGCTTTCATGCGGTCCGCTCCGCTCTTGGCCTTGATCACCTTCAAGCGTTTGGGCCGAGGTTTGGCCGGCTGCAACTCGGCGCTGTCGAACAGCTCATCGTTGATCACCTCCACCTCATCCACCGGCAGCCGCCCGCGCTGCGCCGGGCCGTAGGCGCTCTGCCGAGGCTTGGGTGCGGCATTGTCGACGGTGGCCAGCAATGGCAGGCGTACCTTGAGGCGCCGCCGCTGGCCACGGGGCAAAGCCTGCAGCACCTGGGCCACGCCGTTGTCGATGGACTCGACCTCGGCCAGACCGACGATCAACGGCCAGCCGAGTTTTTCCGCCAGCAGAAAGGGCAACATGCCCGAGCCTTCGCCGGTTTCCGCCTGAGTACCGGTAAGCACCATTTGCGCACCGGCCGCTTGCAGGTAGTCGCACAGGGCCGGCAAGGCATCGGCGCCCTGCGGCTGCTCAAGCACGTGCAACTGTTGCAGGCCCATGCCCAGATACGCGCGCAGCGCCGGCTCGGCGGCATCACCGGCGTGCAGTACCTGCAGGTCATCTCCGGCCAGTTGCAGGCCCAATTCCACGGCGCGTGAATCATGGTCGGCGCGCCGGGGGCGGCCGGAGGTCGGGTGGGCGCCGATGGAAACTAGAGTGATGACCTTGGTGTTCATGTCTGTGTCTCTCTCATCGAGGCGCCCATCAGGCCGCGTCGCGCTTGGCTTGGTTGCGATAGGCCTGGATGGCGTCGATCAAGGCGTGCATGATCGCCTGGCCGTCGCCGATCACCGACAGGTCGGCACGCTTGACCATGTCGCAGTTGGCGTCGAGGTTGATGGCAATGACCTTGTCGCAACCGCCAATGCCCTGCAAGTGCTGGATGGCACCGGAAATGCCCACCGCCACATAGACCCGCGCGGTCACCCAGGTACCACTGGCGCCAACCTGTCGGTCGCGCAGCATGAAACCATCGTCGACCGCCACCCGCGAGGCACCTTCGGTCGCCCCCAGGGCTTGAGCCGTACGGTGGAACAGCTCCCAATCCTTGACCCCATTGCCCCCCGAGAATATGAATTCCGATTCGGCCATGGGCACGGCCGCCGGATCGACCGCCACCGCACCGAGGTCTTCGATACGCGGCAGGTTGCGTGCCACACCTGTGGACAACTGCACCGGCAGTGCTTCGTGGCGGGTTTCGTCCACCGGTTCGGCGCACTCGGCGGCCGCCAGGATCAAGCGCGGCAGCGGCCGGGCGATGTCCTGCTGGCCGGCGCCGGCACGGCTGATGCACTGGCCGTCCTTGACTTGCCAGACACGGGTCGCCGGACGTTCACCCAGGCCCGCGGCAAAACGCCGACCCAGTTCACCGCCACCGGTGCGGCTGTCGGGCAGCAGCCAATGGCGAGGGACGAACTGGTTATCCACCGCGCGCAAGCCCTGGACCCGCTGCTCTGGTGCATAACCTTCGAACTCGGGGCCCTGCAGGATCAGCAGCCGGTCCACGCCGGCGGTGTCGAAAGCGTTTTCCTTGTGCTCGCCAAAGACAATGGCCAATACCGCACCACCACCCGCTGCCAGGCGATGCGCCAGGCCCAGCACGTCGCGGTCGTGGCTGCTCAGGCGGCCGCCGACCATGTCCGGTACCACGGCGATGTAGAATTGCGGCACTGCCACCTGATGCAAGGGCAACCTCACTTCCACGGCTGCCGAACGCTTGCTCGTGCCGCCCTGCTGGGCGCCGCTGCGGTCGATGCGCTTGATCCCGTTGGCGCCGATGAAACCGATGCCGTGGGGGTTCTTGCGCATTACGCCATTTGGCCCCATCCATGTACTGGCTTGAGGCTGCAGGGCACTGTGCAAAGGATGCAGGCGGTTGCGGGCGATCCATTCGGCCCGTGGATCACGACGGATGAGATCACTCATCAATGCACCTCCTCGGCGACTTCACGTTTGGCCGGTGCGGGCTTGGCGGGGGCAACACTGTCCTCGACCAGCGCCTCGGCGACCAGTTCGGCAATGTCCTTGACCAATGGCCGCGGTTCCACCACGCCTTCGAGCATGGCGGTGCACTGCGGGCAGCCCACGGCCACGACGTCGGCCTGGGTTTCGCGGATGTCTTCCATGCGCATGTCGGGAATGCGCTGCTTGCCGGGTATGTCGGTGATCGGTGCGCCGCCGCCGCCACCGCAGCAGCGGGAACGGAACCCCGAGCGCTGCATTTCCTTGACCTCGATACCCAGCGCCTTGAGCACATCGCGCGGGGCCTGGTATTCGCCGTTGTAGCGGCCCAGGTAGCACGGATCGTGGTAGGTCACGCTGCCGCCCTTGTGTTGCCCCAGATGAAGCTGGCCGGCGGTGACCAGTTCGGCCATGAAGGTGCTGTGGTGCAGCACCTGATAGTTGCCGCCCAGCGCGCCGTATTCGTTCTTCAACACATGGAAACTGTGGGGGTCGCAGGTGACGATGCGCTTGAAGCCGTACTTGGCGAGGGTGCCGATATTGCGCTTGGCCAGCAGCTGGAAGGTGGCCTCGTCGCCCAGTCGCCGCGCCACGTCTCCGCTGTCGCGCTCTTCCAGGCCGAGCACGGCGAAGTCGACCTTGGCCGCTTTCAGCACTTTGACGAAAGCACGCAGGGTGCGCTGATTACGCATGTCGAAGGCACCGTCACCGACCCAGAACAGCACGTCGGCAGTTTTCCTGTCGGCGAACAGATCCAGATTGAGGTCGGCGGCCCAGTTCATCCGGCCACCCGGGCTGAAACCGCCGGGGTTGTCGGTAGCGATCAGGTTGTCCAGCACTTCGGCGCCCTTGTTGGGCGTGGCGCCTTTCTCCAGCGTCAGGTGGCGACGCATGTCGACGATGGCATCGACGTGCTCGATCATCATCGGACACTCTTCCACGCACGCGCGGCAGGTGGTGCACGACCACAGGGTGTCGGCATCGACCAGGCCATTGACGATCGGCTGGTGCGGGTTGCCCGCGTGTTCGCCAATCGCCTTGCCGGGATAGGGGCTGCCGGCGAAGTTCGCATCGGTGCCACCGGCCAGGCCTACGACCATGTCCTGAATGAGCTTCTTCGGGTTCAGGGGTTGACCGGCGGCGAACGCCGGGCACGCGGCTTCACATTTACCGCACTGCACGCAGGCATCGAAGCCCAGCAGCTGGTTCCAGGTGAAGTCCTTGGGTTTTTCCACACCCAGTGGTGCGGTGGGGTCATTCAGGTCAAGCGGCTTCAGGCCGGTTGAGCGACCGCCGCCAAAGCGCTCGGCACGGCGGTGCCAGGCCAGGTGCAAGGCGCCAGCGAAAGCGTGCTTCATCGGCCCGCCCCAGGTCAGTCCGAGAAACAGTTCCGACACGCCCCACAGCACGCCGATGCCCAGCACCGCAGCCAGTACCCAACCGCCGAAATTCATCGGCAAGATACCGGCCACCGGCAAGGTGGCGATGAAGAAGGTGGCCGAGAACATCAGCAGGCTTTTCGGCAGGCGCATCCATGGGCCCCTGGACAGCCGCGCGGGTGGGTTGCGACGGCGAGCGTAGACGAAGCAGGCACCGATGAACATCAATGCCGTGGCGAACAGCAAGGCGTAGCCGAGAATGCGATTGTGCAGGCCGAAGCCGTGGACCAGCACCGCCAGCACCGCTGCCAGCACTGCGCCACCGGCCGTGGCGACGTGGGTGTTGGCGATGTACTTGTCGCGCGCGACCACATGGTGCAGGTCGACCATGTAGCGCTTGGGCATGGCCAGCAGGCCACCGAGCAGGTCGACCTGGGATGGCCGGCCGCGGCGCCACATAGTGATTCGCCGCACGGCGCCCAAAACAGCCAGAGCCAGGGCGGCGAACAGCAGGATGGGAAGCAGTGTGTTGAGCATGGTGAAGCCTCTGTGGACCCTCGTAGGGAGAGGGTCAAAAATCCTTGCACAGGCGCAGCGCGTCGTAGATCGCCGCGTGTGTGTTGCGCTGGGCCACGCAGTCGCCGATACGAAACAGCAGATAGTCGTCGCCCGAGCTACTCAACGACGGCTGCGGCTGGATCGCGAACAAGGCGTCGATGTCCATCTGGCCCTTGTTGCGCGACCCCTGTTTGAGCGCGTAGTAGAGCTGTTCGTCGGGACGCACGCCGTTCTCCACCACCACCTGGTCGACCACACGCTCTTCCTTGGCGCCGGTGTATTCGTTCTCCAGCACGGCCACCAGCTTGTCGCCTTCGCGGTAGACCTTGTCCAGCATCATGTCGCCGGTCATGATCACTTCCTTGGGGTACATGCTGCGGTAGTAAGTGGGGAACGACGTACCGCCGATGGCCACGCCCGGTTTGATGTCGTCGGTGACGATCTCCACCTGGCTGCCCTTGTCGGCGAGGAAGTCGGCCACCGACATGCCGGTGAACTCGCAGATGGTGTCGTACACCAGCACGTTCTTGCCCGGTGCGACCTTGCCGTCGAGCACGTCCCAGCTGCTGACCACCAGGCCCTCTTCGGCGCCCCAGTGCTCGTTCTGTTCCAGAAACGGGTGGCCCCCCACCGCCAGCACGACGATGTCCGGGCGCAGGTCCATGATGGTGTCGGCATCGGCGGCCGTGCCCAGGCGCAGGTCGACCTTCAGGCGCGCCAGCTCCAGCTGGAACCAGCGGGTGATACCGGCGATCTGGTCACGCTGCGGCGCCTTGGACGCGGTGGTGATCTGCCCACCAATGAATTCCTTCTTCTCGAACAGCGTCACGTCATGGCCACGTTCGGCCGCCACGCGCGCGGCCTCCATGCCGGCAGGCCCTGCGCCGACCACCACCACCTTGCGCTTCACGCCGGTGGACTTTTCGATGATGTGCGGCACGCCCATGTATTCGCGCGACGTGGCCGCGTTCTGGATGCACAGCACGTCCAGCCCCTGGTACTGCCGATCGATGCAGTAGTTGGCGCCCACGCATTGCTTGATCTGGTCGATCTGGCCCATCTTGATCTTGGCGATCAGGTGCGGGTCGGCGATGTGCGCGCGGGTCATGCCGACCATGTCGACGTAGCCGCCTTCAAGGATGCGCGTCGCCTGGTTCGGATCCTTGATGTTCTGCGCGTGCAGCACCGGGATGTTCACCACTTCCTTGATCCCGGCGGCCAGGTGCAGGAACGGCTCGGGCGGATAGCTCATGTTGGGGATGACGTTGGCCAGGGTGTTGTGGGTGTCGCACCCCGAGCCCACCACGCCGAGGAAGTCGAGCATGCCGGTATCGCAGTAGTACTTGGCGATTTCCTTCATGTCCTCGTGGCTGAGGCCATCGGGATGGAATTCGTCGCCGCAGATGCGCAGCCCCACGCAGAAGTCGTCGCCGACTTCCTTGCGCACGGCCTTGATCACCTCCATGCCGAAGCGCATGCGGTTTTCGAAGCTGCCGCCCCACTCATCGGTGCGCTTGTTGACCCGCGGGCTCCAGAACTGGTCGATCATGTGCTGGTGCACCGCCGACAGCTCGACGCCGTCCAGGCCGCCGGCCTTGGCGCGGGCCGCAGCGCTGGCGTAGTTGCCGATCACGCGCCAGATCTCTTCAGGCTCGATGGTCTTGCAGGTCGCGCGGTGCACCGGCTCGCGGATGCCCGAGGGCGACATCAGGGTCGGCCAGTGCTCGCCGTCCCACCGCGAACGTCGACCCATGTGGGTGATCTGGATCATGATCTTGGCCCCATGCTTGTGCATGGCGTCGGCCAGGTTCTGGAAGTGCGGAATGATCTTGTCGGTGGCCAGGTTGACCGATTTCCACCAGCCCTGGGGGCTGTCGATGGCCACGCTGGAGGAACCGCCGCAGATGGCCAGGCCTATTCCGCCACGGGCTTTCTCTTCGTAGTATTTCACGTAACGATCGGTGGTCATGCCGCCGTCGGTGGCGTAGACCTCGGCGTGCGCGGTACTGAGCACGCGGTTGCGGATCGTCAGCTTGCCGATCTGGATCGGCTGGAACATCGCTTCGAAAGCCATGACGGTTGATTCCTCGACTTACAACGGTTTCACGGTGAAGAGACCATCTTCGTGGCCTTCTTCGGAGCCGCCGTACACTTGCTCGGCGACGGTACGAATGCTGCTGCCGCGAGCGGCGAGAATCTGGTCCATGGCGCCGGCGAACCAGCCGGTGAACATGTAGTCGACCTTGCGCCCGACCTTGCCGTACACGTAGACGAAGGCGGAATGTTCCAGCTTGACGCTGCAGGTGCCCTGGTCCAGGTCGATGTCCTGGATCTTGAACAGACCCCAGCCACGCTGAGACAGGCGCTTCATGTAGTGCTCGAACACCGCGACGCCTTCCAGGCCATGGCACTCGGCTTCTTTCTCGCACCAGTGCCAGGCGGACTTGTAGCCCGCCTTGTAGAGAATCTCGGCGTAGGCATCGGCGCCCAGCACCTCTTCGATGCCCATGTGGTTGTTGACGAAGAAGTGACGCGGCACGTACAGCATGGGCAAGGCGTCGGAGGTCCAGATACCGGTTTCGCTGTCGACTTCGATGGGCAGTTGCGGGGCGATCTTGGCCATGATGAGTGATCTCCGATAAACATGATTCGAGAAAGCAACGCAGAATCGCTTTGCTCGTAGATAGACAGTTGTGTGAATGCCTTTGGAGCCGTAGCGAGCACGTCGAGAGCAAGGAAGGACCGGAGCGAAAGGCGAGACAGTACCGAGGTACGGCGAGCTTTTCGCGAGGACCTGACGCAGCTATCGGCGAGCGCAGTAGGCTCCAGAGGTATTCACTCGCCCCAGACGTCCTTGAGGACATTGACCCAGTTCTCGCCCATGATCTTGCGCACCACGCGTTCGCTGTGGCCGCGCTTGAGCAAAGTTTCGGTCAGGTTGGGGAACTCGCCCACGGTGCGGATGCCCAGCGGATTGATGATCTTGCCGAAGCTGGTCAGGCGCCGGGCATAGCCCTTGTCGTGGGTCAGGTATTCGAAGAAGTCCTGGCCGTGGCCCTGGGTGAAGTCGGTGCCGATGCCGATCGCGTCTTCACCGACGATGTTCATGGTGTATTCGATGGCTTCGGCGTAGTCGTCGATGGTCGAATCGATACCCTTGGCCAGGAACGGCGCGAACATGGTCACGCCGACGAAGCCACCGTGGTCGGCGATGAATTTCAGCTCTTCATCGGACTTGTTGCGCGGGTGTTCTTTCAAGCCCGACGGCAGGCAATGGGAGTAGCACACCGGTTTCTTCGATTCGAGGATGACTTCTTCGCTGGTCTTGGAGCCGACGTGGGACAGGTCGCACATCACGCCCACACGGTTCATCTCGGCGACGATTTCACGGCCGAACCCGGACAGGCCGCCGTCGCGCTCATAGCAGCCGGTACCGACCAGGTTCTGGGTGTTGTAGCACATCTGCACGATACCCACGCCCAGCTGCTTGAACACCTCCACGTAGCCGATCTGGTCTTCATAGGCGTGGGCGTTCTGGAAGCCGAAGAGGATGCCGGTCTTGCCGGTTTCCTTGGCCTTGCGGATGTCGGCGGTGCTGCGCACGGGCATCACCAGGTCGCTGTTCTCGCGCATCAGCTTCTGGCTCTTGCAGATGCTGTCGATGGTGGCCTGGAAACCTTCCCACACCGACACCGTGCAGTTGGCCATGGTCAGGCCGCCCTTGCGCATGTCCTCGAACAGTTCGCGGTTCCATTTGGCAATGATCAGCCCGTCGATGACGATGCTGTCGGCGTGCAGTTCGGCTGGGCTCATCGGGCAGTCCCCATCAGGCAAGTCAGGCGTCGAATCGTATGTCGGCGCTTCATGGGGCCAGCATATGCCTGCGCGACAGGGCGACCGGATGCAAAAACGACAGGGGAATTGCCGAAAGCGTCAACGCGCGATTCTAAAGATGACCACAGGCGCCTCCGCAAGCCCTCTGTGGGAGCGGTCATCGGCCGCGAACGGGACGCCGCGGTGAATCAGGTATCGCGCCGTGCGTCCTTCGCGGCCACAGACCGCTCCCACGGGTGACCGGCTTGAGCCTGCCACTCCATGAAATAAACCGCCTGCCATCGCTGCGCCCCTATGCTTTCCAGCGCCCCTGAGACAGAATCAGCGGCAATTGTCCTGCTCAACGGGTTAGGTAGATCCTCATGAGATTCACGCTGCTGATGCTTGCCTTGCTGTCCTTCGCCGCCCAGGCCGAAGAGTCCGATGGCCCCACCCCGTGCGATAACGTCGAAACCGATCAGCAGAGCTACGATTGCTCGGCCTACAACCGCAAGACATCGGAAACCGAGATGAGCGAGTCGTACACCGACCTGCTCGACCGCATCAATTCCCAGTTCCCGAAAGGCTCGCCCGAACTCAAGGCGTTCACCGACAGGCTCAAGACTGCCCAGGACCTGTGGGCCAAATCGCGCGATGCCGATTGCGACGTGTACACGGTCAATGCCGGCAAAGGCACCAAGGCCTATGACATTGCCCAGAACGATTGTCGCGCGCAGAAGAGCGACGAGCGTTCCGAGTTCCTGCAATCGGTGGGCCTGGAGTGAGCGTGAAAATAGTCGGGGTCGAGATCAAGGGCAGCGAAGCGATCTTTGCCGTGGTGGAATACGACGGTTCAGCGTTGGCGCATCTTTCCACTTCGCTCAAGAAAATCGCGCTGGAAGACGATGACATCGCGGCGAACGTGCGGCAGTTTCGCGAGCAGGTGGCCGCTTTCGTCGGCGACAACGGGTTGAAGATGCTCGCCATCAAGAAGCGCGGCAAGAAAGGCGAGTTCGCCGGCGGGCCGACCACCTTCAAGATCGAAGGCGTGCTGCAGCTGCTCGAAGGCTGCGAGGCGGTGCTGGTGTCGCCGCAGACCATCAGCGCCCAGGCCAAGAAGCTGGCCGAACTGCCAGGCAGCTTGAACAAATACCAGCACGAAGCCTACAAGGCTGCCTGCGCGGTACTGCTCAAGGCGCGCTGAAACGGTCAACAGCCGTCTTTCATTCCTCCTCGTTCAACCGGCAGTCCAGGCCGATGTCCGTCGGATTGCTGGGGTCCTGCGCCACGAATGCACGGGTCTTGTGCTCGGCATCCGCCAGGCTGTCGGCTTCTACCGGCAGATCCACCAGGGTGTTGTTCCAGGCGTCGTCGGCCTGGTTGTCGATGACCCGGCAGTCGTACCAGGCCGCCGTTGCCGGCCCGGCCAGCGCCAGAAGTGCCACCGCCAGGATTGGCGCAACCATGACTTGCTTGCTCATTTCGATGATTCCTTTATCGCTGAATGAGCGCGCAGGTTAGCGGCCGCCTGCCGTGCCAGAACGGTACATATGCATTGGCCGTGCTGGCGTGTTCGCGGCCACAGACCGCTCCTACGGCACGAACACATTCCATCAGTAGGAGCGGTCAGTGGCCGCGAAGGCGTCGGCACGGCCGCTGCATGGTGAACGACCTACTCCGACTCGCGCCCGCGCCGATCTTCCCGCGGGCAGCGGGCAAAGCGCGCCCGGTAGCTGCGGGTGAAATACGACGGCGAGTCGAAACCGCAGGCAATGCTCACCTCCAGCACGCTCATCTGGGTCTGGCGCAGCAGCTGCCGGGCTTTCTCCAGGCGCAGGCGCAGGTAGAAGTTGCTCGGCGTATCGTCCAGATGCAGACGGAACAAGCGCTCCAACTGGCGCCGGGTGACCTTGGCCAGTTCGGCCAACTGCAAGGTGCTCAGCGGCGGCTCGGTGTGCTGTTCCATCTCGCCGATCACCTGCACCAGTTTTTTGTTGCTGAGGCCGTAGCGTGAAGCGATTTCCATGCGTTGGTGGTCCTTGCGCGGACGAATGCGCCCCACCACGAACTGCTCGGACACCTGGATGGCCAGCGGGCTGCCATGGGCCTGGCCGATCAGGTCGAGCATCAGATCGATGGACGCCGTGCCACCGGCGCAGGTGATGCGGCTGCGGTCGATCTCGAACAGCTCCTGGGTCGGCATCAGTTGCGGATAGGACTCCTTGAACGCGCCCAGCGCCTCCCAGTGCAGGGTCAGGCGATGCCCCTCCAGCAAACCGGCTTCGGCGAGCACGAAACTGCCAGTGTCGATGCCGCCCAGAGTCGCCCCTTCGCGATCCAGGCGGCGCAGCCAGTCGCGCAGTGCCCCATCGAAAGTCGCCAACGGCTCGAACCCGGCCACCACCAGCAACGTCGCGCCCTTGGCCAGCGACCCGAGCGCGCCGTCGGCATTCACCGACATGCCGTTGCTGGCCAGTACCGCGCCGCCGTCCAGGCTCAGCACCTGCCACCGGTACAGCTCGCCGCGAAAGCGGTTGGCCACGCGCAGCGGTTCGATCGCCGAGATGAAGCCCAGTGCGGAGAAACCGGGCAGCAACAGGAAGTGGAAGTCTTGGGCCATGGTGAGCTCGGTGATTTCTGCGGCGCGATCCTGTGGGAGCGCGGCGGGCGTCGAGCCCTCTGCCCGCGAAGAGGGCCTTTATGAAACACCACTAATACCCACCACGTCGCCACTGTGCAAGAGCCGGTCGCCGCAGTGCGCTTTTTCCCGCAAGGGCCTGCGTACCTTATGCAAACGGCGCGCAGACGCCGCCCCCATAACAATTCGCACTGCCGCCTGAGGGAGCCATCATGAACAGATTGATCAGCTGCTGCCTGCTGATGCTTACCGGTACCGCGCTGTTGACCGGCACGGCCAGCGCCGCGGAGCCGGCCAGTTGCAAGAACGTACGCCTGGGCGTGGTCAACTGGACCGACGTGATCGCTACCAGCGCCATGACCCAGGTGCTGCTCGACGACCTGGGCTACAGCGTCAAACAGACCAGCGCGTCCCAGCAGATCATCTTCGCCGGCATCCGCGACCAGCGCCTGGACATGTTTCTGGGTTACTGGAACCCGTTGATGACCCAGACCATCACCCCCTTCGTGGAACAGAAGCAGGTGCGTGTGCTGGCCGAGCCCAGCCTGAAGGACGCCCGTGCCACCTTGGCCGTGCCGACCTACCTGGCCGACAAAGGCCTGAAAAGCTTCGCCGACATTGCCAAATTCAAGAAGGAACTGGGCGGCAAGATCTATGGCATCGAACCGGGGTCGGGCGCCAACACGCAGATCAAGGACATGATCGCCAAGAACCGCTTCGGCCTGGGCGACTTTCAACTGGTGGAGTCCAGTGAAGCCGGCATGCTCTCGGCAGTGACGCGCGCGGTAAAGCGCAACGAGGCGATCGTGTTCTTCGGTTGGGCACCGCACCCGATGAACGTCAATCAGGACATGACCTACCTGAGCGGCAGTGAAGATGCCCTGGGCCCGAACGAGGGCATGGCCACCGTGTGGACAGTGACCGCGCCGGACTACGCCAGCCGCTGCCCGAACGTGGACAAACTACTGAGCAACCTGACCTTCACGGCCGCAGACGAGAGCCGAATGATGCAGCCGCTGCTGGAGCACAAGGACGCCTTCGACTCGGCACGGCAATGGCTCAAGGACCACCCCCAGGACCGCCAGCGCTGGCTGCAGGGCGTCACCACCTTCGACGGCAAGCCTGCCGCGATCTGATCACGGCCGTGCATATTCTGCGTAGGCGCGGTCAGCGGCCGCGAACCAGGCACCGCGGCGCATCAGCCTGATCGCGTGGTCCTTTTCGCGGCCGATGACCGCTCCCACGGGAAACAGACAGCGGCGCAAGCCGCGTCCGGCAACAACCGCGCTACCTCAGACACACCGCAATCCCCTGTAGCAGCGGCGCAAGCCGCGTCCGGCGGCGACCGCGTTACCTCAGACACACACCTCAAGGATCCCCCGCAATGAACCACGACGTCATCATCACCTGCGCTTTGACCGGTGCTGGCGACACCACCGCGAAAAGCCCCCATGTTCCGGTCACGCCGAAACAGATCGCCGCCGCCGCCGTAGAGGCAGCCAAGGCGGGCGCCACGGTCGTGCACTGCCATGTCCGCGATCCACAGACCGGCCGCTTCAGTCGCGACGTGGCGCTGTACCGGGAAGTCATGGAGCGCATTCGCGAGGCCGACATCGACATCATCGTCAACCTCACCGCCGGCATGGGCGGCGACCTCGAGATCGGCCCTGGGGAAACGCCGATGGCGTTCGGCCCCGGCACCGACCTGATCGGCCCGCTGGCGCGTCTGGCTCACGTCGAAGCGTTGCTGCCGGAGATCTGCACCCTGGATTGCGGCACCCTCAATTTCGGCGACGGCAACAGCATCTACGTCTCCACCCCCGCGCAATTGCGTGCCGGTGCCAAACGCATCACCGAGCTGGGCGTGAAGGCCGAGCTGGAAATCTTCGACACCGGCCACCTGTGGTTCGCCAAGCAGATGATCAGGGAAGGCTTGCTGCACGATCCGCTGTTCCAGTTGTGCCTGGGCATCCCCTGGGGGGCGCCGGCCGATACCACCACCATGAAGGCCATGGTCGACAACTTGCCGGCGGGCGCGGTGTGGGCCGGCTTCGGCATCGGGCGCATGCAGATGCCCATGGCCGCGCAGGCGGTGCTGCTGGGCGGCAACGTGCGGGTCGGGCTGGAAGACAACATCTGGCTGGAGAAAGGCGTGCTGGCCACCAATGGTCAACTGGTCGAACGCGCCGGCGAGATCCTTACCCGGCTGGGCGCCAGGGTGCTGACACCGGCTGAAGGGCGGAAAAAGATGAACCTCGTCAGCCGCTGATTTTTTTGGTGCTCTCCAGGCCTCTTCGCGGGTAGAAGCTTCGCCGCCCGCCCCGCTCCCACAAAGATCCCATGTGGCAGCGGGCTCTGCCCGCGAAGAGGCCCGCATCCCCCACACACCTCTCCAGGAATGACCCATGACCTACATCACCCACATAAAAACCTTCGCCGCCCTGGGCAGCGGTGTCATCGGCAGCGGCTGGGTCGCCCGCGCCCTGGCCCATGGCCTGGACGTGGTGGCCTGGGACCCGGCGCCCGGCGCCGAAGCCGCCTTGCGCCAGCGCGTCGCCAATGCCTGGCCGGCGCTGGTCAAGCAAGGCCTGGCGGCGGGTGCCGCGCAGTCGCGGCTGCGCTTCGTGGCCACGGTCGAGGACTGCGTGCGCGACGCCGACTTCATCCAGGAAAGCGCGCCAGAGCGGCTGGAACTGAAACTGGACCTGCACGCCCGAATCAGCGCCGCCGCCAAGCCCGACGCCTTGATTGGTTCCAGCACCTCGGGCCTGCTGCCCAGCGAATTCTATGAAGGCGCCACACACCCGGAGCGCTGCGTGGTCGGCCATCCGTTCAATCCGGTTTACCTGCTGCCGCTGGTGGAAGTGGTCGGCGGCCGACACACCGCGCCCGAGGCGATCCAGGCGGCCATCACCGTGTACGAAAGCCTGGGCATGCGCCCGTTGCACGTGCGCAAGGAGGTGCCCGGTTTCATCGCCGACCGCCTGCTCGAGGCGCTGTGGCGCGAAGCCTTGCACCTGGTCAACGACGGTGTGGCTACCACGGGCGAGATCGACGACGCCATTCGCTTTGGCGCCGGTTTGCGCTGGTCGTTCATGGGCACGTTTCTGACCTACACCCTGGCGGGCGGCGACGCCGGTATGCGGCACTTCATGAACCAGTTCGGCCCGGCGCTGAAGCTGCCCTGGACCTACCTGCCGGCGCCGGAGCTGACCGATTCGCTGATCGACGAGGTGGTCGCGGGCACTTCGGCGCAGTTGGGCGAACACAGCATTGGCGCCCTGGAGCGCTATCGCGATGATTGCCTGCTGGCGGTGCTGGACGCGGTACGAGTGACCAAGGCCCGGCACGGCATGAGCTTCGCCGAATGATCACCTACCAGACGCCAGTGCTCGCGGAGTGGGTGGACTACAACGGGCATCTGCGCGATGCGTTCTATCTGCTGATCTTCAGCTACGCCACCGATGCGTTCATGGAGCGTATCGACGTCGATCCGCAGCGTGACGGGCGCTCGCTGTTCACGCTGGAGTGTCATCTCAACTATCTGCGTGAAGTGAAATTGGGCGTCGAGGTTCAGGTGCGTACGCGGGTGCTGGCCCATGACCGCAAAAGGGTGCAGGTGTACCACACGCTGCACCTGCAAGGCGCTGACGAGGTGCTGGCGGCCAGCGAGCAGATGCTCTTGCATGTGGATTTGAAAGGGCCGAAGTCGGCGGTGTTCGGGGAAGCTTCGTTGGCGGCGCTGGCCGAGGCTTTCGAGGCGCAGCGACAACAGCCCGAGGCGGAGTACGCAGGGCGGCGGATTGCCTTGCCAGGCTGAAAACCGCGCCACGCCCTTCGCGGCCACGGACCGCTCCCACAGGAATTCTCGTTCTACCGTGGGAGCGGTCATCGGCCGCGAAGGCC
>NZ_JACYUL010000009.1:0-158164 GCF_014841705.1 Pseudomonas sp. CFBP 8770
TGGTAGTGTGGGGTTTCCCCATGTGAGAGTAGGTCATCGTCAAGATTAAATTCCGAAACCCCTATCTGCGTAAGCAGGTAGGGGTTTTGTCTTTTCTAACGTGATATTTCACGCTTCGGTCTAGAAGACACCCTTGCTTAACGGGGACGGTAACCCATGGCATGGGCGATGCCATTCCAGTATTGCTCGGTCAGTGTCATGAAGTCATAGAACCCGTCTGCCAACGCCACGAATTCATCGTCGTTGCGGCATTCGAGTGTGGCAGCGTGGATGGCCTGTATCTTGTGTTCCTTTTCGGCATTGCCGATATGCACGTAAAAGTACTCGCAGTGTTCATGGAACTCGTCGTTTGAGGCGTATAGGTGCTGGTAGTGCCGCACCCCTTCGTACAAGCGCGTGAGCATGGAAAAGGCCAACCACTCCTGAGCCAACAGTGTCCCCAGTATGCGCTGACAGCCATGCTCGTCAGGGCGGCGGGTATAGAGGGTTTGCTGTTCCTCGATGAATTGTCGGGTACTGGGCAGGATCAGCTCATCACTCAGCTTGGTCACCGGTTTGTAGGCAACAGCCACTCGACTGAGTAGATCAGTGAGGAATTTCTCGAGCATATGGATGTGTGCTTTTTGCGGTTGGCCGTAGCCATATTCTGAGTACAGATTCTTGGCGATCTCGACACGCGCGCACAGGTTGTCGGTGTGCAGCAGTGACAATGCAATCATCGTCGGCGTTTGTGAAGTTCTTACCAGATAATTCTTGGCAAACAGGGCCAGCTCGTCAAAAGGCAGGGGTGCGTCCATCCAACGTGCATAGAACGCGTTGTTCAGCGCCCCGTGCTGATGCACAGAGGTTGCAAGTTTCGTGATCTCTTCATAATAACCGGACATGCGCAGCTCCTTATTTGTAACTTGGTGCTTCGAAGTTGCCGTTTGGTTTTTGGTATCAGCTTGGCATTAGCAGTAGAATCCACGGGCAAGGGGACTCGCACAACCAACAAAAAATGAATCAATGATTCACTCGAGGTGTATATGGATATTTCGCAATTGCGCATGCTCACCGCCATCTACAAAGCGGGAAGTATCGTCAAAGCCGCCAAGTCCGTGCACTGCGTACCATCGAATGTCACTGCCCGCATGAAGGCTCTGGAAGCCGAAGTTGGGTGTTGCTTGTTGAATAGAGGAGACAAGGGCGTTGAGCTAAGTGCGGCGGGTAAACATCTGCTTGCCCATGCAGAGAAGGTGTTGGAGGCATTTGGTGAGGCACAGTCTTGTTTCAATGACACTAAAAAGCTCGGCGGTACTTTGAGGGTGGGAAGCATAGACTCCTTCGTCAGCACGCAGTTGGCGAGCATTGCTGCAGCATTCGAAAGTGAGTATCCGGAGGTTGTATTGGAAGTCGCTACGGCTACCTCGCCAGAACTTGTAGAACAAGTTATCGAAGGAAAGCTGGATATAGCGGTGGTGGCGGTGAATACGACCAACCCAAAGATCATCAGTCAAAGGTTGCCCGGCGAGCGACCGGTATTGGTCTATCCGCAACGGTGGTTGCACGATGGGCCTTTGAATCTTAACAACAGGAAACTTCTGGCATGGCCCAAAGGTTGTCCATTTCAAACTGTGGCGCAGGTTTGGTGTGACGACTCATTGAAGGGCGTTGAGTGGAGGGTATGTGCGAGTTGGGGAGGCATTTTGACCTGTGTGGAACAAGGTCTGGGCATGGCGGTGGTTCCCAGAGGCGTCTACGACAACTACAGCGCACTAGACGGCCTCGCCGTCTGTGACGCGCTCGAGTTCGACAGGGTTGATCACTATTTGCTGACCCACAAGCGCACTGGCGGTCATCCGGTCAGAGACGGATTCGAACGGATACTATGCGGTACATCCGTACATTCGGGTTGAATGTACGGATGTGTTGCTTCAAGCGAGCGAGGCTATCGTTCCAAAGTCGCAGTAAGGTATTTGCGTTTGCTCAGGCAATGAACTCGACCGCTGCGGTTTCCTGTGCCTGGATGCGTACACCGAAGCTCTTGATGCTCGGCAGCGTGGCAGTATGGTGCGCAATGATCTGCGCTGCATCGGCATGCGCCTTGGATTGGGTGGTATGGGCGTCGCTTACCAATGTGATCTCGTAACCCAGGCCTGCCCCACGACGGATCGTCGTGTCCACACAGAACTCGGTCGCATATCCGCACACTACCAGGTGTGAAATATCGGCTTGCTGCAACAGCGGCTGAAGATCGGTCCTGAGGAACGAGTCGGGCGTGGTCTTGCTGACGTAGTGGTCAGTGTCAGCTGTCACGAGCCGGTTGTCGACTTTCCAGCTTTCACTGCCGCGCACCAGAAACTCGCCACTGGCAAGTTCATGCTGAACGAAAATGACCGGAACGTTTTCAGCTCTGGCACGTGCCGTCAGTGTGTTGATGCGTTCAATGACTTCAGCGGCGAAGGCCGGCGCAGGGTCTGCTTGGAACAGGCCTTGTTGTACATCGATGACGATTAGCGCTTTCACGGATTTCAAGTCCTTTGAATGAGATGAGAAGCATCGAACCCAGCCCGGCCAACGTACCGGGCTGAGCACGGGTCAGCCTAAGCGCTTGCGCCTGATGGGTCCATATGCAAAACGTTGACTGCGAGAAACTTCATCCATGCGCACCTTGATCCAAACGGTGCTACGGGCGCTGCAGTTGGATGACCACTTTCCCCTTTGCGCGGCCGCCTCGAACATGGGCCAGGGCATCTGCAGTGGCCTCGAAGTCATAGACCTTCTCGACCACCGGCGTGATGACGCCGGCTTCAAGGAGTGAAGCTATCTCCCCGAGCTGACCGCCGTCCGCACGCATGAACACGAAATCATAGGACATGCCCCGTTGCCTGACCTGGCTGCGAATGCGGTAGCTCAATGCACGCATTACTTGTATCAAGGGCCAGCCAAGACCTTGTCTGGCGCCAAATTCCGCAGTCGGTGGTCCTGAGATCGAGATCAGTCGGCCGCCACGCTTCAACACCTTCACGGACTTGCCCAATACGTCTGGTCCCAAGCTATTGAGCACTACGTCGTAATCGTGAAGCTGCTCTACGAAATGCTGAGTCGTGTAGTCGATCACCTGGTCGGTTCCGAGGGCCTTCACCCACTCGACGTTGGCCGTACTGGTGGTAGCGGCGACATAGGCACCCAGGTGTTTGGCGAGCTGTATCGCCACCGTGCCTACACCGCCGGATCCTGCGTGGATCAGAACCTTCTGACCGGGCGTGACTTGTGCGGTTTCAACCAGGACTTGCCAGGCGGTCAATGCCACCAGGGGCAGCGAGGCCGCCTCGACCATGGTCAGGTTCGCAGGTTTTTTAGCCACACAGGATTGATCGATGGCAATGCGTTCGGCGAACGTGCCGATACGCGTTTGATGGACCCGGGCGAACACATCGTCGCCCGGTTTGAAGCGGGTGACGTTCGTGCCCACTTCGAGCACCGTGCCTGCCACATCATTACCCAGTATCAGCGGCAGGGTGTAAGGCAAGATGAGCCTGAACTCGCCGTTGCGAATCTTGACGTCCAACGCATTGACGCCCGCCGCGTGTACCTGCACCAGGACATCGTCGGCCGCCAGGGTGGGCTCCGGCATGTCAGCTATCCGGCCGATGACACGTTTGCCGTAACGATCGATTACAAAGGCTTTCATGGGTCATTGCCCGACAGGGGCAGAAGCCAGGTAGCGCTCGGCTGGACTTGCCTGGCGGAGATCCGAAAGCAGATGGCGACGGGCACCTTCCAACGCCTCCCAACGTTCGGCCACGTGCAGCGGTGGGATGGTCACAAGCTCGCGACGGTCGTAGCCCACCAAGGCGGCGTTTACCAGATCATCCACTTCCATGATTTCCGGCAAGGTTGCCATATCGATCCCGGAATGCTGCCAGATCTCGGTGCGCGTGGTTGCGGGCAGCACGGCTTGCACGTAGACGCCCTTGGGGCCCAGTTCCGCCTGCAGGCCCTGCGACAGGAACAATACGAAGGCTTTGGTGGCGCCGTAGACGGTCATTTGCATTTCCGGGGCGAGCCCTACGACCGAGCCGATGTTGACGATACTTCCAGCGCCCGCTTGAATCAGGCGCGGAGCGATGGCTGCCGCCAAGCGCGTCACTGCGGTGACGTTCAGCGCCAGCAGGCTGTCGAGAGCAGTGACACGCTGTTGCAGAAAACCGCCTGACTGGCCTACGCCGGCGTTGTTGATCAAGACGCCGATGCTGGCATCTTCGGTCAAGCGTCGTTCTACTTGTGCAAGGTCTTCAGCGCGGGTGAGGTCAGCCTGGATGACATCGACGCTCACGCCGCTCTCTTCGCGTAACCGTTCAGCCAGGACGTCAAGGCGTTCGCGATTGCGCGCTACCAGTACCAGCGCGTGGCCACGACTGGCGAAGCGTCGTGCGTAGGTAGCGCCGATGCCGCTGGAGGCGCCGGTGATCAGTACTGTAGGGAGATTGCTCATGGGGATTCATTCCTGGGAGAGACGCGCGGCAAGGATGGGCAGTGACGGTTTATGATGATGATCGAAATCTAAACGGTCAAGCATTTTGATGTTGGTCGACATCAATGTATGCTTGTCACTGGCTCTATTTCATAGGCACCGGCATGAAAGTCTCCAAGGCACAGGCGCAGGCCAACCGTGCGCACATCGTTGAAACCGCCTCCACCTTGTTTCGCGAACGGGGTTACGACGGCGTGAGCGTGGCTGATCTGATGGCAGCCGCTGGCTTTACCCACGGCGGTTTCTACAAGCATTTTCGCTCCAAGTCAGACCTCATGAGCGAAGCGGCGGCGTGTGGTTTCGCGCAGATGGAAGCCAGCACCGGTGAGGCGGAACGTGCAACGCTGATCGAGCGCTACCTGTCGCGCGAGCACCGCGACGCACCCGGTGATGGCTGTACCCTTGCCGCATTGTCGGCCGATGCCGCACGGCAGCCCGAAGAGATCAAAGCAGTGTTCGCGCAGGGAATGGAACGGCTGTTGGCCAAAGCGACGCCCGTTGAGCCCGATGCAGACGAGGTCACCCAGCAGACCACCCGGGCCGAACGAATCAATGCACTGGCGCATCTGGTCGGCGCATTGATGCTTTCCAGAGCCTGTCCGGACGACTCCGCGCTGGCTGACGAGATCCTGGAAAGCTGCCGAGCACATGCGGTGGCGCGGGTGGAGAGTTGAGGGGACTGTCTTAACTTTGTGTCTGATATTCCGTATGAGGAATGTGCTGCGAGACGCCGTTCTACGCGTATGCCCGATGGCAACTCGAATCTACTTACGTGAGTGTTCACCATGACTTACCCGAACCCCACCACACTCAGGGGTACGTATCCATTGAATAATACTGGAAGGCATCTTTGCCTATCGGGCCGATAGGCTCTTCCAATTTAGCCACGCTAGTGGCTGCCGTTACCCTCGGGGTTTCTTCATAACATAAGAAGCGTGAGGGATTCACTATGAAAATCAGAACCTTATCAGGGTATGCGGTCACGGCATTGGCCATCGGCATATTCTCGTCATCCGCTTTTGCCGACACCTTGACCCGCGACAACGGTGCCGCCGTTGGTGACAATCAGAATTCACAGACGGCCGGACCCAACGGGCCGGCGTTGCTTCAAGACGTACAGCTATTACAGAAACTGCAGCGTTTCGACCGCGAACGTATTCCGGAGCGCGTAGTGCATGCCCGCGGTACCGGCGTGCATGGCGAGTTCGTCGCGTCCAGCAACATCAGTGAGTTGACCAAGGCAAAGGTGTTCACGCCAGGAACCCACACACCGGTGTTCGTGCGCTTCTCGTCGGTCGTTCACGGCAACCACTCGCCGGAAACGCTGCGTGACCCACGTGGTTTCGCGACCAAGTTCTATACGGCGGACGGCAACTGGGATCTGGTCGGCAATAACTTCCCGACCTTCTTCATTCGTGACGCGATCAAGTTTCCAGACATGGTGCACGCGTTCAAACCCGATCCGCGCACCAACCTCGACGACGACTCCCGTCGTTTCGATTTCTTCTCCCACGTGCCGGAAGCGACGCGTACGCTCACGCTGCTGTATTCCAATGAAGGCACGCCTGCGGGTTATCGCTTCATGGACGGCA
This sequence comes from Pseudomonas sp. CFBP 8770, assembly GCF_014841705.1. Lineage (NCBI taxonomy): Bacteria > Pseudomonadati > Pseudomonadota > Gammaproteobacteria > Pseudomonadales > Pseudomonadaceae > Pseudomonas > Pseudomonas sp. CFBP 8770. Next base: position 6,109 of record NZ_JACYUL010000009.1, read on the forward strand.
ATGGCGTGCACGCCTACAAGTTCGTCAACGACAAGGGCGAAGTGCACTACGTGAAGTTTCACTGGAAAAGCCTGCAAGGTCTGAAGAATCTGGACCCGGATCAGGTCGTGCAAACCCAGGGCAAAGACTACGCGCACATGACCCACGACCTGGTCACCGCAATCAACAAGGGTGATTTCCCGAAGTGGGACTTGTACATCCAGGTGCTCAAGCCTGAGGACCTGGCCAAGTTCGCCTTCGACCCGCTAGACGCGACCAAGATCTGGCCAGACGTGCCGGAGCAGAAGATCGGACAAATGGTGCTGAACAAGAACGTCGACAACTTCTTCCAGGAAACCGAACAGGTCGCCATGGCACCGTCCAACGTGGTGCCGGGTATCGAACCGTCTGAAGACCGTCTGCTGCAAGGCCGTGTGTTCTCGTACGCCGATACCCAGATGTACCGCCTGGGCGCCAATGGCATGAGCCTGCCGATCAACCGTCCTCGGGTGACTGTCAACAATGGCAACCAGGATGGTGCCTTGAACAGCGGCCATACCACCGGTGGGGTGAACTACGAGCCGAGCCGTCTTGCGCCGCGCCCCAGTGACGACAGCGCGCGTTATAGCCAAACGGCTTTGAACGGTACAACCCAGCAGGCGAAGATTCAGCGCGAGCAGAACTTCAAACAAGCGGGTGACTTGTACCGCTCCTATTCGCCCAAGGAGCAGCAGGACCTGATCAACAGCTTCGGCGGTTCCCTGGCTGACACTGATACCGAGAGCAAAAACATCATGTTGTCGTATCTGTACAAAGCCGATCCGGCCTATGGCACAGGCGTAACCGAAGTTGCCAAAGGCGACTTGGAAAAGGTCAAACAGTTGGCCGCCAAGCTGCAGGACTGATGCATCCGATCACCGACCGTGCAACAACGGTCGGTGATCTTCAGGAGCAAAACCTAATGCGCTATTTCATTCCCTGGATCTGCTCGGCCATGATGGTCGCAACGGTCGCCTTGGCCGATGACACACCACCCTCCGATACCCGGCAGCAACTTCGAGAACTGTACTTCGACGCCGCACGCACGGGCAGTACCGACCGTTTGGGCGCGTTCATCGAGGCTCATTATGATTTGGACACCCGCGATGAAAGCGGCTACACCGCACTGATTCTGGCGGCCTATCACGGCCAGACTGCGGCGGTGGAGCAGTTGCTGGCGGCTGGGGCTAATCCGTGTAGTCAGGATAAGCGCGGAAACACTGCGCTGATGGGGGCTATTTTCAAAGGTGAAGTGAGCATCGCTCATCGGCTGCTCGGCGCAGACTGTGCGCCGGATGAGCGTAATAACTCAGGGCAGACGGCGGCGATGTATGCGGCGCTGTTTCAGCGCAAGGATATTCTTGAAGCGTTGGCGGCAAAGGGCGCGGATTTGGATGCGCGGGATGATAGGGGGAATGATGCACGGGCGTTGGGGGAGGGGCGGTTTAGTTCGGCGCCAATACGCTGAGCTGTAGCGCTGGGGTAAGTTGGGTATGTCATTAGCCCAGCGTACTGCCTCGGGGGTGTCAGAAATTTTGTGTTCGGGCATAACATGAGTAAGAGGTGCATGTATGCCAACCAAAAAGAAACCCGAGTTACGGAAGCTACCGAAAATCCCAAAAGAACTGCTTGAGCAGTTCAGCGAGGGGATGATGACCGCGGAAGCCATCGAGGACGCCTCTGCGGCGTTCAAGAAGGCTTTGATCGAGCGAGCTCTGGGTGCCGAACTCGGCCATCACCTGGGCTATCCGCCGGGCGCGCAGCGCCCCGAGGATGAGACCAACCAGCGCAATGGCAAAAGTGGCAAGACGGTTCTGACCGGAGATGGCCCCATCCGACTGGATATTCCGCGCGACCGGGACGGCAGTTTCGCGCCCATCCTGATCCCCAAACACGAGCGCCGTTATACCGGTTTTGACGACAAGATCATCGCCATGTATGCCCGTGGAATGATGGTCAGAGAAATCCGTGCATTCCTCTCCGAGCGGTACGGTACGGACGTTTCGCCCGACTTCATTAGCTCGGTAACCGACGAGGTCATGGCCGAGATCGGCGCATGGCAGCAGCGGCCTCTAGAGCCGATGTATCCGGTGATTTTCTTCGATGCCCTGCGGGTCAAGATCCGTGAAGAAGGGCTAGTTCGCAACAAGGCGATCTACTTGGCCTTAGGCGTTTTGCCCGACGGAACGCGCGATATCCTCGGCATCTGGATAGAAAATACCAAAGGCGCGAAGTTCTGGATGAAGGTTTTTAACGACCTCAAGACACGCGGCGTCGAAGACGTACTAATTGCCGTCACCGATGGCCTCAAAGGCATGCCAGAAGCCCTTGGAGCCGTGTTCCCGGATACGACATTGCAGACCTGTATCGTTCATCTGATCCGCAACAGCCTTGATTACGCGGCTTGGGATAAACGTCGCGAACTGGCGAAGGCGCTCAAACCGATCTATCAGGCGGTCACCGCCGAAGCGGCTGAGCAAGCCCTCGATGCGTTTGAAAACGGGCCATGGGGCAAGCAGTATCCAACAGTAGTGGCGGCTTGGCGTCGGGCTTGGGATCGAGTGATTCCATTCTTTGTTTTCCCGCCAGCGATCCGAAAAGTGATCTACACGACCAACGCCATCGAGAGCATCAACGCTCAGCTGCGCAAGATCATCAAGACCCGCGGCCACTTCCCGACCGATGATGCGGCGACGAAACTGATCTGGCTTGGGCTACGCAACATCACGGCAAACTGGGGCTCAGCGGCCCATGATTGGAAGAGTGCGATGAATCAATTCGCGATTCTGTACGGAGATCGATTTATCAGGCCGACCTGGTAAAAGCACGGCCTGCCTGGCGGCAGGCCGTTAACGCCCCGCACACAAAAAATCTGACAGTCCCGACGACTCAGCCTGCCATTTCCCTACGACCAGCATTCAGCGCCGCTCAGCGAACTGGGAAATTCAGCCGCATGCAACAGGTATCACTTCCAGCTCATTACCAGCGGCGATGAGATTGCATTCATCGTCACAGCAAGCCCAGATCATCGCGGGTATGACAAGCGAAGTCAGAAGCCCGTAGTGCACAACTTCGCAGTCAAACGCTTTTTTGAAATCTACAGAACTGACCATGGCAAGCAGCACCTAGCCTAGTTTTCGGAGGGCAGCGATGCCAAATTCCTTTATCTTTGAAAGACGTTCAGCGATGATGCCAGAATGAAATCACTGCAATGCAGGACGCCCTGCCTCTGTTCGCAGACCTGACCCCTAGCGTTTATGATGGAATCGAGAAATGGATATCAACACTTTAAAAGACTTGGCAAGCTCCTCATTTCTTGCAAGTAGCTATAGAGACTCTTATAAATACAGCTCCTCAGTAATCGAAGCCGATCCCACCGAGTCAGAGGCTTGGCTTATTAAAGGCCTATCTGCTGCTGCAATGATGGTTGATGACGACACCATTAAAGTTGAAGAAGTTCTCTTCAGTCTAGATCGAGGCTTTAAAAATCACACGCCAAGATTCAGCATTGAAAACATTCAGTCGATTATAGAAAACTGCTACGCAGACATTATTAAAAGCCTGGAAGCCAGTCACAAAGAAAAAATTATCGATCACCACAAGGTGCCAATGCCTCCAGGCGGCTCAGCATTGCTCCATCGTGTAGCTCAGAAAGGATTCGCACGGTTATCTGCGAAGGGCTTCATCCCCAAACGCATCGCAGCAATTAAGCTTTTGGAGAAATCGATTTCGTTGAATGAAAACGAAACCTCCTTGAAGTCCATCATAGCTGCCGTAGATTCCTTTTACTCTCACTCATCAGAGCATATGGACTATTTAAAAGATGAGCCTGAAGCCACATCCTACCTGTCGCAGCTAAGAACCTCGCTTATCTCGAAAGCAAATGCGGCTGGCGTTCAAGTAAATACAGCACCACCTGCAAAATCAGGTTGCTTCATTGCAACAGCAGCGACAGGGAGCTCTGACCATCCAAAGGTTCTCGTGTTGAGGTCGTTCAGGGATGAAATCCTTCAAAAGCACAAGCTCGGTCAGGCATTCATAGCTTATTACTACAGGGTCAGCCCTTCGATTGCTTCCAAGATTCAAAAGAGCGAAATGGGAAAGAAGTTAGTTCTTGGAGCATTCGTTACACCTCTCGCCTTCATGGCCAGTTGGATTGTAAACGCCACACAAGCTAAGAAGCGATAAGATCAAAAGTTTGACGTTGCTGGGCGCGCACCTCCCAGCCACATCAATCTTTGAAATTAAATCAAGCAGTGATGCACTCAGTAGCTAATCTGTCCGCGTTGTCCTCAATCGAAAAGTCATTGCCCATGATACCCAGACGCTTTAGTTCCCTAGGTGGGGACCATGGTGATGTTGTCAGTTTGTGTGCCGCTCCGTGCCGGTACGCCGCTTGCCGTCGACTGCTTATGGTCGGTTCTTGCCTTTCGTGAAGAGCAGCTTTGGGTCGATAGTGGCCAGTCGCAATCGCTCACCATCCCCTTGATATGCTTCAATTAAGATGAGCTATTAGGGCATGAAGATTCTTACCTACCCAAGGACGAGCAGGAGAATGGATGAAAGCTGACATTAACGATGCCCCGGAACGAGTCCTTCGGAGACGTCACAAGCATAGCGTCGTCTACACGGTCACCTGTCTGGTGATTGGAGGCGTAGCCATAATAGGTGCGTTCCTACTGATCAATAGGCCCCTAAGCGTTGACTCAACATACAAACAGCCGATCGGATCAAACTCTAGAGTCGAGGAAACGCGTCAGGTAAGTGAAATGCCTTCGAGGCAAGACCTCGAGTCCTCTCGATCTCGAGCATCATCCGAACTACCTTTACCATCCGATACCGCCCGGCAAACCGTCTTCAACGATCACAACTTCGTTCCCAGAGGTGCTGACAACGTCGTTACCTTCCGAACTGGCCGCGATCCTTACCCAGCGAACGCGGCCCCAAAGGAAGTGACACTGACAGTCGTTCCTCAACCGCGCAGCATGAAAGAGCGTGCGTGCTGGCCGTATAGGCAGGGAAGTGTCGAATTCCGAAACTGCCGCGCTTCGATCGGCCTCAAGCACCGAGACTAGGCCATGGATCACGTCCAGTAAAATGATGGCCTCTCGACGCCAGATAGCCATCGCCGCGCTGGTGCGAAGTAGCTCCCAATATCTTGTAGGAAATTTCCTCATCTTTGGTAGGCTTTTGCCACCACGTGAGAGGAAATGGAATGCCCGTAGTCATCGTTGAGAACGACACATCGCAATGGGAAGACGAGACAGGTTCCGTTTACCATTTTCCAAAGCGCTACCGCCCCTGGCTTTCCACCGGCGCCGAAGTGATCTACTACAAGGGACGCATTAAGGACAAAGCATTTGCCCCTACGCGCCTTAGCGGCGAGCCGCATTATTTTGGTATGGCACGTATCGGCAAGGTGTACGCCGACCAAAGCAGCGAGAAAGGTGATCTTTTCGCACTGATCGAAAACTTCACTCCTTTTGAAAGGGCAGTACCGTCAAAAACTGGGGGCGAATATCTAGAAACTGTCCCTACGAGCCGTCTAAAAAACTATTGGCGTGATGGAGTCCGACCTGTCTCTCAGGCTGATTATGATCGGATCCTGAGCCACGCGACGCTTTTGCCTGCTCAGGTTGAGCCGGATGTACCGGATATTCAGGATGATCCGTTGACCTTCATATCCGCGAACGAAGGCAGCAAGACAAGCTACTTCGGAACGCGCTACGAGCGCCGCAAAGATTTGCGGGTGAAGGCTATTGCGATCCATGGGCTGGACTGCAAAGCGTGTGGTTTCAATTTCGAACAGGCTTATGGTGACCACGCGAAAGCCTTCATCCATGTTCACCATGTAGTACCTATTTCAGACTTCGGTGGCCAAAAAGCCGTCAACCCGGAAACAGATCTTGTGACGCTTTGCGCCAACTGTCATGCAGTGGTCCATCGTAAGCGCGACATGACGTTGTCCCTCGATGAATTGAAGAGCATCTTGCGCGGCCGATGGGTCAAAACCCCCTGAATTCCCGGCACAAAAAAAGGCCGCCCAAAGGCGGCCTTTTCCTAGCAGTGCTAAGCAGGACCAACCATCAATCCCAGCTCAAAGCCCCACCCGTCTGATACTCAATAACCCGAGTCTCAAAGAAGTTCTTCTCTTTCTTCAAGTCCATAATCTCGCTCATCCAAGGGAACGGATTGGTAGTCCCTGGATACTCTTCCTTCAACCCAATCTGCGACAGGCGACGGTTGGCGATGAACTTGAGGTAGTCCTCCATCATCGCCGCGTTCATGCCCAGCACGCCGCGAGGCATGGTATCGCGGGCGTATTCGATCTCGAGCTGGGTGCCTTGCAGAATCATCTGCGAAGCTTCTTCCTTGAGTTCGGCGTCCCACAGGTGTGGGTTTTCGATCTTGATCTGGTTGATCACGTCGATGCCGAAGTTCAGGTGCATGGATTCGTCGCGCAGGATGTATTGGAACTGCTCGGCGACGCCGGTCATCTTGTTGCGGCGGCCCATGGAGAGGATCTGGGTGAAGCCGCAGTAGAAGAAGATGCCTTCGAGTACGCAGTAGTAGCCGATCAGGTTGCGCAGCAGTTCTTTGTCGGTTTCGACAGTGCCGGTGTTGAATTCCGGGTCGGAGATGGCGCGAGTGTACTTGAGGCCCCAGGCGGCTTTTTTAGCGACCGATGGGATCTCGTGGTACATGTTGAAGATTTCGCCTTCGTCCATGCCCAGGGATTCGATGCAGTACTGGTAGGCGTGGGTGTGGATCGCTTCTTCGAAGGCCTGGCGCAGGATGTACTGGCGGCACTCCGGGTTGGTGATCAGGCGGTACACGGCCAGGGCCAGGTTGTTGGCGACCAGGGAGTCGGCGGTGCTGAAGAAGCCCAGGTTGCGCATGACGATGCGGCGTTCGTCGTCGGTCAGGCCTTCCGGATTTTTCCAGAGGGCGATGTCGGCGTTCATGTTGACTTCTTGCGGCATCCAGTGGTTTGCGCAACCGTCCAGGTACTTCTGCCAGGCCCAGTCGTACTTGAAGGGTACGAGTTGGTTGAGGTCGGCGCGGCAGTTGATCATGCGCTTTTCGTCGACGGCGACGCGGGCGGCGGAGCCTTCGAGCTCGGCCAGGCCTTCGGCGATGTCGAGTTTGTTCAGCGCGGCCTTGGCGCGGGCTACGGCAGCGGAGTCGCTGGCGCTGGCGGCGCGTGCTTCTTGGGCGGCGGCGCCGCCGGCGCTGTCGAGCTTGTCCATCGCAGCTTCGCTGGCGTGGCCGGCGTTGGCGCCTTTGGCGGGTTCGGCTGCGTCTTCTTTGTCGAATTCGTCCCAGCTCAGCATGGGGGAGGCTCCTGCTCGAGGCCGCTGTGGGCGGCTGATGAATTTAGAAATCTGATTGCCGAGGTTGCGTGGCGCAAGCTGGCTTTGTGTGCGTGTTGCGTCGCCGGGTCCAGGCTTTTTCAGCGTGGTGCCCTGGCGGGGGCTATCAACGATCCGGTTGGAGCGCGCTGAGACGCTGACTTCGCGGGCAAGCTTCGGTCGAGGTGCTCGTGCCGGCTTCGATGTCGCGATGGGTCATGTCTCAGGTCCTTGAAGTGGGCGGCGATTATAGGGTTTTTTGCCTGCTCGTGTTCACGCCAGGACACAAAAAAACCGCCGAAACGGGTATTTTTTACAACCTTGGTGCCAGTCGTCCGGCCAGGACCTGAACGCTTTGGTTTGCACCAAAAATCGCATATGTGGTGGTTTTGGTAAGAAGTGGACACAGGATATAGGCTTGAGTTCGGGTTGCAAACCCGATGAGCTGGTTAGAAAACAGCCAGATTTTCGCTGTGCTGGGCGCAAAACCTTGCCCGGCTTGGCTTGCAGCGAATGCAACCGTTTCAAGGTTTTTTTATGGTTCTGTGAAGGAGTCGATGAGCGGCAAGAAAGCAAGTGCGACGGCGTTTATTTCACCGTCCATTTGCCCCTTCCAGGCTTATGGGCTATTTCCGGGCGGTGATCACTGCGCGCATCGGCGCCGGCAGGCCTTCGACCGTTTTGCTGTGGTCATCAGGGTCCAGGAAGTCGCTCAGCGACTGGAATTTCATCCATTCGGTGCCGCGTTGCTCGGCCACGGTGGTGATGCTCACGTCCACGCATTTCACGTCGGTGAAGCCGGCGCGGCGCACCCACTTTTCCAGGGCTGGGACGGAAGGCAGGAACCAGACGTTGCGCATCTGCGCATAGCGGTCTTCGGGGACCAGCACCTGGTGCTCGTCGCCGGGCACTACCAGTGTTTCCAGGACCAGTTCGCCGCCTTTGACCAGGCAGTCCTTGAGCGCCAACAGGTGCTCGATGGGGGAGCGGCGGTGGTAGAACACGCCCATGGAAAACACTGTGTCGAAGCCTTCCAGGCCGGCGGGCAGGTCTTCCAGGGCGAAGGGCAGGTGCCAGGCGGGGAGGCCGGGCAGGTAGCGTTGCACGGTCTGGAACTGACAGAAGAACAGCCAGTTGGGGTCGACGCCGATGACGCTGTCGGCGCCGGCGCCGAGCATGCGCCACTGGTAGTAACCGTTGCCGCAGCCGACGTCGAGCACGCGTTTGCCGCGCAGGTCGAGGTGGGGGGCGACGCGGTCCCATTTCCAGTCCGAGCGCCATTCGGTGTCGACGTGGACGCCGAACAGGTCGAAGGGGCCTTTGCGCCACGGGGACAGGCCCATCAGGGCGGCACGCATTTGATCGCGGGTAGCCGCGTTGTCGGCGCAGTCCAGGCGCAGGCCGTTGACCAGGTCTATGTTGCAGGCGGTCACCGGGGGCAGGGCGTCGAGGGCGCTCTGCCAGCGCTGGAGGTCGCCGTGACCTTTTTCCATCTTGGTGTCGAGCTGGGCTTGCAGGCCATTGGCCCAGTTGGCCAGTGGGGTGTTGGCCAGGCGGCGGACGAGCGGGGACAGGTCAATCATGGCAGGGCGATCATCGAGGCGAAGTTGAGGCATTGGAACCAGGGCACGACCTTGCTGAAGCCGGCGGCGAGCAAACGGTCGCGGTTTTCTTCGAGGCTGTCAGGTTTCATGACGTTTTCGATGGCGCTGCGTTTCTGCGCGATTTCCAAGTCGCTGTAGCCGTTCGCGCGTTTGAAGGCGATGTGCAGGTCGGTGAGCAGGTCGTGTTGCTGGTCGTCTTCGAAGCGCAGTTTTTCCGAGAGGATCAGTGCGCCGCCGGGGACCAGGGCCTGATGGATGCGGGTGAGCAGTTCCAGGCGCTGGGCCGGGGGGATGAACTGTAGGGTGAAGTTGAGCGCGATGACTGATGCGGGTTTGAAGTCCAGGGCCAGGATGTCGCCCTCTATGACGTCGACCGGGAGCAGTTCCTGGAACATGGAGTTCTGCGCGTTGAGGTATTCGCGGCAGCGCTCGACCATGGCTTGGGAGTTGTCGATGGCGATCACCTGGCAGCCTTCGGCGCGCACGTGGCGGCGCAGGGCTTGGGTGACGGCGCCCAGGGAGCTGCCCAGATCGTAGAGCGTGGTGTTGGGCTTGGCGAATTGCGCCGCGAGCACGCCGAGGTTTTCGACGATGGTGGGGTAGCCTGGGACCGAGCGTTTGATCATGTCCGGGAACACGCGCACCACGTCTTCGTTGAAGGCGAAGTCGGGGACCTGGCTCAGGGGCTGGGCGAATAGGCGGTCGGGCTCTTTGCTCACGGGGCGATCCAGGCGGGTTGCAGGAAAACGGGGCGGCATTTTAGCGGATGTAGGGCGGGGGTGCATTTTTTGTGGGATGTGCGGTGTGGCAGTTGAACGGCGGTGCCTGTTTCGCGGCCGATGACCGCTCCCACAGAGGGTACGCGGTTTGCTGTAGGAGCGATCTGTGGCCGCGAAGGGTTTGTGCGGTGTGTCAGGTGAACCGCGGTGCCTGTTTCGCGGCCGATGACCGCTCCTACAGGGGGTACGCGGTTTCCTGTGGGAGCGGTCTGTGGCCGCGAAAGGTTTGTGCGGTGTGTCAGGTGAACCGCGGTGCCTGTTTCGCGGCCGATGACCGCTCCCACAGGGGGTACGCGGTTTGCTGTAGGAGCGGTCTGTGGCCGCGAAGGGTTTGTGCGGTGTGTCAGGTGAACGGCGGTGCCCGTTTCGCGGCCGATGACCGCTCCTACGGATTATTTTACGGTGATGTCGCAGCTGAAGGTTTGGGCTGGGGGGATTTCCGGGGCCCAGGGTTGCTGCAGCACCAGCATCAGGTGTCCCTGGCCTGGGGTGCGCGCCTGGAAGCGCCAGGTGGATTGCCCGGCGGCTCCGACCACACCGGCCTCTTCGGGATGGCTGTAGACCTCCGGCCCGAGGCTGCGCAATACACTCGCGCCCGGATTCTGAACCAGCCAGCGGTAACCGGTGCTCGGGTTGGTGGGCAATTGCAGGGTGATGGTCTGGTCGACGCTGAGGAAAACCGGGCACTGGCTCTGACTTTCCAGCACGACGCTGTGAAGCGGTTGCTGGGCGCAGGCCGTGAGCGCGGCAAGGCTGGCGGGCAGTATCAGGCGGACGACGGACATGGTGGCTCCGAACGGACGAGGATCTGGAAAGCATAACCCAGTTCGTTGAATGTGCAGGAGTGAGGCACCTGAGCCGCGTTTGGGAAGATTGCGGTGAGTCTGGTAGGGCGGTGGCGGGGCCGGACGCGGCTCGCGCCGCTGCTACAGGGATCGTGTTGTTTAGAGGCGTTGTGGCCACCGCCCGAACCGCGTCAGGACGCAACGGTGTGGCGGACGAGGCCGTCGTAGCAGCAGCGCGAGCCGCGTCAGCGCGCAAGGGGTGTGGCGAATGGGGCCGTTGTAGCAGCGGCGCGAGCCGCGTCAGCGCGCAAGGGGTGTGGCGAATGGGGCCGTTGTAGCAGCGGCGCGAGCCGCGTCAGGGCGCAAGGGTGTGGCGGATGGGGCCGTCGTAGCAGCAGCGCGAGCCGCGTCAGGGCGCAAGGGTGTGGCGGATGGGGCCGTTGTAGCAGCGGCGCGAGCCGCGTCGGCGGTAGATGAGGTGTGTCTGAGCAGACGCGATGTCCCCTGACGCGGCTTGCGCCGCTGCTACAGAGGATTGTGTTGTTTGGAGGCGTGGCCACCGCCCGAGCCGCGTCGGCGGTACATGAGGGATGTCTGAACGGCCGCGATACCCCCTGATGCGGCTTGCGCCGCCGCTACAGGGGGTGGATGGGTCAGAAGAGGATCTTGGCGACGTCGGCAAAACGTTTGGCGAAGTGCACGGTGATGCCCTGCTTGAGGTAGTCCGGCAGCTCTTCGAAATTGCCACGGTTTGGCTCGGGCAGGATCAACTCCATGATCTTCTGCCGCCGTGCGGCGATGACTTTTTCGCGCACGCCACCGATCGGCAGCACGTGCCCGGTCAGGGTCAGTTCGCCGGTCATGGCCACGCCTTTCTTCGGCGCCTGATCACGGGCCAAAGACAGTAGAGCACTGGCCATGGTCACCCCTGCACTCGGGCCGTCCTTGGGCGTGGCGCCTTCGGGTACGTGCAAGTGCACGAACGCCTCGTCGAAGAACTTGGAATCGGCGCCGAACTGCGCCAGATTGGAGCTGACATAGCTGTAGGCAATTTCTGCCGACTCCTTCATCACCTCGCCCAATTGCCCGGTCAGCTTGAAGCCACGGTTCAGCGTATGGATACGTGTCGCTTCGATCGGCAAGGTGGCGCCGCCCATGCTGGTCCAGGCCAAGCCGGTGATCACGCCCTTGCCCGACAGCACCTGCTCGCTGCGGAACACCGGCATGCCCAGGGAGGCTTCGAGGTCCTTGGGTACCAGCTTGATCGGCACGTCGGGCTTGTCGATCAACTGCACCACCGCTTTGCGCACCAGTTTACCCAGCTGTTTTTCCAGCTGGCGCACACCGGCCTCGCGGGCATAGCCTTCGATCACCGTGCGCAGCGCACTGTCGCTGATGGTCAGGCGGTTCTTGTCGACACCGGCCTTGGCCAGTTGCTTGGGCCACAGATGGCGCTTGGCAATGGCCATTTTCTCTTCGGTGATGTACCCGGACAGGCGGATCACTTCCATACGGTCGAGCAGCGGGCCGGGGATGGAATCCAGGGTGTTGGCAGTACATACGAACAGCACCTTGGACAGGTCCAGGCGCAGATCCAGGTAGTGGTCGAGGAAGTCGACGTTCTGTTCCGGGTCCAGGGTTTCCAGCAGCGCCGACGCTGGGTCGCCCTGGAAGCTCTGACCCATCTTGTCGATCTCGTCGAGCATGATCACCGGGTTCATCACCTCGACGTCCTTGAGCGCCTGCACCAGCTTGCCCGGCTGGGCGCCGATGTAGGTGCGGCGATGGCCCTTGATCTCGGCTTCGTCACGCATGCCGCCGACGCTGAAGCGATAGAAGGGACGACCCAGCGATTCGGCGATGGACTTGCCGACGCTGGTCTTGCCCACGCCCGGCGGGCCCACCAGCAGCACTATGGAGCCGCTGATCTCACCCTTGTAGGCGCCGACGGCAAGAAATTCGATGATGCGCGTCTTGATATCGTCGAGGCCGGCGTGGTGCTGATCGAGCACCTTGCGCGCGTGCTTGAGGTCGAGCTTGTCCTTGCCGTACACACCCCATGGCAGGGCAGTGGCCCAATCCAGATAGTTGCGCGTGACGGCGTATTCCGGCGAGCCGGTTTCCAGGATCGACAGCTTCTGCATTTCCTCGTCGATGCGCTTCTGCGCGGCGGGCGGCAAGGTCTTGTCCTGCAGACGCTGCTGGAACTGCTCGACGTCGGCGCTGCGATCGTCCTTGGTCAGGCCCAGCTCCTGCTGGATGACCTTGAGCTGTTCCTTGAGGAAGAACTCGCGCTGGTGCTCGCCGATTTTCTTGTTCACTTCGGCGGAGATTTCTTTCTGCAGCCGTGCGACTTCGACTTCCTTGCGCAGCATCGGCAGGACTTTTTCCATGCGCCGCAGCATCGGCACACAGTCGAGTACGCCCTGCAGCTCGTTGCCCGTGGCCGAGGTGAGCGCGGCGGCGAAGTCGGTCAGCGGCGACGGGTCGTTGGGGCTGAAGCGATTGAGGTAATTCTTCAGCTCTTCGCTGTACAGCGGGTTGAGCGGCAGCAGCTCCTTGATGGCGTTGATCAGCGCCATGCCGTAGGCCTTCACCTCGTCAGTGGGCTCGATGGGCTGCTGCGGGTATTCGACTTCCACCAGATACGGCGGGCGATGGTGCTTGAGCCAGGTGCGGATACGCACGCGCGACAGCCCCTGCGCGACGAACTGCAGCTTGCCGTTTTCGCGGCTGGCGTGGTGGATTTTCACCAAAGTGCCGTACAGCGGCAGGCTGGAAGTGTCGAAATGACGATGATCGTCGGGCGGGGTGTCCATGAAGAACAGCGCCAGCGAGTGGTGCTCGGTGTTGGCGACCAGGTCCAGGGTTTCTGCCCAAGGTTCTTCGTTGACGATGACCGGCAGCACCTGCGCGGGGAAGAACGGGCGGTTGTGGATCGGGATGACGTAGACCTTGTCCGGCAGGTTCTGCCCAGGCAGGGCCAGCTCGGTGCTGGAGTGGGTCGAGTGCTCGATGTGCTCGTTGTCCAGATCTTCGGACGGATTCTCGTTGGATTCCTGCTGGTCGCTCATGGGGCACCTGCGTCAATGACTATGCTGCTTAGATGGGGCAGGGTGCGACTGGTTTCAATGGTTGCACTGAAGCTTTGCAGCCGGCTGCCGATAAGGTTGTAACCGGGCTTGTAGCCCTAGCAGGCCACGGCAGGCGACACTTTCATCCGTCAGGTAAATTTCATGATCAGGTTTGGCGCCTTGCTCGGCAGTTTCGTCCTCAGCACTTGGGTCAGCGCGGCCTCCTTCGAGGCACGTATCACCCAGGCCGACGGCAAGCCGCTGGCCGACGCGGTGCTCAGCCTGTCCGGGGGGCCGGCGGCCGCCGGATCCAGGCAGGCCACGGCGATCATGGACCAGCGCGCGCAGAAGTACCTGCCGCACGTGCTAGCCGTGGCCACCGGTACCTCGGTTTCATTCCCCAACAGCGACAATATCCGCCATCAGGTGTATTCCTTTTCGCCCGCCAAGCGCTTCGAGCTGCGGCTCTATGAGGGCACGCCAAGCAAGCCGGAGTTGTTCGACAAGCCTGGTGTGGTAGTCCTGGGTTGCAATATCCACGACTGGATGCTTGGCTATATCTATGTCACCGATGATCCCTGGTTCGCCGTCAGCGACCAGCAGGGGCGCGTGCGTTTCGATCAATTACCCGCAGGCCGCTACCAAGTGAGCCTGTGGCATCCGCGCAGCGTGGATGCGCAAGTACAGCCAGGAGGCGAGATCGACATGACGGCTACGGCCATGACGCAGAACTACACCCTGAAGGTCGAGGCAGCGGCAGACGACGCTGCGCAGGAGCCGGCGACCGGCGCTTTCAGCGATGCATTCAAAAAGGCTGCCGGTGAAGCTGCGCAATAGTTTCCAGGCGCGCATCGCCTGCGTACTCATTCTGCTGCTGTCAGTGGTGGTGGGGGCCTTGACCGTGGCCGTGAAAGTGGCCACCAACGATGCCGTGCGCGCCCAGGCCCGCGAGCAGCTGCAAGTGGGCACGCGAGTGTTCGAGCGTCTGCTGGATGTGCGTGGTCGGCGCCTGCGCGACGGCGTGCAGTTGCTGGCTGCCGACTTCGGTTTTCGCGATGCGGTGTCCAGCGGCGACTCGCCGACCATCCGTTCGGCGCTGCAGAACCAGGGCGCGCGCATCGGCGCCACCGACATGTTCGTGTTGGGCATGGACGGTCGTGTACTGGCCAGCACCGTGGATCAGGTTCCCACCGGCAGCGTGTTTCCCTACGACACGGCGCTGCGCGAAGCCCGCCGAACCAGCCAGTCGATGCTGTTCGTGCCGTTGCAGGGGTTGCCGCACTTGCTGGTGGAAGCGCCGGTGCTGGCACCGCTGCCGATTGCGCGGGTGGTGATGGGTTTCAGCATGGATGTGACCCTTGCCCAGGAATTGCACTCGCTGACCAACTTGCAGGTGTCCTTCCTGACCACCGAGGCCGGCAAGGTCGGCACGCTGGTGAGCACCCAGCCGACCGAATTGTCCGCCAGCATCAGTCAATGGATGCAGGTCAATGAATCGGCGGCGCAACACATTTCCCTTTCCGAACACAACGAACGTACCTACCTCAGCCAGCCCTTGCTGCTGGCCAGCAGCAGTGGCCCGGAGGGCGGAAAGGTCATGGCACTGCTGCAGAGCCCGCTGGATGAGGCGATGCGCGCGTTCGTCGCCCTGGATCGCAATATCTTCGGCATTGCCTTCGCCGCATTGCTGGCCTCCCTGGTGGGTGCCTTGCTGCTGGCGCGCAGTGTCTCGCTGCCGGTGCAGAGCCTGGCGCGGGCCGCCGGGCGCATTGGCCATGGCGATTACCAGACCGACGTACCGCTGGACCGCACCGACGAACTGGGCGTGCTGGCCCAGGCCATCAGTCGCATGCAGGCCGGGATCGCCGAACGCGAGCTGCAGCTGGCCCACAATGCCTTGCACGATGCCCTGACCGGCTTGCCCAACCGCACGCTGGCGATGGAACGACTGGGCAGCGCCATTGCCGCTGACCGACCGATCGGCCTGCTGTACATCGGGATCGACAATTTGCGTGAGCTCAGTGAAAGCGGCGGACCGACCTTCGTCGACAAACTGCTCCAGCAAGTTGCGCAGACCCTGCTGGAACTGGTGCGGCCTGGTGACACGGTGGCGCACCTGATCACCGACGAATTCCTCCTGCTGCTGGAAAACCTCGACAGCGACAGTGCCGTGGCGGTGGCCGACAA
This sequence comes from Pseudomonas sp. CFBP 8770, assembly GCF_014841705.1. Taxonomy (NCBI): domain Bacteria; kingdom Pseudomonadati; phylum Pseudomonadota; class Gammaproteobacteria; order Pseudomonadales; family Pseudomonadaceae; genus Pseudomonas; species Pseudomonas sp. CFBP 8770. The sequence continues at coordinate 21,908 of NZ_JACYUL010000009.1, forward strand.
ACTGCAACAGGTGCTGCTGCAACCCCACCGTTTTGGTGGCCACGACATTGCCATCGACTGCCGTATCGGCATCGCGGCTTTTCCCTCCGACGGCCTGAGTGCCGAGGAGTTGCTGGCGCGTTCGGCGATCGCGATGAAAGACGCCGCCGACATGCCGGGTCGCCTGCAGGTGTATCAGCACGGTCGTGACCTCGCGCACCAGCGTCAGGTGCGGCTGATCCGCGACCTGCGTCGGGCCGCCGCGAACAACGAGTTGTCCCTGCACTACCAGCCCAAGCTTGACCTGCGCGACAAGCAGGTACGCCAGGCCGAAGCCTTGCTGCGTTGGCAGCATCCACAGTTGGGCAATGTCTCGCCCGGTGAATTCATCGAGCTGGCCGAGCGCACCGGCAGTATCCAGACGCTGACCCGGTGGGTTATCGAGGAAGGCATTCGACAGTTGAGCGAATGGAACACGCGCGGCTTGGTCGTGCAGTTGTCGCTGAACATCTCGGCGGACGACCTGCTGGGTTCCGACCTGCCCGAGCGGGTCGTGCGTCTGCTGGGCCTGCACCAGGTGCCGGCCGAGCAGTTGATTTTCGAGATCACCGAAAGCGCGATCATGCGCGAGCCCGAGAAGGCATTGAAGGTGCTCAACAGCCTGCGCGACTGCGGTATCAGCTTGTCTGTCGACGACTTTGGCACCGGTTATTCGTCGCTGGCCCACCTCAAGCGTCTGCCGGTGCAGGAGCTCAAGATCGACCAGTCGTTCGTGCGCAACCTCGACGAAACCAGTGAGGATGCAGTGATCGTGCGGTCCACCATCGAAATGAGCCACAACCTGGGCCTCAAAGTCGTGGCCGAGGGCGTCGAATACGAACACAGCCTGCGCTTGCTCGAACGTTGGAACTGCGACACCGCCCAGGGCTATCTGATCAGCCGGCCGCTGACCGCTGTCGCCTTCGAAGCCTGGATGCAGCAGTCCTCGCGCATTTCAATTGTCGTGGTTCATTGATGTCATGATGCGAAAAGCCATGTTGTTGTGCTCGCTGGCCTTGTGCTGGCAACCGTCGCTCCAGGCCAACGAGGGCCGTCTGTTGGCCACCGGCGGTGCCAGCAGTATCGACGGCGCCGCCGGTGGGGGGATCACGCCCTGGGCGGTGCTTTCCGGCTATGGCGAGCAGGGTGAGTGGGGCGCGACGGCATTTGCCACCCGCGTGGACCTGCCGGACTACCGGCTCGACGTGGCAGGCATGGCGGCCAGCTACGACAATCGCATCGAATTCTCCTACGCCCGACAACGCTTCGACCTGGGGTCGCTGGTGCACAAGCTGGGGCTGCCCGAAGACAGCCTCAGCCAGGATGTTTTCGGGGTGAAGGTGCGTCTGTTCGGTGACCTGATCTACGACCACCTGCCACAGGTGGCGCTGGGCCTGGCGTACAAGCGGCAGAAGGATTTCCTCATTCCCAGCCTGGTCGGCGCCAAGCGTGACGAAGATGTCGAGGGTTACCTGACGGCCAGTCGCCTGTTCATGGGCGCAGCGTTTGGCTACAACCTGCTGGTCAATGGCGGTGTGCGCTACAGCCGCGCCAACGAACTGGGCCTGTTGGGTTTCGGCGGTGATCGCCGCGACAGCCGCAGCCTGCTCAAGGAGGGCTCGCTGGCCGTGCTGTTCAACCCGCGCTGGGCGTTGGGCGTGGAGTACCGCGAGAAGCCGGACAACCTGTCGTTCGCCGGCGAAAGCGACTGGGCGGATGTGTTCCTGGGGTATTTCCCCAACAAGCATCTGGCGATCGTGCTGGCTTACGCGAGGCTGGGCGAGATCGCCACGCTGGACAATCAGAACGGTACCTACCTGTCTGTGCAAGGGAGTTTTTGACATGCGCATGTGTGTGCTGGGCATGGCCCTGCTGTTGGGTGCCTGTACGGGGCACCAGCAGCCGGCCAAGGACGACAGCCTGTACCAGGCGCTGGGTGGCAAACCGGGGATCAGCCGGATCGTGGAGGGGATGTTGTTGAACGTGGCCCGGGATGAGCGAATCGTGGCGCACTTTCGCAACGTCAACATCGAGTTGCTGCGTGTGCAGTTGATCGACAAGTTCTGTGTCGAGGCGGGCGGGCCGTGCAAGTACACCGGGGATGACATGGTGGAAGCGCACAAGGGCCAGCAGATCAGCCGCAGCGAGTTCAACGCGCTGGTGGAGGATCTGATCAAGGCCATGGAAGCCCAGGGTGTTCCGGTGCCGGCGCAGAATCGGCTGTTGGCCCGGTTGGCGGCGCAGCGCGGAGAGGTGATCGAGAAGTAGGGGGGTGAATGGTCGTCACTGACACACTCAAAAAAAACGGCTCCCGAAGGAGCCGTTTTTCATTACATCGACATCACTTTTTTTCAGGCAGTGCAAACGCCATCACGTAGTCACCTTGCTTGGTGCCCAGCGAGCCATGCCCACCAGCGACCACCAGCACGTACTGACGGCCGTCCTTGCCGGTGTAGGTCATCGGCGTGGTCTGTGCGCCTGCAGGCAGGCGACCTTCCCACAGCTGCTTGCCGTTACGGATATCGTAGGCACGCAGGTACTGGTCAAGCGTACCGCTGAGGAACGACACGCCGCTGGCGGTGGTGAAAGCGCCACCCAGGCTCGGCACGCCCATGCTCAACGGGATTGGCACAGGCGAGCTGTCGCGCACGGTACCGTTCTTGTGTTTCCAGATGGTCTGGTGAGTGGTCAAGTCGACCGCAGCCACGTAGCCCCAGGCAGGCGCCTGGCAAGGCAGGCCCATTGGCGACAGCAGCGCCTCCAGGATTACCCCGTACGGCGCGCCCTTGTTGGGCTGCACACCCTCGGTTTCGCTCTTGCGACCAGGGCCGCCGGCCACTTCTGCAGCAGGCACCAGCTTGGAGCGGAAGGCCATGTAGCTTGGGTTGACGAACGCCACCTGGCGAACTGGGTCGACCGACAGGCCGCCCCAGTCGAACACGCCGAAGTTGCCTGGGTACACCAAGGTGCCCTGCAGCGAAGGCGGAGTGAACGGGCCTTCATAGCGCAGCGACTTGAAGTCGATCCGGCACAGCATCTGGTCGAATGGCGTCACACCCCACATGTCGCGTTCTTGCATGACCGGTGGCATGAAGTTGAGGTCGGATTTCGGTTGAGTCGGCGAGGTATGGTCGCCTTCCACCGCGCCCTGGGGCACCGGTACTTCCTGGATCGGCACGATCGGCTCGCCGGTCAAGCGGTTCAGCACGTAGATGCTGCCCTGCTTGGTCGAGGCCAGCACGGCCGGCTTCACGCCATCGGCGGTCTTGAGGTCCATCAGGGTAGGCTGACCGCCCACGTCCATGTCCCACAGGTCATGATGGGTGAACTGGTAGGTCCACTTCACATGGCCCGTGTCGATGTCCAGCGCGGTCAGGCCAGCGCTGTACTTCTCCGACTCGGGAGTGCGGTTGCCGCCCCACTGGTCGGGCATCTGGTTGCCCATGGGCAGGTACAGCATGCCGTTCTTTTCATCGACGCTGAACATGGACCACATGTTCGGCGAATTGCGGGTATAGGTCTGGCCCGCAGCGATCGGCGTGGTGTCGTCGGGGTTGCCGCTGTCCCAGTTCCATACCAGGTGACCGTCGTGCACGTCGTAGGCGCGGATCACGCCCGAAGGCTCGTCCACCGAAACGTTATCGGTCACGTGGCCGCCGATCACCACCAGGTTCTTGGTCACGGCCGGTGGCGAGGTGGAGTAGTAACCACCCGCGGCGAACTCGCCGATGTTGGCGCGCAGGTCGATCTGGCCCTTGTCACCGAAGTCTTCGCACATCTTGCCAGTGTCGGCATTCAGGGCGATCAGACGGGTGTCGGCAGTCGGCACGAAGATGCGCTTCGGGCAGGCAGTCGGCGCAGCCGCAGGTGCGCTGGCGTCGGTGGCCGGGCTGGCGGCGGCGTAGGCTGCGTCATCGTGATACGACACGCCACGGCAGGTCATGTGCGCCCAGCCCTTGAAGTTCGGCGCGTTCTGCGTGCTGATCTTCGGGTCGAAACGCCAGATTTCCTTGCCGGTGTCCGGGTCCAGGGCGATGACCTGGCTGTGCGGCGTGCACACGTAGAGCATGCCGTTGACCTTGAGCGGGGTGTTCTCCGCAGTGGTCTCGCCCGGATCGTTCGGGCCAGGGATGTCGCCGGTGCGGTAGGTCCAGGCCGGGGTCAGCTTGCTGACGTTCTCCGGGGTGATCTGCGCCAGTGGCGAGTAGCGATCGCCATGGGCACTGCGACCGTAGGAGTTCCAGTCACCGTCGGGCATCGCCGGTGCGGTGTTGGGCATGTTGGCGGTTTCGCGGTCCAGCTCGCCTTTGATTTCACCAGGGTTGGTGAACTGGCTGGCCAGTGCGCAGAGGCCCGCCAGCACCACGGCGATGCTCAGCGCAGCCGTGGCCTTGGGCGCAGGCTGGCGCAGCAGTGGCTTGCGGAACCAGGGCAGCAGCAGGACCACGCCCAGGGCAAACCACAAGGCCAGACGCGGCACCAGTTGCCACCAGTCCAGACCCACTTCGTACAGCGACCAGACGGTGCTGGCGAACAATACCGCTGCATACAGACCAATGGCCGAGCGACGACCCTGCAGCAGCAGCACGCCGGTGAAGCCTACGCCGATACCGGCGATCAGGTAGTACAGCGAGCCACCCAAGGTGGCCAGTTTGATACCGCCGGCCAGCAAGGCCAGGCCCATCAGCAGCATCACGATACCCAGAAGTTTGGGCAGCAGGCGCGACCGACGCAAAGCACCGTCAGTGCTCATAGTGAGTTTTCTCCGTCATGTTCAAATGGTTCAGCAGAGTTCAAGTTTTTCTGAGCTCGTGTGTGTAAGGGTATTTCAGCGCCGTTTAGTTTCAGAACGATGCTTGAATCTTCAAGCCGCCAATCAATGCGTCGTCGATGTGGCTGACGCCGCCCGGGTGGCGGATGTATTGCAGGTTCGGTCGCAGCACCAGCCAGTTGGCCATGTGAACCCCGTAGTAGAGCTCGGCGCTGTATTCGGTGTCCTGGATCGGCAGGTACGCGGCATCGTTGTAATCGCTGATCGCGAGGGTACGGTTGTGCCACTCGGCGTTCTTGCGATACGCCGGGTTGACGTGGACCCTGGCCACAGCGAAACCGATGTCATCGCGCGCACGCGCATCGAACAGACCCTTGTAGACGACGCCGGCCTGGACGTAGTTGTCGATCGCGTTGGTTTTCTTGTCATGCAAGGTGGCGTTGGCGAACACGCTCAGGCCCCGCGAGTTGTCGCTGGCGATGCGGGTCAGCTGTTGCTGGGCACCCAGCCAGAAACCGTGGCGGCTGGAAGCGCTGCGGTAGTCCTGGCCGGTGATGGCGGCAGGCTGGCCGCTGCGGTCCTTGTAGACGTCGTCGGCGTCTGCGGTGCTGTAGTAGTAGCCGGCGCGGTACTCGCCCGGCAGCCCGTTAAGCGTAGGCTTCCAGATCAGCTCGACCGGCAGCATGGCGCCCTCGGTACCGCTGCCGCTGAGCTTGAAGCCGTTGTCGTTCTCCAGATTCGAGGGGTTCTGCTCGAAAATGCCGACCTGGGCATACAACTGCGGCGTGATGTTGTACTTGATACGCAACGCCCACTGGCTCACCGGCCAGTTGTACCAGACGCTGCCGACCCAGTTGCCCACCTGCGATCCACAGAACGCCAGGTTCTGGAAGTCGCACGGGAAGCTGTTGAATTCTTCGCCTTCACCGAAGCGACCGGCCTTGATATCCAGGCGCTGGTCGAAGAACTTCTGTTGGTACCACAGCTGGGTGATCCGCGTGATGTTGCCGCGACCCCAGACTTCCTGCGCCGATGTGAAACCGCCGACACGCGGATCGTTGATCCGGTCGTTGCTGATGTTGTCGCCGTTGCGGTCGGTCAGGGTGAGCTGGAACTCGGCGTCGTGCCAACCGAGGATCTTCTCCAGGTCCATGTGCACGCCCAACGCAAACTGGTCGCTGTAGCGCGTGGCATGGTCGTGGTTGTAACCGCCGTGCAGGTTGCTGCCGACTTCGCCGGTGTAGTCGAGCTTGAAATCGTAGCCTTTGGCGGAAAGATCTCCGCGGGTGCCGTTCCAGTCGCCGAACATGAACGGAGACTGCGAATCGAAGGCGGGCAGGGCAACAGCGCTTTGGCTGGTGCCCAGGGTACCCAGCGCAAGTAACGCGGTGAACGGCAAAAACGCCATGGGGCGTGAGGGGGCAGTAAGAGGCATTGGCAGAGGGTTCTTCTGGTGGGTCCGAAGCTGTTCGAGAAGCGCTTCGTTATTTTTCAAAAGTGAAACGTTTCAGTTTGTTGCAGCGGAAGGATATAGCTCGAGGCCCCGCTTTTAAAGCCGGGTTTGAAAGAGGGTCAGTTGCCGAAACTGCAACAGTGCGGCGACCTGCCGCAGGGCACGGGCACGCGCAGCGCCCGCTTCGATAGCCTTTGCGCCCCACTGAGGTGGCCCAATAAAAGCTTTGCGCAACCGTGCCCGTTGGTTAAGGTGCGCACCTTCTGCCCCGCCGCTTTTGGAGCCTGGCATGCATGAGCCTACACACAACCCCCTGCACGGCGTGACGCTGGAGCAGATCCTCATTGCGCTCGTGGCGCATTACCAATGGGAAGGACTGGCGCAACGGATCGATATCCGCTGCTTCAAGAGCGACCCGAGCATCAAGTCGAGCCTGACCTTCCTGCGCAAGACGCCTTGGGCGCGGGAGAAAGTCGAGCGGCTCTATGTGCAACTGCAGCGCGGCAAGCGTTGATCCCGGCCGAACGCCGGCTGGTTGCACTGGCCGCGGCCGGCACCTGGTTTGCCCTGGCCTTGCAGCTGTACCTGGTGCTGTGGTCGCGCTGGCAGATCGAAGCGAGCCTGCTGGGTGGGTTGGTGCATTTCTTCAGCTTCTTCACCATCCTCACCAATACGGCAGTGGCTGGCGTGTTGACTGCCCACGTGTCGAAGCGCGATTCGATGTGGCGTCGGCTCTGCCTGCGACCAGCGGTGAGCAGCGGGGTGCTGGTCAGCATCGTGGTGGTAGGCGTTGCCTATAGCTTGTTGCTGCGCAACCTCTGGCAGCCTCAGGGCTGGCAATGGCTGGCCAACGAGTTGCTGCACGATGTGCTGCCGGTCGCGTTCGTGGTGTATTGGGCGTGCTGCGTGCCCAAAGGTACGTTGCGCCTGTGGCACGTACTGGCGTGGGCGATCTATCCACTGGTGTATTTCGCCTACCTGTTGCTGCGTGGACAGAGCATCGGCGTCTACCCTTATCCGTTCCTGGACGTTTCGAAGCTGGGCATGGGGCAGGTCTGGTTGAATGCACTGGGCGTATTGATGGCCTTCCTTGGCTGCTCCGTGCTGGTGTTGGCTGTGGACCGCTGGTGGGGGCGTCGGGGCGCGCGCTAGGCGACCCCGTGCACCGACCAGGCGCCAACGTCACTCGCCGTCGTCACCCTCGAGCCGCCAGTAGCCGGCGGCCTTGATCTGCTCCTCGCTCAGCCCATGCTTGTCGAGCAACACGCGCCGCAGCTTGCGCGCGAGCCCCGCCTCGGTGGCGATCCAGCCATAGACCACGCCTTCGGGCAGGCGTAGGTCGCTCACCGTCTGCAGCAGGTCGCCATGGCGACGGTCGACCCAGATCACCTCGAATGCCGCCGCGCTGTCGAACGGCTGCTGCTCGTCGGCGTTCTCCACCTCGACCACCAGCAGAGCGCGGCGGTTGGCCGACAGTTCTTCCAGACGGCGCGCCATGGCTGGAATCGCCGTTTCGTCACCGATCAGCAGGTAGGCATCGAACACATCCGGTACATGCATCGAGCTGCGTGGGCCGCCGATATGCAGGAATTGACCTGGCTCGGCCTGGGCGGCCCAGGTCGCGGCAGGGCCGTCGCCGTGCAGGACGAAGTCGATGTCCAGCTCGCCGGCCGCGAGGTCGAAGCGGCGAGGGGTGTAGTCGCGCATGTCGGGCTTGGCACCTTCGGGCGTGGGCGCCCCCAGCACCATGGTGTCGAGCGCCGCTTGTTGCTCCGGGGTGGTGGCGAACATCAGCTTGATGTGGTCATCGCAGCCTTCGCTGACGAAACCGGCCAGCTCGGGGCCGCCGAGGGTGATGCGACGCATGCGCGGCGTGAGCTGCGCAACACGCAACACCTGCAGGCGGCGACGTTTGATCTCGTGCATGACGCGCTGAATACCGAACGGGTTGTCTGCCTTCATTGCGAGGGGCTCCTGGGCCGATAGGGGGCTATCGATATAGCTTATTACGCCGCCAGGCGCGAGTGAATGAATTCGTTCGCCGTATACCCGCCCTTCAACGCGCCGCCTGCAAGGGCGCATTGCACTGGGTATGCGCACCTGGCTGCAGGTAGGGAGTGAGAATCGGAGCCATGCCCTTGAGCACCTGCACCGGAAGCGCCGAAGTGAAGCGAAAGCCCTCCGCCGCCTTGCCCGGCACGAATGCGGTCAGGGTGCCGAAGTGGTTCTCACCGATGAAGAACACGAACGTGGCGGTACGGTTGATGGCCTTCGAGCTGATCACCCGGCCACCGGCACCGAAGCTGGAAATGCGGTTGTCACCGGTGCCGGTCTTGCCGCCCATCACCAGCGCCGTGCCGTCATCGGTCTTGAAGCTGCCCGATACCCGCCGCGCGGTGCCGGCGTCCACTACCTGCGACAGTGCCTCGCGCATGGCCGCCGCGACCTCGGCGGGCAGAACTCGCTTGCCGCGGTCCGGATCGCTGATCACCCGCGTGTCGTAGGGGGTGTCGGCAGCAAAATGCAGGGTGTCGATGCGCACGGTAGGCAGCTTGATGCCATCGTTCTGAATGATGCCGATCAGCTCGGCCAAGGCCGCAGGGCGGTCACCCGAGCTGCCGATGGCGGTCGCCAGCGACGGCACCAGATGATCGAACGGATAACCCACGCGCTGCCAGCGCTGATGGATATCGGTAAACGCTTCGATCTCGAGCATGGTGCGAATACGGTTGTCGCGAGCGCGCTTGTGGCGACTGTTGAACAACCAGCTGTAAACCTCCTGCCGTTCGAACCGACTGGCCGCGCCCGCCTCGCCGAACTTGGCGTCCGGATGATTGAGCAGGTAGCCCAGCAGCCACAGGTCCAGCGGGTGGACGCGCGCGATGTAGCCCTGATCCGGCAGGTTGTAGCGGCCCGGGCCATAGCCGGTGTACATCTCGTTCAGGCGCTTGTCGGTGACGTTGTCGCTTTTGCTGTGCTCGCGCACGAAGCGATCGAATTGCGCCTGGGGCGCATTGGGGTACAGGTAGCGATGCACGGCCGCCAGCCGCTGCGGGGTAGGGCGCATGCCGTCGAGGAAGGTTTCCAGGCGCTGCTCGGTGGTCTTGCGCTGGTACTTCTTCCAGAAGCGCTGGAGGAACTCCGTGCCTTCGCGATCGGCGAAGCGTGCCAGGTATTCCTGGCGACGCGGATCGTCGTCGTCCCTGAGCAACTGCCCGCTGTTGCTTGGCGCAGAGTAGGTGCTGTAGCGCACCAGGTCGCGCATCAGGCGGATGAAGGGCAGGTTGATGGACTCCTGCAGCGCTTCCTTGAGCGTGGGAATACGGCCGTTGTCCTCGCGGCGAAAGTTGCCGAAAGTGTGGATCCCGCCGCCGGTGAAGAAACTCTCGGCAGGGCTTGCCGAGTACTTGCGCTCCAGGGCGGCGCCGAGCAATGCCCGCGCATCCGCGCCGGGGTTCTGGATCATGTAGTCGAGCACCCAGCGCGACAGCCGATCGGCTTCTTCGATCTTCACCTGGCGCAGTTGCGCGGGTGTCTGCCCGGCATAGCGCTCATGCAGTTCGTGAATGATCTCGAGGTAGGTGGTGAGCACGCGCATCTTGGCCGTCGACCCCAGCTCCAGCTTGCTGCCTTCGTTGATGTCGAAGGGCTGGTCGGTGTTGTCGGTCTGCACTCGTACCCGCGAGCCGTCGGCCGTCCGTTCGAACAGGGTGAAGCTGTAGCTGACCTCTCGGGTGCTGGCCGAGGTCAGCAGGCGCTCGCCGATCAGGCCGATCTGCTGGGCGAAGGCCGGGTCGGCGAGGTGGCGCAGGTAGTCGCTGGCCTGTTTCTGCAGATCGGCATGCAGGGTGGTGGTGGCCGAGAGGTCCAGCCGGTCCAGGTCGTACAACGGTCGGTCAAGCATGGACGAGAGGCGGTTGCGCGCCACGCTGATGCCCTTGTTCGACTCGTTGGGTTGCCAGGTCGGCTCCTGCACCCAGTCGCGGTACACGACCTGGCTGGCCAGGGCTGTGGTGGCCAGGGTCGGGTCAACGATACCGTTGGCGGCCAGCAGGCGAATATGGCTGTCGGTCAGCTCGGCGAGGTCGTCATGGCCCTTGTTGAGGAAGTACGAAGGACGGCGCTGGGCGATCATCAGCGACAGTACCTGGCGCAGGGCGAGCCCACGCGCGGCTTCGCTGGCGGGGTCGGTGGTGGTGCTGGCGAGGGCGCGGTTGACCTGCTCGAAATCGGCGCCGTACCAGACCCGCAAGCCTTCGGCCATGCCGTGCACTTCACCATGGCCAGGCACGGCTGACAGCGGCACGCTGTTGAGGTAGTCGCGCACGATGCGCTGGCGCGCCTCCAGGGTCTGCGGACCGTCCTGATAGGCACGCACGCTGGCCGAGATCATCTGGCGAATCTTCTCAGGCCCCGAACCGGTCAGGCCGTCGGGCGAATGCCGATACTTCTCCAATTGCGTGGCCAGGGTGCTGCCACCGGCCGACTGGCCGGGGAGGGCGAACATCTTGGCCACCTGCGACCACGCGGCCTTGGCAAAGCGCGGCCAATCCACGGCAGGGTTGAGCAAGGGCTCGGGACTGTCGAGCAAGCCGCGGTTCTCGACGAACAGCAGGCTGTTGACCATGACTGGCGGAATCTGCGCGAACTCGGTGTAAAGCTGCTGGGGGTAGCGATACAGGTACAACGGGTCGCCCCGGCAATCGGTGATCACCAGCCCGGCCTGGGGTTTTTCCTGATAGGGCACGAACAGGTCGTGCCCGGCGTAACGCATCAGCGCCGGCGAGAAATGGGTCTGTCGTTCGACCACGTAATTGCGCTTGAGCAGGCGTGGAATGAAATCGCCCAGGGCGCTGTAGCCCAGGCGCTTGTCGAACGGACCCTCCCCGGGATAGACGATGGCTTCGCTCGGCCCAGGCTGCACATCATAGGTCAGCGATGTCGCCCAGCGGCTGAATTCGCGCGCCTGCAGTCGCGATGTACGCATTTCCGCATATATCGCATACGCCAGCGCCGCAGCAGTGATCAGTACCAACAGCCAGAACAGACGCCGCCACAAGTGACGTTGACGTGGGCTATCTGGCAATGGAGACGGGTCAGGACTGCCAGCCGGAGTTGCAGTCTTGTCAGGTTCGGTTTGCCACAAAACGCCCATAGATATTCACACCGGTCACGGAAAATTCATCGCACCTGGAGCAAGTCTAGACGCTAGAGCAGTTGCGTGAAAAAAATGTGAAAATCAATGTGTCGGATATGTCGGTTCATTCCGATCGACTCTGCGGGCCCGATTCGGCTCGCCGGGGTCTCAGCGCAGCATTTCCTTGACCAACCGATCCTGCTCGATCAACTCGCGCTGCCGTGCATCGATTCGCGAGGCGAGCTGGAAGTTGTCCGCAGCCCGGCGCTTGGCCAGGTCCAGTTGCTGGATGGCCTGGTCGAACTCGCCGACCAGGGCGAAAAACTCGGCGCGTGCCTGATGCAGCCCGATGATGTTGCCGTTCTGCCCGCGCGTTTCGGCCACCAGATACCAGACGTCCGGGTCATCCGAGCGGCTCTTGAGCAAGTTTTCCAGCGCTTTCTCTGCATCCGCCATGCGGTTCTGCTTGAGCAGCACATCGACCCGCTTCTGGTTGATCGGGTAGTTGCCGGGGTACTGCGTCACCAGCCGATCGATGCGCTGCTGCGCATCGGGGATTCGGTTGTTGGTGATGTCCAGATCGACCTGCGCCAGGTTGAAAGTGATGTCGTCCGGCTGCTTGGCCAGCAGCTGCTTGAGGTTCTCCCGTGCTTCGTTGAGTTGGCCAGCCTTGACCTGAGCCAGTGCCAAGCCATAGCGCGCGGGGAGCGCATTGGGGTTTTCATCCAGTTGCGCGCGGAAGCGCTTGGCTGCCAGCCCTGGGGTTTCCTCGTAGTACAGCTGAACGCGCGCGCGCATCAGTTGGTACCACAGGCTGTCTTCCTTGCCCCCTTTGGCCGCTTGTTCGGCGCGGTTGCGCGTGTCGGCGATACGCGATTCGCTGACCGGGTGAGTCAAGAGGAATTCCGGCGGCCGTGCATCGAAACGGTACTGGCGCATCAGCCGTTCGAACATGGTCGGCATATTGCGCGGGTCATAGCCGGCCTTTTCCATGTTGATGATGCCGATGCGGTCGGCTTCTTCCTCATTCTGCCGGGAGAAGCGTCGCTGCTCCTGGATCGCGGCCGCCTGGCTGCCGGCGATTGCCGCAATGCCGGCATCACCGGCACCGGAGGCGGCGATCACGATGCCAGCCAAGAGCGCCGCCATCATCGGCAACTGCATGCGCTGCTGAGCCTCGACCCCGCGAGCGAAGTGGCGCTGCGACAAGTGCGCCAGTTCGTGGGCCAGCACACCGATGTACTCGCCCTCGGTCTGGGCATTGAAGAACAACCCGCCGTTGACCCCGACGATGCCCCCTGGCGCGGCGAAGGCATTGAGCTCTTTGCTGTCGATCAGGATGAACTCAAGGCGCCGGTCGTTCAGCTGGCTGGTTTCGGACAGTCGATACACGCTGGTTTCGACGAAATTCTTCAGCTGCGGGTCATTGAGCTGTTTGACCTGGCCGCGCAGCAGGCTCAGCCAGGCGCGACCCAACTGATGCTCCTGCTGGGGCGAGACGATCGCGGAACTGGCGTCGCCAAGGGACGGCAGATCGCTGGCGTGGCCCGGCAGTGCCAGCAGGCAGGCAAGTGTCAGCAGGGTAGGGCGCAGAAAGGGCATGCACTGAGCTCGGCAGATGAAAGGCCCTACTGTAGCCGCCCCATCCGATGACCACCAGAGGCGCCGGCCTTGGGTTATCCTGTCGCGCCGCTGGCTGCCGCGATCGAGGCAGCATCACGGCTTTCTTTGGTTGGAGAAGATATCGATGAGCGATGCGCCCGAATGTGACGCCGAGCTGGACACCAGCGGTCTTAATTGCCCGTTGCCACTGCTCAAGGCCAAGCTGGAACTGAACCGGATGGCCAGTGGCACGGTATTGAAGGTGATCGCCACGGACGCCGGCTCGCAGCGCGACTTCCGCTCGTTCGCCACGTTGGCAGGTCACGCGCTGTTACATGAACAGGCGCTGGACGGGGTCTACTCGTATTGGTTGCGCAAGGCCTGAGCCACCACCTTCGGTAGCTGGGCCATTCAAGGGAATTTCAATGTTCAAAGTGTTACGCAACTGGATCCAGCGCTACTTCTCCGACGAAGAGGCCGTCGTCCTGGCGGTGCTGCTGGTGCTGGCGTTCACCGCCGTGCTGACCCTGGGCGGCATGCTGGCGCCGGTGCTGGCAGGGATGGTGCTGGCGTTTCTCATGCAGGGCCTGGTCAATTTCCTGGAGCGCTTGCGGGTGCCTTCGGGTGTGGCCGTGGGAGCGGTGTTCGCGCTGTTCATGGGTGCGCTGGCGCTGTTCATGCTGGTGCTCGTGCCGCTGCTCTGGCACCAGTTGATCACGCTGTTCAACGAGCTGCCCGGGATGCTGGGCAAGTGGCAGTCACTGCTGTTGCTGCTGCCCGAACGCTATCCGCACCTGGTCAGCGACGAACAGGTGCTGCAGGCCATCGAAGCGGCGCGCGGCGAGATCGGCAAGTTCGGCCAGTGGGCACTGACCTTTTCGCTGTCCAGCCTGCCGCTGCTGGTCAACATTATGATCTATTTCGTGCTGGTGCCGATCCTGGTGTTCTTCTTTCTCAAGGACCGAGTGATGATCGGCCGCTGGGTCAGCGGTTACCTGCCTCGCGAGCGGGCGCTGCTGACCCGGGTGGCACAGGAGATGAACCGGCAGATCGCCAATTACATCCGTGGCAAGGTCATCGAGATCTTCATCTGCGGCGTGGTGACCTACATCGCGTTCGTTGCGCTGGGCTTGAACTACGCGGCGCTGTTGGCCCTGCTGGTAGGCTTGTCGGTGGTGGTGCCCTACGTGGGCGCCGTGGTGGTGACCGTGCCGGTGACCCTGATCGCGCTGTTCCAGTGGGGGTGGGGCGACCAGTTCATCTACCTGATGGTGGTGTACGGCATCATCCAGACCCTGGACGGCAACGTGTTGGTGCCGCTGCTGTTCTCTGAGGCGGTGAACCTGCACCCGGTGGCGATCATCTGCGCGGTATTGCTGTTCGGCGGGCTGTGGGGGTTCTGGGGCATCTTTTTCGCCATTCCCCTGGCGACTTTGTTCAAGGCCGTGCTCGATGCCTGGCCGCGCCAGGAGCCCACCGTGGCGCCGATGCTCTGAGACTGCGGCGCGGCCTTCGCGGCCGCTGACCGCTCCTACACACGATCGTTGCAGGAGCGGTCAGCGGCCGCGAAAAACCCAACCCCCTCTCAACCCTTGCTCAACGCCTGTGCCGCCTCCAGCACACTCTGCACATGCCCCGGCACCTTCACGCCACGCCATTCATGGCGCAACACACCTTCCCGGTCGATCAGGAAAGTGCTGCGATCCACGCCCAGGTATTCCTTGCCATACAGCTTCTTCAACTTGATCACGTCGAACAGCTGGCACAACGCCTCGTCCTGATCACTGATCAGCTCGAAGGTGAAGCCCTGCTTGGCCTTGAAATTCTCGTGGGACTTGAGCCCGTCGCGCGACACCCCGAACACCTCGGTGTCGGCGGCCTTGAACTGCTCGAGCAGGTCGCGGAAATCCTGGCCCTGGGTGGTGCAGCCCGGCGTGCTGTCCTTGGGATAGAAGTAGACCACCACCTGGCGACCCTTGAGCTCGCTCAGGTGGACGGTCTGGCCGCCGGTGGCCTGGGCTTGAAAATCGGCAACAGGTTCATTGAGAGCGACAGCCATCGGTCAGTCCTTACATGGGGTTCTGTGGGCGCCAGGGTTCGATCAGCGCATCGAGGTTCAAGGCATCGGCGAAGTCCAGGAACTGGTCGCGCAACCAGCTGATCTGCACGCCGGCGGGCAGTGTCACGGTAAACGTGGCATTGAGCATGGTGCCACCGGTCTGCGGCGCCTGATAGGTGTCGCAGGTCAGGTTCTCCAGCTCGACGTTGTGGTCGATGAAGAACTGGCACAGCTCGTTGATGATGTCCGAGCGGTACGCCGAACTGACGTAGGCCACGTACGGCAGCGCCTGCGGGCGGCTGTCGAGGGTGGCGCTGCGCACCAGGCTGACCGTGAAGTCGTGCTTCTTGGCCAGCGAGGCCAGGCTGGTTTCCAGGCGCGCCAGGGCGTCCCAGTTGCCTGCCACCTGCAGCACCAGGGCGCTGTATTCGCCGTGGCGGGTCAGGCGCGAGGTGGACACCGAGCAGCGGGCGTCGTGGGCCGCGCGGCACAGTACATTGGTCAGTTCCATGGGATTGCGGCCCAGGGCGCTGATGACGAGGAATTGTTCGCGAACTGTGGGGGTGGACATGCAGCATTCCTAAAGCGATGAGCGGTCGGCGGCGTCAAGGGGCCGGATGACTGGTTCAAGGCCTGCGCCGTACCTCGTGCGTACCTCGGCCGACCGCCCGGCAACGCCCGCAAATACGGGGTAAAGCCAGGTGGCAAGGCTCAGGGACGGGGTTCGAAGCGCCGTTACGGCAGGCGATGACCAGGCAAGAAAGGCAACCCCTGCCGATCAAAGTCTGAAAGGGTATAGAAAACCGGCGCCAAGGGGAATGCTCGCGGCGTGGTACTTCGCTTGTGCAAGGTGGATAGCGCCAGTACCATTACCGCTCTCTTTTTCCGGCAGGAGCGGTTGCATGATTGCGGGCAGTATGGTGGCACTGGTCACACCCATGGACGCCCAAGGGCGTCTGGACTGGGACAGCCTGAGCAAACTGGTGGACTTCCATCTGAAGGAGGGCACCCATGCCATCGTCGCGGTCGGCACCACCGGCGAATCGGCGACGCTCGACTACGAAGAACACATCAAGGTCATCGAGCACGTGGTCAAGCAGGTGAACGGGCGCATCCCGGTCATCGCCGGCACCGGCGCCAATTCCACCCGCGAGGCCGTCGAGCTGACCCGCAATGCCAAGAAGGCCGGCGCCGATGCCTGCCTGCTGGTCACGCCGTACTACAACAAGCCGACCCAGGAAGGCCTGTACCAGCACTTCAAGCACATCGCCGAAGCCGTCGACATTCCGCAGATCCTCTACAACGTCCCTGGCCGCACCGCCTGCGACATGCTGGCCGACACCGTCGTGCGCCTTTCCAGCGTGCCGAACATCATCGGCATCAAGGAAGCCACCGGCGACCTGGCCCGTGCCAAGGACATCATCAGCCGTGTCGACAGCGACTTCCTCGTGCTGTCCGGCGATGATCCCACTGCCGTCGAGCTCATCCTGCTGGGTGGCAAGGGCAATATTTCGGTCACCGCCAACGTCGCCCCGCGCGCCATGGCCGACCTGTGCAATGCGGCGTTGAAGGGCGAGGCCGAACTGGCCCGCGCCATCAACGACAAGCTGATGCCGCTGCACAAGAACCTGTTCCTGGAAGCCAACCCGATTCCGGTCAAATGGGCGTTGCATGAAATGGGCTTGATGCCCGAAGGCATTCGCCTGCCGCTCACCTGGTTGAGCGCCACCTGTCATGAACCGCTGCGGCAGGCCCTGCGCCAGTCCGGCGTCCTGGTTTAATTGAGGAAGTAAGACGCATGAAGCGATTGGCTGGCCTTTCTGCCCTTGCCTTGGTCATTTCGAGCACCAGCGGTTGCGGGTGGCTCTGGGGCGAAAACGGTTACTTCCGCGATCGTGGCAATGATTACCTCGAGGCGACCCAAACCGCCCCGATGCAACTGCCGCCCGGCGTGCAAACCGACAAGCGTCTGGATCCGCTGCTGCCGATCCCGCGCAACGTCGCCGACGATAACGCCAAGGCTTCCGAATTCGAAGTGCCGCGCCCACTGCCTTTGCAGGTGGCTGCGCAGGCCAGTGATTTCTCGCTGCAGCGCAGCGGCGAAAACCGCTGGATCATGGCCCAGCGTGCGCCTGCCGAAGTCTGGCCGATCGCTCACCAGTTCTTCGAGGACAACGGTTTCCGCATCGCCGAAGACCGTCCGCAAACCGGTGAATTCACCACCACCTGGCAGCGCTTCGACGAGCTCTCCGCCGCTATGGCACAGCGCCTGAGCGGTGCCACCACCTCCAGTGGAAGCGAAACCCGTGTGCGCGTGCGCATCGAACCAGGCGTGCAGCGCAACAGCAGCGAAATCTACGTGGTCAGCGTCGAGCGCCCGGCCGGCAGCAGCACCGAGCCCGATTTCCCGGCGCGCTCGGTGAACACCGGCCTGGACTCGATCCTGGTCGACCAGATGCTCGCCAGCATGACCCGCGACTCGGAACGCGGCGGCTCGGTGTCTCTCGTCGCCGCGCGTGATTTCGACGCGCCCAGCCGTGTGGCCATGAGCGAAGACGGCAGCGGCAACCCGGTGCTCAACGTCGGCGCCGACCTGGACCGTGCCTGGTCCAGCGTGGGCCGTGCCCTGGAGCAGGGCCAGTGGCGCATCGAAGACATCAACCGCAGCCTGGGCCTGTACTACATCAACGTTGCCGAATCCGCCCAGCGCGCCGACGACAAGCCCGGCTTCTTCAGCCGCGTGTTCGGCAATGCGCCGAGCAAGGAAGAAATCGAAGCCCGCGCCGAGCGTTATCAGGTGCGCCTGAGCAAGGTGGGCGACAGCGTCCAGGTCACCGTCGAGAAGAACATCAACACCGTGGCCCCGGCAGATGTTGCCCGCCGCGTGTTGGGTGTGATTCAAGACAACCTGGGTTAAGCGATGCGTTTTGCCGTTCTCGGCAGCGGTAGCCAAGGGAATGGCACGCTGATCAGCAGCGAAGACACCCATGTGCTGGTCGATTGCGGTTTCTCCCTGCGCGAAACCGAACGTCGGGTGGCCCGCCTGGGCCTGAGCGCCGCGCAATTGAGCGCCGTGCTGGTGACCCACGAACATGCCGACCATGTGCATGGCGTGGAGCTGCTGGCGCGCCGCCATGGCGTGCCTGTCTACATGAGCCTCGGCACCGAGCGCGGCCTGCGCAAGCCGGTGCCGGTACGTACCCATGTGCGCTGTGGCGACGTGCTGGAAATCGGTGCGTTGCGTGTCGAAGTGGTTGCCGTGGCTCACGACGCCCTGGAGCCTACCCAGTACGTGTTCAGCGACGGCAAGCGGCGCTTCGGCCTGTTGACCGACCTGGGCTCCCACTGCGCCAGGGTGCGTGACCACTACCAGGGCCTGGATGCCCTGATGATCGAAAGCAACCACTGCCGCGACATGCTTGCCCGTGGGCACTACCCTTATTTCCTCAAGCAGCGCGTCGGCGGTGACTGGGGCCATTTGAACAATCACCAGGCTGCTGGCCTGGTGGCGCAGTTGGGCTGGCAGAACCTGCAACACCTGGTGCTGGCCCACCTGAGCAGCAAGAACAACCTGCCGCAGCTGGCCCGGCAATGCTTCGTCGACACCCTGGGGTGCGACGCGGACTGGCTGCAACTGGCCGACCAAGATTCAGGGCTCGACTGGCGCCACATCGCCTAGCGTCCCAAAGGGGCGCCTAGCCCATACTTTTAGCAAGCGGAGCCCATCATGGAAAAACGTGAAGAACTCTACCGCGGCAAAGCCAAGTCGGTGTACAAGACCGACGACGCCGACCGCTTGATCCTGCTGTTTCGCAACGACACCTCGGCGTTCGACGGCAAGCGCATCGAACAGCTCGACCGCAAGGGCATGGTGAACAACAAGTTCAACGCCTTCATCATGCAGAAGCTGGAAGCCGCCGGCATCCCGACCCAATTCGACAAGCTGCTGGCCGACAACGAAGTGCTGGTCAAGAAGCTCGACATGATTCCGGTCGAATGCGTGGTGCGCAACTACGCCGCCGGCAGCCTGGTCAAGCGCCTGGGCGTCGAAGAGGGTATGAAGCTGAACCCGTACACCTTCGAGCTGTTCCTCAAGGACGACGCCAAGGGTGACCCGTTCATCAACGAGTCCCACGTCGTCGCCTTTGGCTGGGGCACCGCCGAGCAACTGGCGAAGATGAAAGAGCTGTCGCTCAAGGTCAACGACGTGCTGACCAAGCTGTTCGACGACGCCGGCCTGCTGCTGGTGGACTTCAAGCTCGAGTTCGGCGTGTTCAGCGACGGCTCCATCGTCCTGGGCGACGAATTCAGCCCCGACGGCTGCCGCCTGTGGGACAAGGACACCCGCAAGAAAATGGACAAGGACCGCTTCCGCCAGGGTCTGGGCGACGTGATCGAAGCCTACGAAGAAGTGGCCAACCGCCTGGGCGTGCCGCTGTAACACCGCTGTAAACGCGCAAGCACCTGAATTCGCAAATTATTTTGCATCAGGGGCTTCGCGTTTGGCGCAGACGCTGGTATGATTCGCGCCGTTGGAGAGATGCCAGAGTGGCCGAATGGGACGGATTCGAAATCCGTTGTACCTTCACCGGTACCTAGGGTTCGAATCCCTATCTCTCCGCCATTATTTGAAAAGCCCCGAGTGCTTATAGCCTTGGGGCTTTTTTGTTTCGGGGATTTAAGTAGTTGGTGCCTGTGCGTCTGCAGCCGGCCATCCCTTGACGCTTGAGTCCGTGGTTGTCAGTGCAATGCTGCCCTCTGCGATTCCTGTTTGGCGCCTACAATAACGACACAGCAGCTTTCAAAAAATCAGACGTGTTTCATATCGGACCGAGTAAAGTTCCAGCGGCCAAACGAAAACCCAACGGCAGGGTCGCCCGCTATTCAAAGGAAGGAACAAATGTGCGCGTTCAGAATGATCGTAACAACTGCATGCTGTTTTTTTATGATGGGCTGCGAAAAACGGCAGATAGAACCATGCCCCAAGGCAGGGAGAGACTTTCTGGAGAGATCGGTGCGGGCCTACTTTGATAGGTTCAGGCCGAATCAAGGGGGCAATTCCGTCCAGATATTGCATGACGAAGAATATAACCCCTCGACCAAAGGCTGGATAGTTTCGGTAGACAGCCCTGGCAAAGAGTACTTCGCGCTTGTGTCGTGCGCGGGCAGTGTGGAGCTGTCGGTTAGGGAGCTAGGAGCGGTGGCTCCGAAAAAATCCCTATAGGGGTTTTTCCCAGGGTTTCCAGCAGGGAATGATTTAACCCGCCTGAAGCAGGCTTTATGGGATAAATAAAGAAGCTTTTAGTAAGCCTTGATCGCTATAGATTCGTGCTGGAGTACGATAGATATGCTAACCGGTTGGGTTGCAGCAGTATAGAAATTATAAGTGCGAACTGGTGGCGGCAGATGACTGGAAAAACAAGATTAATCGATTCGCGATTATCTAGTGAGATATGGTAATCAAGTTAACTCGGTAAAAGCACGGTCCGCACACAAAATGATCTAAGAGTCGCGTATCAAGCTTAGTTTCGGTGCCTACATAGCCCTGATAATCTCCGACGCCCACCACTTCTATCTGAACGCCCAGGCCGATAACGACCTTTCAGTCAAATCCCAACCATACGTCGTCACCCATCCAGTGGAACTTCCCCGCCTTAATTCCCTTCAATACCCATGAACCTGTCGCGCCGTCTGTCCCCTTCGGCACCCGTGCAGGTTTTTTTTCGGTAGATCCTGAAATCGGTTTCAGGATCTACCCTATACCAGTCCATCTCATCCCGCAGGAGCCTGGAACGGATGACCAAAAACCCATTGAAGCGAGCCTCGATCACCGTCCTGGCGGCCGCAACATTGGCGCTGGCATTGAACGCAGCCCATGCCGAGACCATCGATCGCAGCCTGGTTCCCGTTGGTTCGATCCAGGAGGTGGCTGCGTTCAGCGGCCCAGGCCCGTCAGGTATCGTGGTGACCCCGGAAGGGCGCACGTTTGTTGGCTTTCCGCGTCATGCCGAGGATCACGCGGGCATGACGCTGGGTGAGTTGGTCAACGGCAAGCTGGTTCCCTATCCCTCCGCCGCCGTCAGCCTGCCGTCTGAGCTATCCGACGCCAAGCGGCTTGTTTCCCTGCACGGCATGACCCTGGACAAGCGTGGGCGCCTCTGGTTGATCGACGATGGCAAGCGCGCCGGCAAGCAGGGAATTCCGGCGGGTGCAGCGAAGGTGGTGGGTATCGATTTGAGCAGCGACAGCATCGTGACCTCTATCGAGCTCAAGGATGCCTTGCGTCAGGACAGCCATATGAATGACCTGCGCATCGATTTGACCCACGGCAGCCAAGGCACCGCTTATGTCGCCGACTCATCCTTCGGCGACGACCCGGCTTTGGTAGTGGTGGATCTGGCCACCGGGAAGCAGCGTCGTGTGCTTGCCGGTCATCCTTCCATCGTGGCGCAGAAGGATTTCGTCACCCAGCTCGACGGTGTGCCCATGCGCTACGACGGCAAGAACAGCGCATTCCCTCACGATGGCGTCGATGGCCTGGCGCTGACGCCCGACAGCTCGCGTCTGTTCTACTCGCCGCTCACCAGTCGACACCTGTGGAGTCTGCCGACCGCGGCGCTTGCTGACTTCGGCCTCGATGATCGACAACTGGCTGCGCAGATCAAGGATGAGGGAGAGAAGGTGATGGTCGACGGGATGGACATGGATGCTCAGGGCCGCTTGTACATGACCGATGCCGAGCATCATCAGGTGTTGCGCCGCTGGCCAGATGGCCGCCTCGACGTGGTCGTGCGCGACCCGCGACTGGTGTGGCCGGACGGGGTATTCGTGACTGCCGATTCGGTGTACGTGACGCTGGGGCAGTGGAGCCGGATGGGCAAGGGATTCGACACCCGGCAGCCGCCGTATTTGTTGGTCAAGGCACCTATCGAGGCCACCTCGCAGTTCGACGCTGCACAATGACCGGAGCGGGGGCACAATCGTGCTCCCGCTGACCGCGCAATCTCTCCGGATAGGTCCGAGTACCCCGACGACTTAAATCGTGGAAACCCCGTTGCTATCCGTGCCCCCTGAGCCTCATCAGCCACCAGTAAAAACCGCGGCACACATATTGCTCTGCTAACAATAATTTCATAGATAGCTAGCAAAGCCGGGGCTCCATATCATGATCGCTACCTCCTCTCGTGCGGTGATCTGCACGCCTCACGCCCAAGCCAGTGCCGCTGGGATGCAGATCCTCGACGCCGGTGGCACTGCCATTGATGCCATGTTGGCAGCCAGCGCCATGCTCGCCGTGGTCTTCCCGCACATGACCGGCCTGGGCGGCGATGCCCTATGGATGATCCACGACACTCAGGTCCGCACCATCGTGGGGATCGGGCAGGCTGGGCAGCGTTTGCCTGAGGGTGGAATCATCGGTTTGAGGGGGCCGTCGTCGGTCGCCACCACGGCGGGTGCGCTGGCGAGTTGGCAGACGGCGGCAACCATCAGCCGGCATGAGTGGGGTTCCCATTTTGGGTGGGGCGACCTGTTGCAGGACGCCGCCAGCGTGGCGGAGGCGGGAACGCCTGTTTCACAGTCGCAGCTGTTTTGGCAGACATTGCGGCAGCCACTCATTGAGCAGTTGCCGGACCTGCATGGTGTTTGCAAAACCGATGGGCGTTGGCTACGCGCGGGCGATACGCTGCGCCAGCCGGCGCTGGCCAATACCTTGCGGCATCTGGCCAGGTACGGTGTCGAGAACTTCTATCAGGGCGAGTTGGCCCACGCCTTCGGGGCGGAGTTCGATCGCCTCGGTTGTGGCTTGACCCAGGCCGATTTGGCGGCCACGCGAGCGCCGCTGGTGGCCCCTGTTTCGGTACCTTATCGCCAGGGCCGACTCTATAACGTCGCACCGCCGTGCCAGGGTCTGTACACATTGCAAGCCATGGCCGCGCTGCAGCATAAGCCACTCGCGCGGCTCGGCAATGGCAGTGCGCTTTACTACCACTACCTGGTCGAAGCCATCAAGCAAGGCCTGCTGCGCCGTAACGCGCAGTTGTGCGATCCCCTGAGCACGCCATGGGATTTTGCCGCCAGTCTCGATGAACGACACATTCAAGGGTATGCCGATGCCATCGACGACCAGCGTGCAGCGCCGTGGAACGAGCCGGGACGTCCGGCCGATACGGTGTGGATGGCGGCGACCGATGCTCAGGGGCGGACGGCCTGCCTCATCCAGAGTTTGTTTCACGACTTCGGCTCCGGCTGTATTCTGGGTGACACCGGGGTGCTGTGGCAGAACCGTGCTGCGGGTTTCAACACCAACCCCGAACACGTCAATGGCTGGGCTCCTGGCAAGCGTCCCGCGCACACGCTCAACCCGTCCTGTTACCTGGCGGATGATGGCCAGCGCTGGTTCTTCGGCACGCAGGGTGGCGATGGGCAGCCGCAGACGCAGATGGTTCTGGCGACTCAGCTGATCGACTATCGGCAGCCTGTCGATCAGGCGCTGGCCACTCCACGCTTTCTGCTGGGTCGCAGTTTTTTCGACAGCACCGACAACCTCAAGCTCGAGGGCGACATGCCTGCCGCGACCATCGAAGGCCTGGCGGCGCTAGGCCATGAGGTGGAAATCATAGCTGCGCAGAGCCCGATGACGGGCCATGCCGGTATCATTGCCATCGATGCCGAGGGTCGGCGCAGCGCCATGCATGATCCGCGAGGTGAGGGTACGGCCCTCGGCCAGGTAGACTGAGGGCCGAACCGGGCATTTGCCGGATACGGGGCTTCTCGTGTATAGGCATGAGGCCTTCCAGACAACAGAGGAAACGATGGGGTTGAGTACCGTCACTGCCAAACAGCTCGAGGTGCAGCGCATCGTCGATGCGTTGTTCAAGGCCATTGCCCAACATCGCCTGCCGCCCGGCACTCGGTTGGTCGAAGCCCACATCGTCGAAACTTTGCAGGCCAACCGCAATCATGTGCAGGTCGCGCTACAGCGGCTGGCGATGCAGAAAGTCGTGACCATCGAAGCCAATCGCGGCGCCATGGTTGCCCAGCCTACGGCGAAGGAAGCGCGGGATATCTTCAGCGCCCGTCGTGCCATTGAGCGGGCCATTGTCGAGGCGATTACCCCGGCCGTGATGCGCAAGCAGCGGCAACGCATTGCCAGCCATATGAGTAACGAGCGCAAAGCCACCAGCGATACCGATCGCCGCGCCATTGTTCGCGAGCTGAGCGAATTTCACCTGCTGCTCGGCGAGATCAGCGGCAATACCGTGCTCAGCGATATCCTCGGCAACCTGATGGTGCGCAGCTCGTTGATCGTGGCGCTGTACCAGCGTAACGACGTGCCGTCGTGCGCGTCGGATGAGCATCAGGAAATCATTACCGCGCTGGAGCAGGGCGACAATGCACGGGCCGTGGCGGTCATGCTCGAACACCTGGACGAACTGGAAGGGCAGCTGGCGCTGGAAGAGCGGGCGCTGGAGGAGTTCAACCTCAAGCAAGCGCTGCGTGGCTGATGCGCAGCCTTTGCCTGTTCGATCACGGCCTCAGCAACTTCCCCGCCGGTCGACTGAAGGTTTGCCTGCCACCCTTGAAGCCCATCACCGGCGCGCTGATCTCGGCGATCACCGCAGCGGGTGAGGGCGCGTCGAAGACGATGAAGTCGGCGCGGCAGCCCGGTAGCAGGCCGTAATTTTTCAGCCTGAGCAGGCGTGCCGACTCGCTGGAGACCCAGGCCAGGCATTGCAGCAACTGCCCGACAGTACCCATCTGACAGACGTTGGCGAACAGATTGGCCTGACGCACCAGCGAGGCATCGCCATAGGGCGTAAACGGATTGCCGACATTGTTGGTAGACACCGAACACGTCACGCCGCAGGCGTGCAGATGGGCCAGCGGCGCCAGCCCCCGGGGTTTGTTGTGGAACACCTCGCGACCCATCAGGAACAGGTCGGTGCTGGGCAGGCAGGTCACCTGTACGCCGGCTTCGGCCAGCTCGAGGGCGATTACCGTCAGTGATTCCCTGGGCAGGGCGGACAGCTTGGTCACATGGCCGATGGTCACGCGTCCGCCCCAGCCGTGCAGCCGCGTACAGCGTGCGACTTCCATGACGGTCAGGCCTTCGGGGTTCAGATCGAAATCCAGATGCAGGTCAAGGTCGCAGTCGTAACGCGTAGCCAATTCGAACAAGCGCTGGATCTGTCCCAGCGGGTCGCTGTCCATGTACGGACACCCGCCCAGGACTGTTGCGCCACTTTCCAGTGCCTCGCACAACAGTGCTTCGGTCCCCGGATTGTTCAGCAGCCCTTCCTGCGGGAATACACACAGCTCCAGGCTGATCGCCCAGGCATAGTCAGCCTGCAAGCGGCGAATGGCATGGAAGCCGGTCAAGCCGATCTGAGGGTCCAGCTCGACATGGGTGCGCATGTGTGTCGTGCCTTGCACGATGGCTTTGTCCAGCACCTGCGCGCCGCGCCGATAGACATCGTCTTCGGTAAACCCCGCTTTCGCCGCTCGGGTCTGGGCCACTGCTTCGGCCAGCGTGCCTTCCTGCAGGTGGCAGCGTTCCATGATGCAGGCCTTGTCCAGATGAATGTGGGTTTCGATCAGGCCGGGCATGATGAGCTGCCCATGCAGATCAAGGGTGGCCCACTGGCGTATGTCGTCACTCCAGGCGTCGACGAAAAAACCGTTCTCTACCTGCAGCTGGGTCAGGTGGTGACCGTCGCCAAGCCGCGCATTGATGATCTGCAAAGCGTTCATGCGCTGACTCCTTCGCCCAGGTAGGCCGCGGCCAGGTCTTTGTCGTCGCGCAATTGCGTGGCGCTGCCGGATTTCACGATGGTTCCGGTTTCCAGCACATACGCGCGGTCAGCCACTTGCAGCGCGAGGTTGGCCATCTGGTCTACCAATAGAATGGTCACGCCCTCGTCGCGCAGTGCAGCCAGTGCGTCGTAAAGCTCGCCGATCATGGCAGGTGACAGGCCCAGCGACGGTTCATCGAGCAGAAGAATTTTCGGCTTCGCCATCAGGCCGCGACCCACCGCGACCATCTGTTGCTCGCCACCGGACAGCAGACCGGCCGGGTTGTCGATGCGATCGCGCAGACGAGGGAAGCGCTTGAGGATGGCCTCGATTTCAGCGTCGGTATCGAAGGGTTCGCGACGTGAGTAACCACCCAGCAACAAATTGTCGCGCACGCTCAGGTAAGGAAAGACCTGACGGCCTTCGGGTACCAACGCTAGGCCCTGCGCGGCAATCAGGCTGGCACTGGTCTGTTCGATATTTTCGTTGTCGAGCAGGATGCTGCCACTGCTGGCGCGATGCAGGCCGGCCAGGCATTGCAGGATGCTTGATTTACCTGCGCCGTTCGCGCCGAGGATGGCCACCAGTTCGCCGGGATTCACCAGCAGACTGACTTTGTTGACCACGGCGGACGCGCCGTAATCAATGACAAGATCCTTGACATACAAACGCGCGTCGCGGTTACCCGCCCAGGGTTGTGCGCGCGGGGAGGCTTGGTAGTCGGTGCCGCCCAGATACGCGGCGATCACCTGCGGGTTCTGGCGGATTTCGGAGGGTGGCCCCGACGCAATCGGCTTGCCCGCATCGAGCACCAGTAAATGCTCGGACACCGACATCACCAGTGTCATGTCGTGCTCGACCAGAATCACCGTGAGGCCAAAATCCGCCAGCTTGCGCAGCAGTATCGCCAGGTCGTCGGTGTCGCGACGGCTGAGGCCTGCCGCTGGCTCGTCCAGCAATAGCACGGTCGGTGCAGTCGCCAGCGCCCGGGCTATTTCCACCAGGCGGCGGTCTACGTGGGGCAGCTCCTCGGCGGCAATGTTGACTTCGCCGCGATAGCCCACCAACGCCAGCAGATCCAGCGCCAGGCTGCGTTGCGTTTCCAGCGCACGACTGAACGGCAGCCCCAGGCGCCCCTTCTGCATCGCCAAGAGCAGGTTGTCGAGTACGGACAGTTCACCGAACAACAAGGTGGTCTGGTACGTACGGGCGATACCGGCCCGGGCAGTCTTCCAGGCAGGCAGCCCGGCCAGCGGTTGCTGCAATTCGATCTGGCCGCTGTCAGGGGCGTAAAACCCGCTGATCATATTCAGAACGGTGGTTTTGCCTGCACCGTTGGGGCCGATGATACTGGTGATACTGCCAGCGGGAGCCTGCAGGCTGACGTGTTGCGCAGCCTGCACGCCGCCGAAGCGGATGCCGATGTCCGTCACCCGCAGGCCTGAGGACGGGCCGCGGCTGCGTAAATGAGCAGCGATGCGTGCGTGATCGATGCACGTCGGCGGCAGCAGGCGAGCGGGTTTGATCACGCGCCGGGCGAGGGCACCGAGCAAGCCGTTGGGCGCGATCCACAGCACGATCAGCAGCAGTATGGAGAAAATCAACAGCCGGTATTCAGCGAAATCCGACAGCAGTTCCGGCACCAGCACGATCAACACGGCACCGATCAACGGCCCGAACAGCATACCGCTGCCGCCCACGATCACGGCCAGAACGAACAGGATGGATTGCGAGAAGGGGAAGGATTCCGGGTTGATGAACATCAGCAAGGGCGCGAGCAACCCGCCTGCCAGCCCGGTCAAGGCCGCCGACAATGCGAATGCCAGGGTTTTACTTATCACCGGGTTGAAGCCCAGCGAGCGCGCGGCGATCTCCGAAGTTTTCACCGCCAGCATGGCCTTGCCCCAGCCGCTCTGGCTCAGGCGCCGATAGAACAACAGCGCGCCGATCATCAGCGCGGCGGCCAGCAGTGCGAGCAGGATCGCCGGATCGAGGCCGGCGAACTCCGGCAACGGGATACCCATCAGGCCATTCGAGCCCCCTGTTACGTCCCGCCATTCGATCAAGCCGTGATGCACCACGAACGAGAAGGCGATGGTGATCATCGCCAGATACGGGCCGCTGACCCGAAGCGCGGGGATCGCCAACAGCGCGCCGATCAGACCCGCCACGGCACCGGCCATCGGCAGGGCCAGCCACAGCGTCCATCCGGCCATGCTCAGCAGGGCCGATACATAAGCGCCAATCGCGTAGAACGCGATGTGCCCGAAGGAAATTTGCCCGCTCAGGCCAATCAGGATGTTCAGACCCACACCGACCACTGCCGCCAGCGCACAGAGGGTGAAAACCAACAGCGAGTAGCTGTCGAGGGTGAATGCCAGAACGCCACAGAGCACAGCGAGCAAGGCGATGAACGCCGGAGCGACCAGGGTTTTGAGGTTGTTCATACTTTCACCAATGCCCGGCTGCCAAACAGACCGTTGGGACGAATCGCCAGCGCCAGAATGACCAGCGCGAAGGTAAATATCTGGGTGAATGCAGAGCCGAAGTACAAGGTGATCAATGCTTCGGCCAGGCCGAACAGCAATCCGGCGGCAAATACACCGCCCGCGCTGCCGATGCCGCCGAGAATCGCTACTGCAAAGGCTTTCAGGCCGAACAACATGCCCATTTCCGCGTTGACGCTGAACAGCGGCGCAATCAGCAGGCCCGCCACCCCCGCGAAGACGGTCGACAACGCAAAGGCGATGGCCACCACTCGATTGACGTTGATACCCATCAACATCGCGGCGCGCGGATTCTGCACGCAGGCTTCGAGTACCTTGCCCAGCCGGGTGTAGCGCCGCACCAGATGCAGCGCCAAGGCGACGGCTGCGCCCGCCAGCGGAATCAGCAATTGCAGGGCACTGATGTGGCTGCCGAACAGCTCGACACTCAGGTTCACCAAGGCGCTTTCGAACTGCCGAGGCTCCTTGCCGAAGGTAAACAGCGCAAGGTTGTCCACCAGAATTCCGCCCGCCACCGTTGCCATCAGCCAGGCCTGCGAGCCACGGCTGTGGAAAGGTCGCACCAGGTAGCGCTCGATCACCAGGCCATACAGCGCAGAGAGGATCAGCGTCAGCGGCACGCCCAGCCACAGTGGCCAGCCCCAGTTGATGCAAAACGTGTAGCCGAGCACCGCACCGACCATCATGGCGCTGCCCTGGGCAAAGTTGACGGTGCGCGATACGACGTAGGTCAGGTGAAAACCCAACGCCAGCAACGCATACATGCTGCCCAGGCCGAGCCCGGTGATAATGGCGGCGGTGAACATCGCTTACTCCTGAGGCTTGAGCGGTACGATCTGGTCGTTGACGAAGTGGCTGAAGATATAGTCGTCAGGCCCCAGGGCATCATGCTTGGAGGCGCTGAACGGCTGCTTGTAATGCTTGATCAAGCCGTCATGGTCGGTGATTGCGTAGAAACCATCGCGCACGGCCGGGCCGTCCGTTTTGCCGGCCTTTTCGATGGCTTGCGCGGCGAGATGCAGCGCGTCGTACGCATTGGCAATGCCGACTGCCGGGGTCACGTCGGCCACGGTCTTGATCTGCGGGTAGGCTGTTTTCAATGCGGCCAGCAATGCATCGCCCTTGGCGCCGTTGTGTTCAGTGAACACGTAGGTCTGGATGAAATGCACCTTGGACGCATTCGGGCCTGCCAGTTCGCCGAAGCGACCACCGGCCGGTCCCCAGTGGGAAACCACCGGGACGTTCCAGCCCATGCGGTCCAGAGACTTCACGACCTGCGCCGATGGACCCACATTGCCGACCATCAGCAAAGTGTCCGCACCGGCGTTTTTCAAGCGCGTCAGTTGCGGAACCACATCCAGATCGCTGTCCTGGATGCGCTCGACACCGGCATTGGCCAGGCTGCGTTTTTCCAGGGCACGTTTGAAACCTGCCTCGTTGGATTCGCCCCATGGGTTATTGATAAGGATCATGCCCGGCTTTTTCATGCCGTTGGCGACGCCGTATTGCACCAGCGCCTCGTCCACCAGCTCGTCGACAGCAGAGACACGGAACACATAGTTATCTGCCGCGCCGTTCTCGGTGATCTTCGTACCTGCCGCCCAGATGCCCATGAACGGTACTTTCAGCTGATTGGCCAGCGGTACGATTGCCAGAGAAACCGGCGTGTCCAAGCCGCCGAACAGCACGGTGACCTTCTCGCGCTGGACCAGCTCGCGGGCGGCGAGCATACCTTTGGAGGGGTTGCTTTCGTCATCACGACGCACCAACTCCAACTGACGGCCAAGCACGCCGCCGCGGGCGTTGACCTCATTGATGGCCATGCTCAGGCCGCGCGTCAGGGCTTCGCCGGACTTGGCCGATTGACCCGAGAGGGCGGCTACCAGACCGACTTTGATCGGCGGTTCGGCCGCGTGCGCGCCCAAGACCATTGCCAGGTTGAGAGTGGCTGCCGCAGCCACGGGGAACAGCAGACGTTGCAGGTTTGGAAGCCAGGTGGCCATGGTTTACTCTCCTGATTGCTAGCATTTGCATATTTATTGCTAGCAAGTAGGGTGCCAGTCGTTACATCCTTGGAAACGGCTCACCTATCCATTCGAGCGCCTGTTTACGCGCCAAAATAAAGCGGCCCGCACCAGGCAGAGGCATGCCTGGTTAGCGGGCTTCCCTTGATTCAGGAGTCATGGCAATGATTGAGATGAACGAAGACGTACAGATTGTTAGCAGTTTCCTCGAGGCTTCGATGGCTCCGGATCCGGTCCGCGCTGCGACGTTCATGAGTGAGGATGTGCAGATCACCTTCACCGGCGGGCGGGTGATGCCCAATCCCCAGGCAATCACTGCGTTCAACGGTTCACGTTACGCCTGGGTCAAAAAAGCCTTGGGTAACTTCGATTGGATGGATCGCGGCGATCACACCGTGGTGTATTCGAACGGCACACTGTTCGGCGAATGGGCTGATGGCCGGAGTTTCTCGGGTAATCGTTATCTGGATCGGTTCGAGGTACGCAATGGCAAGATAGTGCGCATGGACGTCTGGAATGACAGTGCCGAATGGCTGCTGGCGCCAGAGATTGCCAAGGCCTGAAAAGCGGTCTGGCGAACCTTTTTTCCATGGGTCCGACCGCCCATACCTGCGTCCAGGGTGAGCCGGGTACCGGCTCGCTACTCAGGCCCTCCGGCATACATACGCCGCATTGAAGAAACCCTGTAGGACAAATCTGAAAATCCCCTCTTCGCCTATCGCCCCACCCCACCCGCTGCCAACCTCCGGCTTTCCTTCACCAAACGCTTGAGCCGGAGAGCTGCATGGACGTCGCCTTGTGCACCATCAACAACACCGTTTACGACATCGCCGGATTCGAGGCACTGAGCCCCAATTGCGTGGCTGTCATGCGGCGCAATCTGCTGTGTCCGCGTTGCCTGGGGCCGGGGTTCTATCGCAAGGCGGCTCGCAGTGGCCAGGCGTCGTGTTTCGGCGCGCGGCCGCATGCCGACTTCTGCGACATGGGCGGCCCGCAAAGCGAGTCGTATCGGGGCGATACGCTGGAGCAGGATGATGTGGTCAATCGTGGCGAGCGCATCGAGGTGGACTTTGCCTTCGGTGCGCCGCTGCGTCACTACGGGGTAGAGGAGGGTGCCGAGCCGGGCTACGGAGTGGGCCGGCACAGTGGCGGACATCCCGCCCAAGGGGCGCAGACGCGCCAGCGCCGGTTGAGCACGCTGTTGAAGAACCTGATTCTAAGCGAGGACTTCCGTCACTCCGAGCAGCTGATTTCGGTGGAAAGCGGGCTGTTCAAGGTGCGCGATTTCTTCGTGCCGTTCGCCCGTGCCGAGTTCGATGAGCTGGAGCGCATGCGCGGTTACTGGGGCTTGGTGTCCGATGCAGCGCAGTCGGGCGATCAGCCACCGAGCCTGTGGCTCAACACCGGTGGGCGGCAGGACCTGAGCGTGGTGGTCGACGGTTCGCTGGTCGATGATTTCACCCAGCGTTTCCCCATCCATGAACTGGAGGACCTGGCCGGTGCCTACGTACTGGTATTTGGCTGCATGCGTGTGTCGAAGAATGCCAAGAAGTACATCGCGGTGAATGATATCTCGCGTATAACGCTCAACAAGACGCTTTGACGTCGCGCCGGGCTTCACGCCTGGCGCCGCCTGTTCGATTTTGAAGGAGTGATGCATGTTGTTGGAATACGGTGCTATCACCGTGATGTTTCCAATTGCGCTGGTGATTGCCGGTTGGTTGTGGTTGGCCGGTTCACGCCCGGCTTGTACGGTGTGGTTGCTGACGGTGCTGTGCGCCTATGGCTTGGTGGGTGCCAGCAAGATCCTGTTCAAGGGCTGGGGCATCGGCCTGCCATCGTTGAATGTTGCGGTGTTCAGCGGTCATGCGATGAATGCCTGCCTGATGGTGCCGGTGCTGGCGAGCATTCTGGCGCGGCAGGTTCACCCGTACCTGCGCTGGCCAGCAGCCTTGGCGGGTATCGGCTTTGGGGTATGGTTCGCCGCGACGCTGGTGGGCAATGTGATCCACCCGATGGCGGAGGCCATCATGGGCGCACTGATTGGCGGTAGCGCCGCCTTTGCATTCTTGCTGGTGCTGGAGCGTTGGAACCTGCAACCCCTGGGGCCGGCCAAGCTGTTGCCCGGCCTGATGCTGATCATGCTCGCGGGGGCTGCGCCAAAATTCACTGCCGAGCACTGGCTCGATCACGTGGCCACGTCGCTGTCCGGAGCTACCAAGCCTTTCCGGCATGCAGACCTGAAGCGCGAATCGTCGACGTTGTGAACCGTGCAGGATCGGTGCGGCGGGAGGCGGCGCGCATGCGCCGCTGAGATGGGTAGGGTCAGCCCAGATGCTGGACAATCTTGTCCTTGATCAGCAGGCGTTTTTCCTTGAGCTTTCTGACCTCGTCGTCCGGCGCGGCGCGGTCTTCGGCCTTGACCACGTCGGCGTCGCTGACATGGTACTGGGTCAGTAGCTGGCTAAGCCGATCGTCGCTCTTGGCGCGGTTTTCGACTTCTTCCTTGCTCTGTTGCAAATCAGCGAACAGGTTGTGTTTTACCGGCATCTCGACACCTCTGGGTGGGGTGGACAGAATGATGGGCCATGGAAAATGACCCGATGCCTAGGTTCGACCCCCCGTTGGGGGCAGATCGTTCAATGCATGTGCCCGCAACAGGTGCTCGCCGGATTAACGACCGCAGGCACGCATGGATGTCCCCGTGGAAGCAGGGCCGATATATACTGCGCGCCATTATTCGTGGGAGAGCCTTGTGGCCATCGATATTCACTGGATTCGCGACGATGCCAGCCTGGCTGAGCATTGCGCCCACTGGCAGAGCTTGCCGTACGTTGCCCTCGACACCGAATTCATGCGGGTCGACACCTTCTACCCCATCGCAGGGCTGTTGCAGATCGGTGATGGCGCCAGCGCTTTCCTCATCGATCCTCTGTCGATCACCCAGTGGCAGCCACTGACCCAACTGCTGGAAAATCCGGCGGTGATCAAGGTACTGCACGCCTGCAGCGAAGACCTGGAAGTGCTGCTGCGCCTGACCGGCAGCCTGCCGGCGCCGCTGTTCGACACCCAGCTGGCCGCTGCCTACCTCAATCTTGGTTTCTCTATGGGCTATTCGCGCCTGGTCCAGGAAGTGCTGGGCATCGAGTTGCCCAAGGGTGAGACGCGTTCGGATTGGCTGCAGCGACCGCTGTCCGACACTCAGGTCAGCTACGCTGCCGAGGATGCCGTGCACCTGGCCGAAGTGTTCGAAAAGCTGCGCCCGCAGCTGTCCGACGACAAGTACGCCTGGGTGCTCGAAGACGGCGCCGAATTGGTGGCACAGCTGCGCCGCGAAGTGAACCCCGACGAGCTGTACCGTGACGCCAAGCTGGCATGGAAACTGTCACGCGCGCAGTTGGCGGTATTGCGCGAGCTATGTGCCTGGCGCGAACGGGAAGCCCGTGCGCGCGACCTGCCACGCAACCGCATCGTGCGCGAGCAGTCGCTGTGGCCGCTGGCCAAACTGCAACCGGACAACCTGCAGACGCTGGCCAAGATCGAAGACATGCATCCGCGCACCGTCCGCCAGGATGGCGAGCAGATCCTGGCGTTGATCAAGTCTGCGGCCAGTGTTGCGCCCGAGCAGTGGCCCGCGGTGCTGCCCGAGCCGTTGCCGATCGAAGCGTCGGCCGTGCTCAAGCAATTGCGTGCGATTGGCCAGCGTGAGGCCGAGCGTCTGAACATGGCGCCCGAGCTGATGCTGCGCAAGAAGACCCTCGAGGCATTGCTCAAGACGGGCTACCCCGACGGCCCCTATCAATTGCCCGATTCGCTGCGTGGATGGCGACGCGAGCGCATGGGGCAGGCCCTGCTCGACAGCCTGGCCACCGCTGGAGACCAGCCATGAAACGTATCTGTTCGATCTACCGCAGCCCGCGCAAGAACGAGATGTACCTCTATGTGCTCAAGAGCGATGCGCTGGAGCGCGTCCCCGAAGGGCTGTTGGGTGTGTTCGGCAAACCGGTGCACGCCTTCGATCTGGTGCTCAGCCCGCAACGTGCCCTGGCGCGCGAAGACATCAACCTGGTGCTCGAGCATTTGGAAACACAGGGTTACCACCTGCAGATGCCGCCTGCCGAAGACGAGTACATCGAGCATCTTCCCGAAGAGCTGCTGCGCCGCAACGACCCTATCTGACTCTCTTTATCTGACCAACCCTGCCTGCTGCCGCCCTGCCGATACGGGGTCGCGCAGCTGTCTTGACCAAGGCCTCGCAATGACCCGCGTTCTGATCGCCGAACACGATTATGCCGTTTACGCCAAGTTGCTCGGCGCAGCTGCTCCCCATTTGAATGTACAAACCAGCGGCGACCCCGCCGAGCTGGCGCGGCTGGCGGCGGACTGCCCGGTCTGGCTCGGCCAGCCGGACCTGTTCGTCAACCTGCTGCGCACCGGCGCGACGCCGCAATGGGCACAGTCGACGTGGGCGGGCATCACACCGCTCTTGGGCGACGGCCTGCCGCGTGCCTATCGTCTGACCCGCGCCGTGGGCATATTCGGCCAGGTCATGGCCGAGTACATGCTGACCTATATGCTGGGCCATGAGCGCGAAGTGCTGGCGCGGTTGGTCAGCCAGGTCGAGCGCAAGTGGGATCCGCGCCCCGGTTGCAGTCTGGCCGGGCGTCGCGTGCTGATTGTCGGCGTCGGCGAGATCGGCCAGGCCGTGGCGAGGTTCCTGCAACCCTTCGGCGTCACGCTGATAGGTGTGGCCAGCACTGCAAGGGAGTTGTCACCGTTCGTCGAGGTGGCGCCGCTCGATGAGCTCGGGCGTCTGGTGGAAGAGGCCGACTACGTCATCAATTTGCTGCCCGACACCGTGCAGACCCACGATCTGTTCGACGCCGCGCTGTTCAAGCGCTTCAAGCCGCAGGCGCTGTTTATCAATGCCGGGCGTGGCGTGGCGGTGGTGGATGCCGATCTGGTGGAGGCGCTCAAGGAAGGGCACCTGGCTGGGGCGGTGATCGACGTCTGTCGTCAGGAGCCGTTGCCGGTCAAACACCCGTTCTGGACGGCCTGGGGCTTGCTGCTCACCGGCCACAGCGCAGCGCCTACCTCGCCACCGGCCATGGTCGAGCTGTTCGTTGAAAACCTGCAGGCGTGGCAGGACGGCAAGGCGTTGCGCGGCGAAGTGGATTTCGCGCGCGGGTATTGAGTGGGTCAGGGGCGGCGGCGCAGAGTCTGCCGCCCCATCGGTCTACGGGTTGGCTTACAGCGTGAAATCGCCTTCGGCCACCAGCTGGCTCAACGGCAGGCGTGGGCTGGGCAGTTCGCGGCCTTGCAGGTACTCGGCCAGGGTAGCCTTGTCACCCAGCTTGCCGATGGCCACGGCGGCGTGCAGCGCGTATTCAGCGGGGACCTTCAGCTCTTCACGGGTTTTATCCTGGTCGAAGCCGGCCATGCCATGGGTGTGCCAGCCGCTGATGCTGGCTTGCAGCGCGAGGTGGGCCCAGGCCGAGCCGGTGTCGAAGGTGTGCCACAACGCCGGTGATTCTTCGGTGGCGCCGGGGGCGGTGAAGGTGGTCTTCGAGGCGATGATCACGATGGCCGACGCGTGCTGCGCCCAAGAGCGGTTGAATTCATTGAGCAGACCCAGGTAGCGCTCCCAGTTCGGCGTACCGCGGCGCGCGTAGAGAAAACGCCAGGGTTGCGAGTTGTACGCCGAGGCGGCCCAGCGGGCGGCTTCGAAGAAGCTGAGCAGGGTGTCCTGTTCGATCTCGACCGGCTCGAACGCGCGCGGCGACCAGCGATTGATGAATTGCTCGTGGATGGCATAGTCGGCGATGCGGGGATTGGCGCTCATGGCATTCCTGATTGAAGGGTGATGGAGGGCAGGGGGTAAAAACTACTGCGAATCGATCGCGCCTGACAAGTGAAGCTTACCGGCAGTCGCCAGGGCTTGGCCCGCGCTGCAGGGCGCACTAGACTGGCGGCCCTTTCAGGTACTGCCCACGCCTGAGCCGTCAATTTCGTACAGGACTCTCGGTCACATGGCTGCCATCGTCGAACCCTTCTGGATGCGCAAGACGCTCGAGCAACTCGATCCGCTCGAGTGGGAGTCCCTGTGCGACGGCTGTGGCCTGTGCTGCCTGCAGAAGCTCGAGGACGAAGACGACGAGAGCGTTTACTACACGCGTGTGGCCTGCAAGATGCTCGATCTCAAGACGTGTCAGTGCAGCGACTATCCGCGGCGCAAGTCTTTCGTGCCGGACTGTATCCAGCTGACGCCGGGCCAGGCCGACCAATTCAAGTGGTTACCACCGACCTGTGGATATCGACTTGTCAGCCAGGGGCAGGACCTGCCGCTTTGGCACCATCTGGTTTGCGGTGACCGCGAACAGGTGCATAAACAGCGTATTTCGCAGTCCGGGAAAATGGTCAGCGAGAAGGATGTCGACGAAGACGATTGGGAAGACTATCTGATCTTTCGGGCGGGCTGATTCTCGGCGCGGGCTCCTCGGCAGATAAAGCTGCGCCCCGCTGCAGCATGACGTGCAGAGGAGCGCGTTTGACGCTCGAAGTACTCAGACCTTTGGCGTTACAGCCGGGTCTTCGCCGGTCACGGTAGCGGTGTCGGTCGCCGAATCGGCATTTTTCTTCAGGTTCAGCAGATCTTCGCCAGCGCGTTCGATCTTGTTGCGGATCTCTTCCAGATCGCTGCGGCCTTTCTCGGCCAGTGACTTGGCCGCACAGTGCCCGCTCCAGCCGCGGGCCAGGGCCGCGCCACCAATGGCCACCTGGATCAGACCGAAGATCCCGCCGCGGCGCAGACCCTTGCCGATCGAGACGACCCCCACCAGCAGCGAGCCGGCGCGTTCCCAACCCTTGACGTTATGGTAGTCGGGCTGGGTAACGGATTTGATGACGTCCACGGTTTTGCTGTCGCTCATGGTGAATCTCCTGATAGGGCAGTGATAACAAGCTGACTGCCAAATCTTCACGCTGTTCCATCGGCTTATTTGAATTTGGGCCCGGAGCGCGTGTTGTTGCCCTTGGCAAGGCGGTCGTAAAGCACGACGTTGACCGTGGCGGCCAGATTCATGCAGCCGGTGGTGGGGATGTAGATGGTGTCTTCGCACCAGTCGCGCACACTTTGGTCGAGGCTGCCGTCCTCGGGGCCGAAGATGTAGATGGCGCGATCCGGGTGGGTGTATTCGGGCAGCGGGCGTGCGCCGTCGACCAGCTCGACGGCCACGGGGGTGCAGCCCAGCGGGATGATCTTCTGCAGGTCGTCGATGCCGATGAGCGGAATGTCGTAGTGAACCCGCTTGGTGTCGGTGACGAAGTCGCGCGCACGCTCGTAGCGCTTGCCGGTGTAAAACACCGAATTGACCCCGTAGCAACCGGCGGCGCGCATGACCGAGCCGACGTTTTCCGGGGATTTGGGGTTGAACAACCCGATGCAGCTGTACCGTTTGTTGGCCACGTGCTCGCTCAGTCTTTTTTCATCAATCCGGCCAGGGCCGCGAAGGGGTTGTGGGTCGCCTTGGCGATGGTCGGGCTGCTGGTCGAGCCTTCGGCGTAGTACTGCTGGTCGGTATAGCGCGAGTGCTCGTTGTCGTGGCAGTACAGGCACAGCAGTTCCCAGTTGGAGCCATCCTGGGGGTTGTTGTCGTGGTTGTGGTCGCGGTGGTGCACGGTCAGCTCGCTCAGACGCTTGCCGGCGAACTCGCGGGCGCAGCGGCCGCACACGTGGGGGTACATGCGCAGGGCCTTGTCGCGATAGCCGCTTTCGCGCTCGCGCTGGGCATCGGCGAGAATGCGATCGAGCTTGGCGGTATGGGGTGTGGACGAACTCATGGGGTTCACCTCGGATAATGACGGTCAGGCGCTATATTAACGTTTTCCCTCGCGTAGGAGCGGTCCGTGGCCGCGAAAAGGGCGGCGCGGTGTATCAGGCGAACCGCGGTGCGTCCTTCGCGGCCGATGACCGCTCCTACATTGGCGGTGGTGTATACTGCGCGCCGGTTTTTTGAGGTGCCGTGTGATGAGTACAGAAGATCCGCGTTTCGCCGGCATTGCCCGCCTGTATGGCCTGGAGGGCATGCAGCGCCTGCGTGATGCGCACGTGGCCATCGTCGGTGTGGGTGGCGTCGGCTCGTGGGCGGCGGAAGCGATCGCCCGCACCGGGGTCGGGGAGATCTCGCTGTTCGATCTGGACGACGTCTGCGTCAGCAATGCCAACCGGCAGTTGCATGCGCTGGACAGCACCGTGGGCAAGCCCAAGGTCGAGGTGATGGCCGAGCGGCTGCGCGGCATCAATCCCGATTGCACGGTGCACGCGGTGGCGGATTTCGTCACTCGCGACACCATGGCCGAATACATCACGCCAAACATCGACTGCGTGATCGACTGCATCGACAGCGTGAATGCCAAGGCCGCGCTGATCGCTTGGTGCAAGCGACGCAAGATCCAGATCATCACCACCGGGGGCGCCGGCGGACAGATCGATCCGACCTTGATCCAGGTCTGCGACCTGAACCGGACGTTCAACGATCCACTGGCCTCCAAGGTGCGCTCGACCTTGCGTCGCGACTATGGGTTTTCACGCACGGTCACGCGCCACTACAGCGTGCCCTGCGTGTTCTCTACCGAACAGCTGCGGTACCCCAAGCCCGATGGCAGCATTTGCCTGCAGAAGAGTTTCGTCGGTGACGGTGTGAAGCTGGACTGCGCTGGAGGGTTCGGGGCGGTGATGATGGTGACGGCGACCTTTGGCATGGTGGCGGCGACCAAGGCGGTCGACAAGATCGTGGCTGGGGTGCGGCGTCCGGCGGATAGGGTCAAGGCGTGAATCGGTTTGNGGGAGCGGTCAGCGGCCGCGAACAAATCCCCACCCGACCCGCTGGTTCACGCCAGTTCGCTCATCCGCTTCAACACCGCATTGAGCCCATTGCTGCGCGAGGGCGACAGCTGCCGCCCCAGGCCCAGTTGTTCGAACCAATCGCCCAGGTTCAGCTCGCGCAGCGCCTGCGAATCCAGCCCCTCGACCCGCACCAGCAGCAGCGCCAGCAAGCCACGAATCATCCGTGCATCACTGGCGGCCTTGAAGTGCCAGCGTTCGCCCTGTTGCTCAGCCACCAACCACACCACGCTTTCGCACCCATGCACACGATTGGCGTCCACTTTCTGCCCATCGCCAAGCGGTTCCAGACGCTCGCCCCACTGCATCAACAAACGCGCACGCTGCTCCCAACCGGCGGCCTGCTTGAACGCCTGAAGTGCGTCTTCAGCCTGTGGGTTGAGGGTCATGTCAGTATCTCCAACGCCTTGTCCAGTGCCTCGAAAAACCGTTGCAGGTCGCCTGAGTCGTTGTACAGACCCAAGGACACACGAATGGCGCCAGACAACCCAAGGTGCTTCATCAAAGGCATGGCGCAGTGATGCCCGGCGCGCACGGCGATGCCTTGATCGGTCAGCAGGTGCGCCAGATCCGCGTTGTGTACGCCTTCAACGACGAAGCTGGCCAGCGCGATCTGCGGCGTGCCGAGCAAGCGCACACCGCTGCGCGCCTGCAGACCAGCCAGCAATTGCGCATGCAGGCACGCTTCGTGTGCGGCCACGGCCTGGGCGTCCAGACCGCTGAGGTAGTCGAGGGTCGCGCCCAGTCCGATCACACCGGCGATGGCCGGGGTGCCTGCTTCATGGCCCAGGGGTGCAGGGTGGAAACTCGCACTTTGGTAATCGGCGTGATGCACCATTTCGCCGCCGAACTGCCAGTGCGCCAGCTTCTGCAAGGCCTCGCGCCGGCCATACAGCACGCCGACGCCGTCCGGGCCATACAGCTTGTGGCTGGAGAACACATAGAAATCGCACTGCAGGCGCTCGACATCATGGCGTCCATGGACGACGCCCTGGGCGCCATCCACCACCGTGATCGCGCCTTGCGCACGCGCCAGCGCCAGCAGTTCCGGCAGCGGTTGCCACGCGCCGAAGACGTTGGACAGTTGGGTCACTGCCAGCAGCCGGGTACGTGGGCCGATGATCTGCGCAGCCGCTTGCAGGTCGACCACGCCACTGGCATCCAGCGGCAGCACCCGCAATGGCAGGCCACGACGTTTGGCCAGCTGTTGCCAGGGCAGCAGGTTGGCATGGTGTTCGGCGGCGCTGATCACCAGTTCGTCGCCGGGCTGCAGTTGCTCGGCCAGGCCATAGGCGAGCAGATTCAGCGCACTGGTCGCGCCGTGGGTAAAAATGATCTGCTCGGCAGCGCTTGCATTCAGCCACCGTGCGACCTTCTCGCGGCTGGCTTCGAACGCACGGGTAGCCAATGACCCCGGCAGGTGCTGGGCGCGATGTACGTTGGCCGCGCCGTGGCCATAGTAGTGGCCGATGGCGTCGATCACGGCTTGCGGTTTCTGCGCAGTTGCAGCGCTGTCCAGGTAGATCTGCTGCTGCTGGTGCAAGGCGGCGATGGCTGGAAAGTCAGAGCGCCAGGGGGAGGCATGGAGCATGGTCGAAGACCCCAGGCAAAAGGCCCGGCAGGGATGCCGGGCCCGATATCGCCACTTAGTTGTGAGCGTGCAGCGCTTCGTTGAGTTCGATGGCCGACTTGTGGCTCTTGCACTCCACGGCACCGGTGACCGAATTGCGACGGAACAGCAGGTCGGGCTGACCGGCCAGGTCCCGTGCCTTCAAAGTCTTGACCAGCTGGTTCTGTTCATCGAGCAGCGCCACCTTGGTGCCGGCCGTGATGTACAGACCGGCTTCGACGGTGTTGCGGTCGCCCAATGGAATGCCGATACCGGCATTGGCGCCGATCAGGCAGCCTTCGCCCACCTTGATGACGATGTTGCCGCCACCGGACAGGGTGCCCATGGTCGAGCAGCCGCCGCCCAGGTCCGAGCCCTTGCCGACGAACACGCCCGCCGAGACACGGCCTTCGATCATGCCTGGGCCTTGGGTGCCGGCGTTGAAGTTGACGAAGCCCTCGTGCATGACGGTGGTGCCTTCGCCGATGTAGGCGCCCAGGCGTACGCGCGCGCTGTCGGCGATACGCACACCGGCCGGCACCACGTAGTCGGTCATCTTGGGGAACTTGTCCACCGAGAAC
Source organism: Pseudomonas sp. CFBP 8770 (assembly GCF_014841705.1). Lineage (NCBI taxonomy): Bacteria > Pseudomonadati > Pseudomonadota > Gammaproteobacteria > Pseudomonadales > Pseudomonadaceae > Pseudomonas > Pseudomonas sp. CFBP 8770. The sequence continues at coordinate 63,365 of NZ_JACYUL010000009.1, forward strand.
ACTTCCAGCAGTTCGCCCTTCAGGCGTGCTTCCAGCTGACGCTCACCCAGTTCGGCCAGGTCGACCGCGCCCTGGCTGGTCCAGGCGACATTGGGCAGCAGCGGGAAGATGCCGGCCAGGTTCAGGCTGTGTGGCTGTGCCAGGCGATGGGACAGCAGATGCAGCTTCAGGTACGCCTCGGGCGTGGAGGTCAACGCGGCGTCTTCGGCCAGCAGGGTCGCGACCAGTGGCTTGTGGCTCTCGGCCAGGCGGGTCAACAGGGCGGCCTGGGCCGGGTCGACGTGCTTGAGCGCCTCGGCCAGCTGCGAGGCCTGGGTGTTGCTGAAGGCGACGGCCTGGTTGCCGCCGGTGTAACCCAGCAGCGGAGCGATGGCATCGACCAGTGCGGTGGACGGGTTGGTCAACGGCTGTGCATAGAACACTTCCAGCCAGGTGCCTTGACGGTTTTGCGTGCCGACACCGAAGGCCAGGCTGAACAGGGAATTGGACATGGAATTACCTCGTGCAGAATAAGTGCGGGCCCGCGTCAGGCAAGGGCCGCTGCGTAGATATCAGGCTTGAAGCCGATCACGGTCTTGTCGCCAAGCTGCAACACCGGGCGCTTGATCATCGACGGCTGGGCGAGCATCAGCTCGATGGCCTTGGCCTGGTCGATGTCGGCCTTCTGTTCGTCGCCAAGCTTGCGGAAGGTGGTACCGGCCTTGTTCAGCAGCACCTGCCAACCGTGCTCGTCGCACCAGCGGGCCAGGCACTCGCGGTCGATACCGGCGCTCTTGTAGTCATGAAAGGCGTACGCCACCTGATGCTCGTCGAGCCAGGTGCGGGCCTTTTTCATGGTGTCGCAGGCTTTGATGCCGTAGAGAATATGAGCCATTGATCTAGGAGGGGCTACGAATGCGCCCCACTGCCTCCCGAAAACGAATCGGGGAATTATGCGGCATCGACTGTGACAGCGCCATGCTTGCGTGGCGAGGTATGGGGCAGATGAATATCGAAGCGGCTGCCGCCCAATGGCGATACGTCGACAGTAACCTCGCCGCCCTGGCATTGAATGGCGCGCCGACTGATCGCCAAGCCAAGCCCGAAGCCCCCCGTGGCACGGTCGCGACTGCGGTCCATGCGATAGAAAGGTTCGAAGATTCGCGCTCGTTCACTGGCCGGGATGCCTATGCCGTCGTCTTCGATGCGGATCACCAGGCCGCGGTCTTGGCTGGTCATCGCCGACACCCGCACCTGATGCTGGCAGTAGCGCAAGGCATTGCCGACAAGGTTCTGCAGGGCACGGGCGGTCAGCCTGGGATCGAACACGAACGGATCCGCGGCCAGCGCGGTATCGACGAGCAGATCCACGCCGCGCCGCTCCTGCTCTTCGATGAATCCGATCAACACGCTGTCCAGAAACGCCGCGGTATGCACGGCCTCCAGGTTGGCGCGCTCGTAAGGTGACCGCAAGCGGGTATACGACAACAGCTCGCCGACCAAGGCGTCGAGCTCTCTCACGTGACCGATCATTTGGTCGAGCCTGACGCGCGTGGAGGGCGCCAACTCATCCGAGCGAATCAGCGCCATGCCGAACTCGAGCCTGGACAGCGGCGTGCGCAGCTCATGGGAAACCGCGTTGAGCAGGTCCTGCTGCTGGGTGAGAAGCGCTTCTATGTCCTGGGCCATCTTGTCAAAGACCTGCGCAAGCTCGCCGATGTTGGAGTGTTGCGATATCTGCGTTCTTGCCCCAAGGTCGCCTTGGCCCAGGCGTATTGCGGTGAGCTTGAGGCGCTGCAGATCGCGCCAGTGCGGGCGCACCCATATCAGCAGGCAACCCAGCAGCGCCGCGCCGATGAGAATGTTCATCAGCCAGTACATCGCATTGATATCCACCGGCGGGTCCGGCCAGATGACCTCGACCGCCACGCGCCGGGACAGCGGCGTCAGCGCGGTGCCCAGTTCGCCATAGAAGCCCATCCGCACTGCGTTGCGTCCAAGGGTCAGGTCAGTCACCTCTTTGGCACTCAGGCGAGGATCGTCAGTGCTGATCAGGTGCAGTTCCAACGGAGCGAAATCCGCCTGAAGCGCCTGTTCGACGTCAGCCCAGGCCGTCTCCGGAACAGCGAGGAAACGCTGCTGAATGAGCTTCAATGGCCCCCTGGCTTCTTCCATGTTGTAGGTGAAATTACGCTCGTCGAACAGTTTCAGCACCGCTTCGGGAACGATGTAGAGCGCAAGCCCGTAGGTCACGAGCAAGATCAGGTAAAGGCGGGTCAGCATCTTGAACATGGTCGATCGAACTCGAAGGGTGAGAAAAACGCAGGGTCTGCAGAGTTACTCGTCCCACTCGCGTCGACTCAGCATGTAGCCCTTGCCCCATACCGTTTTGATGCGCTGGGGGTCGCTTGGGTTTTCTTCGAACTTGCGGCGCAACTTCGAGATGGCTACGTCGACCGACCGGTCGATGCCATTGAACTCGATGCCCCGCAGCTCATGGATCAACTGTTCGCGGCTCAAGACTTCACCGGTGTGCCGAGCCAGGACAACCAGCAGGTTGTACTCCCCGGAAGACAGATCGACCCGTTGCGAGCGCCATTGAACCTGGCGCTCCGCCAGGTCCAGGGTCAGTTGCCCCAGCACGATCAGCCTGGCTTCGTTGGCGTGTTCGGCATGGGCGCTGCGCCGCAACAACGTGCGAATCCGCGCAAGCAACACGCGCGGCTCGCACGGCTTGGCGACATAGTCGTCGGCGCCCGTTTCCAATCCCAGGATCTGGTCGTCGCTGTTGTGACGGGCGGTCAACATGATGATCGGCAGTTCAGCGTTGTCCTGACGGATCAGGCGGCAGACCTGCAGCCCATCGATGCCTGGAATCATCAGGTCCAGTACGACCAGATCAGGCGCGTGCCGGCGCATGGCGGCCAGAACGTGGTCGCCGCGATGAACGACGCTGACGTCGTAGTCGGATCGTTGCAGATAACTCGCGATCAGCTCGGCCAGCGCTTCGTCGTCCTCCACCAGCAGGATTCTAGTCATGTCGATTCAGCCAGCTTGGAAAGCGATAGCATAACCAACGAAGACGTCGGCAGTGCGGTGGCTTGACACTCCTTAACAACTTCCAACACTTCTTTACAAGTGTCGAGGGCAAGTGCCGCTAGCATGGGCGACCTTTCAGGGAACCCCATCATGTCTTCGCCATTTCGTCCTGCTTGCTGTCGCCTGTTGTCATGCCTTGGTTTTCTGCTGTTGGCTGCGTGTGGCGAGCCTGCGGCGCCTGAACAGGCACCGCCGCCCGCAGTGACCGTCGAATCGGTAAAGCCCGAAGCGCTGACGCTCACCACCGAACTGAACGGGCGTCTGGTTTCCCCGCGCACGGCCGAAGTTCGTGCCAGGGTCGCAGGCATCGTCCTCAAGCGTGTCTACCGCGAGGGCAGCGACGTGAAGCAGGGCGACGTGCTGTTTCTCATCGACCCGGAGCCTCTGCAAGCCGAAGTCGAGAGTGCGCAAGCCGGTGTGAAAAAAGCCGAGGCCAATCTCTACCAGACCCGCTTGCAAACCGAGCGCTACCAAGAGCTGGTGAAGATAAACGCAGTGAGCCGCCAGGAGGCGGAAAACGCCCGTGCGGGCTTTCTGCAGTCTGAAGCCGACGTTGCTTCAGCACGTGCGACGTTGAAGAGGGCCCGCTTGAATCTGGGCTATGCCACGGTGACCGCGCCCATCCACGGACGTATCGGCAAGGCGTTGGTCACCGAAGGGGCACTGGTGGGGCAGGGCGATACCACCGCACTCGCCACGATTCAGCAGCTTGAACCCATTTATGCCGACATCAACCAGTCAACGCGGCAGATCAGCCAGTTGCGTAAGGCACTGCAGGGTGGACGGCTGCAGGCGTTAGCGAAGCCCCAGATAAGCGCCACCCTGATCCAGGAGGACGGCACGCCTTACCCACTCAAGGGCGTGCTGCTGTTCTCGGATCTGGCGGTCGATCAAAGCACTGGGCAGATCACCTTGCGCAGCGAGTTTCCCAATCCACAGAAATTGCTGTTGCCGGGCAGCTTCATCCGCGTCCAACTGGATCAGGCCCATGATGCGGACGGCATCACCGTGCCTCAGCGCGCCGTGCAGCGTGATGCGGCGGGCAAGGCGATCGTGCTGATCGTCGATGCCCAAGGCAAGGTCCAAGAGCGCGAGATCGAGGTCAATGGCGTCAAAGACCATCGCTGGATCGTGCAGAACGGGTTGAGCGCCGGCGAGCGGGTTGTCATCGAGGGCTTGCAGCATGTTCAACCCGGCATGGCGGTGACTGTGCAGGACGTGGGCAATGGGACCGATTCCGGGGAACAACGCTGATGGCTCCGTTCTTCATCGACCGTCCGGTGTTCGCCTGGGTCATTGCGCTGTTCATCGTGCTGGCCGGCCTGTTGGCCATCCCCAACCTGCCGGTGGCGCAGTACCCCAGTGTGGCTCCGCCGCAGATCGAGCTGACGGCGACCTACCCGGGCGCGTCGGCGCAGACCATCGACGAAACCGTGGTCAGTCTGATCGAGCAAGAGCTCAATGGGGTCAATCACCTGCTGTATTTCAGCTCCAGTAGTAGCCAGGGTACGGCGACCTTGACCATCACCTTCCAGCCGGGCACCGACCCTGAGCTGGCGAAGGTCGATGTGCAGAACCGTTTGAAGGTGGTAGAACCGCGCTTGCCCCGCGCCGTGACGCAACAGGGCCTGCAGATCGAAGAAACTTCCGCGGGCTTTCTGATGATCGCCACGTTGAGCTCGATCGACGGGCGTCTGGACGAGATTGCCTTGAGCGACTATCTGGCGCGTAACGTGGTCAACGAGATCAAGCGTCTGGATGGGGTAGGCAAGGCTCAACTGTTCGGCTCCGAGCGTGCCATGCGCATCTGGGTGGATCCGCAGAAGCTGGTGGCCTTCCAGCTGACCCCGGCCGATGTCAGCCAGGCCATCGCCGAGCAGAACGTGCAGGTGTCGGCCGGCAGCATCGGTGACCTGCCCAGCTCGACCAATCAGGAGCTGACGGCCACGGTCATGGTCAAGGGGCAGCTGAGCACGCCGGATGAATTCGCCTCCATCGTGCTCAAGGCAAGCCCGAATGGCGCCAACGTGACCGTGGGTGATGTTGCACGGGTGGAAGTCGGTGGCCAGAGCTACAACTTCGGCACACGCCTGGATGGCAATGCGTCCGTGGCCGTAGGGGTGCAGCTGGCCCCTGCTGGCAACGCCATGAGCACCGCCACTCAGGTGCGTGCCAAGCTCGACGAACTGTCGAAGTTCTTCCCGGCCGGGGTTAAGTACGACATTCCGTACGACACCTCACCCTTCGTCAAAGTCTCGATCACCAAAGTCATCCACACCTTGCTTGAAGCCATGGCACTGGTCTTCGTGGTGATGTTCGTGTTCCTGCAGAACATCCGCTACACGCTGATTCCTGCCCTGGTCGTACCTGTGGCGCTGATGGGTACCTTTGCGGTGATGTTTTTGCTCGGCTTTTCCATCAACGTGCTGACCCTGTTCGGCATGGTGCTGGCCATCGGTATTCTGGTGGACGATGCCATCGTGGTGGTGGAAAACGTCGAACGTTTGATGGTGCAGGAGGGCTTGTCGCCCAGGGATGCCACCCGCAAGGCCATGACCGAGATCAGCAGCGCTATCATCGGCATAACACTGGTGCTGACGGCCGTGTTCATTCCCATGGCGTTCATGCCGGGATCGGTCGGCGTGATCTATCAGCAATTCTCGATCTCGATGGCAGTGGCCATCATCTTCTCGGCGTTCCTGGCCCTGAGCCTCACGCCGGCGTTGTGCGCCACGCTGCTCAACCCCATCGCCGAGGGTGCCCACCACGAGAAGAAGGGATTCTTCGGCTGGTTCAACCGCAGGTTCGAACGTGCCAGCGAGCGCTACGAGGGCTGGGTGCGCGGCGCGGTGCGCCGAGTGGGCCGATACATGCTGGTGTTCGTGATGCTGGTCGGCATCCTGGTCTTGCTGTTCAACCGCTTGCCCTCATCTTTCCTGCCCGTCGAGGATCAGGGCTACACCATCACTGACATACAGCTGCCACCGGGTGCCAGCCAGAACCGGACCATTGCCGTGGCCAAACAGATCGAGGCGCACAATGCCCAGGAGCCCGGTGTCGCCAACACCGTGATGATTCTGGGTTTCAGTTTTTCCGGCAGCGGGCAGAACGCGGCGTTGGCGTTCACCACCCTCAAGGACTGGTCGCAGCGTTCCGCCGAAGACTCCGCGCAAGCGATTGCCGATCGCGCCAGCGCGGTGTTTTCCGGCTTGAAGGACGCCATCGCGTTCAGCCTGCTGCCGCCTCCGGTGGAAGGGCTGGGCACCTCCGGCGGTTTTGAAGTGCGCTTGCAAGACCGGGGTGCGCAAGGCTATGCCGCGCTTCAGCAGGCGCGCGATGAGCTGCTGGGCAAGGCCACGTCCAGCCCGTTGCTGCAAAGCGTACGCGAGGCTTCCCTGGCGGAAACGCCGCAGATCGACATCGAGATCGATCGTGTGCAAGCCAACGCAATGGGCATCTCCTTTGCCGATATTGCCAGCGTATTGTCCACATCCCTGGGCTCGGCCTACGTCAACGATTTTCCCAACCAGGGGCGCATGCAGCAGGTCATTGTGCAGAGCGAGGGCGAGCGCCGTCAGCAGATCGAAGACGTGCTGCGACTTGAAGTGAAAAACAGCCAGGGCCGAATGGTGCCCGTGTCGGCGTTCGCCACGGCGAACTGGACTCGGGGGCCGGCACAACTCAACCGTTACAACGGCTACCCTTCGGTGAGTCTGTCGGGCGAGCCTTCGGCCGGGCACAGCACCGGCCAGGCGATGGAAGAAATGGAACGGCTGGCCGCAAATTTGCCGAAGGGTTTCGCCCTGGAGTGGACGGGCCTGTCACTTCAGGAACGGATCTCCGGAGGGCAGGCGCCGTTGCTTTTGGGCCTTTCGATGATCGTGGTGTTCCTGTGTCTGGCGGCGCTGTACGAAAGCTGGGCGATCCCTGCCGCTGTGCTGCTGGTCGTGCCGCTGGGTATCATCGGCGCCGTGCTGGCGGTGACCCTGCGCGGCATGCCGAACGATGTCTTCTTCAAGGTCGGGTTGATCACCATCATTGGCCTTTCAGCGAAGAACGCGATCCTGATCATCGAGTTTGCCAAGCACCTACACAAGCAAGGCATGGGCCGCGTCGAGGCGGCGATCCGCGCCGCGCGTCTGCGCCTGCGACCGATCATCATGACCTCGCTGGCGTTCATTCTGGGCGTCGTGCCGCTGGTGTTCGCGACGGGGGCCAGTTCTGCCAGCCAGCAGGCCATTGGTACAGGGGTGATAGGGGGCATGCTCACCGCTACCCTGGCGATCATTTTCGTACCGGTGTTTTTCGTTCTGGTGATGGGGCTGGTGGAGCGCATCCAAGGTCGTTCAGCCGCATGCCGCGTTGCAGACGGCGCCTGGGAGCCCAAATGAGCCCCCGGCTTCGAACCTAGCCAACCAACTTCAAAGGGATCGGCCCCTGAAGGCGATCGAGCATGGTATCGGAGTACCAGTCATGGAACTGGCAAACGCCGGTTTCAGCCGTTTCGGGGCAGGCGGTTGCGCGGTATACGACTGCGCACTGCGGGTCAGCCACCTTGGCTGCTTGATCCTGACGGGTGTATCCAGTCTACGGGCAAGCCCATGGCGCAAGAATCTACATTTTCGCCGGGCTTAGGATGATCCAGGGTTATCGGCGCCGGGCTGCCCGACGAAGGTTGCCGACCCGCTCCACGCACGAGTCGTGTTGTGTCATGTCATGCGCCGATCGTGCGTAAGCCGTTACCATGACCACTGTCTGTCGATTCAAAGGAAATCCTGTCCCATGCAAACCGCCTACACCGTGCTGATCCTGCTCATGCTGGTCGGCGTTTCGCGGTTGGTCGCCCGCGTCATTCCCTTGCCATTGCCCCTGCTGCAGATCGCCGCCGGGGCGATTCTCGCCTGGCCGACCCTGGGCCTGCACGTGGCGCTGGAGCCCGAGCTGTTCCTGTTTCTGTTCCTGCCGCCGCTGCTGTTCTCCGATGGTTGGCGCATTCCCAAGCGTGACTTGTGGCATTACCGCGGCCCCGTGCTGATGCTGGCCGTGGGGCTGGTGCTGTTCACGGTGCTGGGCGCGGGGTACTTCATTCATTGGCTGCTGCCCGATATCCCCCTGCCGGTGGCCTTTGCCCTGGCCGCGGTGCTGTCGCCGACCGATGCGGTGGCAGTGTCGGCGATCGCCCAGGACCGTTTGCCGACGCCCCTGATGCGTATCCTGCAAGGCGAGGCATTGATGAACGATGCATCGGGCCTGGTGACCTTCAAGTTCGCCCTGGCAGCAGCGATCACCGGGGTATTCTCCCTGGCCGATGCCAGCGTGACGTTCGTTCTGGTCGCGGTCGGTGGCCTGGCATTGGGCGTGCTGCTCAGCTGGGTGGTAGGGCGCCTGCGCGTGTGGATGATCGCTCGTGGCTGGGACGATCCAGCCACGCACGTGGTGTTCATGCTGCTGCTGCCGTTCGCCGCCTATGTGCTGGCCGAGCGCCTGGGAGCCTCGGGGATCCTCAGCGCAGTGGCCGCCGGCATGATGCAGAGCTGGCTCGACTTGCTGCCCCGGCAGACGCGCACGCGCATTCTCAACCGCAGCGTCTGGGCCTTGCTGGAGTTCGCCTTCAACGGTTTGATCTTCCTCCTGCTGGGTCTGCAGTTGCCGGACATCGTCAAGGCGGTGATCAGCCATGAACCCACGCTGTGGCCAGCCTTGTCGTGGCGCTGCCTGGAAGTGCTGGCGATCTTCGGCATCCTGCTGTTGCTGCGCTTCGTCTGGGTCCAGAGCACCTGGCGGGCGATATCGTGGGTACGTCGCCTGCGCGGCAAGACCACCATCACCCGCCTGCCCGACGCACGCTCCTGCGCCTTGCTGACCCTGGGCGGCGTGCGTGGCGCGGTGACCTTGGCCGGCGTCATGTCGGTGCCCTTGCTGATGGCGCCCGGCCAGGCCTTTCCACAGCGCGACCTGCTGATCTTCATCGCCGCCGGTGTCATCCTGCTCTCGCTGGTAGTGGCTTGCATCGCTTTGCCGCTGTTGCTGCGCGGGATCGCCGCCAGCGATGACCAGAGTGCTCGCCAGGAAGTGCGCGATGCCTGGCGCTACACCGCCGAATCGGCCATCCGTTCGCTGGAAGAGGAGGACCAGGCGCAGAAGGCCACCGAACAGGATGCCAGCCAGGCTGTACTGGCAACCGAGCTCAAGGCGCGCATCATGTCCGAATACCGGCAGCAGTTGGCGGTGTTCGAAGACTCCGCCGAAGCCCAGGCGCTGGCCCGGCAGATGGACCAACTGGAACGCCATCTACGCATCAAGGCCCTGCGTGCGCAGCGCCTGGCGCTGTATGAAATGCGCCGGCAACGCAAGATCGGTGACGACGCCGTGCGCGAAGTGCTGGCCGAACTGGACATGAACGAGGCGAATCTGGGCCATGGGCGCTGAGCGATGGCCGCAGAGTCGGGCCGCCGCTACGGTGTAATCTGGAAGCCCGGGCCTGGCCATCGACAGAACCCGGCGCCATGTCACCCTGCGGACAACCCAATCTCGCTGTATTGCAAGGAACCCGGCCACTCATGCTCAGTGCAGAACTCAAGGCTTTCTACACCGTTGCGCTTCTAGGCAGTGTCACTCAGGCCGCCAAGAAGCTTGGCTTGAGCCAACCGACCGTCACCACGCAGATTCGGCAACTGGAAAGTCGCTACGCGGTGGAATTGTTCTATCGGGGAGGGCGTCGTTTGACCGTCAGCGACGAGGGCGCTCGACTGTTGCCGAAGGTCAAGGCGCTGTTGCAGCACGAGGCAGATATCGAGTTTCATTTGCGAAACTGCGGCCAGGCCCTTGGCGCTTTGAGGATCGGAGCGACGGCGCCTTACTATATCCTCGATCTCATCAGGTCATTTCGCGAGCGGCTGCCACACATCGATGTGTCGGTGCAGATCGGCAACTCCCAGGACGTACTCGAGGCGCTCGAAGACTACCGGGTCGACCTGGCGGCCTCCTCGCAATGGCTCGACGACCCTCGCTTGATGCACCTGGTGCTGGGCACCGATCCTTTGGTACTGGCCGTCCACAAGCAGCACCCGCTGGCCGTGCATGAATGTGTACCGCCCAGCTCGCTGGCGGGGCAATGCCTGTTGATGCGCGAACATGGCTCGACCACCAGAACCTTGACCGAGCAGTTTTTGAACAGCCATCAGGTTCGTCCAGGCATCGAGCTGGAAATCGGCAGCCGGGAATCCATCCGCGAAGCCGTTCTGCGCAATATTGGCGTGAGCCTGATCGCGCGCCAGGAAGTGCCCGTCAACCCGGACCTGCGGATCATTGCGATAGAAGGCGCGCCGCAGATCGCCGAGTATCTGTATTGCCTCAAGGACCGCAGGCAGGCCCGTTTGCCTGCGGCTTTTCTCGACGTCGCTCGCGACAGCGTCGCGCGTCAGATGTAGCCGTCCTGGAGACTGGGCAAATTCACCAATAGGACTATCGTCAGCTTTTGGCTATCTGCCACATCGTCGTCGCAATAACGCCCTAGCATTGCCTCATCGACACGCATGCCGCACTCCACAGGCGGCGCGTGCTCCACTTGATGAGGTGCCGCCATGCTCCGTTCCAGCCCCACTGATGAAGCCTGTCCAGGCGTGCCGATACGGATTGCCGGCCTGCGCAAGAACTTCGGCGCGTTCAAGGCGCTGGACGACGTATCGCTGGAGATCTCGCCAGGCGAACTGGTGTGCCTGCTCGGCCCGTCGGGGTGCGGCAAGACCACGTTGTTGCGGTGCATCGCAGGGCTGGAACAGCAGAATCGCGGGACCATCTACATGGGGTCCAGGGATGTTTCCAACCTGCCGCCTCAGGCCAGGGACTATGGCATCGTGTTTCAGTCGTACGCGTTGTTCCCCAATCTCACCGTCGAGCAAAACATCGGCTACGGCCTCGCCGGCAGCGCGCGCGATATCGTTCGTCCGCGGGTCGCCGCCATGCTCGAGCTGGTAGGGCTGACCGGCAGCGAGAAAAAGTATCCGGGCCAGCTTTCCGGCGGCCAGCAGCAGCGCGTCGCACTGGCGCGTGCGCTGGCCCCCGCGCCGTCGTTGCTGTTGCTGGATGAACCGATGTCTGCGCTCGACGCCCAAGTGCGCGAACACCTGTGCACCGAGCTGCGCACGCTGCAGCAGCGGCTTGGCATTACCACCCTGATGGTTACGCACAATCAGGAAGAAGCCATGCTGATGGCTGATCGGATTGCGGTGATGAACCAGGGGCGCATCGAGCAGTACGCCAGCCCGCAATCGATCTATGAAAGCCCCGAGACGCCGTTTGTGGCCAACTTCGTGGGGCAGGGCAACTGGCTGGCTTTCGAAGGCAATGGCAATGGTCATGCGCAAGTCGGCGCACTGCAATTGCGACTGGCCGATGCCGTCGCGCCCCGCTGCGTCGGGCGCTTGTTCTGCCGTCCCGAGTCGATCTGCGTGAACCCCCGGCACTCGGAGGAAAATCTGTTCGCGGCGCAGATGCAGGACGTGACCTTCCTCGGCAATCGATGCCGGATGAGCTTCGAATTCGACGAACTGCCGGGCCAATCACTGACCGCCGAAATCAGCGCGCGTCAGCTGCCACCTTCGGGCACTCGGCATATTCAGGTGGCACTGCCGCCACACAGCCTGCAGGTGTTTGCCTGAGATGCTTACCGCCAAGCTGTCAGTGAGCGGCAAAGGTCATGCAAGCCGAGTTCAGTGCGCCGACCTGGGCGACCGGGTGTTCGTCGTCGGTGGCAAAGTGCTGTTCTTGCTGCTCCTGGTGATAGCGCTGCTCTTGCCGTTGCTGGCGATCTTCTGGCGCGGGTTCAGCGACGATGCAGGGCAGGGTGGTGGGCTGATCGCAGCCCGAGAACTGCTGGGCAGCGACAATTTTCACTGGTTGCTGGGTAACAGCCTGCGCGTTTCGGTCAGCGTTGCACTCATCGTGGTCCCCCTGGCCTACCTGTTCGCCTACGCGCTGCAACGCACCCTGATTCCTGCCAAGGGCCTGTGGCGCGGAATATCCCTGCTGCCTCTGCTGGCGCCTTCGATGCTGCCCGCCATCGCGCTGATCTACCTGTTCGGTAACCAGGGGCTGCTGCGCGGCCTGTTCACCGACAACATCTACGGGTTCTGGGGCATCGTCATCGGCGAGGTGATCTACACGTTCCCGCACGCCCTGATGATCCTGCTCTCAGCGCTCTCGATGAGCGACGCACGCCTGTTCGACGCGGCTTCGAGCATGGGTGCCAGCCCCTGGCGGTCATTCCACAGCATCACCTGGCCCGCGACGCGGCAAGCAGTGTTCGCCGCGTTCTGCCTGGTGTTCACCCTCACCATCACTGATTTCGGTGTGCCCGTGATCGTCGGCGGGGACTATCAGGTCTTGGCCATCGAAGCCTACAAGGCGGTGGTCGGTCAGCAACAGTTCGGCCGTGGGGCGCTGATCGGCATGGTGCTACTGGTGCCGGCGCTGATCAGCTTTTCAATGGATGCCTGGTTGCGCCGCCGCCAACGTTCGTCCATGAGTGGCCGGGCGCAGGTACTCACGCCCCAGCCGTCGCGAGGGCGGGACGCCTGCTACCTGTTGATCGTGGTGCTCATCTGCGGCTGCCTGCTGGCGGTGCTGGGCATGGCGGTGTTTTCTTCCCTGGTGAAGTTCTGGCCCTACAACCTTTCGTTGTCGCTCAAGCACTACCTGTTCAGCGAAACCGCAGGCGGGGGATGGCTGGCCTATCGCAACAGCCTGGTACTGGCAAGCTGCACCGCAGTGGTGGGGAGCGCACTGATTTTCACCGGTGCCTATCTGATGGAGAAAACCCATGGGCAACCCGCCCTCAACCTGGCCCTGCGCATACTCACCTTCATACCCATGGCCGTGCCGGGCCTGGTACTGGGCCTGGGCTATGTCTTCTTCTTCAACCTGCCTGACAATCCGTTGCACAGCCTCTATGGAAGCATGGCGCTGCTGGTGATCTGCACCATCGCTCACTACCTGACCACCGCGCACATGACGGCAACTACCGCTCTGCGCCAACTGGACAGTGAATTCGAGGCGGCCGCACGGTCCCTCAAGGCTCCCCTGTATCGGCACTACCTGCGCGTCACACTGCCGATTTGCCTGCCCGCGCTGCTGGACATCATTCGCTACTTGTTCGTCTCGGCAATGACCACCGTTTCCGCGGCCATCTTTCTCTACTCGCCAGACAGCATTCTCGCGGCGGTGGCCGTACTGAACATGGACGACGCAGGCAATGTCGGCGCCGCCGCCGCCATGTCGACACTGATCCTGTTCACTTCGGCTGCCGTTTCCCTTCTGCTCGCCTGGGTTTCACGCGGCTTGCTGCGACGTTCACAAGCCTGGCGCCAGAGCACGCCTACCTGCTGATTTTCGGAGAACACCATGCACTATCAAGCCCCTGCCAGACTGCAAGCGGCCATTCTCGACTGGGCCGGCACCGTCGTCGATTTCGGCTCTTTCGCGCCCACCCGAATCTTTGTGGAAGCCTTCGCCACGTTCGATATCGAACTGAGCCTGGATGAAGCTCGCGGCCCCATGGGCATGGGCAAGTGGGACCACATTCGCAGCCTGTGCGACCAGCCGCAGATCGCGGCGCGCTTCGAGCAACGTTTTGCCAGGCAACCGAGCGATGCCGACGTCACGGCCATCTACGAACGCTTCATGCCGCTGCAGATTGCCAATGTCGGCAAGCACAGCGCGCTCATCCCCGGTGCGCTGTCGGCCATCGAGCACATGCGTCAGGCCGGACTCAAGATCGGCACCACCTCGGGATACCCTCGGCAGGTCATGGACCACGTGGTGGCGCTGGCCGCAGTGGCTGGCTATCAGCCCGATCACGTGGTGGCCGCCGATGACCTGCCAACCGGCCGCCCCGGCCCCGCCCAGGCGTTGGCCAATGTCATCGCGCTGGGCATCGGTGACGTCGCCGCCTGCGTGAAGGTCGACGACACCTTACCGGGTATTCTCGAAGGCCGCAGCGCAGGGATGTGGACGGTCGGGCTGCGCTTTTCCGGCAATTTCCTCGGCCTGGATCACCTGGCTTTCCAGGCGCTCACGCCCTCCGAACTCGATCGGCAGAGGCTGCGCATCGATGCCCTGTTCGCCCCGGTACGCCCCGATTACCTGGCCGACACCATCGCCGATCTGCCAGCGCTCATCGATCAAATCAATGCTCGCATGGCCCGCGGCGAAACCCCCGGCAGCCATTGAACGGACGTGTATCGGCCAACCCACACCGCCTTGTCCCCATCACTCAGGATCAAACCATGTTCAAGCCCCTTGCCCTCGCTGCAGTGTTCGCAGGCTTCAGCCTTCACGCCAGTGCCGCCACCGAGCTCACCGTGTACACCGCACTGGAAGCCGAGCAGCTGCAGACCTATGAAAAAGCGTTCGAGAAAGCCAACCCGGATATCGACATCAAATGGGTGAGGGATTCGACCGGCATCATCACGGCCAAACTGCTGGCCGAAAAAGCTCGCCCGCAAGCCGACGCAGTGTGGGGTCTGGCCGCCTCGAGCCTGGCAATACTCGATCAGCAAGGCATGCTCGAAGCCTACGCCCCCAAGGATCTGCCCAAGATCGGCGCCAAGTACCGCGACCCGGCCAATCCGCCGGCCTGGGTTGGCATGGATGTCTGGGCCGCCACCATCTGCTTCAACACCATCGAAGCCGAGAAGCAGAACCTGCCGCGCCCGCTGAGCTGGCAGGATCTGACCAACCCGGTCTATCGCGGCAAGATCGTGATGCCCAACCCGGCCTCGTCCGGTACGGGCTTTCTGGACGTCAGCGCCTGGCTGCAAACCTTTGGCGAGGCACAAGGCTGGACCTACATGGACGCGTTGCACCAGAACATCGGGCAGTACGTCCATTCCGGTTCGAAGCCCTGCAAGATGGCCGCAGCGGGTGAGTTCCCTATCGGCATTTCATTCGAATACCCGGCGGTACAGCTCAAGCGTCAGGGTGCACCATTGGACATCATCCTGCCAAAGGAAGGCCTTGGCTGGGAGATCGAAGCGACTGCCGTGATCAAGGGCACCGCTCATCCCGAGGCCGCCAAGCGCCTGGCTGATTTCTCCGCCAGTGCGGCCGGCATGGAACTGTACAAGCAAAACTTCGCAGTGCTGGCCCAGGAAGGCCTGGCCAAGCCTCCCACTGAGCTGCCTGCCGACTACGAGCAGCGCCTGATCAAGAATGACTTCGCCTGGGCCTCGAAAGAGCGCGACAACATTCTGGCCGAATGGCGCAAACGCTATGACGGCAAATCGGCCAAGCCGTAGGGAGTGTGTCGAATGAATCGGTTTGAAAATGATTTGCTGGTGGTGGGTGCGGGTATTCTCGGGCTTTCCCACGCCTATGCGGCGGCCAGGCGTGGCCTGAAAGTGCGGGTGTTCGAGCGTTCGGCGAGCCCGATCGGCGCGTCGGTACGCAACTTCGGTCAAGCCCTGGTGACCGGTCAGCCACCGGGCATCATGCTCGACCTGGCCAAAGCCAGCCGCGGTATCTGGGCCAACTGGAGCGCCCAGGCGGGCTTCGAGCTCAAGCGCAACGGCTCGCTGTTGTTCGCCCGAACCGAAGCGGAGGAAAACCTGCTGGAAGCATTCAGTACCGAACGTGCCAAGCAGCATGACTACCGGGTCGAGCTGTTGCGCGGCAAGCCGCTGGCCGACTTGTACGGCGGGCAATTCAGCCATCATCGCGCGGCCTTGCACGGCGTCGATGACCAGCAGCTCTATTCGCGCGAAGCCATACCCAAGGTGATTGACTATCTACAGCGCGAACTGGGCGTGGCGTTTCACTTCTCGACATTGGTCAACGGCGTCGAACCCGGCAAGCTGCAGAGCACTGCTGGCAGCTTCCGCGGCCAACAGGTGGTGGTGTGCTCCGGCCACGACTACCTGACCCTGCTCGCCGAACCCATGGCTGCGCTCAAGCCCCAGGTGTGCCGTCTACAGATGCTCCGCGCTCGGCCCGCGTCGAACCTGAACCTGCAGCACTCGGTACTTACCGGTCTGAGTTGCGTTCACTACGGGGCTTTCGCCGATCTGCCCGAAGCGGCTGCCATCCGCCACGAAATCGAGCGCGACTGTCCGCACCTTGAAGCACACGGCATTCACTTGCTGATCAGTCCTACACCCTACGGTGACCTGATCATCGGCGATTCCCATGAGTACGGTGCGGACGCCTCGCCGTTCAATGCCGAACAGGTCGACCAATGGATGCTCGAGCTGGCACAGGACACACTGGGCTGCAACATTCAGGTAATAGAGCGCTGGCAAGGTGTCTATGGCGCCAAGGGGCCTCATCCGTTTTCCCGCTTGAACATCGCGCCAGGCTTGAGTGCGACGCTGATGCACAGCGGGGTAGGCATGAGCGTTGGACCAGCCCTGGGTGAACAGGCGGTGGCCGACATGTTTGGGGAGTCCGCCTGATGGGCCGCAGCCGGCCGGCACGCTATCAATGCGCTTTCAGGGATTGAACACACGGCCTGTTCTGTGTACTGTATATGCATACAGTAACTCATGTGAGGTCACGTCCCATGCGCCGATTATCCAAACTGTGGACTGCCGTTGGTAGCGCTGTACCCGTGGTCGTTGGCTCGGCGCTGGGCGGGCTGGGCCTGGTTGACCTCAATACCCTGCTGGCTATCGCGCTCGTACCGCAGGTCGTGTTTCTCGTAATCGGCGAGTGGCCCGATTTCCAGCGGACCCGCTACCAGCAGGCATGGGCGCAAGAGGAGTTCGCGCATCTACCGCGTTATACGGTGCGCCCTGTAGTGCGTCGACATCGGCTCATGCGCAGCGAGGCCATGAATGAAGCGCTGGCCGAGTTCGACATCAACGAAGCCAGCCTTGGCCATGCCCGCTAGGCCATGACCTTGGGGTAGGTGCGCCGGGCAAACCTTCGGTCGCAGCGGCTCAAGGTATGATTGATGCCTACTTCCCAGTCGCCCACCGTCTGCTCCTGCAGCACCGAGTAATGCATGATCGATGCGCGGTCATAGGCAGTGCCCTTGGCCAGTGCCTTGTCGGTCTTGTCCAGCAGGTTGATGTCCACGGTCTCTTGATCGACACCCTTGGCGGCGAAGTACGCATACAGCTTGGGGATGTCCCAAGGGGTGTTTGCCTTGGGGTGCTGGTGCTCGTGCAGCAGCCCCAGCACGTGGCCGAACTCATGCAGCACGGTACGCCCGAACAGCGGATCGTCCGGTTTGACCCCCAGGGCCATGGTTGCGTCCATCGGGCTGGCCAGCAGCGCATCGGTGCCGACCTGACTGTAGTTGTCATCGCCGTCGGTATAGATGCGGATGTCGGCAAACATGCCGTCAACGAAATCGAATTTCAGGTTGGCCGAGCGCAGCCACTGTCGCGCCACTTTCTCGATGGCTGCCTTGTGCTCGGTGGGAGTGTCGTTGAAGAAACCAATAGTCAGCGTACGGCCGGGTGCCCAGAATTTCGAGAACTGGCCCAGGGCACGCCTGGAGCGTCCGTTCGCCCATAGACTGGGCGCATTGGTCGGGCGTTCGGCCAGGGCTACGCGGCGTGATGCCTCGAAGTCCAGTACAGGCAGGGTCTTGCAGAACAGTGGGTCGCACATCATCGATGACTCCTTGAAAAGAGCCATCGATGATGTCGTTCAAGCGCCGTGCAATAGCGTAGCTATGTGTTATCGACGCTCGAGAAAGCTCCGGATGCGCTGGGCGGCTTCGACACACTCGCTCAGCGGCGCAACCAGCGCCATGCGCACGCGTCCGGCGCCTGGGTTGAGCCCATCGACGTCGCGCGACAGATAGGAGCCCGGTACGACCGTGACGTGTTCCTGCTCGAACAGTTCGCGGCAGAACTGCGCGTCGTCCATGGGCACCTTGGCCCACAGGTAGAAGCTGCCGTCGGGACGCTTGACGTCCATCACCGGCGCGAGGATATCCAGCACGGCATCGAATTTTTCCCGGTACAGGTCACGGTTTGCCAGTACGTGGGCCTCGTCTTTCCAGGCGGCGATGCTGGCCAGCTGGGTTTGCACGGGCATCGCACAGCCATGATAGGTGCGGTACAGCAGGAAGGCCTTGAGGATGTCGGCGTCGCCCGCCACGAAGCCCGAGCGCAAGCCCGGCAGGTTGGAGCGCTTGGACAGGCTGTGGAACACCACGCAACGCTTGAAATCGCTGCGCCCCAGCTCGGCACAGGCGGTCAGCAGGCCGGGCGGTGGCGCGTCTTCGTCGAAGTACAGCTCGCTGTAGCACTCGTCGGCAGCGATCACGAAGTCATGCGCGTCGGCCAGGGCGATGAGTTTCTTCAAGATCGGCATCGGTACCAAGGCACCGGTAGGATTGCCGGGCGAGCACAGGAACAGGATCTGGCAGCGCTGCCAGACCTCGGCCGGTACCGCGTCGAAATCCGGGTTGAAGCCGTTCTGGTCCAGGCAGGGCAGGTAGTGCGGGGTGGTACCGGCGAGCAGCGCGGCGCCTTCGTAGATCTGGTAGAACGGATTGGGGCTGACCACCAGCCCGCCGACGTCACGCTGTGCAACGGTTTGGGTGAAGGCGAACAGCGCCTCGCGGGTGCCGTTGACCGGCAATACGTGGCGCGCCGGATCGAGCCAGCCCGCCGGGACCTGGAAGCGTCGTTCGCACCACGCGGCGATGGCTTCGCGCAGTGCCGCAATGCCTTGGGTGGTCGGGTACACCGCCATCTGGTCGAGGTTGTCGGCCAGGGCTTGCTTCACGAACGCCGGCGAGGCGTGCTTGGGTTCGCCGATGGAGAGAGCGATCGGACGTTTGTCCGCAGCGGCCGCGACGCCCGCCAGCAAGGCGCGCAGTTTCTCGAAAGGGTAGGGCTGCAGCTGGTTCAACGCGTGGTTCATATCAAATGCTCAAACGGGACAGCTCGACGCCGGGCGCCTGGCTGACACTGAGTTGGTCGATGATGGTGGCCTGCAGCCGACTGCACAGTTGTGGGTCGGACAGGGGCAGATTGTTCGCATCGGTAATGAAGAACACGTCTTCCACGCGTTCGCCCAGCGTGGAAACCTTGGCGTTCTGCAACGACAGGTCGAATTCCAGGAAGATCTTGCCGATGCGTGCCAGCAGGCCGGGCCTGTCGGGCGCGCTCAACTCCAGAATGGTCACCGGACGCTGGGCATCGTTCTGGATGGTGACCTGCGGGGGGAACGCGAAATGCTTGAGCTGGCGCGGTACGCGGCGATGAATGATGTTGGGGTAGTCATCGGGGTTGCGCAGCGCGTCGCTGAGGCCCTGGCGAATCTGCGCGATACGGCGCGGGTCGTTGCCGATCGAGCCGCCGTCGTTGTCCAGCACGATGTAGGTATCGAGCGTGAACTGGCTGCTGGAGGTAATGATTCGGGCGTCGTGGATGTTCAGGTTGAGCTGGTCCATGGCCGCCACCGTCACCGCGAAGAAATCATGCTGGTCGGGCGCATAGATGAAGATCTGCGTGCCGCCCTCGAATTCGCGCTGGGTGGTTTCCTTGATCAGCACCAGCGGGTCGCCATTGGCGGGCTGCTGCAGGATGGCATCGGTATGCCAGGCCACGTCGCCGGCGTTGTGGCGCAGAAAATAGTCGTCGCCCAGCTGGGACCAGAGCTGTTCGATGTCGTCCTGATCGGTGCCACCGCGTACCAGTATCTCCAGTGCCGCGCTTTGCGTGCGACGGATCTGCTCCTCACGGTCCAGCGGGTTTTCCAGGCCACGACGCAGTGCGCGCTTGGTCTCGGTGTACAGCTGGCGCAGCAGACTTGCACGCCACGAGTTCCACAGGCTGGGATTGGTCGCGTTGATGTCGGCCACGGTAAGCACGTAGAGGTAGTCCAGGTGCACCTCGTCGCCTACCTGCTGGGCGAAGTCATGGATGACCTGCGGATCGGACAGGTCCTTGCGCTGCGCGGTGGTCGACATCACCAGATGGTTCTGCACCAGCCAGACGATCAGGCGGCTGTCCCAGGCGGGCAACTGGTGGCGCTGGCAGAACTGCGCGGCATCCACTGCGCCGAGCTCGGAATGGTCGCCGTTGCGGCCTTTGCCGATGTCATGGTAAAGCCCGGCGAGGTAGATCAACTCCGGCTTGGGCAGGCGCTCCATGACCTTGCTGGCCAGTGGGAATTTCTCCGAAACCTGGGTGTACTGCAGCTTGCGCAGGTGCTTGATCAGGTTGAGCGTGTGCGCATCGACCGTATAGATGTGGAACAGGTCGTGTTGCATCTGGCCGATGATATCGCCGAACTCGGGCAGGTAGCGGCCCAGGATGCCGTAGCGATTCATGCGGCGCAGGTTGCGGTGAATGCCGACTTCGCACTTGAACAGCTCGATGAACAGGCTGGTGTTGCGAATATCGTTGCGGAAGGTGTCGTCGATCAGGTGGCGATGCTCGCGCAGCAGGCGGATGGTGTCCGCGCGCACGCCCTTGATCTCCGGGTTCTGCGCCATCAGCACGAAGATTTCCAGCATGGCGAACGGGGTGCGCTTGAACACCTGGGTGTGAGTGGCCTCGATGTAGCCATCGTGCAGCTGGAAGCGCGAATTGATCGGCACCGTTGAGCCGGCTTCGGGGTCGCCGAGAATCACTTCCTCGAAATGCTGGATGATCAGGTCGCTGAGTTCGGCGATGCTCATCACCACGCGGTAGTACTTCTGCATGAACCGCTCGATGGCCAGTTTCGCATCACTGTCCTTGTAGCCCAGCAAGCCGGCGATGGAGCGTTGGTGATCGAACAGCAGGCGATCTTCCGCACGCCCGGCAAGCATGTGCAGGGCGTAGCGCACCTTCCAGAGGAATTCCTGGGAAGACGCCAGCAGGTTGTTCTCGCTCTCCACCAGGAAGCCTTCCCCAGCCAGCGCATGCAGGTTCAGCGTGCCGAACTGGCGGCGCGCCACCCACAGCAGGGTCTGGATATCGCGCAGGCCACCGGGAGAGCCCTTGACGTTGGGTTCCAGGTTGTACTCGGTGTCGTTGTACTTGTGGTGGCGAGCGCTCTGCTCGGCGCGCTTGGCCAGGAAGAACTCGCGGCTGGGCCACATCCGCTCGGTGCTGGTGACCTCAAGCATGCGCTTGCGCAGCCGTTCCGGTCCGGCGATGGTGCGGCTCTCCATCAGGTTGGTGATGACCGTGATGTCGGCGCGCGCCTGCTCGGCGCATTCATCTATGGAGCGCACGCTCTGGCCCACTTCCAGGCCGATGTCCCACAGCAGCGTGAGAAAGCGCTCGATCGAGTCGCGAAAGATCTCGTAGTCGGCGCTCTCGAGCAGGATCATCAGGTCGATGTCGGAGTAGGGGTGCAGCTCGCCGCGGCCGTAGCCGCCCACGGCGACCAGGGCGATGTCGGCATCCTCGTCCCAGTCGAACTGGCTCCACGCCCGCTCCAGGATGTTGTCGACGAACCAGGCACGGTCTTCGATCAGCCGGCGAATGTCACGGCCGTTGCGAAAACGCTCGTCGAGCACATCGTGAGCCTGGCGAATCGCCTTCTTGAAGGCTGCGATAGGGCTGGCCTTGAGCGCCAGTTCGGCCTGGAACTGGCCGCGATCGAACAACTCCGGATCCACCTGCGGCATGTCGTATTCCTGAAGAGATTAGTGGCCTGAACGGGTTGCCCGCACGCGTGGCATCACGCCGAGACGCGGGGGATGGTGTCGTCGCTGCGCAAGGTGAAGATTTCGTAGCCGCTGGCGGTCACCACCAGGGTGTGCTCCCACTGCGCGGACAGCTTGCGATCCTTGGTAATGGCCGTCCAGCCATCGCCCAGCACCTTGGTGTCGGCCTTGCCCTGGTTGATCATCGGCTCGATGGTGAAGGTCATGCCTTCCTTGAGCTCCATGCCGGTACCGGCACGCCCGTAGTGCAGCACCTGCGGTTCTTCGTGAAACACCTTGCCGATGCCGTGGCCGCAGAATTCGCGGACCACGGAAAAACCGTTCTTCTCGGCGTGCTTCTGGATGACTTCGCCGATGTCGCCCAGGCGGCATCCGGGCTTGACCAGTTCGATGGCCTTGTACAGGCATTCCTGGGTCACCTGCGACAGGCGCTCGGCCCACACCGGCACGCTGCCGACGTGGAACATGCGGCTGGTGTCGCCGTGGTAGCCGTCCTTGATCACGGTGACGTCGATGTTCAGCACGTCGCCATTCTTCAGCGGCTTGTCATTGGGAATGCCGTGGCAGACCACATGGTTGATCGAGGTGCAGATCGACTTGGGGTAGCCCTTGTAGTTGAGCGGGGCAGGGATGGCCTGCTGCTCGTTGACGATGTAGTCGTGGCACAGGCGGTCGAGTTCTTCGGTGGTGACACCGGGCTTGACGTGAGGCGCGATCATCTCCAGCACATCGGCCGCCAGGCGGCCGGCAATTCGCATCTTCTCGATGTCTTCGGGGGTCTTGATGGTAACGGTCATTCGGAGCTCTCTGAGCGCTTGCGCGCGTTCGCAGGCTGAAATCGAGGCGATTCTACCAGAGCCGCCGCGGACTGCCGCGCGGCGCTGGCGGCGCCTCTATATAAGAGGTGATGGCGTGCATTGTCGCGCGAATCAGGCAGCGGCGCAAAAGCCGTTGTGCATCGACGCTATTTCAGGTTTCTATATCGGGGCGGCTATGGTATAAAATGCGCCGCTTTCCGGGGATGCCCTGGAAGCAACCAAACCCACACACGTGTCGACACGATGACCTGGGTGCCGGAGGTTATGCCGCCGGTTGGTCATTGGGATACGTGGAGGCTTAACCCGACTTATCAAGGAACTATCATGTCCCAAGTCAACATGCGCGATATGCTGAAGGCCGGTGTGCACTTCGGTCACCAAACCCGTTACTGGAATCCGAAAATGGGTAAGTACATTTTCGGCGCGCGTAACAAGATCCACATCATCAACCTCGAAAAAACCCTGCCGATGTTCAACGAAGCACTGACCTTCGTAGAGCGCCTGGCCCAGGGCAAGAACAAGATCCTGTTCGTCGGCACCAAGCGTTCCGCCGGCAAGATCGTGGCCGAGGAAGCAGCACGTTGCGGCTCGCCGTACGTCGACCATCGCTGGTTGGGCGGCATGCTGACCAACTTCAAGACCATCCGTGCTTCGATCAAGCGTCTGCGCGACCTGGAAACCCAGGCCGAAGATGGCACTTTCACCAAGCTGACCAAGAAAGAAGCGCTGATGCGCACCCGTGATCTGGAAAAACTGGATCGCAGCCTGGGTGGTATCAAGGACATGGGCGGCCTGCCTGACGCACTGTTCGTCATCGACGTCGACCACGAGCGCATCGCGATCACCGAAGCCAACAAGCTGGGTATCCCGGTCATCGGCGTCGTCGACACCAACAGCAGCCCTGAAGGCGTCGACTACATTATCCCAGGTAACGATGACGCCATTCGCGCCATCCAGCTGTACATGGGTTCGATGGCCGACGCGGTCATCCGTGGTCGCAACCACGTTGCTGGCGGTACTGAAGAATACGTTCAGGACGCACCTGCCGCAGCGGTAGAAGGCTGAGTCTAGACGCCCAGCGTTTACTCGGTACGCAAAAAGGGGGCTAGGCCCCCTTTTTGCCACCTCGAGAACCATTGCCGGCATCGTCACCGCTCCAATTGTAAAGAGCCGCTGGCAAGGTCAAGAATTGAGCGCCCGTTAACGGGTGGAATGGTTAGACACCTATCCAAGAGGAATTTGAAATGGCAGAGATTACTGCAGCGTTGGTCAAAGAACTGCGCGAGCGTACCGGCGAAGGCATGATGGATTGCAAAAAGGCCTTGACCAAGGCCGGCGGCGACATCGAAAAAGCCATCGACGACATGCGTGCTTCCGGCGCCATCAAGGCCGCCAAGAAAGCAGGCAACGTTGCTGCCGAAGGCGCCATCGCCGTCAAGGTTGCTGCCGACAACAAATCCGCAGTCATCCTGGAAGTCAACTCGCAGACCGACTTCCTGGCTCTGCAGGACGACTTCAAGAACTTCGTCGCCGCCAGCGTGGAAAAGGCTTTCGCCGACCAGCTGACCGACGCTGCTCCGCTGATCGCCGCTCAAGAGCCAGCGCGTGAAGCCCTGGTCGGCAAGGTTGGCGAAAACGTCAACATCCGCCGTCTGGTACGCGTGGAAGGCGACGTTGTCGATGCCTACCTGCACGGCAACAAGATCGGTGTCATCGTTGCCCTGAACGGCGGCAACGCCGAACTGGCTCGCGACATCGCCATGCACGTTGCAGCCAGCAACCCGGAATTCCTGCTGCCATCGCAGGTTTCGGCCGAGGCCATCGAGCGCGAGAAGGGCGTCTTCATGAGCCTGAACGAAGACAAGATCAAGGGCAAGCCAGCCGAGATCGTCGAGAAAATGGTTGCCGGTCGTGTCAGCAAGTTCCTTGCCGAAGCCAGCCTGGTCGAGCAGGCGTTCGTCAAGAACCCTGAAGTCAAGGTCGGTGACCTGGCCAAGAAAGCCGGTGCTGAAATCGTTTCGTTCACCTACTTCAAGGTAGGCGAAGGCATCGAGAAGCCTGTCGACAACTTCGCTGACGAAGTTGCCGCACAAGTGGCCGCTGCCAGCAAGCAATAAGACGGATTCGTCCTGTTGCCCCAAAGAGGCTGCCCGCTTACGCGCGCAGCCTCTTTTTCAAAGTTGGTGCCCGGATTTAGCCGCTTACAAGGCGCAGGTCCGGTGGTACTGTCGCAGTGCCGCAAGCTAGAGTTAGGCGCGCCGTACACCGGCCCGTCCAGAATTTATTAAACGCCGCAGGAGAGACACGCAATGGCTCAGCAGGTGAGTGGTCGTCAACCTCGCTATAAACGCATTTTGCTCAAACTTAGCGGCGAGGCCCTGATGGGGTCCGAAGATTTCGGGATCGACCCGAAAGTGCTGGACCGCATGGCCCTCGAAGTGGGCCAGTTGGTAGGCATCGGCGTCCAGGTGGGCCTGGTCATCGGCGGTGGCAACCTGTTCCGCGGTGCCGCCCTGAGCGCAGCCGGCATGGACCGTGTCACCGGCGACCACATGGGCATGCTGGCAACCGTGATGAACGCCCTGGCCATGCGCGATGCGCTGGAGCGCTCCAACATCGCCGCGATCGTCATGTCGGCCATCTCGATGGTCGGCGTGACCGACCATTACGATCGCCGCAAGGGTATTCGTCACCTCAATTCCGGCGATGTGGTAATTTTCGCCGCCGGCACCGGCAACCCGTTCTTCACCACCGACTCCGCAGCCTGCCTGCGCGCCATCGAGATCGATGCCGACGTGGTGCTCAAGGCGACCAAGGTCGACGGTGTCTACACGGCTGATCCGTTCAAGGATCCCCATGCTGAGAAATTCGACCGCCTGACGTACGATGAAGTACTGGATCGCAAGCTGGGCGTGATGGACCTGACCGCCATCTGCCTGTGCCGCGATCACAAGATGCCGTTGCGGGTATTCAACATGAACAAGCCTGGCGCTCTGCTGAACATCGTAGTGGGCGGCGCCGAAGGAACTCTGATCGAGGAAGGCGAAGTATGATCAACGAAATCAAGAAGGATGCGCAGGCGCGCATGCAGAAATCCCTGGAGTCGCTGCAGCACGCGTTCGGTCGTATCCGTACCGGCAAGGCACACCCCAGCATTCTGGAAGGCGTTCAGGTCCCTTACTACGGTGCCGATACCCCTATCAACCAGGTCGCCAGCATCAGCGTGAAAGATTCGCGCACCCTGCAGGTTGTCGCGTTCGAGCGCAACATGCTCGGCGCGGTCGACAAGGCCATCGGTGCCGCCGGCCTCAACCTCAACCCGACCAACCTGGGCGAGTTGCTGCTGATCTCCATGCCTGCGCTGACCGAAGAAACCCGCAAGGGCTTCACCAAGCAGGCGCGTGACGCTGCCGAAGACGCCCGTGTGGCCGTGCGCAACATTCGCCGTGACGCACTGAGCCAGTACAAGGATCTGGTCAAGGAAAAGGAAATCAGCGAAGACGAAGAACGTCGCGCGGCCGATGACATCCAGAAGCTGACCGACAAGTTCGTCGCGGACATCGAAACGGCCGTGAAGCAGAAAGAAGCGGACCTGATGGCCGTTTAAGGAATTAGTCCGTCTCATGGAAAAGACCAAGTTGGCTGTACCTTCCACGGTACCGCGGCATGTTGCGATCATCATGGATGGCAACAATCGCTGGGCCAAGAAACGTTTGCTGCCCGGTGTCGCTGGGCACAAGGCCGGTGTGGATGCTGTGCGCGCGGTCATCGAGGTGTGTGCCGAGGCCAAGGTCGAGGTACTGACCTTGTTCGCCTTTTCCAGCGAGAACTGGCAGCGCCCGGCCGACGAGGTCGGCGCGTTGATGGAGCTGTTCTTCAGTGCACTGCGCCGCGAGGCGCGACGGCTGAACGACAACCGCATCAGCCTGCGGATCATCGGCGACCGTTCGCGGTTCCACCCCGATCTGCAGGCCGCCATGCGCGAGGCCGAAGCCGCCACGGCCGGCAACGACCGCTTTGTCCTGCAGATTGCCGCCAACTACGGCGGCCAGTGGGACATTGCCCAGGCGGCGCAGCGTCTTGCCCGGGAAGTCCAGGCCGGCCATCTCAAGCCGGAGGAGATCACCCCCGACCTGCTGCAGACCTGTCTGGCCACAGGTGACCTGCCTTTGCCGGATCTGTGCATCCGAACCGGCGGCGAGCATCGCATCAGCAACTTCCTGCTGTGGCAACTGGCCTATGCCGAGCTGTATTTTTCCGACCTGTTCTGGCCGGATTTCAAACACGAGGCCATGCGCACGGCGCTGGCCGATTTCGCTTCGCGCCAGCGCAGGTTCGGTAAAACGAGCGAGCAGGTCGAAGCCGGAGCCCGTGCTTAATGCTTAAACAACGCATCATCACTGCGCTGATCCTCCTGCCGATTGCCCTGTGCGGCTTCTTCCTGCTCGAAGGCGCAGGGTTCGCCCTGTTCATCGGCCTGGTGGTTACCTTGGGCGCGTGGGAGTGGGCGCGGCTGGCCGGGTTCGAAAAACAGTCGGCGCGCATTGCCTTCGCCGCTGTGGTAGCGGGTCTGTTGTTCTTCCTCTACCTGACGCCGGGCCTGGCGCCGTTCGTGCTCGGCGCGGCGGTGCTGTGGTGGTGCCTGGCCACGTTCCTGGTGCTGACCTACCCGCGCACCAGCGAACATTGGGCCAGCCTTGCCTGCAAGCTGCTCATCGGCCTGCTGATCCTGCTGCCGGCCTGGCAAGGGCTGGTGCTGCTCAAGGGCTGGCCGCTGGGTAACTGGCTGATCATGACCGTCATGGTGCTGGTGTGGGGTGCCGACATCGGCGCCTATTTCACCGGCAAGGCCCTGGGCAAGCGCAAGCTGGCGCCCCAGGTCAGCCCCGGCAAGAGCTGGGAAGGTTTCTATGGCGGGCTGGTGACCAGCCTGCTGATCACTCTGGTCATCGGCCTGGTGCGCGACTGGGGAATCGGCCAGATGCTCGCGGGCCTGATCGGCGCGGCGATCGTGGTGGCCATCTCCGTCGTCGGTGATCTCACCGAAAGCATGTTCAAGCGTCGCTCCGGCATCAAGGACAGCAGCAACCTGCTGCCCGGCCATGGCGGTGTGCTCGATCGCATCGACAGTCTGACCGCGGCGGTACCGGTGTTCGCCGTGCTGCTGTGGGCTGCCGGCTGGGGCGTGATGTGAGCGGCGTGCAGCGCATTACCGTGCTGGGCGCGACCGGCTCCATCGGCCTGAGCACGCTCGACGTGATCGCCCGACATCCGGACCGTTACAGCGCATTCGCCCTGAGCGGCTTCTCGCGCATGGACGAGCTGTTGGCACTGTGCCTTGTGCATCGCCCGGTGTTTGCCGTGGTGCCCAGTCAGGAGCGTGCCAGCGCCTTGCAGCAGGCATTGCGCCAGGCCGGCTCGCGCACCGAAGTGCTGGCAGGTGAAGAAGGGCTTTGCCAGGTGGCTGCGGCACCGGAAGTGGATGCCGTGATGGCGGCCATCGTCGGTGCAGCCGGGCTGCGCCCGACCTTGGCCGCGGTTCATGCTGGCAAGAAAGTGCTGTTGGCCAACAAGGAAGCACTGGTCATGTCGGGCGCGCTGTTCATGCAGGCCGTGCGCGACAGCGGTGCCGTGGTGCTGCCGATCGACAGCGAACACAACGCGATTTTCCAGTGCATGCCCGGTGATTTCGAGCGTGGCCTGGGTAATGTCGGCGTGCGGCGGATACTGCTGACTGCGTCGGGTGGTCCGTTTCGACAGACGCCGCTGGAAGAATTGGAACAGGTCACGCCGGAGCAGGCGTGCGCTCATCCCAACTGGTCGATGGGACGCAAGATTTCCGTCGACTCGGCCAGCATGATGAACAAGGGCCTGGAGCTGATCGAGGCGTGCTGGCTGTTCGACGCGCGACCCGCGCAGATCGAAGTGGTCGTGCACCCGCAGAGCGTGATCCATTCCCTGGTCGACTATGTCGACGGCTCGGTGCTGGCGCAGTTGGGCAACCCCGATATGCGCACGCCGATTGCCCATGCCATGGCCTGGCCGCAACGTGTCGATTCGGGGGTGGCACCCCTGGACCTGTTCGCCATCGCGCGGCTTGATTTCGAAGCACCCGATGAACAGCGCTTTCCTTGCCTGCGCCTGGCTCGGCAGGCAGCGGAGGCGGGCGACAGTGCCCCGGCCATGCTCAACGCGGCGAACGAAATCGCGGTGGCGGCGTTCCTCGAGCGTCGCATACGCTACCCGCAGATCCCGCGTATGATCGAGGACGTCCTCAATCGGGAACCGGTGGTCGCACTGGATACGCTCGACACGGTCTTCGCCGCGGACGCTCGCGCGCGGGATCTGGCCCAGCAATGGTTGAACCAGCACGGGGGCTGACCCCTGCATGGCCGTAGTTCGGAGAGAGTTATGAGTGCGCTCTACATGATTATCGGCACCCTGGTGGCATTGGGTGTGCTGGTTACCTTTCACGAGTTCGGCCATTTCTGGGTCGCACGGCGTTGTGGCGTCAAAGTGCTGCGTTTTTCGGTGGGCTTCGGCACGCCGCTGTTGCGCTGGCATGACCGCCAGGGCACGGAGTTCGTCGTCGCGGCGATTCCGCTGGGTGGCTACGTCAAGATGCTCGACGAGCGCGAGGGTGACGTACCGGCCGATCAGGTCGAGCAGTCGTTCAATCGCAAGAGCGTGCGTCAGCGCATAGCCATCGTCGCTGCCGGCCCTGCGGCCAACTTTCTGCTCGCCCTGGTGTTCTTCTGGCTGCTGGCGATGCTCGGCACTCAGCAGCTCAAGCCGGTGGTCGGCTCGGTCGAGCCGGGCAGCATCGCGGCAACCGCCGGTCTGATGGCCGGTGAGGAAATCGTCGCGGTGGATGGCGAAAGCACCTCCGGCTGGGCGGCGGTCAACCTGCAAATGGTAAGGCGCCTGGGCGAAACCGGTGCCTTGCAGTTGACCGTGCGCGAACCCGGCTCCAGCAATGAGGCCACTCGTTCGCTGGCCTTGAACCAGTGGCTGCAGGGCTCCGACGAACCCGACCCGATCCGCTCGCTGGGCATCCGTCCGTGGCGTCCGGCGCTGGCGCCGATACTTGCCGAGCTGGATCCCAACGGCCCGGCGCAGGCCGCCGGACTGCGTACCGGAGACCGCCTGCTGGCGCTGGACGGCCAGCCCCTGGGCGATTGGCAGCAGGTCGTGGACCTGGTCCGCGAACGTCCGGACAGCCGGATCGTGTTGCGCGTGGAGCGTGACAACGCTCCTCTGGATGTCCCGGTCAACCTGGTTTCCAAGGGTGAA
The DNA here is from genome assembly GCF_014841705.1 of Pseudomonas sp. CFBP 8770. Taxonomy (NCBI): domain Bacteria; kingdom Pseudomonadati; phylum Pseudomonadota; class Gammaproteobacteria; order Pseudomonadales; family Pseudomonadaceae; genus Pseudomonas; species Pseudomonas sp. CFBP 8770. The sequence continues at coordinate 93,176 of NZ_JACYUL010000009.1, forward strand.
GGCAAGGCCGCCGGGTACCTCGGCGCTGGGGTCAAACCGGTCGAGTGGCCACCGCAGATGCTGCGCGAAGTCAGCTACGGACCGCTCGATGCCGTGGTCGAGGGCGCCAGGCGTACCTGGACCATGAGCGTGCTGACCCTTGATTCCCTGAAGAAAATGCTGTTCGGCGAGCTCTCGGTAAAAAACTTGAGTGGACCGATAACCATTGCTAAAGTGGCGGGCGCTTCGGCCCAGTCGGGTTTTGGGGATTTCCTGAATTTCCTCGCCTACCTGAGCATAAGCCTCGGAGTTCTCAATTTGCTGCCCATTCCAGTACTGGATGGGGGGCATCTGTTGTTCTACCTGATCGAGTGGGTGCGTGGTCGCCCAGTCTCCGATCGGGTACAGGGTTGGGGAATCCAGATCGGCATCAGTCTGGTGGTTGGGGTCATGCTGCTTGCCCTGATAAACGATCTGGGTCGACTGTAACGCTTCGCTCGTTTGCGAACCTGCCGCTTCTGCGGCAGTTTGTTTATTGCCAGTTGGAATAAGAAAGGACTTCATGAAACGTCTGCTGCTAACTGCGGTTCTTGCCGTACTGATGATCGCTGAAGTTCACGCCGCGTCCTTCACCATCTCCGATATCCGCGTCAACGGGCTGCAGCGGGTTTCCGCCGGCAGCGTGTTTGGCGCGTTGCCGTTGAACGTAGGTGACCAGGCCGACGACGGTCGCCTGGTGGAATCGACCCGTGCACTCTTTAAAACCGGGTTCTTCCAGGATATCCAGCTGGGCCGGGACGGTAACGTCCTGGTGATCACCGTGGTCGAACGACCCTCGGTGGCCAGTATCGACATCGAAGGCAACAAGGCCATCTCCACCGAAGACCTGATGAAGGGCCTCAAGCAGTCCGGTCTGGCCGAAGGCGAGATCTTCCAGCGCGCCACCCTCGAAGGCGTGCGCAACGAGCTGCAGCGCCAGTACGTCGCCCAGGGTCGCTACTCGGCCTCGGTCGATACCGAAGTGGTCACTCAGCCACGCAACCGTGTGGCCCTGAAGATCAATATCAACGAAGGCACGGTCGCGGCCATCCAGCACATCAACGTGGTGGGCAACTCGGTCTTCCCCGAAGAAGACCTGACCGACCTGTTCGAACTCAAGACGTCCAACTGGCTGTCGTTCTTCCGCAACGATGACAAGTACGCACGTGAAAAGCTGTCCGGTGACCTGGAGCGTCTGCGTTCCTACTACCTGGACCGTGGCTACATCAACATGGACATCGCTTCCACCCAGGTGTCGATCACCCCGGACAAGAAGCACGTCTACATCACCGTCAACGTCAACGAAGGTGAAAAATACACCGTTCGCGACGTCAAGCTCAGCGGCGACCTCAAGGTTCCCGAAGATCAGGTCCAGCAGCTGATGCTGGTGAAGAAGGGCCAGGTTTTCTCGCGCAAGGTCATGACCTCCACGTCCGAGCTGATCACCCGCCGCCTCGGTAACGACGGCTACACCTTTGCCAACGTCAACGGCGTGCCTCAGCCGCATGACGATGACCACACCGTCGACATTACCTTCGTCGTCGATCCGGGCAAGCGTGCCTACGTCAACCGCATCAACTTCCGCGGCAACACCAAGTCGGAAGACGAAGTGCTGCGTCGCGAAATGCGCCAGATGGAAGGCGGCTGGGCGTCGACCTACCTGATCGACCAATCCAAGACCCGCCTCGAGCGCCTTGGTTTCTTCAAGGAAGTGAACGTCGAGACGCCGGCCGTGCCGGGTACCGACGACCAGGTCGACGTCAACTACGCCGTGGAAGAGCAAGCCTCCGGTTCCATCACCGCCAGCGTCGGCTTCGCCCAGAGCGCCGGCCTGATCCTCGGTGGTTCGATCAGCCAGAACAACTTCCTGGGTACCGGTAACCGTGTGTCCATCGGCCTGACCCGCAGCGAATACCAGAGCCGTTACAACTTCAGCTACACCGATCCGTACTACACGCCGGACGGCGTCAGCCTGGGCTACAACGCGTTCTACCGCACCACCGACTACGACGACCTCGACGTCGACGTGGCCAGCTACGCCGTGGACAGCCTCGGCGCCGGCATGAACTTCGGCTACCCGATCAGCGAAACCTCGCGCCTGACCTTCGGCCTGAGCGTTCAGCAGGACGAAATCAAGACGGGCAACTACACCGTCGAAGAGATCTTCGATTTCACCGAGAAGGAAGGCGACAAGTTCCTCAACTTCAAGGCATCGGCCGGCTGGTCGTCGTCTACCTTGAACAAGGGCGTACTGCCAACCCGCGGTGCTTCGCAAAGCTTGACCGGTGAAGTGACCATTCCTGGCAGCGACCTGTCGTTCTTCAAGATCGATTATCGCAACCAGGCGTTCGTGCCGATCACCGAAAACTACACCATGCGCTTCCACACCGAACTGGGCTACGGCGATGGCTACGGTTCCACCGACGGCCTGCCGTTCTACGAGAACTACTATGCCGGTGGTTTCAACTCGGTCCGTGGTTTCAAGGACAGCACGTTGGGTCCGCGCAGTACCCCGAGTCAGTTCAACAGGGATCGCGGTACGCTTGAAGATCCAGATCAGGACCCATTGGCGTTCGGTGGTAACGTACAGATCACCGGTGGTGCCGAAGTCCTCTTCCCGCTGCCGTTCGTCAAGGATCAGCGCTCGCTGCGCACCTCGCTGTTCGTCGACGTGGGTAACGTGTTCGACACCAACTGCAATGACAGCAAGACGTCGACAGGTGAAACCGTGCGTTGCAACGACATCGACATCGCCAACATGGCCGTTTCCGCAGGCTTGGGCGTGACCTGGATCACCGCCCTGGGCCCGTTGAGCTTCAGCCTGGCGATGCCGGTCAAGAAGCCTGACAATGCCGAAACCCAAGTCTTCCAATTCTCTCTGGGCCAGACCTTCTAAGGTCTGTTCCTTGGCAACAACAACGGATTTTGTAGGAGTTTATCGTGCGCAAGTTGACTCAAATGGTTGTTCTGGCAGCGACGCTCGCCGCCTCGTTGGGTGCTGCTCCGGCCTTCGCCGACATGAAAATCGCCGTTCTGAACTATCAGATGGCCTTGCTCGAGTCCGACGCCGCGAAGAAATACGCGGTCGATGCCGAGAAGAAATTCGGCCCGCAACTGAGCAAGCTGAAAACCCTGGAAAGCAGCGCCAAAAGCATTCAGGACCGCCTGGTCGCCGGTGGCGACAAGATGGCCCAGCCCGAGCGCGAACGTCTGGAGCTCGAATTCAAGCAGAAAGCGCGTGACTTCCAGTTCCAGTCCAAGGAACTGAACGAAGCCAAGGCCGTTGCCGACCGCGAAATGCTCAAGCAGCTCAAGCCCAAGCTCGACGGCGCCGTTGAAGAAGTCATCAAGAAGGGCGCCTTCGACCTGGTTCTGGAGCGCGGTGCGGTGATTGATGTCAAGCCTCAGTTCGACATCACGCGCCAGGTCATCGAGCGCATGAATCAGTCGCGCTGATATGACAGCGACCATGAAGCTCGGCCAGTTGGCCGAGTTCCTGGGGGCCACGGTCAGTGGCGACCCGGAGAAGATCATCACTGGGCTGGCCACCTTGCAGGAGGCCGGCCCAGCTCAGCTGAGCTTTCTGGCCAACCCGCAGTACCGCAAGTTCCTCCCCGACAGCCATGCCGGCGCCGTACTGCTCAAGGCGGCCGATGCCGAAGGTTTTCAGGGCGATGCATTGATCGTTCCCGATCCCTACCTCGCCTATGCGCGCATTTCCCACCTGTTCGATCCCAAGCCTCGCGCCAGTGCCGGTGTTCATCCCACGGCTGTCATTGCAGCCGACGCTCAGGTCGATGCTGCCGCCAGTGTCGGGCCGTTCGCCGTGATCGAAAGCGGTGCCCGGATCGCTGCCGGGGTGACCGTCGGCGCGCATTGCTTCATCGGTGCGCGATGCGAGATCGGTGAAGGTGGCTGGTTGGCGCCGCGCGTGACCCTCTATCACGACGTGCGCATCGGCAAGCGCGTGGTCATACAGTCCGGTGCGGTGCTGGGTGGCGAGGGCTTTGGCTTCGCCAACGAGAAGGGCGTCTGGCAGAAGATCGCCCAGATCGGCGGGGTCAGCATCGGTGACGACTGCGAGATTGGCGTGAACACCGCCGTGGACCGCGGCGCGTTGGCCGATACCCTGATCGGCAATGGCGTGAAGCTCGACAACCAGATCCAGATTGCCCACAACGTGCAGATTGGCGACAACACCGCCATGGCCGCCTGTGTCGGCATCTCGGGAAGCAGCAAGATCGGCAAGAATTGCATGCTCGCAGGCGGTGTAGGCCTGGTCGGGCACATCGAGATTTGCGATGGGGTATTCATCACCGGCATGACCATGGTGACCCATTCGATCACCGAACCCGGTGCCTATTCGTCGGGTACGGCGATGCAGCCAGCGGCCGAGTGGCGCAAGAGCGCCGCGCGACTGCGGCAGTTGGACGACATGGCGCGCCGCCTCAAGCAGGTGGAAAAGCGTGTCGAGGCAGTGACCCAAGGCGGTAAAGCGTCATCTGATGGCTGATACCCTTTCCATATCAAGTGTGCCCAGCCGCTAGACTGCCCCTTGATTTGCAATAGGAGTGTCGCGCGTCAGCCGCGCGCTCCCTATCTTTACTACAGGCTTCCCCCCGAAATGATGGACATCAACGAGATTCGCGAATACCTGCCGCACCGCTATCCCTTCCTGCTGGTGGATCGCGTAGTGGAGCTGGACGTCGAAAGCCAGAGCATTCGCGCCTACAAGAATGTCAGCATCAACGAGCCGTTCTTCAATGGTCACTTCCCTGCGCACCCGATCATGCCGGGCGTGTTGATCATCGAGGCCATGGCCCAGGCTGCCGGCATTCTTGGTTTCAAGATGCTCGACGTCAAACCGGCCGACGGTACGCTCTACTACTTCGTGGGTTCGGACAAACTGCGTTTCCGTCAGCCCGTGCTGCCCGGTGACCAACTGATCCTGGAAGCCAAGTTCATCAGCTGCAAGCGACAGATCTGGAAGTTCGACTGCAAGGCTTCGGTCGACGGCAAGCCGGTCTGCTCGGCCGAGATCATCTGTGCGGAACGCAAGCTATGAGTTTGATTGACCCTCGCGCCATCATCGACCCGTCCGCCGTTCTGGCAGATGGCGTCGAAGTCGGCCCTTGGTCGATCGTTGGTGCGGGCGTGGAAATCGGCGAGGGCACCGTGATCGGTCCCCATGTCATCCTCAAGGGGCCGACCCGCATCGGCAGGCACAATCGCATCTACCAGTTTTCCTCCATCGGGGAAGACACGCCGGACCTCAAGTACAAGGGCGAAGAAACGCGCCTGGTCATCGGTGACCACAACGTCATCCGCGAAGGCGTGACCATTCACCGTGGCACCGTGCAGGACCGCGCCGAAACCACGCTGGGCGATCACAACCTGATCATGGCGTACGCCCACATCGGGCACGACAGCGTGATCGGCAACCACTGCATCCTGGTCAACAACACGGCACTGGCCGGCCACGTGCATGTGCATGACTGGGCGATCCTTTCCGGTTTCACCCTGGTTCACCAGTACTGCCATATCGGTGCCCACAGCTTTTCGGGCATGGGCACGGCCATCGGCAAGGACGTCCCGGCCTATGTCACGGTGTTCGGCAACCCGGCCGAAGCCCGCAGCATGAATTTCGAAGGCATGCGCCGTCGTGGCTTCAGCGATGACGCCATCCATGCTCTGCGCCGTGCCTACAAGACGGTCTATCGCCGAGGCTTGACCGTGGAGCAGGCATTGCTCGATCTGGCCGAGCCTGCACGTCTGCACCCCGAAGTCGACGTTTTCCTCAAGTCGATCCAGTCTTCGACCCGCGGCATTACCCGCTGATGTCACACCCCGTAGCGCTGACCGTGGCATTGGTGGCAGGCGAAGCCAGCGGCGATATTCTGGGTTCGGGGCTGATGCGTGCGCTCAAGGCGCGCCACCCGCACGTTCAGTTCATCGGCGTCGGTGGTCCTCTGATGGAAGCCGAAGGGCTGGTCAGCCGCTTCCCCATGGAGCGCCTGTCGGTCATGGGCCTGGTCGAGGTGCTGGGTCGTCTGCGCGAACTGCTGGCACGGCGCAAGCAGCTGATTGCCGAGCTGATCGCGTGCAAGCCGGACGTGTTCATTGGCATCGACGCTCCCGACTTCACGCTCAACATCGAGCTTAAGCTGCGCCAGGCTGGCATCAAGACCGTGCACTACGTCAGCCCTTCGGTGTGGGCGTGGCGGCAGAAGCGCGTGCTGAAGATTCGCCATGGCTGCGACCTGATGCTCACGCTGCTGCCCTTCGAAGCCAGGTTCTACGAAGAGCAGGGCGTACCGGTCCGTTTCGTCGGCCATCCCTTGGCCGACACCATTGCGCTGCAGGCCGATCGTGGCCAGGCCCGCGCACAGCTGGGTCTGACGGGTGATTTTCCGGTCGTGGCACTGATGCCGGGCAGTCGCGGCGGCGAAGTCGGTCGCCTGGGCGGGTTGTTCCTCGACAGCGCCCAGTTGCTGTTGCAGTCGCAACCGCACACGCGCTTCGTGATTCCCTGCGCCAACCCGCAGCGCCGCGCGCAGCTGGAGCAGATGCTCGTGGGGCGCAAACTGCCGGTGACCTTGCTCGACGGCGACTCGCACACCGCGCTGGCCGCCTGTGATGCGGTACTGATCGCATCCGGCACGGCCACCCTCGAAGCCCTGTTGTACAAGCGCCCGATGGTGGTCGCCTACCGGCTGGCGCCACTGACATACTGGATCCTCAAGCGCATGGTCAAGAGCCCCTACGTGTCGTTGCCCAACCTGCTGGCCCAGCGCATGCTGGTCCCCGAGCTGCTGCAGGATGACGCCACGCCTAAGGCCCTGGTTGATCGGCTGCTGCCCCTGCTGGCGAGCGGCGAAGAACAGACCAGCGGCTTCGATGCGATTCACCGCACGCTGCGCCGTGATGCGTCCAACCAGGCGGCCGAGGCCGTGTTGCAACTGATAGGCAGGAACGATGGCTAAGCCTCCACAGACGAGCAGGCAACTGCAGATGGGCCTGGATTTCGATCTGGTAGAGGAACTGGTTGCCGGTGTCGACGAAGTCGGCCGCGGGCCGCTGTGCGGCGCGGTGGTGACCGCAGCGGTGATTCTCGATCCGCGGCGGCCGATCCTCGGGCTCAACGATTCGAAAAAGCTTACCGAAGCGCGTCGTGAACTGCTTTACGAAGAGATCTGCGAGAAAGCCCTGGCCTGGTGCATCGCTCGCGCCGAAGTCGAAGAGATCGACCGCCTGAACATTCTTCACGCAACCATGCTGGCCATGCAGCGCGCGGTACAGGGTTTGAGCATCACACCAAGGCTTGCCTTGATCGACGGCAATCGCTGCCCGCAGCTGGACGTGCCCAGCGCGCCGGTGATCCAGGGCGATGCCAAGGTCCCGGCGATTGCCGCTGCTTCGATCCTGGCCAAGGTCAGTCGCGATCGGGAAATGTCCGCGTTCGAATTGATCTACCCTGGCTACGGCATGGGCGGGCACAAGGGCTACCCCACGCCAGTGCACCTGGAAGCCTTGGCCCGACTGGGGCCGACGCCCATTCACCGGCGTTCGTTCGCACCGGTCCGCGCCGCATGGCAGGCGCGTGAAAGCAGTGATCAAGCGCCCGCCTGGGTCTAGCAGGCTGATGTTTTGATCAAGGCCCGGTACAATCCGGGCCTTGTCGTTCTACCGCAACCCATAGGATCAACATGTCGGTTTCCTTCGTTCATCTTCGCCTGCACACCGAATACTCGCTGGTCGACGGCCTGGTGCGGATCAAGCCGCTGGTCAAGGCGCTGGCCGGCATGAACATGCCGGCGGTGGCGGTGACCGACCAGAACAACATGTGTTCGCTGGTGAAGTTCTACAAGGCCGCCATGGGCGCCGGCATCAAGCCCATCTGCGGCGCCGACCTGTGGCTGGCCAACCGCGACCCCGATGGCCAGTTGAGCCGCATCAGCCTGCTGGCAATGAACGCAGTGGGCTATCGCAACATCACCGAACTGATTTCCCGTGGCTTCATCGAGGGCCAGCGCAACGGCCAGGTGATCGTCGAACGGCAGTGGGTGGCCGAAGCTAGTGATGGGGTGATCTGCCTGTCGGCGGGCAAGGAGGGCGAGATCGGCATGGCGCTGCTGGGTGGTTACCCGGGCGATGCCGACAACCTGTTGCGCGAATGGATGGCGATTTTCCCCGAGCGCTTCTACGTCGAGGTGCAGCGGACCAATCGCACCAACGACGAGGAGTACCTGCACGCGGCCGTAGCATTGGCCGACCGTCTGGGGGCGCCGCTGGTCGCCACCAACGACGTGCGCTTCATCAAGCAGGAAGACTTCGAAGCCCACGAAACCCGCGTGTGCATCGGTGAAGGGCGGGCGCTGGACGACCCGCGCCGCAACAAGAACTACAGCGACCAGCAGTACCTCAAGAGCGCCGAGGAAATGGCCGAGCTGTTCAGCGACTTGCCCGAGGCGCTGGAAAACACTGTCGAGATCGCCAGGCGTTGCAACATCGACGTCAAGCTGGGCAAGCACTTCCTGCCCGACTATCCGATTCCCGATGGCATGACCATTGACGAGTACTTCCGCAAGGTCTCGTTCGACGGCCTGGAAGAACGCCTCGCCGTGCTGCTGCCCAGGGACACCACCGAGGATTACGAGGCGCGCCGCCAGGTCTATGTCGACCGGCTGAATTTCGAGCTCGACATCATCATCCAGATGGGCTTTCCCGGCTACTTCCTGATCGTGATGGACTTCATCCAGTGGGCCAAGAGCAACGGCGTGCCGGTCGGTCCGGGGCGAGGTTCGGGCGCAGGCTCGCTGGTGGCCTATGTACAGAAGATCACCGACCTCGATCCGCTGGAATACGACTTGCTGTTCGAGCGCTTTCTCAACCCCGAGCGGGTCTCCATGCCCGACTTCGACGTCGACTTCTGCATGGATGGCCGCGACCGGGTCATCGACTACGTGGCCGACAAGTATGGCCGCAATGCCGTGAGCCAGATCATCACCTTCGGTTCCATGGCGGCCAAGGCGGTGGTGCGCGACGTGGCGCGGGTGCAGGGCAAGTCCTATGGCCTGGCGGACCGGCTGTCCAAGATGATTCCGTTCGAAGTCGGCATGACCCTGGAAAAAGCCTACGAACAGGAAGAAATTCTCCGCGACTTCATCAAGGTCGATGAAGAGGCCGCGGAAATCTGGGACATGGCGCGCAAGCTCGAGGGCGTGGTGCGTAACGTCGGCAAGCACGCCGGTGGTGTGGTAATCGCGCCGACCAAGCTGACCGACTTCGCGCCGATCTACTGCGACGAGGCCGGCGACGGCCTGGTGACTCAGTTCGACAAAGATGACGTGGAAGCCGCCGGCCTGGTCAAGTTCGACTTCCTCGGCCTGCGCACCCTGACCATCATCGACTGGGCGTTGAAGACCATCAACCGCGACCGTGCCAAGGTCGACGAAGCGCCGCTGGACATCGCGTTCATTCCGCTCGACGACAAACCGACCTACCAGTTGCTGCAGAAGGCCGAGACCACGGCGGTGTTCCAGCTCGAGTCGCGTGGCATGAAGGAGCTGATCAAGAAGCTCAAGCCCGACTGCCTGGAAGACCTGATCGCCCTGGTGGCCCTGTTTCGACCGGGCCCGCTGCAGTCGGGCATGGTGGACGACTTCATCAACCGCAAGCACGGCCGCGCCGAGCTGGCCTATCCGCACTCGGACTACCAGTACGAAGGCTTGAAGCCGGTGCTGGCGCCGACCTACGGCATCATCCTGTATCAGGAGCAGGTGATGCAGATCGCCCAGGTGATGGCCGGCTACACCCTGGGTGGCGCCGACATGCTGCGCCGCGCCATGGGCAAGAAGAAACCCGAGGAGATGGCCAAGCAGCGCGGTGGCTTCATTGACGGCTGCGCAAACAACAATATCGACCCGGACCTGGCCGGCAACATTTTCGACCTGGTGGAAAAATTCGCCGGCTACGGTTTCAACAAGTCCCACTCTGCCGCCTATGGCCTGGTGTCTTACCAGACCGCCTGGCTCAAGACCCACTACCCGGCGCCGTTCATGGCTGCGGTACTCTCGGCGGACATGCACAACACCGACAAGGTCGTGACCCTGATCGAAGAAGTGCGCACCATGAAGCTGCGCCTGGACGCGCCGGACGTGAACAATTCCGAGTTCAAGTTCACGGTCAACGACGACGGTCGCATCGTCTATGGGCTGGGCGCGATCAAGGGTGTCGGCGAAGGCCCGGTGGAAGCGATCATCGAGGCGCGCCAGGCCGGTCCGTTCAAGGACCTGTTCGACTTCTGCGAGCGCGTCGACCTCAAGCGCATCAACAAGCGCACCCTCGACGGCCTGATCCGCAGCGGTGCGATCGACCGGCTGGGCCCGCACTTCCACGATGAAACCAAGGCCTACCAGGCCAATATCGACCGCAACCGCGCCGTTTTGCTGTCAGCCATGGAAGGGGCGATCAAAGCAGCGGAACAGACTGCACGCACCCACGACAGCGGCCACGACGACCTGTTTGGCGGGGTGTTCGTCGAAGCCGATGCCGATGTCTATGCCAGCCACCGCAAGGCCAAGGAACTCACGCTCAAGGAGCGGCTGCGCGGCGAGAAGGAAACTTTGGGGCTGTACCTGACCGGGCACCCGATCGACGAATACGAAGGCGAGATCCGCCGCTTCGCACGCCAGCGCATCATCGACCTCAAGCCTTCGCGCGAGACCCAGACGGTGGCCGGCATGGTCATCGCCCTGCGGGTGATGAAGAACAAGAAGGGCGACAAGATGGGCTTCATCACCCTCGATGACCGTTCGGCACGTATCGAGGCGTCGCTGTTCGCCGACGCCTTCATGTCCGCTCAGTCGCTGCTGCAGACCGATGCCATGGTGGTGGTGGAAGGGGAGGTCAGCAACGACGATTTTTCCGGGGGGCTGCGCCTGCGCGTCAAGCGCGTGATGAGCATGGAGGATGCGCGCACCAACCTGGCCGAAAGCCTGCGCCTCAAGGTGCACGCCGATGGGCTGGGGGGTGACCGGCTGAGCTGGCTTGGCGAATTGTGCCGCCAGCACCGTGGCGCCTGTCCGATCACCATGGAGTACACCAGCAGCAATGCCAAGGCGACGCTGCAGTTCGGCGAAGGCTGGCGCATCGACCCTGCCGACAGCTTGATTCAAGCGCTGCGTGACCAGTTCGGCCGCGAGAACGTCTTTCTGCAATATCGTTGAACTGGCCCTGCGGGGCGGGTTCGACCACAATTAATAAACTCGACCTGAACGCGCCGTTTCCTTTAAGGTATGGCGCCAAACGGATCAACCGGCCGGCCGCTTGGCCGTCGACCCAAGACGGATGCCTATGAACCCGAATTTTCTTGATTTCGAACAGCCGATCGCGGACCTGCAAGCCAAGATCGAAGAGCTGCGCCTGGTAGGCAACGACAATTCGTTGAACATCGGCGACGAGATCTCTCGCCTGCAAGACAAAAGCCGCACGCTGACCGAAAGCATCTTCGGCAACCTGACCAGCTGGCAGATTGCCCGGCTGGCGCGTCACCCGCGCCGCCCGTACACCCTGGACTACATCCAGCACATCTTCAGCGAATTCGATGAGCTGCACGGTGATCGGCATTTCTCCGACGACGCTGCCATCGTCGGTGGTGTCGCCCGCCTCGACGACCAGCCGGTGATGATCATTGGCCACCAGAAAGGCCGTGAAGTGCGCGAGAAAGTCCGTCGCAACTTCGGCATGCCGCGCCCTGAAGGCTATCGCAAGGCCTGCCGCCTGATGGAAATGGCCGAGCGCTTCAAGATGCCGATCCTCACCTTCATCGACACGCCGGGCGCCTATCCGGGTATCGATGCCGAAGAGCGCAACCAGAGCGAAGCGATTGCCTGGAACCTGCGGGTGATGGCGCGGCTGAAGACGCCGATCATCGCCACGGTCATTGGCGAAGGGGGCTCCGGTGGTGCGCTGGCCATCGGCGTCTGCGACCAGCTGAACATGTTGCAGTATTCGACCTATGCGGTGATTTCGCCCGAAGGTTGCGCGTCGATTCTGTGGAAGACGGCCGAAAAGGCGCCGGACGCCGCAGAAGCCATGGGTATTACCGCTGAGCGCCTGAATCACCTGGGCATCGTCGACAAGGTGATCGATGAGCCGCTGGGTGGCGCACATCGCGATCCGGCCGCTGCCTCGGCCCTGATTCGCGCCGAACTGACCAGCCAGCTGGACATGCTCAAGGGTTTCGACACCGAGACCTTGCTCGGCCGCCGCTATGACCGGTTGATGAGCTACGGGTTGTAAGGTCCGAGATCGCGGCGCGCCCTTCGCGGGCAGAGCCCGCTCCCACCTTCGTCCATTGTGGGAGCGGGGCGGGCGGCAGAGGCCTCTGCCCGCGAAGGCAGCACCGCCGATCCTGATTCATGCACCAGAAAGGGGTCGCCCCATGCGTGAACCCTCCGCCCTGGCCCAGCGCTTGAGCAACAGGTTGCAGCCTTATCTGCAAGCCCCTGCCTGGTACGTCGCCTTCTCCGGCGGTCTAGACTCCACCGTCCTGCTGCACCTGTTGGCCAGCGCGCCCAACCGTCCGGCGTTGACCGCCATTCATATCCATCACGGCCTGCAAGCGGTCGCCGACACCTGGCCTGCCCATTGCCAAGCCCTTTGCGATCAGCTCGATGTGCCATTGCGCATCATCAGGGTTCAAGTCGAAACCGGTGCCAGCCTGGAGCAAGCCGCGCGCCGGGCGCGCTATCGCGCTTTCGATGCGCTGCTCGGCGCCGCTGATGTGCTGTTCGCCGCCCAGCACCAGGACGACCAGGCCGAAACCGTACTGTTTCGTCTGCTGCGCGGCGCTGGCGTGCGAGGGCTTGCGGCAATGCCCAGGCAGCGACCGCAGGGGCAGGGGATACTGGTCAGGCCGTTGCTTGACGAGCCTCGCGCCGAATTGCTTGGCTACGCGCGCAGCCACGATCTGCAGTGGATCGAAGACCCTTCGAACGGCGATACGCGCTTTTCTCGCAACTATCTGCGCGGCAAAGTCCTGCCCGTGATCGCGGCGCGCTGGCCCCAGGCTGCCAGCAGCATCGTCAGGGCCGCCGCGCACTTGAGCGAAGCGGCGCAGCTGCTGGATGAGCTGGCCGCCGCGGACCTTGAGCCTGCGCACGCAGCGGCCGAGCTTTCCTGGCTGGCATTGCCCAGCCTGGCCCTGGCGCCGCTTCGCACCCTGTCCGAAAGCCGTCAGCGCAATGCCTTGCAGTACTGGCTTGCACCCCTGACGCGCTTGCCCGACACCCAGCATTGGGTAGGCTGGACGTCCTTGCGAGATGCGGATCCCGCAGCAACGCCCCTCTGGCGCTTGGCCGACGGCGAGCTGCACAGGGCCCACGGGCGGATCTGGTGGGTCAGTGGCCAATGGTCGCAGGCCCAGCCCTCCTGTCAGGATTGGCCAGACACCGAACACGCCTTGCAGCTGATCGGCAACGGCGAAGTGCATTGGCAGGGCGGCCCGTTGCCGGGGCATGCGCAGATCCGCTACCGCCAGGGCGGCGAGCGCCTGCGCCTGCCCGTTCGCGGCGAGCGTGACCTCAAGCGCTTGCTCAATGAAAGCCGGCTGCCGGGGTTCGTGCGCGATCGTCTGCCGCTGCTGTTCATCGACGACCGCTTGGTCGCCGTGGCCAACCTGCCGCTGTCCGCCATCGAAGGTCGACTGCTCTGGTCGCCCACAACCGGCGAGCAGAGTTTGAGATGAAAGGGGGAATCCGGTAGACTACGCTCCCTTCTTGATACAACTTCTGTGAGCCCACCGGATTCACGGACGTTGCCGATTGCCAAACCGTTTTTGGCCGTCGGGGGCTTCGGCCTTCCTTCGCTTTCCCCGGCGGCTTCTGCCGCTTTAACGCAGACTTCTAGGGTTTTTCATGACGCGCTACATCTTCGTCACGGGCGGTGTTGTTTCTTCATTGGGGAAAGGCATTGCCTCGGCTTCATTGGCGGCCATCCTGGAGGCGCGGGGGCTCAAAGTCACCATGCTCAAGCTGGACCCGTACATCAACGTCGACCCGGGCACCATGAGCCCGTTCCAGCACGGTGAAGTGTTCGTCACCCACGACGGCGCCGAGACCGACCTGGACCTGGGCCACTACGAGCGGTTCATCCGCACGACCATGACCCAGAACAACAACTTCACCACCGGCCGCGTCTACGAGCACGTGCTGCGCAAGGAGCGCCGTGGTGATTACCTGGGCGCGACCATCCAGGTCATCCCGCACATCACCGACGAGATCAAGCGGCGCATCATCAAGGGCGCCGGCGATGCCGACGTGGCCATGGTCGAGATCGGCGGCACCGTTGGCGACATCGAATCCCAGCCGTTCCTGGAAGCGATCCGCCAGCTGCGTTTCGAGGTCGGTGCCAAGCGCGCCATGCTGATGCACCTGACGCTGGTCCCCTACATTGCCACCGCTGGCGAGACCAAGACCAAGCCGACCCAGCATTCGGTCAAGGAACTGCGCTCCATCGGCTTGCAGCCTGATGTGCTGGTGTGCCGTTCCGATCACCCGATCGACACGTCGTCGCGCCGCAAGATCGCTCAGTTCACCAACGTCGAAGAGCGTGCAGTGATTGCCCTCGAAGACGCCGACACCATCTACAAGATCCCGGGCATCCTGCACTCTCAGGGCCTGGATGACTTCGTCGTCGAGCGCTTCGGCCTGCAGTGCGGCGGCGCCGACCTGTCCGAATGGGAAGCGGTGGTCGATGCCAAGCTGAACCCCGAACACGAAGTGACCATCGCCATGGTCGGCAAGTACATGGAACTGCTCGATGCCTACAAGTCGCTGATCGAAGCGATGAGCCATGCCGGCATCAGCAACCGCACCAAGGTCAACCTGCGCTACATCGATTCCGAAGACATCGAGAACCAGGGCACGGCCCTGCTCGAAGGCGTCGACGCGATTCTGGTGCCCGGCGGCTTTGGCCTGCGTGGCGTGGAAGGCAAGATTACCGCCGTGCAGTACGCTCGCGAGAACAAGGTGCCGTACCTGGGTATCTGCCTGGGCATGCAAGTGGCAGTCATCGAGTTCGCTCGTAACGTCATGGGCTGGAAAGACGCCAACTCCACCGAATTCGATCGCGCCAGCGGCCATCCGGTCGTCGGCCTGATCACCGAGTGGGAAGACGCCACCGGTGCCGTGGAAACCCGTACCGAAGCCTCCGACCTGGGCGGCACCATGCGCCTGGGCGCGCAGGACTGCCAACTGGTCGGCGGCTCCAAGGTCCACGATTGCTACGCCCGCGACGTGATCGTCGAGCGTCATCGTCATCGCTACGAAGTGAACAACAACCTGCTGCCGCAACTGGTCGAAGCCGGGCTCGTCGTCTCCGGGCGCTCGGGTGACGGCGCGCTGGTCGAAGTGGTCGAGTCCAAGGACCATCCGTGGTTCGTGGCCTGCCAGTTCCACCCCGAGTTCACCTCGACGCCGCGTGACGGTCATCCGTTGTTCACCGGCTTCGTCAAGGCAGCATTGGCTCAACATCAGAAGAAGGCCTGATTACCATGGCGCAGAAGATCATCCGCGTTGGTGACATCGAGATCGCCAACGACAAGCCGTTCGTGCTGTTCGGTGGCATGAACGTGCTGGAATCACGCGACATGGCCCTCAAGGTCTGTGAAGAGTACGTGCGTGTGACCGACAAGCTTGGCATCCCCTACGTGTTCAAGGCCAGCTTCGACAAGGCCAACCGTTCTTCGGTGACCTCCTACCGCGGCCCCGGCCTGGATGAGGGCATGCGCATCTTCGAGGAGATCAAGAAGACCTTCAACGTGCCGCTGATCACCGACGTTCACGAGCCTGAACAGGCCGCCGTGGTCGCCGAAGTCTGCGACATCATCCAGTTGCCCGCCTTCCTCTCGCGCCAGACCGATCTGGTGGTGGCCATGGCCAAGACCGGCGCGGTGATCAACATCAAGAAAGCCCAGTTCCTTGCACCGCAGGAAATGAAACACATCCTGACCAAGTGCGAGGAAGCCGGTAACGACCAGTTGATCCTCTGCGAGCGCGGTTCGAGCTTCGGCTACAACAACCTGGTAGTGGACATGCTCGGCTTCGGCATCATGAAGTCGTTCGAGTACCCGGTGTTCTTCGACGTGACCCACGCCCTGCAGATGCCGGGCGGTCGCAGCGACTCGGCCGGTGGCCGTCGCGCCCAGGTCACCGACCTGGCCAAGGCTGGCCTGAGCCAGGGCCTGGCCGGTCTGTTTCTGGAAGCCCACCCGGACCCGGACAACGCCAAGTGCGACGGCCCCTGCGCGCTGCGCCTGGACAAGCTGGAACCGTTTCTTGCCCAGCTCAAGGCGCTGGATGAATTGGTCAAAGGTTTCCCGGCGATCGAAACGGCCTGATTGCGGTAAAGTAGTGCCCGATTTGTTGTGGTGAACCTTTCGCGGGCAGAGACCCGCTCTCACACGGCTCCATGTGGGAGCGGGTCTCTGCCCGCGAATGGGCCACCAAGACCCCCGCTGCGTCGTTCTCGTCTACTTTGGAGTGTTCATAACAATGGCAAAAATCGTCGACATCAAAGGTCGTGAAGTTCTCGACTCCCGTGGCAACCCTACCGTGGAAGCCGACGTGCTTCTGGAAAACGGCATCATCGGCAGCGCCTGCGCACCGTCGGGCGCTTCCACCGGTTCGCGCGAAGCGCTGGAACTGCGTGACGGCGACAAGAGCCGCTACATGGGCAAGGGCGTTCTGAAGGCTGTGGCCAACATCAATGGCCCGATTCGCGATGCGCTGCTGGGCAAGGATCCGGTCGACCAGAAGGGTCTGGATCACGCCATGATTGCCCTGGACGGGACCGAGAACAAGGCTTCGCTGGGCGCCAATGCCATCCTCGCCGTGTCCCTGGCCGCTGC
This sequence comes from Pseudomonas sp. CFBP 8770, assembly GCF_014841705.1. Taxonomy (NCBI): domain Bacteria; kingdom Pseudomonadati; phylum Pseudomonadota; class Gammaproteobacteria; order Pseudomonadales; family Pseudomonadaceae; genus Pseudomonas; species Pseudomonas sp. CFBP 8770. The sequence continues at coordinate 110,106 of NZ_JACYUL010000009.1, forward strand.
CAAGGCCGCCGCGCAGGATCAGGACCTGCCGCTGTACGCGCACATCGCCAACCTCAATGGCACGCCGGGCGTCTACTCCATGCCCGTGCCGATGATGAACATCATCAACGGTGGCGAGCATGCCGACAACAACGTCGACATTCAGGAATTCATGGTCCAGCCGGTCGGCGCCAAGACCTTTTCCGACGCCCTGCGCATGGGCACCGAGATCTTCCATCACCTCAAGGCGGTATTGAAGGCTCGCGGCCTGAGCACTGCCGTGGGTGACGAAGGTGGTTTCGCGCCGGACCTTGCGTCCAACGAAGACGCCTTGAGCGCCATTGCCGAAGCCGTCGAGAAAGCCGGCTACAAGCTGGGCACCGACGTGACCCTGGCACTGGACTGCGCTGCCAGCGAATTCTTCGAAAACGGCACCTACGACCTGGCCGGCGAAGGTCACAAGTTCGACGCCGAGGGTTTCGCCGAATACCTCAAGGGCCTGACCGAGCGCTATCCGATCATCTCGATCGAAGACGGTCTGGACGAATCCGACTGGGCCGGCTGGAAGATCCTCACCGACAAGATCGGCGAAAAAGTCCAGCTGGTGGGTGACGACCTGTTCGTGACCAACACCAAGATCCTCAAGGAAGGCATCGACAAGAAGATCGCCAACTCGATCCTGATCAAGTTCAACCAGATCGGTACCTTGACCGAAACCCTGGAAGCCATCCAGATGGCCAAGGCTGCCGGCTACACCGCGGTGATCTCGCACCGTTCCGGTGAAACCGAAGATTCGACCATTGCCGACCTGGCCGTGGGCACCGCTGCCGGCCAGATCAAGACCGGCTCGCTGTGCCGTTCGGACCGTGTTTCCAAGTACAACCAACTGCTGCGTATCGAAGAGCAGTTGGGTTCCAAGGCGATCTATCGTGGTCGCGACGAGTTTCGCGGCTAAGCAATAGATGGTAGAAAGACGACATGCGGAGCCTGGCGGATGCCAGGCTTCGTGCTATCTGGTCGCAGAGTTGAAGTTTTTTACCACTGGGTAACGTGATGCGCAGTCCTTATTGGTTGTTTCTTGTCTTGCTTCTGCTCTTGGGTGGTTTGCAGTATCGCCTGTGGGTCGGAAACGGAAGTCTCAAGCAGGTAGCCGAGCTGAAACAGCAGATCGCCGAACAGCATGCCGAGAACGAACGGCTGCTGGAACGCAATCGCGTGATGGACGCCGAAGTACTCGAATTGAAAAAGGGCATGGAGACCGTCGAAGAACGCGCTCGCCATGAACTGGGCATGGTCAAGGAGGGTGAAACCCTCTACCAGTTGGCCCAATGAACACCTCGCTGCCAGCCTTCTGGGCAGTGATTCCGGCCGCCGGCGTGGGTGCGCGCATGGCAGCGGACCGCCCCAAGCAGTACCTGACCTTGGGCGGTCGCACGATCCTGGAACACAGCATCGACTGTTTCCTCGGCCATCCACAGCTCAAGGGCGTGGTCGTCAGTATCGCCGCCGATGACCCCTTCTGGCCCGATCTGCCCAGTGCCAGCAACGAGCTGATCCAGCGCGTGGCCGGTGGTCGCGAGCGTGCCGACTCGGTGCTCAACGCCTTGCTGCATTTACACGCCCAGGGCGCCGACGGCAGTGATTGGGTGCTGGTGCACGATGCGGCGCGGCCCAACCTTTCTCGCACCGACCTCGACAAACTGCTTGCCGAGCTGGCTGATGACAGCGTCGGCGGCTTGTTGGCCGTGCCGGCGCGGGACACGCTCAAGCGTGCCGATGCGGCTGGGCGGGTTCAGCACACGGTGGATCGCAGCACGATCTGGCAGGCGTTCACGCCGCAGATGTTTCGTCTGGGCGCCCTGCATCGAGCTCTGGCTGATAGCCTGGTGGCCGGAGTGGCGATTACCGACGAGGCCTCTGCCATCGAGTGGGCCGGTTTCGCACCGAAGCTGGTGGAGGGCCGGGCGGACAACCTCAAGGTGACCCGGCCGGAGGATCTGGAGTGGCTGCGCCAGCGCTGGGCGATGCGTGGCTGAAGGGTGGGGCGCGGGCGTGGTTCGCGGCCGATGGCCGCTCCTACAGATACTCTGGCCTCTCGGCCAACCCTTCTCGCAGATAATCGACCAGCTTCCTGATCTTCGGCGACAAGTGCCGCTGTTGCGGATAAAGCCCCCACACCGCCGTGTTGGGGGGTTGATGCGCTTCGAGCAGCGACACCAGCGCACCGCTGCGCAGGTGTTCGAGCACATAGTAATCAGGCAACTGACACAGCCCCACACCCTGCAGCGCCGCTTCGAGCACCGCCTGGCCACTGTTGCAGCGCCAGTTGCCCTGCACGCGTTGTGCCTGCTCCTTGCCATCGACCTGTAGCGCCCAGATATCCGAACTGCCCACCAGGCAGTTGTGCCGCGTCAATTCCGACACGCTGTGAGGCCGTCCGTAGCGCGCCAGGTAGTGCGGTGAGGCGCACAGGAACATTCGCCGCGGCGCCAATCTGGTTGCCACCAATCGCGAGTCCTGCAGGCGCCCCAGGCGGATGGCCAGGTCGAGGCCTTCGTGGAGCAGATCGAGGGTGCGGTTGCTCAGCTCGATCTCCACGCGCAGTTGCGGGTACAGGCCCATGAAGCGCGTGACCAGCGGCACGATGAAGCGCTCGCCATAGGCCACGGCGCAGGTCAGGCGCAGCAGCCCCTTGGGTTCACCGGTCAGATCGCTCATGGCGCGCCAGGCTTCGTCGCGGCCGTCCTGCAGCCGTTGGCAATGCTGGAGGAATGTCTGCCCTGCCTCGGTGAGCGCTACCCGGCGCGTGCTGCGATAAAGCAGGCGGGTCTGCAGGCGTTCTTCCAATCGGGCGATCTGGCGGCTGACGTGCGACGACGACACGCCCAGCCGCTGCGCAGCGGCCGTGAAGTGCACGCACTCGGCCACCGCAACGAACTCGTCGATACCCTCCCAGCGGTTATCAGTCATTCGATTATCCCTGTATGGCATCAATGTTTTGCGCAAGCGGCGATTATTCCGTATCCGTCCATGAATTACACTGTTGGCAGTCCCGTTCATTTCAGGAGCAAGCATTGATGATCAAGTCCCGCGCCGCGGTTGCATTCGAAGCCAACAAACCATTGGAAATCGTCGAGATCGACGTGGCCATGCCCAAGGCAGGCGAAGTCCTGCTGCGAGTGGTTGCGTCGGGTGTCTGCCACACAGACGCCTACACCCTGTCGGGTGCGGATCCTGAAGGCATCTTCCCGTCGGTGCTGGGCCACGAAGGCGGCGCCATCGTCGAAGCGGTGGGCGAGGGTGTCACTTCGGTTGCGGTGGGCGATCACGTCATTCCGCTGTACACGCCCGAATGCCGCCAGTGCAAGTTCTGCAAGTCGGGCAAGACCAACCTGTGCCAGGCCATTCGTGCCACTCAGGGCAAGGGCCTGATGCCGGACGGCACCACGCGGTTCTCCTACAACGGCAAGCAGCTGTTCCATTACATGGGCACCTCGACGTTCTCCGAGTACACCGTGTTGCCGGAAATCTCGGTAGCCAAGATCGACAAGCAGGCGCCGCTGGAAAAGGTCTGCCTGCTGGGCTGTGGCGTCACCACCGGTATCGGCGCCGTGCTCAACACGGCCAAGGTCAAGCCGGGTGATACGGTGGCCGTGTTCGGCCTGGGCGGTATCGGCCTGTCGGCCATCATCGGTGCGGTCAAGGCCAAGGCCGGTCGCATCATCGCCGTCGACATCAACCCAAGCAAATTCGAGATCGCCCGCCAGCTGGGTGCAACCGACTGCATCAATCCCAAGGAATATGACCGGCCGATCCAGGAGGTCATCGTCGACCTCACCGACGGCGGTGTGGATTTTTCCTTCGAGTGCATCGGCAACGTGCAACTGATGCGTGCGGCGCTCGAATGCTGCCACAAAGGCTGGGGTGAGTCGGTGATCATCGGCGTTGCCGGTGCCGGCCAGGAAATTGCCACGCGTCCGTTCCAGCTGGTCACCGGGCGGGTCTGGCGCGGTTCGGCATTCGGTGGCGTGCGCGGCCGCACCGAGTTGCCCAGCTACGTCGAAATGGCCGAGAGCGGGGAGATTCCGCTGGACACCTTCATCACCCACACCATGGGCCTGGAAGACATCAACAAAGCGTTCGACCTGATGCACGAAGGCAAGAGCATTCGCTCGGTCATCCACTTCTGAGGTCTGCCATGAGCCTGGAAAACCTGTCCTGCCAGAAGAGCTTCGGTGGCTGGCACAAACGCTACAAGCACCGCTCCAAGGAGCTGGGTTGCGACATGACCTTCGCCGTGTACCTGCCGCCGCAAGCGGAGCAGGGCGGCAAGTTGCCGGTGCTGTACTGGCTGTCGGGGCTGACCTGTACCGACGAGAATTTCATGCAGAAGGCCGGCGGCCTGGAGCTGGCCGCCGAACTGGGCTTGATCATCGTCGCGCCCGACACCAGCCCACGCGGGGCGGGAGTGCCGGATGATCCAGACCAGGCATGGGATTTCGGTCTGGGTGCCGGTTTCTATCTGAATGCTACCGAGCAGCCGTGGGCGCAGCATTACCGCATGCATGACTATGTGGTGCATGAGTTGCCCGCCCTCGTGGAAGCGCATTTTCCTGCCTCGGACAAGCGCTCCATCAGTGGCCATTCCATGGGTGGCCACGGGGCGTTGGTCTGCGCGCTGCGCAATCCGGGGCGGTATCGGTCGATCTCGGCGTTCTCGCCCATCAGCAATCCGATGGATTGCCCCTGGGGCCAGAAAGCGTTTTCCCATTACCTGGGCGAGGAGCGCTCGCGTTGGCGCGAATGGGATGCCAGCGTGCTGATCGCCGATGCGGCGGAACATCTGCCGCTGCTGGTGGATCAAGGCGATCGCGACGACTTCCTGGAGAGCCAGCTCAAGCCCCAGGCTCTGACCCAGGCAGCCAAGTCGGCCGGCTATGCACTGACGCTGCGCATGCAGCCGGGCTATGACCACAGCTACTACTTCATCGCCAGCTTCATCGATGACCATTTGCGTCATCATGCAAAGGCCTTGAAGTGACTGCGCTGGCGCCCTCTGCCCGCGAAGGCGCCAGCACAGTCAACTGCAGATGTTTTGATCCGCCCAACCTGCGCCAAAGCAGGTAGAATCACGCCCTGACTCAATCGGGGCGTTTTTTTCTATGCGTATTGGCCACGGCTACGACGTGCACCGTTTTGCCGAGGGTGACTTCATTACCCTGGGCGGCGTGCGAATCCCACACAAGTTCGGCCTGCTGGCCCATTCCGACGGCGATGTCGTACTGCATGCCTTGAGCGATGCCTTGCTCGGTGCGGCTGCCTTGGGCGACATCGGCAAGCATTTTCCCGACACCGATCCGCAGTTCAAGGGCGCGGACAGCCGCGTACTGTTGCGTCACGTGCTCGCGGTAGTGGCAGGCAAAGGCTGGAAAGTCGGCAATGTCGACGCCACCATCGTCGCCCAGGCGCCGAAAATGGCGCCCCACATTGAAACCATGCGGGAACGGATCGCCGCCGATCTGGGCGTGGAACTCGATCAGGTCAACGTCAAGGCCACTACCACCGAAAAGCTCGGGTTCGCCGGGCGCGAGGAAGGTATCGCCGTGCATGCGGTCGCCTTGTTGCTGCGCGCATGACCGAATTCGAATTGCTGGGTCCGCGGGCCACGGGCGACAGCCTGGGCAGCGCCGTACTCAAAGCCAGCGCCGAAGACTTTCAGGTCGACGAAGTGCTGGACATCCCCTTGGCCGGCCAGGGCGAACACCTCTGGCTCTGGGTCGAGAAACGCAACCTCAATACCGAAGAAGCTGCCCGACGCCTGGCCAAGGCCGCTGGCGTGCCGCTGCGCACGGTCAGCTACGCGGGCCTCAAGGACCGTCAGGCGCTTACCCGGCAGTGGTTCAGTCTGCATCTGCCAGGCAAGGCTGACCCGGACCTGAGCGCAGCGCAAAGCGACACCCTGGCCATCCTCAAACAGGCTCGGCACTCGCGAAAACTGCAACGCGGTGCGCACTCGGCCAACGGCTTTACCGTGCGTTTGACCGCGCTCAAGGCCGATCGGGCCGCGCTCGATGCGCGCCTTGAAGCAATCAAGCAGACCGGCGTACCGAATTATTTCGGTACCCAGCGCTTCGGTTTCCAGGGCGGCAATGTGTTCGACGCCCAGCAGTATGCGGACCGCCAGGCGCTGCCCGAGCAGCGCAACGTGCGTTCGCGACTGCTCTCCACAGCGCGCAGTTTCCTGTTCAACCAGATACTCGCCGCGCGCGTCGCCGACGGTACCTGGAATCGCGCGCAGGTCGGTGATCTGCTGGCGTTCACCGATAGCCGCAGTTTCTTTCCGGCCGGTGAAGCCGAATGCAGCGACCCGCGACTGGACATCCTCGATCTGCATTCCACCGGTGCGCTGTGGGGTGAAGGCGCTTCGGCAGCCGGCGGCCACTGTGCCGAGCTGGAAAACACCATCGCCGGCCAGCACCCGGCGCTGTGTGCCTGGCTCGCCAGAGCGGGTCTGGTGCAGGAGCGGCGCATTCTGCGGCTGCCCATCGGCGAGCTGACGTGGCATTATCCCGAGCCTGACATCCTGCAGTTGCACTTCGTCCTGCCGGCCGGTTGCTTCGCCACTGTCGTGGTGCGCGAACTCGTCGATCTGGTGCCGACAGGGCAGACGGAAAGTCCATGCGTATTCTGATTTCGAACGATGATGGGGTCACGGCCCCCGGCCTGGCCGCGCTTTACGACGTGTTGCATGACTATGCCCAGTGCACGGTGATTGCGCCCGACCAGGACCGTAGCGGCGCCAGCAGTTCGCTCACGCTGGACCGGCCACTGCATCCGCAGACCTTGCCCAATGGCTTCATCAGCGTCAACGGCACACCCACCGACTGCGTGCACCTGGGCCTGAACGGACTGCTGCCCTTCGAGCCCGACCTGGTGGTTTCGGGTATCAACCTGGGGGCCAACCTGGGCGATGACGTGCTGTATTCGGGCACGGTGGCCGCTGCCCTCGAAGGGCGTTTTCTGGGGCATACCTCGTTCGCTTTCTCGTTGCTGTCCCGTCAGCCCGAACACCTGCCGACGGCGGCGTACTACGCACGCAAGCTGATCGAGGCCCGTGACCAGTTGAACCTGCCGCCTCGCACCGTGCTCAACGTGAACATTCCCAACCTGCCGATCGAGCGGATCCGCGGCATGGTCCTGACCCGCCTGGGCCATCGGGCCAGGGCCGCGGCGCCGATCCGCATGGTCGACCCACGGGGCAAGCCGGGCTACTGGATTGCGGTGGCCGGTGACGCCGAGGATGGCGGCCCGGGCACCGATTTCCACGCGGTCATGCAGGGCTACGTGTCGGTGACGCCCCTGCAACTGGATCGCACCTTCAACGAGGCCTTCGGCCACGTTCAAGGCTGGCTGGAGGGGCTCGGCTGATGCGCCACAGAGACAATCAGCACCACGGCATCGGCATGACTTCGCAGCGCACGCGTGAACGCCTGATTCAGCGCCTGTGCGACGAAGGCCTGGCCAACACCCAGGTGCTCGAGGTACTGCGTCGCACGCCACGCCACCTGTTCGTTGACGAAGCCCTGGCCCACCGCGCCTACGAAGACACCGCACTGCCCATCGGCCACAACCAGACCATTTCCCAACCCTACATGGTTGCACGCATGAGCGAGCTGTTGCTGGCGGCGGGCCCATTGGACAAGGTCATGGAGATCGGCACCGGCTCGGGCTACCAGACCGCCGTGCTGTCGCAACTGGTCGAGCGGGTGTTCTCGGTCGAACGGATCAAGGTACTGCAGGATCGCGCGAAGGAGCGCCTGCAGACGCTCGAGCGACGCAACGTGGTCTTCCGCTGGGGCGATGGCTGGGAAGGCTGGCCGGCCCTGGCACCGTACAACGGCATCATCGTTACCGCAGTGGCGACCGATGTGCCCCAGGCCCTGCTCGATCAGCTCGCGCCCGGTGGCCGACTGGTGATCCCGGTGGGCTCCGGCGACGTTCAGCAACTGATGTTGATCGTACGCGAAGAACACGGGTTCTCCCGGCATGTTCTGGAGGCCGTGCGGTTCGTGCCGTTGCTCAATGGTCCGCTGGCGTGACCGGCACGGCCTCCTGCAGTGAATTCTGCGCGGCGCCGTCTGTCTGACAGCGGGTCATGGCGCAGGTATGGCCACAGCTTGCACCCATGCGCCTTGTAGTCGAGTAGCGAAGTTGGATATTTTCTTGTCACCACAACAAAGGAGCGGCGGGTGAGCCTCACAATCATTGGGCAGCGTGCAGGTAGTTCGAGCGTCAAGCTCCTGATGCTCGGGGTTGCGGTCGCAGCCTTTCTGTCCGGCTGTTCCAGCACCTCCAGCCAGGTCAGCGTGGTCGATCGCAACAACGCGGCCAAAGCGGCGCAGCGACAGCCCGTGACCACAGGCCAATACGCAGTCAGGCGAGGCGACACGCTGTTTTCCATCGCCTTTCGCTACGGCTGGGACTACAAGGCCCTGGCTGCGCGCAACAACATTCCCGTGCCCTATACCATCCGCCCAGGCCAGGTGATTCGCTTCGACGGCAACTCGGGCGCGCCAGCCACCACCGTGGTGACCACCCAGAGCGGCGCTTCGGCGTCTTCCTCGAGCCGCACCACCGTCACCCGCCGTCCGCTCACGCCGACCCCGGCTGCCACCAGCAGCGTTGCCATTCCCGTGCCTTCGCCCACTCCGGTACCTGCCGGCGAGCGCACCCAGGGCGGCTGGGCGTGGCCGGCAAACGGTGTTTTGATCGGAAAATTCGCTTCAAACGGCAGTTTGAATAAAGGAATTGATATCGCCGGTGATTTGGGACAGCCTGTTTTTGCTGCGTCTGATGGTGCGGTGGTCTACGCCGGGAGTGGTTTGAGGGGCTACGGCGAATTGGTCATCATCAAACACAGCGATACCTACGTCAGTGCCTACGGTCATAACCGCAGGTTGTTGGTTCGGGAGGGTCAGCAGGTCAAGGTCGGTCAGACAATTGCCGAAATGGGTTCAACGGGGACGGACCGGGTGAAGCTGCATTTTGAAATTCGCCGTCAAGGCAAGCCCGTAGATCCGCTGCAATTCCTGCCACGTCGTTGATTTGCACTACCAGCCTGTTCCTCCACGTAGTGGGGACGGGCTCACGCGCTGCCATGGAGATTGGCGCCGCTGGAGCTTGAGGTCGAACTCAGCAAAGGACTATAACAATGGCTCTCAGCAAAGAAGCGCCGGAGTTTGACATCGACGATGAGGTGCTCCTTATGGAACCCCACGTCGTATTGGATGTGATGTCGAACGAAGAACCTGCTGCACCTGCGGTTCGCACCAAGGCACGCAATTCCACATCGCTCAAACAGCATAAATACATCGACTACACCCGGGCGCTCGATGCGACCCAGCTGTATTTGAATGAAATCGGTTTTTCACCTCTGCTTTCTCCCGAAGAAGAGGTGCATTTCGCACGACTTTCCCAGAGCGGCTGCCCGGCCGGTCGCAAACGCATGATCGAAAGCAACCTGCGCCTGGTGGTCAAGATCGCCCGCCGGTATGTCAATCGTGGCCTGTCATTGCTCGATCTCATCGAGGAGGGCAACCTCGGGCTGATTCGCGCGGTCGAAAAATTCGACCCCGAGCGCGGTTTCCGATTCTCGACCTATGCCACCTGGTGGATCCGGCAGACCATCGAGCGGGCGATCATGAATCAGACCCGGACCATCCGCCTGCCGATTCACGTGGTCAAGGAGCTCAACGTCTACCTTCGTGCCGCGCGCGAACTGACCCAGAAACTCGATCACGAACCGTCCCCGGAAGAAATCGCCAACCTGCTCGAGAAGCCCGTGGGCGAGGTCAAGCGCATGCTTGGGCTCAACGAGCGGGTATCCTCGGTGGACGTGTCGCTCGGGCCTGATTCGGACAAGACCTTGCTCGACACCCTGACCGATGACCGGCCCACCGACCCCTTGCAGCTGCTGCAGGACGACGACCTTTCGCAGAGCATCGACCAGTGGCTGTCCGAGCTGACCGACAAGCAACGTGAGGTGGTAGTCCGCCGCTTCGGCCTGCGTGGCCACGAAAGCAGCACCCTGGAAGATGTCGGTCTGGAAATAGGCCTGACCCGCGAGCGTGTGCGACAGATCCAGGTGGAAGGCCTCAAGCGGCTTCGCGAAATACTTGAGAAGAATGGGCTGTCCAGCGAGTCGTTGTTTCAATAGACGCCGTCACCGCATGACTTCAACGCCCCTTTTTCAAGGGGCGTTTTTATTGTTGGCTACGTTGCAGTTCGGTGTTGTCAGTGTTCACTGTGACCTTGTGTAAGCCTTTGGCTATTTATCCAGTCAAAGTTTTGTAAGTTGGAACTCTTGTCTATCTAACTGTACGTTCTTGAACACATTATTCAATAAGCTGACACCGAAGTCAGATTATGATGGGAATTATTCGCGGTTGCCCTGCGCACAGGATCCGTTAGTATCGAGTTGTGTTCAGGGACGACACAGGTGCTCAGGATCGAGCGCCCAAAAGGGATATCGCAGTGACGCGATTCATCAGGACGATGACAGGGATAAAAGGGACAGGGAAAGGTGGGCGGCTCATTACCGCCCCTTTTTTTTGACTTTTTTTTGAGGGGCAGAGCAAGCGACCAGCCCTTCGAGCGGACGTCACCTCAGTGGCAGACGTCGCGAGCGAACAGGGTTGTCTCGGGGCAGGTCAGGTGCGGCTCAGCGCTCCAGATCCTTGATCTTGCCTTTGACCCCGTCGAATGCTTCAGCTTCAGGCAGCGCATCCTTCTTCTCGGTAATGTTCGGCCAGACTTCGGCCAACTCCACGTTCAGCTGGATGAATTCCTGCATGTCCTCGGGCACTTCATCTTCGGAGAAAATGGCTTGGGCCGGGCATTCAGGCTCGCACAGTGCGCAGTCGATGCACTCATCCGGGTGAATCACCAGGAAGTTCGGGCCTTCGTAGAAGCAGTCCACCGGACAGACTTCCACGCAGTCGGTGTATTTGCACTTGATGCAGTTGTCGGTGACGACGAAGGTCATTTCTATTTCTCTCCTCAGGCGGCGGCAGCGAAGCCCTTCACAGGGCCGCTTGGTTTGGGCGGGTCAGCCGCAGACCAGGCTAGGAGCCTTTGGCATTCCCAAACCGCGCGGGATTCTATCAGCTTGTAGGAATAAGCGTTAGACCCGGTTCTTCAGTGCATAGAGCAATTCGATCGCTTGCCGCGGGGTCAGTCCATCGATGTCGGTCTTGGCAATCTGTTCCAGCACCGGGTGCGGCAGGCTGGCAAACAGGTCAGCCTGATGGGGCTTCGCTGTCTTGCCGGGCATGGGCGTGGAGGTCTCGTGGGGCAGGCTGGTGGTTTCCAGGCGGCTGAGGTGTTCCTTGGCTCGCAGAATGACCGCAGCCGGTACCCCGGCCAATTGCGCCACCGCCAATCCGTAGCTCTGGCTGGCAGGGCCGGCCAGCACATGGTGCAGGAAAACGATGCGCTCGTTGTGCTCGGTGGCGCTCAGGTGCACGTTGGCCACCAGGGGCTGGCTCTCCGGCAGCACGGTCAGCTCGAAGTAGTGGGTGGCGAACAGCGTATAGGCGCGCAGTCCGGCCAGGCATTCGGCGGCAGCCCAGGCCAGCGACAGGCCGTCGAACGTGCTGGTGCCGCGGCCCACTTCATCCATCAGCACCAGGCTGCGCTCGGTGGCATTGTGCAGGATGTTCGCGGTTTCGCTCATCTCCACCATGAACGTCGACCGGCCCCCAGCCAGGTCGTCACTGGAGCCGATTCGGGTGAAAATACGGTCTACCAGCGACAACTCGCAACTGGCCGCTGGCACGAAACTGCCTATATGCGCCAGCAATACGATCAGCGCAGTCTGGCGCATGTAAGTGGATTTACCGCCCATGTTCGGACCGGTGATCACCAGCATGCGGGTGCTGTCGTCCAGGCTCAGGTCGTTGGCCACAAAGGGTGTGGTGAGCACTTGTTCCACGACCGGGTGGCGACCCTGGTTGATACGCAGGCACGGCTCGTCGACGAAGCGCGGGCAATTGAGGTCCAGGTTCAGCGCTCGTTCGGCGAGGTTGCTCAGCACGTCCAGTTCGGCCAGCGCTGCGGCGGTGTCCTGCAGGGGCGGCAGATGGCCGATGAGGTTTTCCAGCAACGCTTCGTACAGCGATTTCTCACGGGCCAGGGCACGGCTCTTGGCCGACAGCGCCTTGTCTTCGAAAGCCTTGAGTTCAGGAGTGATGAAGCGCTCGGCGCCTTTGAGCGTTTGCCGGCGGATGTAATCTGCGGGGGCTTGCTCGGCCTGTTTGCTGGGCAGTTCGATGAAGTAGCCGTGGACGCGGTTGTAACCCACTTTCAGGTGGGACAGACCGGTACGGGCTTTTTCCCGGGCTTCCAGGTCGATCAGGAACTGGCCGGCGTTCTCGCTCAGCGACAGCAGTTCGTCCAGCTCGCTGTCGTAGCCGGTTTTCAATACGCCGCCGTCGCGGATGACCGCGGGCGGATTGTCAACGATGGCCTTGGCCAGCAGGTCGGCCAGTTCCGGGTAGGTCCCGGCAATGGCCGCCAGTTGCGCCAGGTGCGGCGCTTCGAGTTCGGCCATCGCCACCTGCAGTTCGGGCAGGGCGGCCAGCGCATCACGCAGGCGCGCCAGGTCCCGCGGTCGGGCGTTGCGCAGGCCGATTCGCGCGAGAATCCGCTCGATGTCGCCGATTTCCTTGAGCTGCGGTTGCAGGCTTTCGAAGCGGTAGCCCTCGAGCAGGCAGCCGATCGAGCCCTGACGCGCCTGCAACACTTTGAGGTCACGCAGTGGTCGATTGAGCCAGCGGGTCAGCAGGCGGCTGCCCATGGCGGTCTGGCAGCGGTCGATGACCGATTGCAGGGTGTTGTCGCGTCCGCCGGCAAGGTTGGTGTCCAGCTCCAGGTTGCGGCGACTGGCGCCGTCCAGCACCACCGTGTCGTCCAGGCGTTCGTGACGCAGGCTGCGCAGGTGGGGCAGGGCGGTGCGCTGGGTTTCCTTGGCGTAGCCGAGCAGGCAGCCGGCGGCGCCGATGGCCAGGGTCAGCTTCTCGCAGCCGAAACCCTTGAGGTCCTGGGTTGCGAACTGCTGGCACAGGCTCTTGTGCGCAGTGTCCCGCTCGAAGTCCCAAGGCGCACGGCGGCGCGAGCCCTTGCGCTTTTCCGCCGGCAACCCCTGCGGCCAGTCATCGGGGATCAGCAGTTCAACCGGGTTGATCCGCTCGAGCTCTGCCAGCAGATTTTCCCATCCCGCCAGCTCCATGACCATGAAGCTGCCGCTGGTGATGTCCAGCACCGCCAGGCCGAACAGGCGCTCGTCGCCCAGCACCGCCGCGATCAGGTTGTCGCGGCGCTCGTCGAGCAGCGCTTCATCGCTGACCGTGCCGGGTGTGATGATCCGTACCACCTGCCGATCGACCGGCCCCTTGCTGGTGGCCGGGTCGCCGATCTGCTCGCAGATCACCACCGACTCGCCCAGCTTGACCAGCTTGGCCAGGTAGCCCTCGGCGGCATGGTAGGGAATACCGCACATGGGGATTGATTGCCCCGCCGACTGTCCACGGGCGGTCAGGGTGATGTCGAGCAATTTGGCGGCCTTCTTCGCATCCTCGTAGAAGATTTCGTAGAAGTCGCCCATGCGGTAGAACATCAACTGGTCGGGATGCTGATTCTTCAGCTTCCAGTACTGCTGCATCATCGGGGTGTGGTTAGAAAAATCGGACATTCAAGGACTTAGCTCGCGGGTGTCTTGGGGACGTAAGGCAGGCGCCAATAGTACAGGGATTTTTTTCACGATGTAGGACGTTGGCACCGGTCACGCAGTCGCACGATTGCCCTTCGGGCCGGTCATACGCAGGCACGCCATGGCGACTTTTGACCTGCATGGCAGGAGGGCGTAGCCTCATCGGCCGCCTGATCAAGGAGCTGTTATGGACGCCTCGACCTCACTCTCTGCCGACCTTGGCGAGCGCCTGCTCGCCCTGGGCGCCCAAGTCGCCACGGCGGAGTCCTGCACGGGAGGCGGTATCGCCGAAGCCATCACTCGCATCGCCGGCAGTTCGGCCTGGTTCGAGGCCGGCTACGTCACTTATTCCAATGCGCAGAAAACCGCTCAGTTGCAAGTTCCGGCCGGGCTGTTCGAACAGGTCGGTGCGGTCAGCCGCGAGGTAGTCGAAGCCATGGTGCAAGGGGCCCAGCGCCACAGCAAAGCTCGCTTTGCTGTGGCGGTCAGCGGCGTTGCCGGTCCCGGCGGCGGCTCGGCTGAAAAGCCGGTCGGCACGGTATGGTTGGCCTGGGCCGACGGTGCACAGACGTTTTGTCGGCGCGAGCAGTTTGCCGGCGACCGCGAAGCCGTGCGCCGGCAAACCGTCGTGGCTGCCCTGCAGGGTTTGTTACACCTTGCCACTGGAGAAAAACCATTTCAGGGGTAGGCGAGGGGCAAGGTGTGTGGAATAATACTGGCTACTTATACAGGTGTTATGGCCGTCAGGCCTTATTGATTACGTGAGGACTTCAATGGACGACAACAAGAAGCGTGCCTTGGCTGCGGCCCTGGGTCAGATCGAACGTCAATTCGGTAAAGGCGCTGTCATGCGCATGGGTGACCACGAGCGCCAAGCGATCCCGGCCATCTCTACCGGTTCGCTCGGCCTGGATATCGCGCTGGGTATCGGTGGTCTGCCAAAAGGCCGGATCGTCGAGATCTACGGCCCGGAATCATCGGGTAAAACCACGTTGACGCTGTCTGTCATCGCCCAGGCTCAGAAGGCCGGTGCAACCTGCGCCTTCGTCGACGCCGAGCACGCGCTGGATCCTGAGTACGCCGGCAAGCTGGGTGTCAACGTCGATGACCTGCTGGTATCGCAGCCGGACACCGGTGAGCAGGCGCTGGAAATTACCGATATGCTGGTGCGCTCCAATGCGGTTGACGTCATCATCGTCGACTCCGTCGCTGCACTGGTACCCAAGGCCGAGATCGAAGGCGAGATGGGCGACATGCACGTGGGTCTGCAGGCGCGCCTGATGTCGCAGGCATTGCGCAAGATCACCGGTAACATCAAGAACGCCAACTGCCTGGTCATCTTCATCAACCAGATCCGCATGAAGATCGGCGTGATGTTCGGCAGCCCGGAAACCACCACTGGTGGTAACGCGCTGAAGTTCTACGCCTCGGTTCGCCTGGACATCCGCCGCACTGGCGCAGTCAAGGAAGGCGACGAAGTAGTGGGCAGCGAAACTCGCGTCAAGGTCGTCAAGAACAAGGTGGCACCGCCATTCCGTCAGGCTGAATTCCAGATCCTGTACGGCAAGGGCATTTACCTCAACGGCGAAATCGTCGACCTGGGTGTGGCCAACGGCCTGTTGGAGAAGTCGGGTGCTTGGTACAGCTACCAAGGCAGCAAGATCGGTCAGGGCAAGGCCAACTCGGCCAAGTTCCTGCAAGACAACCCGGAAATCAAGGCCACTCTCGAGAAGCAGATCCGCGACAAACTGCTGACCGGTGGTACCGACAAGGCGGCAGCAGACAAGGCATCGGCAGCGACTGCACCCGCTGCCGACACGGCTGAAGCAGAAGCTGACTTCTGATTAGCCCATGCCACCTGTCGTATTGGATACAGCCGTCGCCGTGCGACGGTCTGCCATGGACCTGCTCGCACGTCGCGAGCATGGTCGAGTCGAGCTGACGCGCAAATTGCGTCAGCGCGGCGCCTCTCCCGAAATGATCGATACCGAGCTTGATCGTTTGACCGACGAAGGCTTGTTGTCGGAAGCGCGCTACCTGGAAAGCTTCATTCGCTATCGAGCCAACTCCGGCTACGGGCCTGCGCGAATACGCGAAGACCTGACTCAGCGCGGTTTGCAGCGCGCCGATGTCGAGCAGGCACTTCGTCAAAGCGGATTCGACTGGGGGGTGCAGCTACGCGAGCTCTGGGAGCGCAAGTTCGCTGCCAGGCTTCCCGTGGAGCTCAAGGAGCGCGCCCAGCAGACGCGCTTTCTGGCCTATCGGGGCTACCCGATGGAGCTGATTTCTCGTCTTCTCAACGGCAAGGATCTGGACTGATCCCTTCGGTCGGCGAGGCAGCGGTGTTCGTCGAGTGACACCGCTACGTTTCCTTGAGTATTACTTGCCGCAATCCTTGGCGGTGTAGGACTGACTGCCAATGGCGCGATTGGTCTTGTATTCGGTGAAGTCATAGCGCATCACGGCGCCCTGTGCCATCAGATTACGAAAACCCTTGTTGCGACACACGCTTGCGCCCAGTTGCATGTACACGGTTTTGGGATCGCGGCGCATTTCTTCGGCTTGGCTTTCGCGAACGCTCAAGTGGTTGACCAATTGGTTGCCTTCGACGGTGAAACCCTGATCGAGGATGTCTTCGTTGATTGCACGCGGTGTACCGACGCTGCTTTGCTGAGCCACTTTCTGCAGGTTTTTCGACAGCTCCATTTCCTTCAGCGATGCAGCGTGAGCGACCAGCGGCAAGGCAAGCAGCAAGGCGAGGGACGGGGCGATAAAGCGCAGCATGAAACACTCCTGGGCAAAAAGCCTGGCAAGACAAGTGGGCGTATGACCCGCCGATGGCGCAGGCGTTCACCCACCTCTGAGGGTAGCCGATTATACGGCTCGGCACGTCGGCTCACCATCGACATCGCTGTCATGGCCAGCTCTGGTAGAATCCGCGCCCCCAGACCCTACCGTGATCCGCAATGAGCCATGCCGTCTCCCTTCTGCGCACCGAGCGCCTGGCGCGCAGTACCCAGCCATTTACCGCACGGGGTTCACGCGCGCCTCGATGCCCGCGTTGCCGAGTCATTCCGCAATACTGCCTGTGTGCGTGGCGTCCCAATGTCGACGCACGGTCAGCCATGTGCCTGCTGATGCATGATGTGGAACCCATGAAGCCGAGCAACACCGGCTGGCTGATTGCCGACGTGATCGCCGACACCCACGCCTTCATGTGGTCGCGGGTAGCCGTGGACCCGCGGTTGCTGGCACTCTTGGCGGATCCGCAGTGGCAGCCCTACCTGGTCTTTCCCGGAGAGTTCGTCGAGCCGCAGCGGGTGACCAGCAGCGTCGCGCCGCAGCCCGGTCGACGTCCCTTGTTCATACTGCTGGACGCCACCTGGACCGAAGCGCGAAAGATGTTCCGCAAGAGCCCGTACCTGGCCTCGCTGCCGGTGTTGAGCCTGGCCCCCGAACAACTGTCGCGCTATACCTTGCGCCGCTCCAAGCGCGACGATCACTTCTGCACCGCCGAGGTGGCGGCGCTGTGTCTGGAGCTGGCCGGTGACGAGCAGGCAGCGCACGTACTGGACGCCTACCTCGATGTGTTCAGTGCGCATTACCTGGCAGCGAAATTCCAGGAGCCAGTGGACGAGACCGATGCGGCGCATCGGTTTCTGGCCGACTATCTATAATCCGGGCGGCGACGCGGGCTCTGGCCATGGAGTCGCTTGACCACCATGGCCAGGGTCGGCATTCTTGGCGCCGAATCGGGCGGGTACTGTCCGAACGGCTTCATTTCCTGGAATCCTGTGATCGATGGCCACTTACGAAATCCTGATCGCCGATGACCATCCGCTGTTTCGCAGCGCGCTGCGTCAAGCCTTGACCGTGGGCCTGGGCACAGAAGTGCGTCTGGTCGAGGTGGCGAGCATTGCCGAACTCGAAGTGCACCTCGATGAAAAGGGCGACTGGGACCTGGTGCTGCTGGACCTGAATATGCCCGGCGCCTACGGATTTTCAGGATTGGTATTGCTGCGCGGCCAGTATCCCCAGATACCCGTGGTGATGGTCTCGGCGCAGGAAGACGCCTGGGTCATGGTGCGCTCGCGTGAATTCGGCGCCAGTGGCTTCATTCCCAAGTCCAGTTCGCTGGAGACCATTCAGGCGGCCGTACGCGATGTGCTGGATGGAGAAGTCTGGTGGCCACCGCAGGCATTCGAGGCGGTCAGCGTTTCGGCGGAAGCCAAGGCCGCCAGCGAGGGGCTGGCCAGCCTGACGCCCCAACAGTTCAGGGTACTGACCATGGTGTGCGAGGGTTTGTTGAACAAGCAGATCGCCTACGAGCTGAGCGTGTCGGAAGCCACCATCAAGGCCCATGTAACAGCGATCTTTCGCAAGCTCGGCGTGCGGACCCGCACCCAGGCTGCCCTGCTGTTGCAACAACTGGAGTCGACCTCCGCCAACTGAGCATCACCGTCACGCCTTTTTCACGCCGAACGTTTCATCGTCGGCCGTCTTCCTTTCCTGGATCGTCGCGCATGTCACCTTTCAAGGGCCAGACCGGCCTCAAACGTATTCTCAATGCTACGGGTTACTCCTTCGATGGGCTGCGTGCAGCCTTCACTGGCGAAGCGGCGTTTCGCCAGTTGGTGCTGCTCAACGTCGTGCTGGTGCCGCTGAGCTTTCTGTTGCAGGTCAGCCGCGTGGAGCGCGCGGTGCTCATCGCGGTGTGCCTGCTGGCGTTGATCGTTGAATTGCTCAACTCGGCGATCGAGGCGGCCATCGATCGCATCTCGCTGGAGCGTCACCCATTGTCGAAGAATGCCAAGGACATGGGCAGCGCGGCTCAGTTCGTTGCCTTGAGCATGATCGTGCTGGTGTGGGCGGTGATTCTGCTTTGACCGATGCCTGGCTCAGGCGATGTCGGGCAGGACGATCTCGTCACTGCGCTGCGCGCCGGCGGTGAAGGCGCGGCACAGGTCGAGAAACTCGCGCATGGCCGAGGTCTGGTACTTGCGTTTGTGCCAAATGAAATAGAACTGCCGCGCCAGATCCAGCTCGGGCGTGTGCACCGGCACCAGGCTGCCGCGCCGAAAGGCATCGCGCAGTGCCAGCCGGGAAATGCACCCAATGCCCAGCCCGGATTCCACGGCGCGCTTGATCGCTTCGGTGTGTTCCAGTTCAAGGCGGATATTGAGTGCCAGACGATGGTGACGCATGGCCTGGTCGAATGTCAGGCGCGTGCCCGAGCCCTGTTCGCGCAGAATCCATGCCTCCTGGGTCAGCAACGCCAGGCTGGCACTGGGCACCGAAGCCAGTGGATGCCGTGGCGCACAGAACACCACCAGTTCGTCTTCGACCCAGGGTTGCACCTCGATGTCTGGATGACTGCAGTCGCCCTCGATCAGCCCCAGGTCGATTTCATAGTGCGCCACCTGCTGGACGATGTTCGCGGTGTTCTGGACATGCAGCTTGACCTGGCTTTCGGGGTGAACCTGCATGAAACGGCCGATCAGCAAGGTGGCCAGATAGTTGCCGATGGTCAATGTCGCGCCCACGGCGAGTGAACCGAATCCGGACTTGCCGTTGAGCAGGTCTTCGATTTCCTTGGCCTGATCGAGCAGGGCCACGGCCTGGGGCAGCAGCTGATGACCCAAGGCGTTGAGGCTCAGGCGCTTGCCGGCACGATCGAACAACTGACAGCTCGATTGCCGCTCAAGCTCGGTAATGGAGGTACTGGTCGCCGACTGCGACAGCGACAGCAGGTTGGCGGCGCGTGACACGCTTTCCTGCTGGGCCACGGCGACGAAGACTTGCAATTGGCGCAGTGTGAATCGCATATCTATATAACCGATTACCCATATCTTAATAATCCATTTAACAGATATTGTTGAGCCCCGTAAACTATTGCGCAATCGCGCCCCTGTCAGGCGTACGCTTTTTCTAGGAGCCCCGTACATGAGCAACATGAACCACGAACGTGTACTCAGTGTTCATCACTGGAACGACACCCTGTTCAGCTTCAAGTGCACCCGCGATCCGGGCCTGCGCTTCGAGAACGGGCAGTTCGTGATGATCGGCCTGCAACAGCCCACTGGCCGCCCGCTTATGCGCGCCTATTCGATCGCCAGCCCGAACTGGGAAGAGCATCTGGAGTTCTTCAGCATCAAGGTGCCTGATGGTCCGCTGACCTCGCAGCTGCAGCACCTCAAGGAAGGCGACGAGATCATCATCAGCAAGAAGCCCACCGGCACGCTGGTTCTCGATGACCTCAAGCCAGGCAAGCACCTGTACCTGCTGAGCACCGGCACCGGCCTGGCGCCGTTCATGAGCGTTATCCAGGACCCGGAAACCTACGAGCGTTTCGAAAAGGTCATTCTTTGCCATGGCGTGCGTTACGTGAACGAGGTCGCCTACCGCGAGTTCATCACCGAGCACCTGCCGCAGAACGAGTTCTTCGGCGAGGCCCTGCGCGACAAGCTGATCTACTACCCCACCGTGACTCGCGAGCCGTTCGAGAACGAAGGTCGCCTGACTGATCTGATGCGCAGCGGCAAGCTGTTCAGCGATATCGGTCTGCCGCCGATCAACCCGCAGGACGACCGTGCCATGCTGTGCGGCAGCCCGAGCATGCTCGACGAAACCAGCGAAGTGCTCAACAGCTTCGGCCTGACCGTATCGCCGCGCATGCGCGAGCCGGGTGACTACCTGATCGAGCGCGCCTTCGTCGAGAAGTGAGCGGCTGGCCGGCACCCTGAAAAAAACCGCCCTTCGGCGGTTTTTTTGTGGGCGACGCGCAGGCTCAGGAAGGCACCACTTCCAGCACGCAAATGCGGTCGGGGCTCGGGTAATGCCAGCGCACGTCCACATCCCAGAACCGGGCGCCGTATTCGCGCTCGGGTGCTGGCTTCTGATAGGCCGGACGCGGGTCCTGGGCCAGGCATTGCTCGATCAACTCCACCAAGGGCTCGCCCAGGCGCATGGCGTGCGTCCTGGCTTGCGCCAGCCCCGCGTCCAGCCACTGCACGGCAATGGGCTCGGGCGCAGCGCTGGCGATCGCGTTGACGGCAGCAGGGACGTTGTCCGCATAGGGCACGTAGGGTTTGATGTCCAGTACTGGCGTGCCGTCGAGCAAATCGATGCCGGACAGATGCAGGCGCGCGCCCTCGACCTTGTCCAGGCGGACCACCGATTGACCGATGCCATTGGGCCGATGGGTGGCCCGCGTGGCGAAAACGCCGATCGACTTGTTGCCACCCAGGCGCGGCGGGCGGACCCTCAGGCGAGGCGTGTCTTCCAGGGCCTCATGGAACAGGAACAGCAACCACACATGACTGACCTGTTCCAGGCCCTGCACGGCCTCACCCTGATCGAACGGTGGCAGCAGCTCCAAGACGCCGCGCGCGGCCGGCGCCAGTTGGGGCTGGCGCGGGATGGCGAACTTTTCCTTGAAGCAGGAGCGGACAAAACCGATGGGTTCGACGCTGTAGGCCATGGGGCTCAGCCGCGGACTCGCACGGTCAGGCCCTTGAGGAAGTTGCGCAGCAATTGGTCGCCACACGGACGGTAGTTGTTGTGGCCGAACTTGCGGAACAAGGCGCTCAGCTCGGGCTTGGAGACCGGAAAGTCGACCGACTTGAGCACCGCGTGCATATCGTCTTCCTTGAGTTCGAAGGCCACGCGCAGTTTTTTCAAGACGATGTTGTTGGTGATCGGCAGCTCGACCGCCTGGGCGGGACGGCTTTCGTCGCGACCGCGGCGATAGATCACCAGGCCATCGAGAAAATGCGCCAGGACGGCGTCCGGACAATGCACGAAGCCTTCTTCTTCGTCCTTCTTGGTGTAGCTGATGACGTCGGCCTTGCTGATTTCCAGCCCGCCCAAGGCAGTGATGTCGGCAACCTTGCCGTCACTGATGTCGAGCATGTAGCGCACGCTGCGCAGTACATCGTTGTGAATCATGGTGTGAGTCCTGGTTGAACGACACTGCCCAGGCAGCGCCGGAAAAAGAGAGGGTTCAGAATTTTTCCTTGGTCGTCAGGTAGCGCCACTGGCCCAGCGGCAGCTTGCCCATCGACACGCCACCCACGCGAATGCGGCGGATCGAGACGATCGTCAGGCCGACACTGGCGCACAGTTGCTGCAGCACACCGGGTGCCGGGTTCTTCATGGCGAAGCGCAGGCGTGTCTCGTTCTGCCAGCTGGCTTTCACCGCCGGCAGTGCCTTGCCCTTGTACATCGCGCCATGATTGAGGCGGTTGAGGCCGTGGGGGCTCATCTCACCGGTGATCTCCACCACGTATTCCTGTTCGATCTTGGCCGCATCGGCGGTCAGCTTGCGCAGGGTCTTCCAGTCCTGGGTGAAGATCTGCAGGCCGCTGGCATTGGCAGGCAGCTCGGCCGCGCAGCTCAGGCGCAGGAAATGGCCCTTGAGCGGGCGCTTGCCGAAGCCGTGCTCGCTGGACAAGGTCTGGGCGTTGAGCGTAGCCAGCGCGTCTTCGGCGCTCTGTCCCGGTGCCTGGTGCAGCAACAGGGTCACCGGCTCCGGTGCTTCGGCCTTGGCCTGGGAATCGAGCTCGACTTTCTGTGCGTCCACCTTGAACTGCGGTTCGTCGACCACCACGCCGTCAACGGACACCCAGCCGCCTTCGATGAAGAGTTCGGCCTCGCGGCGGGAGCACCCGACCAGTTCGATGAGGCGTTTGGAAAGACGAGTGGGTTCAGACATGACTGCGGCCGTGGCAAGGAAAGGGCGCTAGTGTAACTGCCTGGAGGCGGTTAAGCCCGCGCAGATTGCCCGGCGTCTGGCGCGGGTGGCAGGTGTGGCGGCGAACCGGGCCGGTCGCCGCCGTCATGCATGTCGAGCCAGGGCAGCTCGAATCAGGCCAGTTCGGCCCACAGATCGTATTCGTCGGCATCGACGATGGTGCACCAGACCTTGTCGCCCGGCTTGAGGTGGGTGGCATCGTCGATGAACACGTTGCCGTCGATTTCCGGGGCATCGAAGAAGCAACGGCCCACCGCACCCTGTTCCTCGACCTCGTCGATCAGCACTTCCACGCGCTTGCCGATGCGCATCTGCAGGCGCGCGGCACTGATGGCCTGCTGGTGCGCCATGAAGCGATCCCAACGATCCTGCTTCACGTCGTCGGGGACGATGGCAGCGTCCAGCAGGTTGGCAGGCGCGCCCTCGACCGGCGAATACTGGAAGCAGCCAACGCGATCCAGTTGCGCCTCGCTCAGCCAGTCCAGCAAGTACTGGAAGTCCTCTTCGGTCTCGCCGGGGAAGCCGACGATGAAGGTCGAACGGATGATCAGGTCCGGGCACTGCTCGCGCCATTTCTTGATGCGCGCCAGGGTCTTGTCTTCGAAGCCCGGGCGTTTCATGGCCTTGAGTACTTTCGGGCTGGCGTGCTGGAAGGGGATGTCCAGGTACGGCAGGATCTTGCCGGCCGCCATCAGCGGGATGATGTCATCGACGTTGGGGTAGGGGTACACATAGTGCAGGCGGACCCAGACGCCCAGGGTGCTCAGGGCTTCGCACAGTTCGAGCATGCGCGTCTTGACCGGGCGACCGTTCCAGAAGTCGGTCTTGTACTTGACGTCCACCCCGTAGGCACTGGTGTCCTGGGAGATGACCAGCACTTCCTTGACCCCGGCCTTGACCAGGCGCTCGGCCTCGCTCAGCACATCGCCCACCGGACGGCTGACCAGCTTGCCGCGCATCGAGGGGATGATGCAGAAGCTGCAGCTGTGGTTGCAGCCTTCGGAAATCTTCAGGTAGGCGTAGTGACGCGGTGTCAGCTTGATGCCTTGGGGCGGCACCAGGTCGATCAGCGGGTTGTGATCGTGCCGAGGCGGCACCACCTGATGCACCGCGTTGACCACCTGCTCGTACTGCTGCGGGCCGGTGACCGACAGCACGCTGGGGTGCACCTTGCGAATGGCATTCTCTTCCACGCCCATGCAGCCGGTAACGATGACCTTGCCGTTCTCCTTGAGCGCTTCGCCGATCACTTCCAGGGACTCGGCCTTGGCGGTGTCGATGAAACCACAGGTGTTGACCACCACCACGTCGGCGTCTTCGTAGGTGGACACCACCTGGTAACCTTCCATGCGCAACTGAGTCAGGATTCGCTCGGAATCGACCAGGGCCTTGGGGCAACCCAGCGAGACGAAGCCGACCTTTGGAGCGGCCGACGAAGGAGTGGTGGACATGGCTAACCTCGGTATCGATAGGGCCTCGTGGGCCACTTGGCTGGGCGCTGGGCACGCCTCTGATCAAAAAGTGCGCAATTCTAGCGATGGCGGGGTCGCTTGACCAGCATTATGCGAGGAATTGCGACGAGTGCTGCGCTATGCTTCGCCGCATCTCGCCACATGGCGTTACAAATCACGGGTGCGGGAGTGGTCGATGGTTCAGGCAAGCAGTAACGGCAATGGCGGACATTCGGCGGCCCGGCCGATCGGCATGCTGGTGGCAGCGGTCGGTGTCGTTTATGGCGACATCGGCACCAGCCCGTTGTACACGCTCAAGGAAGTCTTTTCCGGGGGCTATGGCGTGCCCATTTCCCACGACGGGGTGCTGGGCATCCTGTCCTTGATCTTCTGGTCGCTGATCTGGGTCGTCTCGATCAAGTACATGCTGTTCGTGCTGCGCGCCGACAACCAGGGCGAGGGCGGCATCATGGCCCTGACGGCGTTGGCGACCCGTGCCACCGCTTCGCTGCCCAGGCTGCGTGCCTTGATGGTGGTGTGCGGGCTGGCCGGTGCCGCGCTGTTCTACGGCGACAGCATGATCACACCGGCGGTGTCGGTGCTTTCGGCCATCGAGGGCATGGAATTGGCGTTCGATGGCCTGGAGCGCTGGGTAGTGCCGATGGCGCTGGTGGTACTGGTGGCGCTGTTCCTGATCCAGAAGCATGGCACGCAGCGCATCGGCAAGCTGTTCGGGCCGGTGATGGTGGTGTGGTTTCTGGTGCTGGGGCTGCTGGGTGCCTACGGGGTGTACCAGCATCCCGAGGTGCTCAAGGCGTTCAACCCGGTATGGGCGGTGCGCTTCTTTATCGTTCACCCCAGCATGGGCGTGGCGATCCTCGGTGCCGTGGTGCTGGCGTTGACCGGCGCCGAGGCGCTGTATGCCGACATGGGGCATTTTGGCCGCAAGCCGATTGCCCGCGCCTGGTTCATCCTGGTACTGCCGGCCCTGGTACTCAACTACTTCGGGCAGGGCGGCCTGTTGCTGGAAAATCCCGAGGCGGCGCGCAATCCGTTCTTCCTGCTGGCGCCAGGCTGGGCCCTGGTGCCGCTGGTGGCATTGTCCACCCTGGCCACCGTGATCGCTTCGCAGGCGGTGATTTCCGGCGCCTTTTCCCTGACCCAGCAGGCCATCCAGCTGGGCTACATTCCGCGCATGCATATCCAGCACACCTCGAGCAGCGAGCAGGGGCAGATCTATATCGGTGCGGTGAACTGGGCATTGATGGTTGGCGTGGTGCTGCTGGTGATCGGTTTCGAATCCTCCGGTGCGCTGGCGTCGGCCTATGGTGTGGCGGTCACCGGAACCATGTTGATGACCACCATCCTGGTGTCGGCCGTAATGCTGCTGCTGTGGAAATGGCCGCCGGTGCTGGCCGTGCCGGTCCTGCTGGGTTGCCTTCTGGTCGATGGCCTGTTCTTCGCGGCCAACGTGCCGAAGATCATTCAGGGCGGTGCGTTCCCGGTGCTGGCGGGGACCGTGTTATTCATCCTCATGACTACGTGGAAGCGCGGCAAGCAACTGCTGGTCGAACGGATCGACGAGGGCGGGTTGCCGCTGCCGATCTTCATCGGCAGCATCAGCGTACAGCCGCCGCATCGGGTTCAGGGTACGGCAGTGTTTCTGACCGCACGTTCCGACGCCGTGCCCCACGCGTTGTTGCACAACCTGCTGCATAACCAGGTGTTGCACGAGCAAGTGGTGCTGTTGACGGTAGTCAACGAAGACACGCCGAGGGTGCCCCTGGCACGGCGATTCGAGGTGCAGAGCTATGGCGAAGGGTTCTTCCGGGTCATTCTGCATTACGGCTTCATGGACGAACCGGACGTGCCCGGCGCCCTGGCCGTGTGCGATTTGCCGGAGCTGGACTTCAGCCCGATGCGCACCACCTATTTCCTCAGCCGCGAGACGGTGATCGCCTCCAAGTTGGCCGGCATGGCGCGTTGGCGGGAGCAGTTGTTCGCCTTCATGCTGAAGAATGCCAATGGCAACCTGCGCTTCTTCAAGCTACCGGTAAACCGGGTGATCGAGCTGGGTACGCAGGTTGAGATGTAGGTTCGGTGCAGGCATTACAAAAAAGCCCCGGTACCTGCGCAGGTCCGGGGCTTTGCTTTTACCGTGGGGTCAGTTCGAGCGGGTACGCTTGTCGATCTGCAGCACCAGGCGCTTGGCCAGCGCCGGGTAATTCTCGTCGAAATGATGGCCGCCCGGCAGCTTGAGCTTCTCGCCCACTGCAGTAGCCTCGGTGCAGCCGCTTTCGTCGGCCTCTTCCTCGCCATACACGCACACCACCTTGGCGGCCGGCAGCTTGGCCATTTCCGGTCCGGTGGGGGCCTCCTTGCCAGCGTTGCCGAGCCATCCCTCCACCTCGATTTCGAAGCTGCCACTGCGGGCGAAGGCCAGCAAAATGATAGCGCTGACGCTGTCCTGTGCCTCGGCGGGCAGGCGGTTATAGATCGCCGGAAGCACGTCGGCACCGAACGAGTATCCGGTCAGCACGAAGCGTTTCGCACCCCATTTCTGCCGGTAGAAGTGCATCAGCTCGACCAGGTCGTCGGCGCTCTGCTCGGGCGTCTTGTGCTCCCAGTAGTAGCGCAGGGTGTCGATACCCACGGTCGGGTAGCCCATCGTCGCCATGTCGCCGGCGACTGCCTTGTCGAGGTCGCGCCAGCCGCCGTCGCCCGACAAGAACAGGCTGACGGTCTCGTTGCTCTGCGCGGCGGGCACCTCGACCACAGGGATGGCCAGGTGGGTGCCTTCAGTGCCGACCAGGATCGCGGTGATCTGGTTCTTCAGCACCTGCGGCAGCTTCACGTCGTAGTCGCTGATGACCGTCTGCGCATTGGGCTGGTCACGCACGAACGCCGCACTGGCATCGTCGGGGTTGTCGTTCCAGGCGACCATCCATTGGCCATGCTCGGCCTTCTTCGGCAGTTCCGGCAGACAGCCGTCCGGTTTCTCCACGCTCAGGTCAACCGACACTGCCTGAGCCTTGTCATTGTCCTGGGTGGCCAGCCAGCGCCAGGCCAGTGACGCACCCGGACCTATGCCAGCCACCAGGTCCGGCGCGCCGTCGAGGCGCTTGATGGCGGCGTTCAAGGCAGCTTGCTGCAAGCCGCAGTCGGTTTCCGGCAGGATCACCTGGACGATGTGCGCCGAGGCATCCCGGCTCAGGTCCAGCAACTGCTTGTCGGTCAAGGCTTCGGCGGCAGGCAGGGCAATCGCCACCCGCGACTTGGTCCGGGTGCCGGGGACCGCTTCGCGGGCCTCGCTGCCGTTGCTCAGGCGCTGGGCGCTGAGCTGCGCCGCAGGGACGGGGCGCGTGGCCCACCAGTAATAACCCGCAATCGCCAGCAGCAGTACCACGATCAAGGCGAACAACTTGCGCCAGTTACGTCGAATCATCAGCGTTTCACCAATCCTGTCAGGCCACCTGCAATGAGGGCGGCGGTATCAGCCAGTGCCACCAGCGGGTCGAGGCCCGCCGGCACGGCCATGTAACGAGGCTCCCAGGTCGGCTGGAACTTGTCCTTGAAGCGACGCAAGCCCTGGAAGTTGTACAGCTGCTCGCCACGGTTGAAGACCATCGAGCCCAGCCGCTGGGTCAGGGGTGCGCCGCGCCGCGGCTGCAGGCCCGACAGCGGCACCATGCCCAGGCTGAAGCGAGCGTAGCCGTGCTTCTTGTAGTGCTGGATCAAGCCTACCATCATGAATTCCATGGTCAATTTGGGCGCCTGGGGATGCGCACGCATCAGGTCCAGGCTGGCCAGCTCTCTGCTGTCGGTTTCCAGCAGGTTGGCGAACGCCACCGGCTTGCCCTCGAAATGGACGATAGCGATACGGAAATGGTTCAGGTATTCCGGGCTGAAACGGCCCAGCGAAAAACCCTTCTCGCGTACGTTCTTGCCACTGAGCCAGGCGTCGGAAATCACCTTGAGCTCATCCAGCGGCGCCTGGCCGGGCTCGTAGATCTCCAGGGACAGGCCGTCGCGGCCGCCGCGGTTCCAGGTGTAGCGCAGGTCCTTCATCTCCTTGCCCTTGGCTTCCAGATCGAAAGCGTGCAAATCGACCCGAGCCTCTTCGCCGAGCTTGATCGCGGTCAGGCCGATGTCCATGTAGAACGGCAGGTTCTCCGCCCTGACCTGATAGAACACCGGGCGGGCGTGGTGAAAGTCGCACAGGTCGCGAAACTGCCAGATCATTTCGGCACGCGGCTGGGTCGGGCCGATAGGGTCGTACAACGCGACCAGGCTGCGCCCGCGGCGGGCATACATCAGAAATGCTTCGTCCTTGGGGTGAAACAGCAGCGCCTTGTCGCCGGTCAGGGCCAGGCCACCATCGGGCTGGTGCGACGCCTTGAGGATGGTCGCGGCGCGCTGAAGTTCCTCGGGTGTGGGCAGGTGAATCACCGGGCGTGCGGTGCGCAGCAGCCAGGTCAGCGCGACCACGATCAACAGCACCGCGCTGCCCAGGGCCGAGCGAAGGCCGCGGGGAGCATCGGCATCCAGTGCAAACTGCCACCACAACTTGGTGCTGTAGGGCACATCCTGGTAGGCAAAGAACAGCAACCAGATCGACGCGCCCACCACGCACACGCTGGCGATCAGGTACAGCGGTGAAAACGGCAGCTCCAGCAGGCGACTGGGGCGGTAGAACGAGCGCTTGAACACGGCGAGCAGCAGTGCGGTCATGCACAGCAACGACGCTTCCTCCCAGTCGAAGCCCTTGAGCAGCGACAGCACGGCGCCCGCCAGCAACAGCACCATGGTCAATACCCAGGCAGCCGACAGGCGGCGGCGCAAACCTTGCGCCAGCAGCAGGCAGAGTACGCCCACCAGGCTGGCGCCCAGGTG
The DNA here is from genome assembly GCF_014841705.1 of Pseudomonas sp. CFBP 8770. NCBI lineage: Bacteria > Pseudomonadati > Pseudomonadota > Gammaproteobacteria > Pseudomonadales > Pseudomonadaceae > Pseudomonas > Pseudomonas sp. CFBP 8770. The sequence continues at coordinate 138,949 of NZ_JACYUL010000009.1, forward strand.
CGAGGCATCGATGAGGCGATGGGGAATGAGGAAGCCAAGGTCCTGCAGGCGGGTGTCGATCTCAGGCGTGGCACCGGAAAACAGCAGCACCACGCCGGACAGGAACACCAGCACCGCCAATATCGGCGCAGCCAGCCCTGAAGCCACGCGGATCGCCTGCTGGGCGAAAAACAGGCGGCGCGCTTCGTTGGCCAGCAGCACGACGCACGCCACCAGCATCGGCAACACCACATAGATCAGGCGATACAGCAGCAGGGCAGCGGCCAGCGGCGCAGCGCCCAGGGTATCGGCGAACGCCGCCAGCAGGATCGCTTCGAACACGCCGACCCCACCGGGCACGTGGCTGAGTACGCCTGCGGCGAGCGCCAGCAGGTAGATCAGCACGAAAGCGCCGAACGGCGGTGCTTCGGGCAGCAACAGATACAGCACGGTGGCTGCGGCCACTACGTCCAGCGCGGTGATGACCAGTTGCAGCATTGTCAGGCGTGCGCTGGGCAGTCGCAGCGTGCGGCGTCCGGCCCGCACCAACAGATTGTCAGGCAGCGGCTGCTCGGCCAGGCGACGTCGATAGACGCCCAGTACCAGCAACGCGGTCAGTACCAGCACGACTGCGGCAATCATCCCCAGCAGCCCTTGCGACAGCCCGAGGGCCGTCGACGCGGCCGGCAGGCTGCTGAGCGTGGCCACCGCAGCGAGCGGCGGCAGGGCGCAACCCAGCGAAAGGCTGGCGAACAGGGTCATGCGCGCGACTTCGCCTGCGCCTACGCCCAGTCGTGAGTACAGCCGATAACGCACCGAACCGCCGGACAGCATCGACAGGCCGATTGCATTGCCGATGGCGAACGAAGTAAACCCCCCCAGGGCCAGGGTGCGTGCGGGGAGGGTGACGTTGGCATAGCGGCTGGCCGACCATTCGTAGCCCAGCAGGATGATGAACCCGCAGACCATGGCCAGCAGCGCCCCGCCCAAAGCGGCAGGCGGGGTGGCCAGAACCGAGTCGTGCAAGGCGTAGATGTCCAGCTCGCTGAGCAGATGCCGACAGGCCAATAGCGCGATGGCGAACAGCAACAGGGTGACGGCCAGCCCTACCGGTTGCCGATAACGGCTCAGCAGATCGAGCCAGCGTGCACGCGCAGGCTTGATCGGACCGGAAGCGGCAGCGGCGGGGGGGAGTTCCACAGCGGTTGAATCGGGCAAGTCAGAGCGCATCAATCACCTCTTGGATTGTGCGCAACAGGATGCCGGGATCCCGTCAAAGTACCAATCCCTGTGGAAAAAATAATTCGCGCCATTCTAGCGCCTGCGCACGACCGGTGACCGACGCGTGGCGAACTGTAAAGCAACTTTCACATTGCAGGTGTGCAGGGCGTGTGCCGTGGCAAAGGGCTTTTTCGTGCGCATACGAAAAAGGCCACCCGTTTATAGAGTGGCCCTTCCGATGTTTGGTTGCGGGAGCCGGATTTGAACCGACGACCTTCGGGTTATGAGCCCGACGAGCTACCAGACTGCTCCATCCCGCGTCTGTGGAGGCGCATTCTACAGATAGTTGAAAGGCTGTCAACGCTTAAAATGCATTAAGGTTCGAATCAGGCCGAATACCTGCACCAACGGCAAGAAAAAGCCCCCGGCGCTTGCGCGGCGGGGGCTGATTCACACGGGTTGATTACACCAGTGGCTTGGGCTCGTCCTGGGTATCTTGCGCAACAGCGGCGCTGGATACCTCAGTGTCCGGCTTCGAGGCAGCGACTTTCGCCGCTTCCTCGGCTTCGCGCTTGCGACGACGCACCTCACGTGGGTCGTTGGGTGCACGACCGTTGCTTGGCAGTGCCGGCGCCGATTCGGCTTCCGGAGCGGGCTCTGGCTCGACGACCGCTGCGGGCTCGCTTGCCTGCTCGGGCTCGGCGACCGGCAGGAAAGCAGTCGGTTCGACTACCACAGGCTCGGTTGCCACGGGTTCTGCGCCAGCCGGTTCGCTGATGTGGTGCAAGGCAGGCTCGGCAGGCAACCACGGAGCGTCTGCGGCAGGCTCGGCAGCGCGAGGCTGATGCGTCGGCTCGCTGACCTGTGCAGGATCGACCACCACCGGCGCGTCCACTTCGACGTCGGCGCCAGGTTGGCTGACCGGCGCTGGCGTGGTGTCGAAAGGCGGCGTCAATTCCACCGGCTCGGCGACGTGCTCTTGCACAGGTTCGGCGGTCTCGACAGGCTTGGCTGCTTCGATAGCGGGCTGTTGCTCGACCACCGGTGCGGCGCTTTCGTTGGCAGGCGCAGCCCAGGTGTCGGGCGCCGAAACCGTGACGGGACGTTCGACTTCAGGCTCGCTGTGAGTCTGGGCAGGAGCAATTGCAGCGGTATCTACCGGCACTTCAACGGCCGCTTCGGCGGTCGGCGCGGTGGCAACGATCTCCGGCGCAGCCAGGCTTTCGCTTTCGGCGGCAGCGGTGTCTTCGACGCTGGCAGGCTGCACGCTGCGATTGGCCTGTTCGGCCTGCTCATGGGCCTGGGCTTCGGCGGAGGCACTGATGGCGCCTTCCGCAACCGCTGCGGTGACAGCAACGCCGGCAGCCAGGGCTGCACCGTTCGACTCGCCTTCGACGGCCGACTCGTTAGACTCTTCCGAGCCCTCGATCACGTCGCCGTTGGCATCGCGCTGACGTTCGCGACGGTTGCTGCGACGACGCTGACCACGGGACCGGCGACGCGGACGATCGCCGTCGTTGCTGTCCTGGTTGTCGTCCTGCAGCAGTTCCTCGTTGGTCAGTGCCTCATCGGCATTGTCGACTTCGGTCTCGGCCGGGTTTTCCGGATGTTCGGCACGTTCCTCGCGCGCAGCACGGGGCTGACGCTCTTCACGGACCGGACGCTCTTCGCGCGGTGCACGTTCTTCGCGAGCGGGGCGCTCTTCACGAGGAGCGCGTTCTTCACGAGGAGCACGCTCTTCGCGAACGACGCGTTCTTCGCGTGGGGCGCGCTCTTCGCGGGCCGGGCGCTCTTCGCGTGCGCTTGGAGCGTCCAGCGGTTCACGCAGCTCACGTACCCGTGGAGCGTCATCGCCACCATTGCGTGGACGACGGTCTTCGCGTGGTGCGCGCGGCTGGCGCTCCTCACGCGGTGCGCGGGCAGGGCGTTCTTCACGGGCGGCAGGTGCGTCTTCGCGGGCAGCACGCTCTTCACGCGGTGCGCGATCCTCGCGTGGCTTGCGTTCTTCGTCACGGCGACCGCTGCTGCGGTTGCGGCTCTGCTGGCGACCGTTGCGACGCTCTTCGCGCGCCGGGCGCTCGGTGGCAGTGGCAGCGGGTTTCTCGACGACCACAGGTGCGGCAGGCGCTTCCTTGGTGGCGAAGAGGCTTACCAGAGACTTGACCAGACCCTTGAACAAGCTGGGTTCGGCGATCTGCGGAGCAGGGGTGGGGGCAGGCGCTGCCGCTGCCACAGGGGCAGGTTCTTCGGCCACGACCGGCGCGGCGGCACGGGTCGGCGCGGTTTTCACTGCGGCTTCCTGGCGAACCAGGGTGCGCGTGGCGGCAACCGGCAGCACTTCTTCCACTTCGGCAGCGGCGATTTCGTAGCTGGACTGGCTGTTCTGCGCTTCCGGGCTGTCGTCACGCAGGCGCTGCACTTCGAAATGCGGCGTTTCCAGGTGATCGTTCGGCAGGATCACGATGCGGGCACGAGTGCGCAGTTCGATCTTGGTGATGGAGTTGCGTTTTTCGTTGAGCAGGAACGCTGCGACCGGAATCGGCACCTGGGCGCGGACCTCGGCGGTGCGGTCCTTCAGGGCTTCTTCTTCGATCAGGCGCAGGATGGCCAGCGACAGCGATTCGACGTCGCGAATGATGCCGGTGCCGCTGCAGCGCGGGCAGACGATGCCGCTGCTTTCGCCCAGCGAGGGGCGCAGGCGCTGGCGGGACATTTCCAGCAGGCCGAAACGGGAGATGCGGCCCACTTGTACGCGAGCGCGGTCGGCTTCCAGCGACTCACGGACCTTGTCTTCCACGGCGCGCTGGTTCTTGGCCGGCGTCATGTCGATGAAGTCGATGACGATCAGGCCGCCGATGTCGCGCAGACGCAGCTGGCGCGCGATCTCTTCAGCGGCCTCGAGGTTGGTCTGCAGGGCGGTTTCTTCGATGTCGCTGCCTTTGGTGGCGCGCGCCGAGTTGATGTCGATGGACACCAGTGCCTCGGTCGGATCGATGACGATCGAACCGCCGGAAGGCAACTCCACCACGCGCTGGAAAGCGGTTTCGATCTGGCTTTCGATCTGGAAGCGGTTGAACAATGGCACGCTGTCTTCGTACAGCTTGATCTTGCTGGCGTACTGCGGCATCACCTGGCGGATGAAGGTCAGGGCTTCGTCCTGGGCTTCGACGCTGTCGATCAGCACTTCGCCGATGTCCTGGCGCAGGTAGTCGCGGATCGCGCGGATGATGACGTTGCTTTCCTGGTAGATAAGGAAAGGTGCGGAGCGGTCCAGCGAGGCTTCCTTGATCGCGGTCCACAGTTGCAGCAGGTAGTCCAGGTCCCACTGCATCTCTTCGCTGCTGCGGCCAAGGCCGGCGGTGCGAACGATCAGGCCCATGTCGGCAGGAGCGACCAGGCCGTTGAGTGCTTCGCGCAGTTCGTTGCGCTCTTCACCCTCGATGCGACGGGAAATGCCGCCAGCACGCGGATTGTTCGGCATCAGTACCAGATAGCGACCGGCAAGGCTGATGAACGTGGTCAGGGCAGCGCCCTTGTTGCCGCGCTCTTCCTTCTCGACCTGGACGATGACTTCCTGGCCTTCGCTCAGGACTTCCTTGATGTTGACGCGGCCTTCGGGGTTTTTCTTGAAGTACTCGCGGGAGATTTCCTTGAGGGGCAGGAAGCCGTGGCGTTCCGAGCCGAAGTCGACGAAGGCGGCTTCAAGGCTGGGTTCGATGCGAGTGATGCGGCCTTTATAGATGTTGGCCTTCTTCTGCTCGCGGGCACCCGACTCGATGTCCAGGTCGTAGAGGCGCTGGCCGTCTACAAGGGCAACACGCAACTCTTCGGGTTGAGTCGCGTTGATCAGCATTCTTTTCATGTAGTACCGTCGGTTTCCGGGCTGCCGGAAACGGCGTTCGGCACACACGACTTCTCACGGTCGGTGTCAGGTGCGTCAACAGGGCCTAGGCCACTGCAGTGTCCAGCGATTTCTGCCCAACAGGGGCGGAACCGCGACGACGCGTCCTGCTTGCTGTGGTGTCAAAAGCACTCAGTCAGGAGGAGGAATCAATCGTCTGGCGTGGACGCCCTTGAGCGTCTTGTTCAAGACCGGCATGGCAGAAGTGCCTGAGGCTGCTTCCTGCCGTGACGCGGTACTACACGGTCCGACGGTTGTGCATCTCCACCCTACACGTATCCCTGATAATTCGGGTGCTGCCGCGCGCTGAATCCGCAACGGGTTGGCAATATCGCGAACTTCAATTCGTAAAGTTCGCCCTGTATGACTAAGGCATTGGGTTTCCGAAGCTTGTACCTGAACTGGGTAAGGACGACTGCAAAGCGCAAGTGGCGTCGAACGAAAGGCAGGAAGGTGTCCGGTATGCCGGGGTTCCTGGGCTTTCATCGGTTTTCTCGCACCTGCGCGGCGTTGCCCTCAAACACTCCGTAACTGGCAAAAGCCCCGTAGGACGGCCTCGCGTCCTCGAGAATTGCGTTGGTCAGGGCCGGTTCATAACCGCTTGTCCGCTGCCCAGCCGCTTATGGCGGCGTTCGCGACTATAGCAGCAATCATTAAGTGCTTCAAATCCATAAAAAATTGTTATGATCGCGGCCATGACGACTACTACTCCCCCAACCTCCGGCGTTCAGCTGATCGAGGTTGCGCCGGAACTTGCCGGCCAACGCATAGACAACTTTCTCATCACGGCGCTCAAGGGCGTGCCGAAAACCTTGATCTATCGCATCCTGCGCAAGGGCGAAGTGCGGGTGAACAAGGGGCGCATCAAGCCGGAATACAAGCTGCAGGCCGGCGACATCGTGCGCGTGCCGCCGGTGCGCCTGCCCGAACGCGACGCGCCCGTGCCGGTTGCGCAAGGGTTGCTGCAGCGGCTCGAAGACGCCATCGTCTACGAGGACAAGGCCTTGATCGTGCTGAACAAGCCGGCGGGTATTGCCGTGCATGGCGGCAGCGGCCTGAGCTTCGGCGTGATCGAAGCCTTTCGCCAGTTGCGTCCCGACACCAAGGAGCTCGAGCTGGTGCATCGGCTGGATCGCGACACGTCCGGGCTGCTGATGATCGCCAAGAAACGCTCCATGCTGCGCCACCTGCACGCGGCGCTGCGTGGCGACGGTGTCGACAAGCGCTACATGGCGCTGGTGCGTGGGCATTGGGCGACCGCCAAGAAGCAGGTCAATGCGCCCCTGCTCAAGAGCAACCTGCGCTCGGGCGAGCGCATGGTCGAGATCAACGAAGAAGGCAAGGAAGCGCTGACCCTGTTCAAGGTGCTGCGCCGCTTCGGCGACTTCGCGACCATCGTCGAGGCGCGCCCGATCACCGGGCGCACCCATCAGATTCGCGTGCACGCCCTGCATGCCGGGCACGAGATTGCCGGCGACACCAAGTACGGTGACGAAAACTTCTCCAAAGAGATTCGCGAGCTCGGCGGCAAACGTCTGTTCCTGCACGCCTACGCGCTGACCGTGCCGCTGCCCGATGGCGGCGAGTTGAAGGTCGAGGCGCCGGTCGACGAAGTCTGGGCCCGGACCGTGGAGCGTCTGAGTGCAAGCTGACTACACGCTGTTGATCTTCGATTGGGACGGCACCCTGTGCGATTCCATTGGCCGGATCGTCGAGGCCATGCACGCCGCGGCGACACTGTCGGGTTATCCGCCGTGCAGTGACGAGGCGGTCAAGGGCATCATCGGTCTGGCCCTGTCCGAAGCCATCGGCGTGCTGTATCCCCAGCTTGACGAGGCCCAGGTGCTGACCATGCGCGCGCATTACGCCGATGCCTACATGGCCCTGGACGCTACGCCGTCTGCGCTGTTTCCCGGTGTGCGCGAAGCCTTGCTCGGGTTTCGCGAACAGGGCTATCGCCTTGCCGTGGCAACCGGCAAGGCCCGCCGTGGGCTGGATCGCGTGCTCAAGGCGCATGGCTGGGAAGACTTTTTCGACATCACCCGTGCTGCCGATGAAACCCGTGGCAAGCCCCATCCTCTGATGCTTGAGCAGATCATGAGCCATTGCGGGGCAGGGCCTGAGCGCTCGTTGATGGTCGGCGATGCCTCGTTCGATCTATTGATGGCGCGCAATGCCGGCATGCACAGCGTGGCCGTCGGTTACGGCGCCCTGCCGCTGCATGTGCTGCGGCAATACGAGCCGCAGGTGTGCATCGAATCGTTCGATCAATTGCCCGCGTGGCTCGACAGTCGTCGCGTATCAGCCTGACCAAGGGGTAGAGAATGTCCGATCAATGGAAAGCTCCACGCAGTGAAGATGACAACGCCCCAGTGGGCGACGAAAAAAGCTGGCGATTGCTCGAAAAAACCTTGCTGGCCAGTGTGCAGGAGCAGCGTCGCGCGCGCCGCTGGGGCATCTTCTTCAAGCTGCTGACCTTTATCTACCTGTTCGGCGCGATCTTCCTCTTCTCGCCGCTGCTGGACATGGAAAAGGCCACGAGCGGCAGTGCGTCCGGATACACCGCGGTGATCGACGTGCGCGGTGTGATTGCCGACAAGGAAGCCGCGAGCGCGGACAATATCGTCGGCAGCCTGCGCAGTGCATTCGAAGACACCAAGGTCAAGGGCGTGATCTTGCGCATCAACAGCCCTGGCGGCAGTCCGGTGCAGTCCGGCTACGTCTTCGACGAGATCCGTCGCTTGCGCGGCGAGCACCCGGACATCAAGGTCTACGCGGTCATCGCCGACCTGGGCGCGTCCGGCGCCTATTACATCGCCAGCGCCGCGGATCAGATCTACGCCGACAAATCCAGCCTGGTCGGTTCCATTGGCGTGACCGCGGCCGGCTACGGCTTCGTCGGTACCATGGAAAAGCTGGGTGTCGAGCGCCGTGCCTACACCTCGGGCGAGCACAAGGCATTCCTGGATCCGTTCCAGCCGCAGCGTGCCGATGAAACCGAGTTCTGGAAAGGCGTGCTGGCGACCACCCACCGGCAGTTTATCGACAGCGTAAAGGCCGGGCGTGGCGACCGACTCAAAGACAAAGAACACCCCGAATTGTTTTCCGGGCTGATCTGGTCGGGCGAGCAGGCACTGCAACTGGGTCTGGTCGACGCGCTGGGCAGCAGCAGTATGGTGGCCCGTGACGTGATCGGCGCCAAGGACATGGTCGACTTCACCGTGAAGGAATCGCCGCTCGACCGCTTCTCGAAGAAGTTCGGTGCCAGCGTTGCCGATCAGATCGCGATGTGGATGGGATTCCAGGGGCCGAGCCTGCGCTGAATGGTTGCAGCGCTGTCGATGGCCTCTTCGCGGGCAGAGCCCGCTCCCACAGAAGGCCGCTCCTGCGCTTGTGGGAGCGGGCTCTGCCCGCGAAAGCGGCAGCAATCACCCCGCAAGGCTCAAGGCAATTGCACACCCTCCTTGAGCAGCATGTCCACCAGGCGAATCAGCGGCAGGCCCACCAGGCTGGTGGCGTCCGCGCCTTCGGTGCTTTGGAACAAGGTCACACCCAGCCCTTCGGCCTTGAAGCTGCCGGCGCAGTCATAAGGCTGCTCCGCCAGCAGGTAGCGTTCGATGGCAGCGGCCGATAGCGGGCGCATGTGCACCGTGAACGGCACCACATCGACCTGGCACTCGCCGCTGGCGACGTTCAATAGCGCCAGTCCGGTCAGGAATGTGACGGATCGGCCGCTGGCAGCCAGCAATTGCTCGCGCGCCTGGGCGAAGTCGCCAGGCTTGCCCAGAACCCTGTCTCCGAGCACCGCAACCTGGTCCGAACCAATGATCAAATGCCCGGGATGCAGCGCGGCCAGCGCCCGGGCTTTCTGTTCGGCGAGGCGTTTGACCAGGGCGCACGCCGGCTCTTCCGGCAGGTGACTTTCGTCGATGTCGGGCGATGCGCAGGTGAACGGCAGGCGCAGCCGCGCCAGCAGTTCACGGCGGTAGGGGGAGCTGGAAGCGAGTAGCAGGGCAGGCATGGCAGGCTCCTGTGGATGAACGGCCACTCTATCATGCACTTGGGCCTGAATTTCCTTTGACAGGTGAGGGGGTCGTCCCTAGAATGCTGCGCCTATGTTGAATGACCCGATTCCACCTCACGTTGACCCGCGCAAATTGGCAGATCGTGGCGTAACCCTAGAAGGTTCGCTGCTCTTGGCCGATTTGGAGAGACTCTGCGACCCGCTTTCCGACAACGTCGGTACGGTGCAGGCCAAATTCATTTTCGAGCGAGACGAACGCAAGGCCGTGGTCATCCACAGCTGCCTGGACGTCGAGGTCAAGATGGTTTGCCAGCGTTGTCTTGAGCTGGTAACCCTGCCGATCCACAGCGAATGCAGTTATGCCGTGGTGAAGGAGGGTGCGAACACCCAGTCGTTACCGAAAGGTTATGACGTGCTGGAACTGGGCGAAGATCCATTGGATCTGCAGGCGCTGGTCGAGGAGGAGCTGTTGCTCGCCTTGCCTATCGTGCCTGCTCATCATCCGGAAGAATGCCAGCAGCCGGCGGGAGCAGATGATCCCGATCCGAGCGAGGACGAGGTAACGCGGTCCAACCCGTTCAGTGTATTGGCGCAGTTAAAGCGTGACCCAAACGTTTAGGAGTTAATCAATTATGGCTGTTCAGCAGAACAAAAAATCCCGCTCTGCCCGTGACATGCGCCGTTCGCACGACGCACTCGAGGCAAGCACCCTGTCGGTCGAAAAGACCACCGGTGAAGTGCACCTGCGTCACCACGTATCGCCAGAAGGCGTATACCGTGGCCGTAAAGTGATCGACAAGGGCGCTGACGAGTAAATCTTGTCCGCTCAGTCCATCGCGATTGATGCAATGGGCGGGGACTTCGGTCCCCGCAGCATTGTTCAGGCCAGCCTTGCCTGCCTGTCTGCTACGCCCTCGCTGCACCTGACCCTCGTCGGTCACCCTCAACTTCTCGAAGAACTGATTGCCAGCCAGCCGGCAATGGATCGCTCACGCCTGCACATCGCTGCCGCCGGTGAAGTGGTCGGCATGGACGAGCGGCCGTCCCAGGCGCTGCGCGGCAAGCCCGACTCTTCGATGCGCGTGGCGCTCCAGCTGCTGCGCGACGAACAGGTCCAGGCGGTGGTCAGCGCAGGCAACACCGGGGCCCTGATGGCGTTGTCCAGGCACCTGCTCAAGACCCTGCCGGGCATCGACCGCCCAGCCATGATGGCCGCCATCCCGACACGGGGAGGCTATTGCCAGCTGCTGGATCTGGGCGCCAATGTCGACTGCAGTGCCGAGCACTTGTATCAGTTCGCCGTGATGGGCTCGGTCGCGGCGCGCGCGCTGGGTGTCGAGCAGCCGCGGGTAGCGTTGCTCAATGTGGGCACCGAGGACATCAAGGGCAATCAGCAGGTCAAGCTGGCAGCCAGCCTGTTGCGCAAGGCGCAGGGCCTGAACTACACCGGCTACATCGAAGGCGACGGCGTGTTTCGAGGCGAGGCCGACGTGGTGGTGTGCGACGGCTTCGTCGGCAATATCCTGCTCAAATCCAACGAAGGCCTGGCCGGCATGTTTGCTGAGCGCGTGCAGGCGTTGTTTCGCAGCAGCCTGATGGCGCGCGCCGCGGGCGTGCTGGCCCTGCCATTGCTCAAGCGTCTGCAGGCTGACCTGACGCCTGCGCGCTACAACGGCGCGAGTCTGCTCGGCCTGCAGGGCATCGTGGTCAAGAGCCATGGCGCTGCGGGTGTAGAAGGGCTGCAGTGTGCGATAGACCGGGCGCGGGACGAGATTCGCGAAAACCTGCCGCAGCGCCTGCACGGGCAGCTGGCGCAGATGCTGCTTTAGGCGTGCGCAGCCAGAGGTGCTTAAATGTGACCACTGGCAGGTGTACGTTATCCAACTGTCAGTTCAGTGCGCCGGACACGCTTCCGGCGTCGAATTTTCCGGCAACAAGATCATACAAGGGCTTGTTCAATGTCTGCATCCCTCGCATTCGTTTTCCCGGGGCAAGGCTCCCAGTCGCTCGGCATGCTGGCCGAACTGGGTGCGCAGTACCCTCTGGTCATGGACACCTTCAAGGAGGCGTCCGACGCCTTGGGCTATGACCTCTGGGCGCTGGTTCAGCAGGGCCCGGTCGAAAGCCTCAATCAGACCGACAAGACGCAACCCGCCATTCTCGCCGCTTCCATCGCGCTGTGGCGCCTGTGGTTGGCCGAGGGCGGCGAGCATCCGGCCTATGTCGCCGGCCATAGCCTGGGCGAATACAGTGCGCTGGTAGCCGCCGGCTGCCTGTCCCTGGCCGATGCGGTGAAACTGGTGGAGCGTCGCGGCCAATTGATGCAGGAAGCCGTGCCCGCCGGGCAGGGTGCCATGGCGGCGATTCTTGGCCTGGAAGACGCCGATGTGCTGGCAGCCTGCGCCGATGCGGCTCAGGGCGATGTGGTCAGCGCGGTCAATTTCAACTCGCCGGGCCAGGTGGTGATCGCCGGCACAACGCAAGCCGTCGCGCGTGCCATCGAACTGTGCAAGGACAAGGGCGCCAAGCGCGCCCTGCCGTTGCCGGTCAGCGTGCCGTCGCACTGTGCCTTGATGACATCGGCTGCCGAGCGTTTCGCCGAGTCGGTCAATGCCATCGACTGGCAGGCGCCGCAAATCCCGGTCGTGCAGAATGTCAGCGCCGCTGTGCCGGCCGATCTCGAAACCCTCAAGCGCGACCTGCTCGAACAGTTGTACAAGCCGGTGCGCTGGGTTGAAACCGTGCAGTACCTGGCCGCCCAGGGTGCACCGCGTCTCGTGGAATGCGGACCGGGCAAGGTCCTCGCCGGCCTCAACAAGCGCTGCGCCGATGGCGTGAGCACCGACAACCTGAACACCCCCGAAGCCTTCGCCGCCGCCCGCGCGGCGCAAGCCTGATCAAGGAGAACTTGCATGAGCCTGCAAGGTAAAGTTGCACTGGTCACTGGCGCAAGCCGTGGCATTGGCCAGGCGATCGCCCTGGAACTGGGGCGCATGGGCGCCACCGTCATCGGTACCGCCACCTCCGAAAGCGGTGCCGCGCGCATTGCCGCCACGCTCAAGGAGCACGGCATCGAAGGCACCGGCCTGGAACTCAACGTGTGCAGCGACGAGTCGGTGGCTGCCACCCTGGCCAAGATCCAGGAGCAGTTCGGCGCTCCGGCGATCCTGGTCAACAACGCCGGTATCACCCGCGACAACCTGATGCTGCGCATGAAAGACGACGAATGGCACGATGTCGTCGATACCAATCTCAACAGCCTGTTCCGCCTGTCCAAGGCCGTGTTGCGCGGCATGACCAAGGCGCGTTGGGGCCGGATCATCAGCATCGGTTCGGTTGTAGGTGCAATGGGCAACGTCGGCCAAGTAAACTACGCCGCGGCCAAGGCCGGTCTGGAAGGTTTCAGTCGTGCCCTGGCTCGTGAAGTCGGCTCGCGCGCAATCACCGTGAACTCGGTGGCGCCCGGTTTCATCGACACCGACATGACCCGCGAATTGCCCGAAGCACAGCGCGAAGCGCTGCAGGGCCAGATTCCACTGGGCCGTCTGGGTCAGGCCGACGAAATCGCCAAAGTGGTCGGTTTTCTGGCCTCCGACGGTGCAGCCTACGTCACAGGGGCTACAATTCCGGTGAACGGCGGCATGTACATGTAAATGAAAATGTGACGGATTGCTTGAAAAAAATGTCTTACCCGGCATCCAAAATCCGTTATAAAGCTGCATCCGAATTCTAGGTGGCGGGCTTACGTGGGGTCGCAGTGACGCTTTCAGTTTGAAAAGCCGAGCTTCTTCTATAAACTTACGTACCGGCCAGCCGCCTGACATATGTCCATTAGGAGTGAAAACAAGGTATGAGCACCATCGAAGAACGCGTCAAGAAGATCGTCGCCGAGCAACTGGGCGTCAAAGCGGAGGAGGTCAACAACACTTCTTCCTTCGTTGAAGATCTGGGTGCCGATTCCCTGGACACCGTTGAGCTGGTGATGGCTCTGGAAGAGGAATTCGAAACCGAGATTCCTGACGAAGAAGCCGAGAAAATCACCACTGTTCAAGCTGCCATCGATTACGTCACCGCCCACCAGGCGTAACGTTTTGTAATCGCCGTTGCTTGTCATGGAAAACCGCACTGCCTTCGTTGGCGTGCGGTTTTTTCTTTAGACGGCCGCGCGGTGATGTTTCCAGAATAAGGAGAGTGCTGTGTCGCGTAGACGCGTCGTGGTCACAGGTATGGGCATGCTGTCACCGCTGGGCACCGACGTGCCGAGCAGCTGGCAGGGCATCCTGGCCGGCCGCAGTGGCATAGGTCCCATCGAGCATACGGATCTGTCGGCCTATTCGACCCGTTTCGGCGGCTCGGTGAAGGGGTTCGATGTCGAGCAATACCTCTCGGTCAAGGAGGCACGCAAGCTCGACTTGTTCATTCAGTACGGCCTGGCTGCTGGCTTCCAGGCAGTACGCAACGCGGGCCTCGAAGTCACCGACGCCAATCGCGAGCGTATCGGCGTGGCCATGGGCTCGGGCATCGGTGGCCTGACCAATATCGAAGAAACCTGCCGCATCCTGCACGACAGCGGGCCACGGCGGATATCGCCGTTCTTCGTGCCTGGCTCCATCATCAACATGATTTCCGGTTTCCTGTCGATTCACCTCGGCGCGCAGGGGCCCAACTACGCGATCGCCACCGCGTGCACCACCGGCACCCATTGCATTGGCATGGCCGCGCGCAACATCGTCTATGGCGAAGCTGACGTGATGATCGCCGGCGGTGCGGAAATGGCCGCCTGCGGGCTGGGCATGGGCGGCTTCGGCGCGGCGCGTGCCTTGTCCACGCGCAACGACGAGCCGACCCGTGCCAGCCGCCCGTGGGACAAAGGCCGTGACGGTTTCGTGTTGTCCGACGGTGCGGGTGCGCTGGTGCTCGAAGAGCTCGAGCACGCCCAGGCGCGTGGTGCGACCATCTATGCCGAACTGATCGGTTTCGGCACCAGCGGCGATGCGTTCCACATGACGTCGCCGCCCGAAGACGGCGCCGGCGCCGCGCGTTGCATGACCAACGCCTTGCGCGATGCCGGCATCACGCCTGACCAGGTGCAGTACATCAATGCCCATGGCACCTCGACCTCGGCCGGCGATCTGGCCGAAGTCAGCGCCATCAAGAGCGTATTCGGCGATCATGCCTACAAGCTGGCGGTGAGCTCCACCAAGTCGATGACCGGGCACCTGCTGGGGGCTGCGGGTGCCGTCGAAGCCATCTTCAGTGTGCTGGCCATCAACAGCCAGATGGCGCCGCCGACCATCAACCTGGACGAGCCGGACGAAGGCTGCGATCTGGACTTCGTGCCGCACACCGCGCGCAGCATGCCGATCGACGTGGTGTTGAGCAACTCGTTCGGTTTCGGCGGAACCAACGGTTCCCTGGTGTTCCGGCGCTTTCCCGCTTGATGCAAGCCTGGCTCGACGGGCAGCCAGGCGATGCGCTGGGCCTGAAGAGTCGGGGCCTGGCCTACGGTGACGGGGTGTTCGAAACCTTTGCGGTACGCGATGGCCAGGCGGCGCTGCTGGACCGTCACCTGACGCGTCTTGCGCTGGGCTGCCAGCGTCTGGCGATCATCGCCGACCTGGCGGTGGTGCGCGACGAGGTCGTGCGCTATGCGGCGGCACTGGGGCAGGGCGTGCTCAAGTTGATCGTCACGCGCGGTGACAGTGCGCGCGGTTATGCCGCTGATCCGCAGGCTGGCGCGCGGCGCATCCTGCAAGGTGCTCCAAGCCCGGTCTATCCTCATGCACACCGCGCGCAGGGGGTGGAACTCTTCCCCTGCAGCACGAGGCTGGCCGAGCAACCCTTGCTGGCCGGACTCAAGCACCTCAACCGCCTGGAGCAGGTACTGGCCCGCGCCGAATGGAGCGATCCGGCTTTTGCCGAGGGTTTGATGCTGGACATGTCCGGCCGCCTCGTCGAAGGCGTCTACAGCAATCTGTTCCTGGTGATCGACGGGGTGTTGCACACGCCCGCGCTGCAACGCTGCGGCGTGGCCGGCGTGATGCGCGCCGAACTGCTGGAGCAAGCTGCGACGCTGGGGCTGCAGGTGGCCGTGGGTGACCTGTGGCCTGCGGACCTGGCACGGGCCGACGAAGTATTCGTCTGCAACAGTGTCTACGGCGTGTGGCCGGTGCGCGCTTTCACGTCACTGAGGTGGTCGGCAGGACCGCTCACCCGTAAACTGCAAGGCATTGCCCACGCGCTATTGGATGCCTGATTTGTGAAGCGTAAATTTCTGCTGTTGCTGGAAACGCTCATCGTTGTTGCCGCACTGGCGACGGGCGTGGTGGCCTGGAAAGTCGACAGTGCCTTGAACCAGCCCCTGGCCGTGGCTCAAGAACAGCTGCTCGACGTGCCCAACCGCGCAACCCCCGGCGGCACGATCCTGCGCATGCAGGCAGCGGGTACCTTGCGCGATGCATTCTGGTTGCGCCTGTACTGGCGCTTCAACCGTGCCGGACAGCCCCTGCACACCGGCGAATACCGCATGACGCCCGGCATGACCGTCAACGACCTGTTCAACGTCTGGCAGCGCGGCGAGGTGGTGCAGTACAGCCTGACCCTGGTCGAAGGCTGGAATTTCCGCCAGGTACGCGCCGCGCTGGCGCGTCAGGAAAAGCTCGAGCAGACCCTGGGCGGGCTGAGCGACAGTGACGTGATGGCGCGCATCGGCCACCCCAAGGCGTTCCCCGAAGGCCGGTTTTTCCCTGACACCTACAAGTATGTGCGTGGCATGAGCGATGTCGAGCTGCTGCAGCAGGCCTACACACGGCTGGAAGAGGTGCTGGCCAGTGAATGGACCGAGCGCGCGGCCAGCGCTCCCTACAGTGAGCCTTATCAAGCGCTGATCATGGCCTCGCTGGTGGAAAAGGAAACCGGCGTGCCCCAGGAGCGCGGCGAGATCGCCGGGGTCTTCGTGCGTCGTCTCAAGGCGGGCATGTTGTTGCAGACCGACCCGACCGTGATCTACGGCATGGGCGAACGCTACAACGGCAAGCTGACCCGCGCCGACCTGCGCGAGCCGACGGCCTACAACACCTACGTGATTGCCGGAATGCCGCCCACGCCCATTGCCATGGTGGGCCGCGAGGCGATTCATGCAGCACTCAACCCGGTCCCCGGCAGCAGCCTGTATTTTGTCGCGCGCGGCGACGGTAGCCATGTCTTTTCCGACGATCTGGATGCCCACAACAATGCCGTGCGCGAGTATCAACTCAAACGCCGTGCCGATTATCGCTCGAGCCCCGCGCCTGCCACGGCGCCGATAGAGACCGGCACGCGCGAGCCACAAGAGAAGCCGGACGCTGTCGAGGCGCCTGCTCCATGACTTTGCAAGGACACCCTGTGACCGGTTTATTCATCACTCTGGAAGGGCCGGAAGGCGCGGGCAAGAGCACCAATCGCGAATACCTGGCCGAGCGTCTGCGCGCCAGCGGACTGGACGTGGTGCTGACTCGCGAGCCGGGCGGCACGCCCCTGGCCGAACGTATCCGCGAACTGCTGCTGGCGCCCAGCGATGAAACCATGTGCGGGGATACCGAACTGCTGCTGATGTTCGCCGCGCGGGCACAACACCTGGCCCAGGTGATTCGCCCGGCGCTGGCGCGTGGCGCGGTGGTGTTGTGCGATCGATTCACCAATAATTTGTTTTGGAAGGGGGAAGAACGTAAACCGACGGGACATTGCGCTTAGCTCGCCCCGTGTTCGCTAAACCCTAGGAAAAACAGGGCTTGTAGAGTGGGGCGAGTCGCTAGTGATTTTATCTTAGCACCAAAACGCTGCTTTACGTAAACCACCGCTCGTCAGCAAAAAATTTGGTGCGAATGTAAACACGTTTTCGCACACTACAGAGATTTGTGCTCCACTTGTGCTCTTTCACCCAATCCGTAAATCCAAAAATCCAATAAACTCGGGCACTTAGCGGTTTACATTCCTATCTTAAGCCGTCTCGTCGTATCACCAAGCCTAGCTTTCTCGGTGCCATAGTCGGCGAAGCGTGCTCTCCGGTATCCCCAGCTCCTTCGCTGCCTGAGCCTGGGTAAATCCTCTCTTCTTCAAATCATGAACCGCTTCCAACTTCTTTCTGGCGCTATCCGTCCCATGGCGTGGCAATGCCTCTGGCTTCGTTGGCAGGCTCGCGTCAGCCAGTTCCAGGGCATCTAGCTCCGCAAGCGCAGCCAGCAGCATCTCCCGAGCTGTTACGTGTTTGTGGGAGGCAACGGTTAGCGCGAGGAGGGTGATCGGCTCCACATTTAGTGCGGCTGCTAGCTGATAGCTCGAGTCGAGGGTCACCGCACTTTTTCCGAGCTCTAGGTTGCTTACATGAGGTTGGGACACCGAACCGCCTACATTGGCGATGTCCTCTTGGAACAGCCCTTTACGAGTGCGTAGCAACTGAAGGGATGCTGCAAAGGAATAACGCAGCGACATCGCAAATTCCCCAAAAACGAGTGGTATGCCGCGTTTGCCTGCCGCCAAGCAAATAGATATAGTCATACGGATGGCGGTTTGGATCTGGATCGTCAATTTATGTGAAATTATTGGCGGGGACGCAGCAGATGGAAAGAGGGCTCGAAGATGGGCTGCTGGGCGAAAGTGGGGTTGCCTTGGTTGGCTCTGAACTGTCCCTTGAAGATGTGCTCCTCGCTGCTCGAGAACATTACAAACACCTGCCCCTATGCGCCGTTCAAGAATGGATCATTCTGGACGCCATCGTCACCGACGACGAGCGAGTCAACGTGATCGCTGCTGGTTGCCAACCCATGTTTCTGTTTGCCCACAAAGTCTTGCACGACGAGCAGAGAAGATTCGAGCCAGGTGATTGGGTGCGTTCAAGTATGGGCACCACGTTCAAAGAAGGCTTCATTTTCGCCACGCGGAACACGATTTACGTTTTGGTTGGGCCAGGTCAACGCAAACCTGCTTCTATCGAAGCGATATTTTCGATCTGCTAAGCATCACTCATTGGCTAAATGCTGGGCCAATTTATGGGCCTAGAGAATTGGGGCAACACATGTTCAGAACACAAGACGCTGACCTGATCGGGATACCCGGAATGTTCGGTGAAGGCGTTTCCCAATGGCACTCCGTGTCGCGACTGCTTAAAACGCACTGGTACCACCTCACCGTACGTGCCGTGGAAAATGGCCGTAGCACTGAGATCGCATTCATGGTCGAGGGGGAGCAAAAACTCCAGCGCATGCTGGTGGCCCAAGACGAGCAGGCCTTCATCACTGACATCCAGGTGGTTACGCCGTCACACATGAACGCCAAGGGTATTTGGAGCATGGAACCGCTGGCGAAGGTCACCGTTGGCATGGACAGTACCGGATGCGAAGCCTGCCTGCTCGAGGTCGAGAGTGGAACGGTTTATCACAACTCGCACAACCCAGATTTCCGGCCTGATTTGCTAACAAACCTTCGTCGCATTTTCCAATCGAGCATGATCAAAGCTGCCTAGGGAATACCAAAAAATGCGCATGAAATCAGCAGACATGGTTGCGTGGCAGATTCCTGGTAAAAGCCTTTACGACGGACGCAGAACCCATGAAGACTCAGACGAACAACAATATTGACCTCATGTTTTACAGTAAGCGCCACACCTGCTTCGACCTCAGACGCCTAGTCAAGGCGAAGGAACAGGCATTCTCTGCTCCCGTCACGGCCTACCTCTGCGGGGTGTTCATTACCTCGCGTACTGGCGTTGGCATTGTTTTCGATCACGTACGTCGAAAAGCGAACGGCTTATTCGAAGATGGCCACTTGATCCGGACATCCGACGTAGTGTCAGTGGAGAAAGAAGGGCGATTCTGGGTTATGACTACCGAGAACTCTCGCTATGTGATTGCTACATTTCAGCGCGAAAATGGCCTGTGCCAAGGACAGCGGGCTGGATACCAGTACGCCTATCGACAATACGGGCCACATAGAACGGGACACAGACAAACGCTTTGCAGAGCGCAAAGAAAATGGAGCAGGCATAGCACGCACTTCCTGATCATCAAGAAACTTCAAGGGCGTTCAGCAACCGTTGCAGATCGCTGAAAGAATTT
>NZ_JACYUL010000010.1:0-118880 GCF_014841705.1 Pseudomonas sp. CFBP 8770
AGCGTTTCAAACCGCTGTCAACTGCCTTTTTCACCGCTTCCGACCTTGAAGATCGAAACCCTTCCGAGCTTTCTGAAACGGCCAACTTATTGATTAACAAAGAGTTTATCGTTTCGGCTGCGCCGGAAGTGGGGCGAATTATAGACAGATTGAGCGGGGCGTCAACAGGTAATTTCAGGTCTTTTTGGCAACAGGTGGTTTTCGCCCCATTACTCGGGGAATCCGCCTGGCCACAGCAGGTATGCGAAGCAACATGAGCAGAGCACCGGCTGCGGCATAGATAGACCACTCTTCCAAGTCGGCGCGGACGATCCAGAGGAAGTGCAACAGTCCCAGGCCCAGCACCACATAGATGAGGCGGTGCAGCTGTTTCCAGCGTCGACCCAGCCGACGCTGGCTGTACCGGTTGGACGTCACGGCCAACGCCAGCAGGCAAAGGAATGCAAGGCTGCCGACGATGATGTAGGGACGCTTGATCAGCTCGACCCCAAGCTGACTCCAATCCAGCCCGAGAACAAAGAACAGATAGGACGCCAGGTGCAGGCATACGTAGGCAAAACACCACAAGCCCAACTGCCGGCGCACCGCTATCCAGCCCGCCCAGCCAGACAACTTCTGCAGAGGCGTCATGCACAGCGTGATCATCACCAGTATCAGAGTGCCCAGACCCAGCCGATCGACCAGCACCTTGCCTGGATCAGGGCCCAAGGCAAATATCCAGGCTTGGTACAGCCATAGCAAAGGCCATACGCACGCCACCACGAACACACTCAAACGCCATAACGGATAACGCATCAGTAGTTCTTCCGCAGATCCATGCCGGTATAGAGGGAAGCAACCTCCTCCGCGTAACCGTTGAACATCGCGGTCTCACGCACGTTGGGGCTGAACAGCCCGCTGGGCAGACGCCGCTCACGCGCCTGTGTCCAGCGCGGGTGGTCGACTTCCGGGTTCACGTTGGCATAGAAGCCATACTCGCTGGGAGCGATGTTTTCCCAGGTCGTCTCTGGCCGTTCACTGACCAGGCTGATACGCACGATGGATTTGACGCTTTTGAACCCGTACTTCCACGGCACTACCAGGCGCAAGGGGGCACCGTTCTGGTTGGGAAGCTCGCGGCCGTACATGCCTACCCCAAGGATCGCCAGCGGATTCATTGCCTCGTCCAGACGCAAGCCTTCTACATACGGCCAGTTGATCAAGGCAAAGCCGGAGCGCTGGCCGGGCATGCTCTTGGGATCCTGCAAGGTTTCGAAGCGGATGTACTTGGCTTTCGAAGTAGGCTCGACCTGCTTGAGCAATGCCGAGATGGGAAAGCCGATCCAGGGGATGACCATGGACCATGCCTCCACGCAACGCAGCCGATAGATCCGCTCTTCGAGCTGATAGGGCTTCATGAAGTCTTCGAGGGCATAGCGCCCAGGCTTGGCCACTTCACCGTCTATGACCACCGACCAGGGTTCGGTCTTCAAGCTGCCAGCATTGGCTGCCGGATCGCCCTTGCCTGTGCCGAACTCATAGAAGTTGTTGTAGTGGGTCGCATCCTTGAAGGGCGTGATCGCCTCGCCTTGCACGGTGACCGCGCCCCAGCGCGTTTGACCCAGCTTGTCGTTCAACCAGGCAGGCGCACTGCTGGCGTCGACACCTTCATAGCGCGAGGGGTCGGCAGCGGATGCCCAGGAAGGAAGCGCCGAAACGGCCACGGCTGTTGCGGTAGCGCCGATGAGCGAGCGACGTGAGAGATAGATCGATTCGGGGGTGACTTCGGACTCTTTGCAGTCCGAAGCACGCGATAGCTTGATAAGCATGGTGCCTCCGTAGCCTTGGCTGTGTTCAACATACCAAGAGACTACGGATTATGCGTGAAATTGAATTTACTCGGCTCTTTTGTGACGACGCATGCGTAACAAATACTGTATCGGGCCGGAAGCCGCATAGGCGAGGAAGATCAGCAGCAGGATGCGGGGTGGATCGCTGAACACCACGGCGAACACCAGGACGACCGCCAGGATGGCTACGAAGGGCACACGACCCTTGAGATCCAGCTCCTTGAAGCTGTTGTACTTGATGTTGCTGACCATCAGCATGCCTGCGGCCGCTACCAGCAGGGCCACCAGGAAGGACATCTTCGAGCCCTGGATGCCGTAGTCGCTGAACGCCCACACAAGACCTGCGACCACACCGGCAGCAGCCGGACTGGCGAGGCCGATGAAGTAGCGCTTGTCGGCGGTGCCGACCTGGGTGTTGAAACGCGCCAGGCGCAGTGCTGCACCCGCAACGTAGATGAAGGCCACCATCCAGCCGACCTTGCCCATGTCGCCCAGCGCCCAGCCAAAGGCGAGCAGCGCGGGTGCAACACCGAATGCGACCATGTCGGACAGGGAGTCGTATTCCGCACCGAAGGCGCTCTGGGTGTTGGTCATGCGCGCGACGCGACCGTCCAGGCTATCGAGCACCATGGCAACGAAGATGGCAATGGCAGCGTAGGCAAAATACTTGCTGGCTTCGGCGGCGTTGCCGGCGCTCTGGGCACTGATCGAGTTGATGATCGAGTAGAAGCCCGCAAACAGGTTTGCCGTGGTGAACAGGTTGGGCAGGAGATAGATGCCGCGGTGCCGGACTTTACGTCCTTCGGCGTCATGCCCTTCTTCGACATGCTCATCGATCGGCAGGAGGCTTTCGGCGTCAGGAGCCTTGTTTGGCTCTTCGGGACGTTCGCTCATGGACAATACCTTGCAACGGTGTGGAAAGTTTCGACAGGCGCCTGGGTCGAGGGTTCGACCGCAAAACGTTGCCGCTTTATACCAGAAGCTTGCCACCATAACGAAAAAACGCGGCCGAGGCCGCGTTTTTGTCGCCTGGAACTGTATCAGTTCTTGGCTTTGTCGACGATCTTGTTGGCGGCGATCCAAGGCATCATGGAACGCAGCTGCTCGCCGATGACTTCGATGCCGTGGGCAGCGTTGTTGCGACGCTTGGCGGTCATCGAAGGGTAGTTGGTAGCGCCTTCGTTGATGAACATCTTGGCGTACTCGCCATCCTGGATGCGCTTGAGTGCATTGCGCATGGCCTGGCGCGATTCGGCGTTGATGACTTCAGGGCCGGTCACGTACTCGCCGTATTCGGCATTGTTGGAGATCGAGTAGTTCATGTTGGCGATACCACCTTCGTACATGAGGTCGACGATCAGCTTGAGTTCGTGCAGGCACTCGAAGTAGGCCATTTCAGGCGCATAGCCGGCTTCGACCAAGGTTTCGAAACCGGCCTTGACCAGTTCCACGGTGCCGCCACAGAGAACGGCCTGCTCGCCGAACAGGTCGGTTTCGGTCTCGTCCTTGAAGGTGGTTTCGATGATGCCGGTACGGCCGCCGCCCACGCCCGAAGCGTAGGACAGCGCGACGTTCTTGGCATTGCCCGACGCATCCTGGTAGATGGCGATCAGGTCAGGAATACCGCCGCCCTTGACGAATTCGGTACGCACGGTGTGGCCCGGCGCCTTGGGCGCGATCATGATCACGTCCAGGTCGGCGCGCGGCACGACCTGGTTGTAGTGAATGGCGAAGCCGTGGGAGAAGGCCAGGGTTGCGCCCTGCTTGATGTTGGGCTCGACTTCGTTCTTGTACAGCTGGGACTGGAACTCGTCCGGGGTCAGGATCATGACCAGGTCGGCACCGGCAACGGCAGTGGCGACGTCGGCTACTTTCAAGCCATGGGCCTCGGCCTTGGCGACAGTAGCCGAGCCCTTGCGCAGGCCCACGGTGACGTCGACGCCCGAATCCTTCAGGTTGCACGCCTGGGCGTGGCCCTGGGAGCCGTAGCCGATGATGGCTACTTTCTTGCCCTGGATGATCGAGAGGTCGCAATCTTTGTCGTAGTAAACTTTCATTGAATATCACCTGTTATCTAGGCCGTTTCGGCCGGTCGCTAATTGAGTTAGATGCTCAGCACTTTGTCGCCACGAGCGATACCGGTCACGCCACTGCGCACGGTTTCGAGAATCGAGGCGGTGCCGATAGACTGCAGGAAGCTATCCAGCTTGTCGCTGGTGCCCGTCAGCTGAACGGTGTAGACGCTACTGCTGACATCAACGATCTGCCCGCGGAAGATGTCCGTGGTGCGTTTGATCTCGGCGCGTTGGGCGCCAGTGGCCTTGACCTTGACCAGCATCAGCTCGCGTTCGATGTGCGCGCTTTCCGACAGGTCTACCAGCTTGACCACCTCGATCAACTTGTTGAGGTTTTTCGTGATCTGTTCGATCACTTCATCCTGCCCTACGGTGGTCAACGTCAGGCGCGACAGGGTCGGGTCTTCGGTAGGCGCCACGGTCAGGCTTTCGATGTTGTAGTTGCGCTGCGAGAACAGCCCTACCACGCGCGACAAGGCGCCGGGTTCGTTCTCGAGCAAAAGCGAAATGATGTGCCGCATGATTAAGTCCGCTCCGTCTTGCTGAGCCACATGTCGCGCATCGAGCCGTCCTTGATCTGCATCGGATAGACGTGCTCGCCAACGTCGACCTGAATGTCGAGAAACACCAGACGGTCGGTCATGGCGAAGGCTTCTTCCATTTTCGGCTTGAGATCCTTGAGATCGGTAATGCGCATGCCGACGTGGCCATACGCTTCGACCAGCTTGACGAAGTCAGGCAGGGATTCGACGTAGGAATGCGAATGGCGACCACCGTAGCTCATGTCCTGCCACTGGCGCACCATGCCGAGCACACCGTTGTTGAGCAGGATGATCTTGACCGGCAAGCCGTACTGCAGGCAGGTAGACAGCTCTTGAATGTTCATCTGGATGCTGCCCTCCCCGGTCACGCAGGCAACGTGGGCCTCGGGGAAGCTCATCTTGACGCCCATGGCCGCCGGAAAACCGAAGCCCATGGTGCCCAAACCACCGGAGTTGATCCAGCGATTGGGCTTGTTGAACAGGTAGTACTGGGCCGCGAACATCTGGTGCTGGCCGACATCCGAAGTGACGTAGGCGTCGCCTTGGGTGACCTCGCACAGCGTCTCGATGACCTTCTGCGGCTTGATCTTGGAGCCATCGCCCTTGTCGTAGGGGAACAGGCCGTTTTCGCCACGCCACTCCTCGACCTGCTTCCACCAGCTGGCAACGGTGTCCTTGTTCGGCGTTTCACCGATGTCCTTGAGGGTGGCGAGCATTTCGGTCAGAACGCTGTCGACCGGACCGACGATGGGTACGTCCGCCTTGATGGTCTTGGAGATCGAAGCCGGGTCGATGTCAATGTGGATGATCTTGGCATTGGGGCAGAATTTCGCCGCACCGTTGATCACCCGATCGTCGAAGCGTGCACCTACGGCAAGGATCACATCGGCGTGGTGCATGGCCAGGTTGGCGGTGTAGCTGCCGTGCATGCCGAGCATGCCGACGAACTGACGATCCATGCCTGGGTAGGCGCCCAGCCCCATCAGCGTGTTTGTGACCGGCAGGTCGAGAATCTGTGCCAGTTCGGTCAAGGCAGCGGAGGCTCCGCCGAGGATGACACCGCCACCGGCGTACATGACCGGGCGCTTGGCCGCCAGCAGCATTTCCACAGCCTTGCGGATCTGTCCGGAATGGCCACGGACCGCCGGGCTGTAGGAGCGCAGCTTGGCCTTCTTGGGATAGACGTATTCGAATTTCTCGGCCGGGTTGGTCATGTCCTTGGGAATATCGACCACGACCGGGCCTGGCCGACCGGACTGCGCCAGGTAGAAGGCCTTTTTCAGGACTTCGGGGATCTCCGAGGCGTGCTTGATCATGAAGCTGTGCTTCACGATGGGCCGGGAGATGCCGATCATGTCGGTTTCCTGAAACGCGTCGGTGCCGACCAGCGTACTGGCCACCTGACCAGACAGGATCACCATGGGAATGGAGTCCATGTAGGCAGTGGCGATACCCGTGATTGCGTTGGTGGCGCCCGGGCCGGACGTCACCAGCACGACGCCGGCCTTGCCGGTGGCACGGGCATAGCCGTCGGCCATATGAGTGGCCGCCTGCTCGTGACGGACCAGCACGTGCTCGACAGCGGGCTCCTTGAACAGGGCATCGTATACATGCAGGAGGGCACCGCCGGGGTACCCGTAGATGTGCTTAACGCCTTCGTCGCGCAAGAAGCGGACGACCATTTCAGCGCCAGATAAAAGCTCCACGTTGTTCACCTCTAAAACGCCAGGATACCGCTCCATGGGAACGGGTCTTAATAGGTTTACTGCCAGCAGAGCATGAGCGACGGTGGTCGCCGACGTACGTCAGCACTGACTGAGCAAGTATTGGGAGTACCCAAGTGTCACGGGTGTTTCCCACCCAGCGCGAGGTAACGCGTTGCGGGTATTACGGGTCGGCGCTGGTGTGCGCCTGTGCTCTGCTGTGTGGGTCTGCTTCTGGCAGTCCCTGTACAGCGGACTTTCGATTGTTGTGATTCGTCTGCTGCAAGTCAAGCGATGCGTGCATTTTATTGCGCACCTGCACCCAAACGGCGCAATAAACCCTGCCGAGTCATCAGGCTATGGTAGTTTCATGCGTAACCAACCCTCAGAGAAGGCGCCATGCGTTCAACCGTTGCCGCAAGTTTCCTGCTGATTGCCCTGTCGCCACTGGTGATGGCGGGACAAATCTACAAATGGGTCGACAGCCAGGGCGTGACGCATTTTGATGCACGACCGCCCAACGGTGTTGAAGCGACTGCCGTGGAAGGTGTGAAGCCGGTGACCCCACCCGAGCCGATCTCCAACGAAGCGGTGATGAAAGCCAGCGGCGAGGCCGAGCAACGCAGGATCGACCGCAAGGTGAAGTCGCAGGTTGCCGACGAGACGGCGCGGCGCAACGAGTTCTGTACGGGCGTCAGAACCAACCTGGCGCAACTCAAGAACAACCCTCGGGTGCTTCAGCAGGTCAACGGCGAGGCCAAGCGCCTGACAGAGCAGGAGCGTCAGGCGAGGATCGAAGAAGTGCGCAAGGTGATCGACGAGCAATGCACGTGAAGGGCTAGCGCACCTGCCCGATCAGTTCGTCGAAGCGCGCCAGGCTGGCGCGCAGGCCGCGACTCTGCTCGATGCGATCGACATAGACCGTTTCGGCCATCGCCAGGATGCCCGAAGCGCTGGGCAATGGCAGGTCCTGCTCGATGATGGCTTTCATGCGCGGCAGAAAGATCCACTGCAGCCACTGATCGAAATCCAGGGTGTCCACGCTGAACGGCTCGACACTGGCGAGCGCTTCGGCGCTGGGTGGCACGTCCTGCCACCACCCCTGCTCGCGCAGCTCGCGTTCGATCAACAGCAGATGCTCGGCAATCGCCAGGAAACGACTATCCATCAAGACGCGCTCTTGGCTTTCTGACGGGCCAGATTGGCCCCCGCGGCATCACCCTGCTTGTCGCGCGACTGGGCAATGGTGTTCCACAGGCTCGCCTGCAGATCCGGACGGCCATTGGCATAGGTCAGCGCCCGACGGGCCAGTTGCTCGGCCTGGGCTGCATCACCCTGGGCCAGGCGCACCTGAGCCAGCTTGTACAGAACCTGCGGTTCGCGCGGTGCGATCCGCTGTGCACGCTCCAGGCTCGATGACGCACCGTTCAAGTCGCCACCGCCCTGCTGTTGCTGGGCCGTGGTCAACAGGGCAAGCACCGGCCCGTCCAACTGCTCATCGGCGGACAGGCCGGCGCTGTTGCCACTGGCACGCGGAATCCCGCTTGGCGCGCTGGCCGGCATGTTGTAGGTCGTGCTGGGCGCCGGCGGGGCATAGGCCGGGGCCGAGCTGCTCGGGCCGGGCACGATCGGGCCTGATGTGATCGGGCCGGTGCTGATCGGCGCGCTGTTGCCCGGCGCCGGAAAGCTCTGGATCGGTTGCGAGCCTGCACCCTGCGGGACCATGACCACCACGCCGGAATCTTCGGTGATCGCCTGGGCCTGCGCCTTGGGCCGGACCACGGTGGTCTGGCGGAAGCCGCCGGTACGCGACACGCGTTCGCCATTGGTGACCGCAGAGCCGGAATCGACCACTGGAATGGAGCCACGCTCCACGCTGGCGCAACCGTTGAGCAAAGCCAATGCCGTCAAGGCAGGAAACCACCACTTGTTCACTTCATTCCCCTTTGCTTAGTTCAACCAGCCTTTGACCCAATCCATCACCGAATCGTCGGCCGCCGGATTGGCACCGCCGCATGCGGTGCCTGGCGTCGGTTCGCTGCCACGAATATACGGCATCTGCACAGCGTTGGGGCAGCTGGCATCCGAGCCTTGTCCGGTCTTGGCGTCGATCCAGGCCTGTACCACGTTTTCCGGCACCGGCGTATCCAAAGGCAAGGGATCGGCTTTCTTCATGAAGCTGGTCCAGACCTGCAGCGCACCGGTGGCACCGGTGAACGGGGTCTTGCCGTTGTCGTCACGGCCCAGCCAGACCACCGCCAGCACGTCCTGGCTGAAGCCGGCGAACCAGCTGTCGCGCGAGTCGTTGCTGGTGCCGGTCTTGCCGGCCAGGTTCAGGCTGCTCGGCAGCACGTTGTAGACCGAACGTCCGGTACCTTCGCGCATCACGCGCTGCATGGCGTTCTGGATCAGGTAGATGGAGGCAGGATCGAAGCGCTGCTGGATCTGGAATGGGTAGCGCTTGAGCGGTTCGCCTTCGGCCGTCAGGACACTGCGAATGCCGCGCATCGGCGTATTGAAACCGCCGTTGGCCAGGGTCTGGTACATGGTCGCCACTTGCATGGGCGACAAGCCGCCGGCACCGAGCAACATCGACGGGTAGGCTGGCCAGTCGACCTGCACGCCCAGCTCGCCGAGGGTCTTGAGCACATTGGGCACGCCCAGCTCCAGACCCAGTCGGGCCGTCGACAGGTTGTAGGAATGGGCCAGGCCCTGATACAGGAACACCGTGCCATTGGAGGTACGTTCGTAGTTCTGTGGCTTCCAGATCTGGCCGTCCGCGCCCTTGACCGAGAACGGTACGTCCTGCACCCAACTGGTCAGGGTGTATTTGCTTGGCTGCTCCAGCGCGGTCAGGTACACCGCCGGCTTGATCAGCGAGCCGATCGGGCGTACGGCGTCGAGCGCCCGGTTGAAGCCGGCAAAACCCGGTACGCGGCTGCCGACCAGCGCCTGGACCTCACCGCTTTCAGGGTTGGTGACGACCATGGCCGCCTCGACCTCGTCCGACCCCTTGCGCCCGGCCAGGCGCTTGAAGGTATCGGTCACAGACGATTCGGCCTTGGTCTGCAGGATAGGGTCGAAACTGGTGAAGATCCGCAGGCCTTCTTCGGTCAAGTCTTCGTCGCGGTAGTCGTCGCGCAGCTGGCGCTTGACCAGGTCGAGGAAGCCAGGGAACGAGCTGTCCGCCAGGCTGCCGCGCTTGGTCACGCCCAATGGCATCTTCTTGGCCGCATCGACTGCCTCCTGGGTCGCCACGCCCTGTTGGGCCAGCAGATCGAGCACCAGGTTGCGGCGTTCCATCGCCCGTTCCGGATTGCGCCGCGGGTTATAGGAAGACGGCCCCTTGACCATCCCCACCAGCAAAGCCACTTGATGCAGCTTGAGTTCGGACAAGGGCTGGCTGAAGAAGAACTGGCTGGCAAGGCCGAAGCCATGCACGGCGCGCTGGCCGTCCTGACCAACGAAGACTTCGTTGAGGTAGGCCTCGAGGATTTCACCCTTGTCGTAGTGCAGCTCCAGCAACACCGCCATCATTGCTTCGGTCAGCTTGCGGGTCAGGCTGCGCTCGTTGGTCAGGTAGAAGTTCTTGACCAACTGCTGAGTCAGGGTACTGCCGCCCTGGCGCATGGCACCCGAGGACGTGTTGACCCAGATGGCGCGTGCGATCGACTTGGGCGAGACGCCAAAGTGGTGGTAGAAGTCGCGATCTTCGACCGTGACCAGTGTGTCGAGCAGGTAAGGTGGTACCTGGTCGAGCTTTATGAGGATGCGGTCTTCGAGGTTTTTCGGGTACAGGCCGCCGATCAGCAACGGCTCCAGACGCACCACCGCGACCTTCTTGCCTGCGCCGCCACCCAGTTCCGAGACGTAGTCGCCGGAAAACTTCACGCGCACCGCCTGCGGCTGCTCGAGCCCTTCGTAGAACTGGAAGCCGCGGGTATTCAGGTCGACGGTGTTGCCACTGACCGAGGCGGTGCCGGGACCGTCGACGGTCGTTTGCCGACGGTAGCCGAGCGCATCGAGCTCGGTGAGGAAATCATTCTTGGCCAGTTTCTGACCGACGAACAGCTCGAGCGGGCGTGCGTAGACCTTGGCGGGAATGGTCCAGCGCTTGCCGGAGAATTTTTCCTGGACAACGGCGTCGAGGTAGACGGCAAAGCCGGCCAGGATCACCAGGCCTACCAGACCAAGCTTGAGGCCCCAGCCAAGCCAGGTGCGCAAGCCGCCGGAAGGAGGTTTTTTGGGGGTACGGGAAGATCGGGTTCGAGTCATGGCGGCGGATTATACGCACTTTGAATTGTCGCGGGCAGGGACCGTCGGCGGTTTGCATCATCGGTGGCAGTGGCCATAATGACCGCCTTGAAATCACCTCTGCCAATGAAGGATCGCCTGTGAGCCAGACCCTGATCGCCGCCCTGCAAAACCCGGCCCTGTACCCGCATCCGGTGGAAGGGTTCCAGGTCATCGAGACGCATATCTCCTGGGTGATACTGACCGGGCCTTACGCCTACAAGATCAAGAAACCGATGAATTTCGGCTTTCTGGACTTCACCGAACTGTCCGCCCGCGCCCACTTCTGCGCCGAGGAACTGCGACTGAACCAGCGCCTGACTACCGACCTTTACTTGCAGGTTCTGCCGATCAGCGGCAGCGCGGAAACGCCTCGACTGGGCGGCGAAGGCGCACCCATCGAGTATGCCTTGCAGATGCGCCAATTCGAAGGCGGCAACCTGCTGAGCACCCTGCAGGCCAATGGTGAGCTGACCCAGGAGCATGTGGATTCGCTGGCGCGGCAGATTGCCGATTTCCACCGGGCCGCACCCGTGGTGCCGGAGGCACACGAGGCTGGTACGCCGAAGGCAGCAATGACCCCGGTCGAGCAGAACTTCGAACAGATCCGGCCGTTTCTTTCCGACAAGGATGACCTGGCACAGCTCGACGCCCTGCAGGCCTGGGCGCAAAGCAGTTACGTGCGACTGGAACCGCTGCTGGCGCTGCGCAAGCAGGAAGGCTTCATTCGCGAATGCCATGGCGACATACACCTGGGCAACGCCACTGTTATCAATGGCGAAGTGGTGATCTTCGACTGCATCGAGTTCAACGAGCCTTTCCGTTTCACCGATGTATATGCCGATATCGCCTTCCTCGCCATGGACCTCGAGGACCGCGGGCTGAAAAGCCTGGCGCGGCGCTTCGTCAGCCAGTACCTGGAGCTGACCGGGGATTACCAGGGGCTCGAGCTGCTCAATTTCTACAAGGCCTACCGCGCGCTGGTACGGGCCAAGGTGGCCCTGTTCAGCATGTCGCCGGATGCCAGCGGCGTACAGCGCGCCACGACACTGCGCCAGTACCGCAACTACGCGAACCTGGCGGAAAGCTACAGTGCCATTCCTTCGCGCTTTCTGGCCGTCACCAGCGGCGTGTCGGCGGTGGGCAAGAGCCATGTCGCGCTGCGTCTGGTAGAAGCCCTGGGCGCCATCCGCCTGCGCTCGGACGTGGAGCGCAAACGTCTGTTCGGTGCCCAGACCGCCGAAACGGGCCTGTACGACGCCAGCACCAGCGAAGCGACCTACCTGCACCTGCACGCGTTGGCCGAGCACATACTGCGCGCCGGCCTGCCGGTGGTGATCGATGCGACCTACCTCAAGGCTGATCAGCGGGCGGCGGCGGCTCGAATCGCCGAATCGACTGGAGTGCCGTTCCTGATCCTGGACTGCAACGCGCCCGCAGCCGTGATCTCCAGCTGGTTGCAGCAGCGCCAGGCGCGTGCCGAGGACCCTTCGGATGCGACTCAGGCGGTGATCGACGCTCAGCAGGCCGGTCGTGAACCGTTGAGCGAAGCCGAGCTGCTGCAGACCCGCCGTGTGGAAACCAACGAAAGCGGCAGCCTGGACAAGCTGGTCGAACAGATCCGCCAACGCCTGCCGGGCCTGTAACACACTCTCAAGCCTTGCAAAGGCAGATCGGCCGTTCGGCAGGCCGCTCTGCCACCGCTACACTGCCAGATTGGCACCTGCTTCGTGGTCCCCCGCTCATTGCTTGGCCGAGGCCAGGAGGTTTGATGACCGATGAACTGCTGGCCCTGAAGAATCTGGGCAAGACATCTGCTCAATGGCTGCATGCTGTCGGCATCCACAGTGCTTCCGACCTGCGCCGGGCAGGTGCCGTGCAGGCTTACTGCGCGGTGAGGCAGCGTGGCTTCCGCGCCTCGAAAGTGCTTCTTTATGCCATCGAAGGGGCGCTGCGCAATGTGCATTGGAGTGAGCTGTCGTGCGAACAGAAAAACAGTCTCAATAGCCAGGTCGAAGCGCTATCGCTTCCGCGCAGGCTCTAGATCGACGGTCCGCAGGCGGATGAAATAATTGCACATGGCGCTTGACTCTCAAATGAGAATCGTTATGATTATCACATCCAGTCGCGAGACTGGTGATCTCTGAAAGGCCCTTGGTTCGGACTTTCAGATGTCTCCTCATCAGGCTAATCACGGTTATTGACCCGGCACTTTGCCGGGTCTTTTTTTGCCTCGACTTTTGTGGAGGCCCGTCCACTCAGCCTTGCAGATTCACCGGCAGGCGCCGGTCGATGAAAATCTCGCATGTATCCAGATGCACACCGTAGGCCAGTACTTCAACACCGGCGTCCACTGCCTGGCGCAATGCCAATGCGTAGCCTGGGTCAATCTCGGTGGCCGGGCGTACAGCGTCCACCCCATCGAGGTTGACGCAATACAACTGCACGGCCCGCACCCCGCCCCGCGCCAATACGGCCAGCTCGCGCAGGTGCTTCGCACCGCGTTGGGTGACAGCGTCGGGAAACGCCGCGACACGGCTGTCGGCAAAGCCCAGGGTCACACTCTTCACTTCAACCCACGCCACGGCATCCGGGTAATCCAGGCGAAAGTCGATACGGCTCCGCTCTTGGCCATAAGGCACTTCGCGTTTGAGCGCAACGAAGCCGGCAAGCTCCGGTATGCGACCTGCGTGCAACGCCTCCTCGACCAGAGCGTTGGCCCGCGCGGTATTGATGCATGCCAGCCGACCTTGCGGTGTTTCGCCGATCTCCCATGTGCCTGGAAGCTTGCGCTTGGGGTCGCTGGAGCGGGTGAACCACACGCGGCCACCGGGCATCATGCAGTTGAGCATCGAGCCGGTGTTGGGACAATGGATGGTCATCCGCTCACCGCTCTCAAGTTCGATGTCGGCCAGAAACCGTTTGTAGCGCTGGATCAGACGCCCCTGCTCCAGGGCCGGCGAAAAAATCATCGCGCCTGCCAGCTTTGCAGGCCACGGGCAATCCGCGCGACAGCCTGCTCCAACCGCGGGAGACTTTGGGTATAGGCGAAACGGACATGGTGACTGGCCTTGTAGCGGCCGAAATCCAGGCCGGGCGTGAAGGCCACGTGCTCGGTTTCCAGGAAATGCTGGCAGAACGCAAAGGCATCGTCGCTGAATGCACTGATATCGGCATACAGGTAGAACGCACCTTCAGGCTCCACTGCAATCGCAAAGCCCAGGGCACGCAAGGCGGGCAACAGATAGTCACGGCGGTGACCGAAGGCTTCGCGGCGCTGCTCGAAGATCTCCAGCGTAGCCGGTTCGAAGCAGGCCAATGCTGCATACTGCGCCATGCTCGGTGCGCTGATGTACAGATTCTGCGCCAGTTTTTCCAGCTCAGGGATGGCTTGGGGCGGCGCGACCAACCAGCCGAGCCGCCATCCGGTCATTCCGAAATACTTGGAAAAACTATTCAGGACGAAAGCGTCGTCGTCCACTTCGAGCACGCTGGTGGCCGTCGTGCCATAGGTCAAGCCGTGGTAGATCTCGTCGACCACCAGATGACCCTGCCGCGCCTTGACGGCTTGGCTCAATGCGCTCAGTTCGGCCTTGTTCAGGAGCGTGCCGGTAGGGTTGGCAGGCGATGCCACCAAGGCACCGACGCTGTGCTCGTCCCAGTGCTGCTCCACCAGTTGGGCATTGAGCTGATAGCGTTGTTCGGGGCCTACCGGCACCAGGTGCGCGGCGCCCTCGACCAAGCGCAGAAAATGCCGATTGCACGGGTAGCCGGGGTCTGCCAGGAGCCAGTGCTTGCCCGGATCGACCAGCAGGCTGGCGGCCAGCAGCAAGGCTCCAGAGCCGCCCGGCGTGATCATGATGCGCTGCGGGTCGATGTCCAGGCCGTAACGCTGCCGGTAGAAACCGGCGATCGCCTCGCGCAGCGCCGGCAGCCCTCGTGCTGCGGTGTAGCGGGTATGGCCAGCGGCCAATGCGGCCTGGCCGGCGGCAACGATAGGGGCCGCCGTGGTGAAGTCTGGTTCACCGATTTCCAGGTGGATCACGTCATGACCCTGGCTCTGCAGTTCATTGGCACGGGCCAGCAGCGCCATCACGTGAAAAGGTTCGATGGCGCGACTGCGGGCGCTGTAGAGCGGAGCCATGGGTATTCCCTGCGACGAAGAAAAGCCGATTCTACCCAACCTTTGCATCGAACGTTTCGCCGAACGTGCGATCGAAACCCACCACATCGTGCCTGCGACGCAGGCGTTCCGGGCACGACAACCGGGAGTAGCGCGTGCTGGTTCGATCTGGTAAGTTCGCCGGCTTGCAGTCGCAGGGCCGGCGGGTGTCGGAGAGGGATCATCCTGCGCAATGGATTAGTAGAGCGAGAGGCGGTTGATTCATGCCCACCAATGAAAAGCAACAAAGTACTGGCAACTTTTCCGGCTTCGCTCCCTACGTTGCGACGAAGGGCGAGGAATACATGGGCGCGCCGATGCGTGCTCACTTCACCAAGATCCTGAACAAGTGGAAACAAGACTTGATGCAGGAAGTGGATCGCACTGTCGACCACATGAAGGATGAAGCCGCCAACTTTCCAGACCCGGCCGACCGGGCCAGCCAGGAAGAGGAATTCAGCCTCGAACTGCGCGCGCGCGATCGCGAGCGCAAGCTGATCAAGAAGATCGACAAGACGCTGCAGTTGATCGAAGACGAAGAGTACGGCTGGTGCGAATCCTGCGGCATCGAGATCGGCATTCGCCGTCTCGAGGCACGTCCGACCGCCGATCTGTGCATCGACTGCAAGACCTTGGCGGAAATCAAGGAAAAACAGGTCGGCAAATGACCTGTCGACAAAGGGACGCCACGGCGTCCTTTTGTTTTTGTATTGCCCGTAGAATCCCGCACCCATGACTACCCTTCCTTATATAGGTCGCTTTGCTCCGACCCCGAGCGGCTACCTGCATTTCGGCTCCCTGGTGGCCGCCCTGGCCTCATGGCTGGACGCGCGCGCCGCAGGTGGTCGCTGGCTGCTGCGCATGGAGGACCTGGATCCGCCCCGGGAAGTCGCCGGTGCGCAGACGGCCATCCTCAAGACCCTGGAACGCTACGGATTGCAGTGGGATGGCGAGGTGGTCTACCAGAGCCAGCGGCATGCGGCCTACCAACAGATAATCGACCGCCTGTTGGCACAGGGACTGGCTTATGCCTGCACCTGCTCACGCAAGCAGCTTGAACCTTATGGAGGGATCTACCCCGGCACGTGCCGCAATGCCGGACACTCCACGCAGGCTGCCGCCATCCGCGTGCGCGTCCCCGAACTGCGGTATCGATTCGAGGACCGCGTACAGGGGATGTATTCACAACATTTGGGAGACGAGTCGGGGGATTTTGTCATTCGTCGTCGCGACGGCCTGTATGCCTATCAATTGGCGGTGGTGCTGGACGACGCGTGGCAGGGAGTGACCGACATCGTTCGCGGTGCCGATCTGCTCGATTCGACGCCGCGCCATTTGTATCTGCAGGAGCTGCTTGGGTTGCCGCAGCCGCGTTACCTGCATGTTCCCCTGATCATCCAACCCGATGGCAACAAGCTGGGCAAAAGCTACCGGTCGCCGCCTTTGGATGCGGATCAGGCCGCTGCGCTGTTGGTGCGGGCCTTGCGCGCGCTGGGCCAGCGGCCCGACGCAGACCTGGCGCATGGCGGTGTGCAAGACGTGTTGCGCTGGGGTGTGGAGCACTGGGACAGCGGTGCGATTCCCCGTGTGCGCACGGTGGCAGAGGCGCAGTTGGAGTAGTGATCCGCTGGTGCCCGGCTCTTCGCAGCGACACGCCGATCCGCTACCATCGCCGCACTGTTTCCGCACACTTACCCTACCCCGAGGCCAGCATGTATATCTATCGTTTGGTCCTGCTTCTGGTGGTGGGGATCTACCTGTTCTCCCCCGCCATCATGGACTGGTGGATCGAGCCCACCGGCGCGTGGTACCGACCTTACCTGCTGTGGCTGATTCTGATCGTGGTGACCTTTATCCTGCAGAGCCAGCGTGACGCCGATGAGCTTTAGCCTTACCCAGATGCTGCTGGTCAGCGCAGCCTACCTGCTGGTGCTGTTCGCCGTGGCCTGGGTCAGCGAGCGCGGCATGATCGCCCGGGCAATCATCCGCCATCCGCTGACCTACACCTTGTCGCTGGGTGTCTACGCGAGCGCCTGGGCGTTCTACGGCACCGTGGGCCTGGCCTATCAGTACGGCTATGGTTTTCTGGCCTGCTACCTGGGGGTTTCCGGCGCGTTTCTGCTGGCGCCGGTGTTGCTGTATCCGATACTCAAGGTCACCCGCACCTACCAGCTGTCGTCGCTGGCGGACCTTTTCGCGTTTCGCTTTCGCAGCACCTGGGCCGGCGCGCTGACCACGGTGTTCATGCTGGTCGGCGTACTGCCCCTGCTTGCGTTGCAGATTCAGGCCGTGGCCGATTCGATAGGCATCATGACCCGCGAACCGGTACAGAACCGCGTGGCGTTCAGCTTTTGCGTGCTGATCACGCTGTTCACGATCTTCTTCGGCTCACGCCACATCGCCACCCGCGAGAAGCATGAAGGCCTGGTATTTGCCATCGCCTTCGAATCCGTCATCAAGCTGATCGCCCTGGGCGGGATCGGTCTGTATGCCCTGTACGGGGTGTTCGACGGCCCGCACGATCTGGAGCAATGGCTGCTGCAGAACCAGGCGGCCCTGGCTTCGCTGCATGCGCCGCTGCAAGAGGGACCTTGGCGCACGCTGCTGCTGGTGTTCTTCGCCTCGGCGATCGTCATGCCGCACATGTATCACATGGTCTTCACCGAAAACCTCAATCCGCGTGCGCTGGTCAGTGCCAGCTGGGGCCTGCCGCTGTTCCTGCTGCTGATGAGCCTGGCGGTGCCGCTGATCCTGTGGGCCGGCCTGCGCCTGGGCGCGACGACCAGTCCGGAGTTCTTCACCCTGGGCATCGGCATTGCCGCCAACAGCAAATCGTTGGCGCTGCTGGCTTATGTGGGCGGGCTTTCCGCGTCCTGCGGGCTGATCATCGTCACCACCCTGGCGCTGTCCGGCATGATGCTCAACCACCTGGTGCTGCCGCTGTATCAGCCGCCGGCCGAAGGCAACATCTACCGCTGGTTGAAATGGACACGGCGCGCGCTGATCGTCGCCATCATCATGGCCGGCTATGCCTTCTACCTGCTGCTGGGCGCCAAGCAGGACCTTGCACACCTGGGGATCGTCGCCTTTGTCGCCACGCTGCAGTTTTTGCCGGGCGTGCTGTCGGTGCTGTACTGGCCCACCGCCAACCGACGCGGATTCATCGCCGGTCTGCTGGCCGGCATGGCTGTCTGGCTGGTGACCATGCTGCTGCCGCTGATCGGCAACCTGCAAGGCTTCTACATTCCGCGCTTGAACATGATCTACGTGCTCGACGATACCAGCTGGCACATGGCAGCCATCGCTTCGCTGGCTGCCAACGTGCTGCTGTTCACGCTGATCTCGCTGTTCACTGCCGCCAGCAGCGAAGAAGTCAGTGCTGCCGAAGCCTGTGCGGTGGATAACGTGCGCCGCCCGCAGCGACGCGAACTGCATGCTGCCTCGCCCCAGGAGTTCGCCACGCAACTGGCCAAACCACTGGGCGCCAAGGCCGCCCAGCGCGAGGTGGAACAGGCCCTGCGCGACCTCTACCTGCCCTTCGACGAGCGCCGACCCTACGCATTGCGGCGTCTGCGCGACCGGATCGAGGCCAACCTGTCCGGGCTCATGGGCCCCAGCGTGGCGCAAGACATGGTCGAGACGTTCCTGCCCTATAAATCAGGCAGCGAGAACTATGTCACCGAGGACATCCACTTCATCGAAAGCCGGCTGGAAGATTATCACTCGCGCCTGACCGGCCTTGCCGCCGAGCTCGATGCGCTGCGTCGCTATCATCGGCAGACCCTGCAGGAACTGCCCATGGGCGTTTGCTCGCTGGCCAAGGACCAGGAGATCCTGATGTGGAACAAGGCCATGGAAGACCTGACCGGCGTGCCCGCCCAGCGTGTGGTCGGCTCGCGCCTGGTAACCATCAGCCAGCCATGGCGCAGCCTGCTGATCGACTTCATCAACGTGCCCGATGAGCACCTGCACAAGCAACGCCTGGCACTGGATGGGCAGACACGCTGGCTGAACCTGCACAAAGCCGCCATCGACGAGCCGCTCGCTCCGGGCAACAGCGGGCTGGTAGTGTTGGTCGAGGACCTTACCGAAACGCAGATGCTCGAGGACAAGCTGGTGCACTCCGAGCGCCTGGCCAGCATCGGCAGGCTGGCGGCCGGGGTCGCCCACGAGATCGGCAACCCGATCACCGGCATCGCCTGCCTGGCGCAGAACCTGCGCGAGGAGCGCGAGGAAGACAACGAGATCACCGAACTGAGCAGCCAGATTCTCGAGCAGACCAAGCGTGTGTCGCGCATCGTCCAGTCGCTGATGAGCTTTGCCCACGCCGGCGGCCACCAGCACAGCGACGAGCCGGTCAACCTGGCCCAGGTGGCGCAAGATGCCATCGGCCTGTTGGCGCTGAACAGGCGCAACTTCGAGATCCAGTTCTACAACCTGTGCGATCCGGAGCACTGGGCCGTGGGTGATCCACAACGCCTGGCCCAGGTGCTGATCAATCTGTTGTCCAATGCCCGGGATGCCTCGGTGGCCGGAGGCGCGGTACGGGTCAAGACCGAAGCGTGCGAACACACCGTCGACCTCATCGTCGAAGACGAAGGCAGCGGCATTCCCAAGAACATCATGGATCGGTTATTCGAACCGTTCTTCACTACCAAGGACCCGGGCGAAGGAACCGGACTGGGGCTCGCTCTGGTCTATTCCATCGTTGAAGAGCATTATGGACAGATCACCATCGACAGCCCGGCCGATCCCCAGAGCCAGCGCGGTACCCGAATTCGGGTGACATTGCCGCGTCATGTCGAAGCGACGTCCGCTGTGAACTGAGACCGTCGAGAGAATTGAATCAATGCCGCATATTTTGATCGTCGAAGACGAAACCATCATTCGATCTGCCCTGCGTCGCCTGCTCGAACGCAACCAGTATCAGGTCAGTGAGGCCGGCTCCGTGCAGGAAGCGCAGGAGCGGTTCAGCATCGCATCGTTCGACCTGATCATCAGCGACCTGCGCCTGCCGGGTGCCCCAGGCACCGAACTGATCAAGCTGGGCGAGGGCACACCGGTGCTCATCATGACCAGCTACGCCAGCCTGCGCTCGGCAGTGGACTCGATGAAAATGGGCGCAGTCGACTACATCGCCAAGCCCTTCGACCACGATGAAATGCTGCAGGCCGCCGCGCGTATCCTGCGCGATCGCCACAACGCACCTGCGGCAGCGGCAGAGCGCCCGGCGAACAAGGCCGGCGCGGAAAAGCCCGCCGCGCAGAATGCCAATGGCGATATCGGCATCATCGGCTCCTGCCCGCCCATGCAGGACCTCTACAGCAAGATTCGCAAGGTCGCCCCGACCGATTCGAACGTGCTCATCCAGGGTGAGTCCGGCACCGGCAAGGAGCTGGTCGCGCGGGCACTGCACAACCTGTCCAAACGTGCCAAGGCGCCGATGATCTCGGTGAACTGTGCGGCGATCCCGGAAACACTGATCGAATCCGAGCTCTTCGGTCATGAGAAAGGCGCGTTCACCGGCGCGAGCGCCGGACGCGCCGGGCTGGTCGAGGCTGCCGATGGCGGAACGCTGTTTCTCGACGAGATCGGCGAGTTGCCCCTCGAGGCCCAGGCGCGCTTGCTTCGCGTGCTGCAGGAAGGCGAGATTCGCCGCGTGGGTTCGGTGCAATCGCAGAAGGTCGACGTTCGCCTGATTGCCGCAACCCACCGGGACCTGAAAAGCCTGGCCAAGCTGGGGCAGTTTCGCGAGGACCTTTATTACCGACTGCACGTGATTGCCTTGAAGTTACCCCCCCTGCGCGAGCGCGGCGCCGATGTCGGCGAAATTGCCAAGGCGTTCCTGATTCGCCAGAGCGCCCGGATCGGACGTACCGACCTGCGTTTCGCCGCCGACGCCGAGCAGGCGATTCGTCAGTATTCCTGGCCGGGTAACGTGCGCGAACTGGAAAATGCCGTCGAGCGCTCGGTGATCCTCAGCGAGAGCACCGAGATATCGGCCGAGTTGCTGGGCATCGACATCGAACTGGCCGACCTGCAGGACACCGACGACTTCGTCGGCCTGCCTTCCCAGCAGAACGGGGCAAACAATACCGCCCACGACCCTACCGAAGATCTTTCTCTGGAAGATTACTTCCAGCACTTCGTGCTGGAGCATCAAGACCACATGACCGAGACCGAACTGGCGCGCAAATTGGGCGTCAGCCGAAAGTGCCTGTGGGAGCGTCGTCAGCGCTTGGGGATCCCACGGCGCAAGTCGAGCGTGGCCAGCGAAAGCTGATACGTTTCAGCTCTAGCCCGCGGGTTTGCGCGGGTTGACGGGTAGCCGTGACAAACTGTTACCCTAGGCTTGCGACGTAACAAGACACGGTTCCATCGGTAACGAATCCAGGGTCGATTTCAGCCTTCGAGCACCGCCCTGGGACACGCAAAGCCCTGTTCTGCAAGGGTTTGCAAAAGTTGGCATGGGACCTGCTATATCTCTGGTACAAGAACAACAACAAGCAAGCAAATCCATAACAAGAACAAGACGAATCGACTCACGCATAACAAGAACAACACGGCGGAGGCGCAGCTAACTGATTCTTTTGGAGAGGCGTTGTATTCGGGGAAACCCGCAGCCAGGCAGAGAACTACAACAACTGCTTTGAAGCAGATGCCAGAACTGGTTGGATCACATTGATCATCACAGCACAGCGACCAAAGCAATCCGTTTGCTCTTGCTCCCGAATAGGGAGACACCCCCGAACCCAGGTTCGGTGGGCTGGGCACTCAACAAAAACAAAAAGCCCGACAAAAAACAAAAACAGAGCACGCGACTACTTCTTGGGGAGCTTCGGCTCCCCTTGTAGTTTCCGGCTTTTGTCCTGCCGCTTGCGCCGACCGGTGCAGCCTCCTACACCATCCCTCGACTAAATGCTAGAATCCCCGCCCATCATGCGGTCGTTCTTCGTATATGGCCGAAAATCCCTTCAAACAGTGCATCCCATGCTGAAGAAGCTGTTCAAGTCTTTGAATACTCCCGCGCGTCATCCGCAGCACCGGCGTACCACGCCCGAAGTGCTCAATGCTGGCCAACACTCGCTGCAGCGCAGCCAGTTCAGCCGCCACGCCGTGGGCATCGTCGAACGCCTGCAGACTGCCGGCTACCAGGCCTATCTGGTGGGCGGTTGCGTACGTGACCTCATGCTGGGCATCGTGCCCAAGGATTTCGACGTCGCTACCAGCGCCACGCCCGAGCAGGTACGTGCCGAGTTTCGCAACGCCCGAGTGATTGGCCGACGCTTCAAGCTCGTGCACATCCATTTCGGCCGCGAGATCATCGAAGTCGCGACTTTCCGGGCCAATCACCCGGAAGAAGATGACGAACAGGATGTGCATCGCTCCTCGAGCAGCGAGAGCGGACGCATCCTGCGCGACAATGTCTACGGCACCCTGGAAGACGACGCCCAGCGCCGCGACCTCACCATCAATGCGCTGTACTACGATCCGGTCAGCGAGCGCATTCTGGACTACGCCAATGGCGTACACGACGTGCGCAACCGTCTGATTCGCCTGATCGGTGATCCGACCCAGCGTTACCAGGAAGATCCGGTGCGCATGCTGCGCGCCGTGCGCTTCGCCGCGAAGCTGGATTTCGGCATCGAGAAGCACACGGCCACGCCGATTCGCGAGCTGGCGCCGATGCTGCGCGAAATACCCTCGGCGCGGCTGTTCGAAGAAGTGCTCAAGCTGTTTCTGTCCGGTCATGCCGCCGACACGTTCGAGATGCTGGTCGACCTGCACCTGTTCGATTCGCTGTTTCCAGCCACCACGCAGGCGCTGGAAGACACCCCGACCTATACCCATACGTTGATCAGCGAAGCACTGCGCAACACTGACTTGCGCATCAAGCAAGGCAAGCCGGTCACGCCAGCCTTCCTGTTCGCCGCCCTGCTCTGGCCAGCGTTGCCGGCGCGCGTACTGCGTCTGCAGAGCCGCGGCATGCCGCCGATCCCGGCAATGCAGGAAGCAGCCCATGAACTGGTTGCCGAGCAATGTCAGCGCGTCGCCATTCCCAAGCGTTTCACCATCCCGATTCGCGAGATCTGGGACATGCAGGAGCGCCTGCCGCGCCGCAGCGGCAAACGTGCCGACCTGTTGCTCGACAATCCGCGTTTCCGCGCCGGCTACGATTTCCTTCTGCTGCGCGAAAAGGCCGGCGAAGAGACCGAAGGCCTGGGTGAGTGGTGGACCGACTATCAGGACTGCAACGACAGTGAACGCCGCGAGATGATCGCAGACCTGGGCGGCAAGGACGAGACCGGTGCGCCACGCAAACGTCGCCGTACCGGCACCAAGCGCAAGCGCGCGGATGGCGACGAGTAACATGCAGCGCGTGCACATCGGCCTGGGCAGCAACCTGGACAGCCCGCAACGGCAACTGCATGAGGCGCTGCGGGCCCTGGCTGCCTTGCCGGACACCACGTTGACAGCGGTTTCTTCGTTCTACACCAGCGATTCACTGTTACCCGGCCAGCCCCGCTATACCAATGCCGTGGCAGCCCTTGACACCGAGCTGGCTCCCCTGCCGCTGCTCGATGCACTGCAGGCGATCGAGAACGAGCAGGGTCGTGAACGTATCGAGCGCTGGGGGCCGCGCACCCTGGACCTGGATATCATCACCTATGCCGATCGGGTGATCGACGAACCCCGTTTGAAGGTGCCGCACTATCATCTGCAAGCGCGCGCGTTCGTGCTGTACCCGTTGGCCGAACTGGTGGACGAGGGCTTCATACTGGCGGACGGCCGCAGCCTGCGCGCGCTGCTGGCCGCCTGCCCGTTCGCGGGGCTGGAAAGACAGTAGCTCAGGTAGGGCCTCTTCGCGGGCAGAGCCCGCTCCCACAGGGAACCTGTGGGAGCGGGCTCTATGCACAAAGAGGTGGATCCCACACGGAACCCGTGGCAGCGGGCTCTGCCCACGCAGAAGCCTTCAACCCAATTGACATCCCCGGTCGTGCTCACGACTATAGGCGGCCCGTCGCACCCCCGAGGTGCCAAACGGCGCGAAACCAACCTTTATGAGTGGGTTTCCAAACATCACGACAGATGATGTTGTGTCGATACAGCGCCAGCCCGAGGATACTTTTCATGCCCGAACTTACCCTGACCGCCCTGCAGAGCCTCAAGCTCAAGGGTGAAAAGATCACCATGCTGACCTGCTACGACGCGACGTTCGCCCACGCCGCCTGCGCGGCCGGCGTCGAAGTATTGTTGGTGGGCGATTCGCTGGGCATGGTGCTGCAGGGGCATGA
Source organism: Pseudomonas sp. CFBP 8770 (assembly GCF_014841705.1). Lineage (NCBI taxonomy): Bacteria > Pseudomonadati > Pseudomonadota > Gammaproteobacteria > Pseudomonadales > Pseudomonadaceae > Pseudomonas > Pseudomonas sp. CFBP 8770. The sequence continues at coordinate 23,901 of NZ_JACYUL010000010.1, forward strand.
CAGTACGTTGCCCGTGACCGTGGCGGACATGGCCTACCATGTCGGCTGCGTGAAACGTGGCAACCAAGGCGCCTTCATCGTTGCCGACCTGCCTTTCATGGCCTATTCCACCTGCGAGCAAACCCTTGCCAACAGTGCGCTGTTGATGCAGGCCGGCGCGCACATGGTCAAGCTCGAAGGCGCTGCCTGGCTCGCCGAGTCGGTGCGCCTGCTGGCCGAGCGTGGCATTCCGGCCTGCGTTCACCTGGGGCTGACCCCGCAATCGGTGAACCTGCTGGGCGGCTACAAGGTACAGGGCCGCCAGGACATCCAGGCACGCCAGATGCGTGCCGATGCCATTGCCCTGGAGCAGGCCGGAGCGGCCATGCTGCTGCTCGAATGCGTGCCCGTGGAGCTGGCTGCCGACATTGCCCAGGCGGTGAAGATCCCGGTAATCGGCATTGGCGCCGGCAGCGCAGTCGACGGCCAGGTGCTGGTGCTGCACGACATGCTCGGGCTCTCCCTGAGCGGCCGCGTGCCGCGGTTCGTGAAAAACTTCATGACCGGGCAGAGCGATATTCACGGCGCCCTGCGCGCCTATGTCGCCGCCGTCAAGGCGGTGGATTTTCCCGCACCCGAACATGGATTCGCCTCATGAACACCGTCAAGACCGTACGAGAACTGCGCGCCGCCGTGGCCCGTGCCCGTGGCGAAGGCAAGCGTATCGGGCTGGTACCGACCATGGGCAACCTGCACAGCGGTCATGCCGCGCTGGTCGCCAAGGCCACCCAGCGTGTCGATTTCGTCGTGGCGAGCATCTTCGTCAACCCGTTGCAATTCGGCGCCGGCGAAGACCTGGACAAGTACCCGCGCACCCTGGCGGCCGATCAGGAACGGCTGGTGCAGGCAGGCTGCAGCCTGCTGTTCGCACCTTCGGCGGCGGAAATGTACCCCGACGGCATGGCCGGGCAGACCCGAGTGAGCGTTCCGCAGTTGTCCGAGGGCTTGTGCGGCAGCAGTCGTCCGGGTCATTTCGAAGGCGTGGCGACGGTGGTCAGCAAGCTGTTCAACATGGTCCAGCCGGACCTGGCCGTGTTTGGCCAGAAGGACTACCAGCAACTGGCCGTGATTCGCGCGCTGGTGCGCGATCTCAACATGCCGATTCAGATCATCGGCGAGCCGACCGTGCGCGCCGAAGATGGCCTGGCGCTGTCGTCGCGCAATGGGTATCTGAGCCAGGAGCAGCGTGCTCAGGCGCCACTGTTGTATCGGGTGCTCAGCCAGGTGGCGGCCCAGATCAGCCAGGGCCGTCGCGATTACCCGCTGCTGCTGGACCATGCCAAACAGGTCATTGCCCAAGCCGGCTTCGCTCCTGAGTACCTGGAAATCCGGCATGCGGTGACCCTGCGTCCGGCCACCGCCGAAGACCGCGACCTGGTAATTCTGCTCGCGGCGAATCTGGGCACTACACGACTGATCGACAACCTGCATCTGGACCTCGATCACGACACTCAACACGGCTGACCCGCGACAGCCTGAAAGTCCCTCGCGCATCGTTCACTAGGCGCAGACAGAACGCGCGCGGCGGTTTAAGGTGGTGCAGCGTCCGTACCGTGCATTGGCAGCCGATCAGCGGCCCGCAACCACCCTGGCCGCCTGTTGGATCTTTTGATGCAGCAGGCACGCAACCGGCCGAGCGTTCCAATGTCCAAAGGCAGTTCAAGAAAAAGGAAATTTGCAGCGATGGCGTACTACCGAACCCCGCATGACGTGACCACCCTGCCCGCTTGGCAGGCGCTAACCGAGCACCGCGCTGCCATGCAAGACTTCAGCATGCGCGATGCCTTCAATGCCGACCCACAGCGCTTCGAACATTTCTCCCTGAGCGCCTGCGGCCTGTTCCTCGACTATTCGAAAAACCTGATCGACACCCAGACCCGCGACCTGCTGGTGCAACTGGCCAACGAAGTCGACCTGCAAGGCGCGATCAAGGCGATGTTTGCCGGCGAACTGCTCAACGCGTCCGAAGGCCGTCCAGCCTTGCACACCGCATTGCGCCGCCCTGTGGGCGATAAGCTCAATGTCAACGGTGTCAACGTGATGCCGGACGTGCACAAGGTGCTCAACCAGATCACCGAGCTGGTCACGCGCATCCATGACGGCCTGTGGCGCGGCTATACCGAGAAGCCGATCACCGACGTGGTGAACATCGGTATCGGTGGCTCCTTCCTCGGCCCGGAACTGGTGTCCGAAGCCCTGCTGCCGTACGCCCAGAAAGGTGTGCGCTGCCACTACCTGGCCAACATCGATGGCAGCGAATTCCACGAGCTGTCGGCCAAGCTGCGTGCCGAGACGACCCTGTTCATCGTTTCCTCGAAATCGTTCAGCACCCTGGAAACGCTGAAGAACGCCCAGGCTGCGCGTGGCTGGTACCTGGCCCAGGGTGGCTCGGAAGCCGAGCTTTACCGCCACTTCATCGCGGTGTCGAGCAACAATGCCGCAGCCGTCGAGTTCGGGATCCGCGAAGAAAACATCTTCCCGATGTGGGACTGGGTGGGCGGGCGTTATTCGCTGTGGTCGGCCATCGGCTTGCCGATTGCCATGTCGATCGGCATGGCCAACTTCAAGGAGCTGCTATCGGGCGCCTACACCATGGACCAGCATTTCCAGTCGGCGCCGTTCGAACAGAACATGCCGGTGCTGCTGGCCTTGCTGGGGGTCTGGTACGGCAATTTCTGGGATGCCAAGAGCCACGCGATCCTGCCGTACGACCATTACTTGCGCAATATCACCAAACACCTGCAGCAGTTGGACATGGAGTCCAACGGCAAGAGCGTGCGCCAGGACGGCACGCCGGTGAACATCGATACCGGCCCGGTGATCTGGGGTGGCGTCGGCTGCAACGGCCAGCATGCCTATCACCAGTTGCTGCACCAAGGCACCCACATGATCCCGGCCGACTTCATCGTCCCGGTGGTGAGCTTCAATCCGGTCGCCGACCATCACCAGTGGTTGTTCGCCAACTGCCTGTCGCAGAGCCAGGCGCTGATGCTGGGCAAGAGCCGCAGCGAGTCCGAAGCCGAACTGCGCGAGCGTGGCATGGCCGAAGACGAGGTGCAGAAACTGGCGCCGCACAAGGTCATTCCCGGCAACCGTCCGAGCAATACGCTGGTGGTCGAGCGCATCAGCCCGCGTCGCCTGGGCGCCCTGGTGGCCATGTATGAACACAAGGTCTTCGTGCAGAGCGTGCTGTGGGGCATCAACGCCTTCGATCAGTGGGGCGTGGAACTGGGCAAGGAGCTGGGCAAGGGTGTCTACCAGCGCCTGATCGGTGAAAACGAATCGCTGGCCGAAGATGCTTCTACCCAGGGCCTGATCAACTATTTCCGCGGTCGTCATCGCGGCTGACCCTGAATATCCCGCGGCGCTGCAAGCCAGCGTCGCGGTGGTTCGATACCCCGTTGCACCGGGCAATTGATGTAGAATTGCCACCCTTCTTTTTGCGTCAGGCACCGTGCATGTCCGCTTTGATCCAGGCGCTGCGCGCCGCCCTCGACGTCCGCTCCTCGCTGCTCGAGCAACTGCATGAACAGGGCACTGATTGCTATCGCCTGTTCCATGGCAGCCAGGAAGGTGCCGGTGGCTTGACCGTCGACCGCTACGGTCCGCAACTGCTGATCCAAAGCTTTCATCAGACGCTGACACGCGAAGACCTGCTGGCCCTGCACGGCGCCGTCGAGCAATACCTGCAGACGCCGCTGCTGCTGGTGTACAACGACCGTTCACGAGGCAACTCGCGGATCGATCGGGAAGACAGGGTGTATCGTGCCGAAGAGGCGGCGCTGGTCGACATGATCGGACACGAATGGGGCTTGAATTATCGCGTACGCGGACGGCATCCCGGCCAGGACCCTTTGCTGTTCCTCGACCTGCGTAACGCGCGCGGCTGGGTCAAGCGACACAGTGCTGGCAAAAGCGTGTTGAACCTGTTCGCCTACACCTGCGGCGTGGGCCTGAGCGCGGCGGCGGGCGGCGCCCGCGAGGTGTGCAACCTGGACTTTGCCGAAGGCAACCTGGCGGTCGGTGCGGAGAACGGCACGCTGAACCCCGATCTTGCGCCCATGCAGTTCATCCAGTCGGATTACTTTCCCGCCATTCGGCAGCTGGCCGGCTTGCCCATCACTGCGCGTCGCGGGCAGAAACTGCCGGACTATCCGCGCCTGCAGCAACGTCAATACGATCTGGTCTTTCTCGACCCGCCCGCCTGGGCGAAGAGTGCGTTCGGCACGGTCGACCTGCTGCGCGATTACCAGAGCCTGCTCAAGCCCGCGATCCTTGCCACGGCCGACAACGGCGTATTGGTCTGCTGCAACAATTTGGCCAAGGTCAGCCTGGACGACTGGCGCGATCAAGTGCTGCGCTGCGCCGAAAAAGCCGGACGGCCTGTGCGTGAATACGCGGTGCTGAGCCCAGCCGCCGATTTCCCTTCCAGCGACGGCCATCCACCGTTGAAGACGCTGATCCTGAATTTCTAGTTTTCCTACAGCAACTGGTGAAAATTCCATGACTTACGCGGCCTGAGTCATAGGAACCGCATTGACGTGCCATACTCCAAGCACCTCCGATCACGTCAGATGGCCTCTTTTCCATGTCCAAAGGATTGAAACGCACCGCCGCCACCCTTGTGGCACTGGTAGCGCTGTACGCTCTGCTCGGATTCCTGATCCTGCCCGGCATCGCGCTGCGGGTTGCCAATCAGCAACTGGCAGACTATTCCACTGTTCCTGCCCAGTTGCAGCGCCTGGAATTCAATCCGTTCAGTCTCGAGCTGACCTTGTGGGGGCTGAAAATCGGTGAGCCTGGCGCCGAGCAGGTCGGTTTTGACCGGCTGTACGCCAATCTGCAACTGGACAGCCTGTGGACCGGCGCGCTGCATCTGGTTGCCGTGGAGCTGGAAAAGCCCCGCACCGAAGTGCTGTTCGACAAAGGCGGCAAGCTCAATCTGAGCACCTTGTTCAAGCTTCCCGCCAGCGACCCTGCCGCGCAAGACGCGCCGTCCGAACCTTTCGCATTGCGCATCGGCAGTATCAAGCTGGTCGACGGCTATCTGCACTTCAAGGATCTGCGTCCCAGCCAGCCGATCGAGTTTCTCTACGACTCGATGAACCTGGAGCTGCAGAACCTCAGCACCTTGCCGGACGATCACGCCGACATGACCCTGGTGGCCAACAGTCCTCAAGGCGGTCGTATCGACTGGCGCGGGCGAATTGGTCTGAGCCCGGTGTCTTCCCAAGGCTCGCTGAAGGTGACCGATGCGCAGATGAGCGTCTGGTGGCCGTACGTGCGTGACAGCGTGCCCCTGGTTCTGGAAAAGGGCATGTTCACCCTCAGTGCCGACTACAACCTGAACCTGGCCAAGCAGACCGAACTCACCCTGAACAAGGTAGCCCTGACCGTTGCGCCCTTCGCGATCGCCGCTCCCGATGGCCGCCCCCTGGCGCGGCTCGAGCGCCTGGAGATCAGCGACACATCGGTCGATCTGGTCAAGCAGTTGGTCAGGGTCGGCCAGATACGCAGTCGCGGCCTGGAAACCTGGGCCGCCCGCGAAGCGAATGGGCAGCTCGATTGGCAAAAGCTGTTCGCCAGCCCGACGACGGCGCAGGTGCAGGCACAGACGCCAGCACCCAGCAAGCCGGCAGCCGCGCCAGCCAAGCCCTGGCAGGTTCTGCTCAAGGATGTGCAATTGCGTGACTACCGCGTGCATCTGGCAGACCGCGTGCCGACCGACAACGTAGCGGTGGAGCTTGGCCCCCTCAACCTGGATCTGCGCGATTTCGACAGCCTCAATGGCGCTCCCTTCACCCTCAAGCTGGACACCGGGCTGGGCAAGCAAGGCCACTTGCAGGCCAGCGGCGAGGTCAGCCTCGCCCCGGTTGCCGCACGCCTGAAGGTCAGCACCCAGGACATCGACCTGCGGGTCGCTCAGGCCTACATCAGCCCGCTGATTCGCCTGGAACTGCGCAGCGGCATGCTCGACAGCGAATTTGCTGTGCAACTGACCAGCACCGAACCCTTGGCGATGACGGTGTCCGGCCGCGCCGAAATCGATCAGTTGCACACGCTCGATACACTCAAGGAACGCGATTTCGTCAAATGGCAGCACCTGACTCTGGACGGTCTCGACTATCGCCATGGCGATCGTCTGGAGATCGAGCGGGTGCAGCTGCAACAGCCTTACGCACGCTTCATGATCAACGAAGACCGTACCACCAATATCGACGACCTGCTGATCCCGCAACCCGCGCAGCCCGCCAACTCGGCCAGTGCGGGGAAACCCGCAGGTGCTGAAAAACCTCTCGGTATTCGTATCGGCGCCGTGGACATCGACAATGGCTCGGCCAACTTTGCCGACTTCAGCCTCACTCCGAACTTTGCCACGGCGGTTCAGCAACTCAACGGGCGCATCGGTACGATCGACAACCGTCAGGCCAAGCCAGCACGCATCGACATCCAGGGCAAGGTCGACCGCTACGCACCGGTGACCATCGCCGGTGCGCTGAATCCGTTCGACCCGATGGCCAGCCTGGATATCACCACCAGCTTCAAACGCGTCGAGCTCACTACCCTGACACCCTACTCAGGCAAGTTCGCCGGGTATCGCATCCGCAAGGGCCGTCTGAACCTCGACTTGCACTACTTGATCACCAAGGGTCAGCTCAAGGCAGAGAACAAGCTGCTGGTGGAACAGCTGCAACTGGGTGACAAGGTCGACAGCCCCGATGCGGTCGATCTGCCGCTGCGGCTGGCCATTGCACTGCTCAAGGACTCCCAAGGCAGGATCGCCATCGAACTCCCGGTGAGCGGCGATCTGAACAGCCCGCAGTTCAGCGTTATGCCGATCGTCTGGCAGACCCTGCGCAATCTGATGGTGCGTGCGGCCCAGGCGCCGTTCAAGTTCATCGGTGGACTGGTCAGTGGCGGCGGCTCGGAAGACCTCAGCACGGTGTCGTTCCTTCCCGGGTCGGATGAATTGAGCGCCGAGGCCCAGGCGGCCTTGATGAAGCTTGCGGCGGCCTTGAAGGAACGCCCCACACTGCGTCTGGAAATCGAAGGCACCAGCGCTCAAGCCAGCGACGGGCCGCTGATTGCCCAACAGCGCCTGGAGCGCGAGTATCAAAGCACCTACTATAAGATGGCTCAGCGCCGCGGCGACAAAGTCCCCGCCACCGCCGCCGAGATGCAAGTACCCGAAGACGACAAGCCTGCGATGCTCGAGGCCATCTACCGCACTCGCCTCAAGGGCCAGCCGCCGGTGGAATGGCAGCAGCTGGAAAGCAAGGTCCGCACCGACAGGCTGCGCGAGGCGGTACTCAAATCATGGGCGTCGAACAATGCCCTGCTGCGTCAGTTGGGCCAGGCGCGTGCAGGCAGTATCAAGGACTTTCTGGTCGACAAGGGCCAACTGGCGGACGAGCGTGTGTACTTCATCGATGCAGCCCTGGGCCAGGCCGAAAAAGATGGGCGCATCATCACTCCCCTGCATCTGGATGCCGAATGAACAAATTGACTTGGATCACCTGCGTACCGTTGCTGCTGGCACTGTGCACCACAGCCAGCGCCGCCTCGACGATGCGTTGTGGCAATACTCTGGTGTCGCTGAACGACCGCACGGTCCAGGTCGAACAGAAATGCGGCGCGCCTGCGAGCAAGGCTCAGACGGGCTTCGAACGATCGGGGCCGATCAATCGCCGCGTCGAACTGCCGATAGAAGAGTGGGTGTACGGACCTTCGAACGGTATGAGCCAATACCTGAAGTTCGTCGGCAGCAAACTGGTGCAGATCGAAAGCAGCCGCAACTGACTCATCATTGTCAGGGGCGGTGAACGACGCTCATAAAAAAAGCCCCGGCGCATGGCACCGGGGCTCTCAGTGGCCACGTCCCTGTGGCCTTCGCATGAAACTTACTCGGCTTTCAGGCCATCGGCGGAAACTGCTTTCACGCCTTTGATTGCCTTGGTGATACGCACGGCAGTAGCTTTCTGAGCATCGGTCACAGCAACGGTCGACGACAGGGATACCACGCCTTTGTTGGTTTCTACCTTGATGTCGGTGCCTGGAATGCCTTTCTCGGTGACCAGATCGGACTTGACCTTGGTGGTGATCCAAGTGTCGGAGGTTGCTTCTTTGGCGTGAGTCACTTCACCAGCAGCAACAACCATTGGAGCCTGGGTGGACTGTTGAGCGAAAGCAGCGTTGGCCATGGTCATGGTCAGCGCGGTAGCAGCAGCGGCAGCAATAGCGAACTTCTTCATACGAGTCACTCCTGTTTTTTAAAAGGTCTGCACCATTTAATGTCTTGGTGGCAGGTGACAAGGATATTGCAGACCTCGTGCCAACCCGCCAATACCGATAAAGTCTTTTATTATCAACAACTTGAAATTCTGCCTAAAAACGTCGTTCGTGCAAGTTGCACGTCTGCGGGTAATTTTGCGTGCAAGTTGCAAGTTCGCAAAAGTTCCCTGACGTTTCAGAACGCCTTGACTGAGCACTCCCAACAAAGCGCAAGCTACTGAGCAAACTCTAGTCGAAAAAAAAGAGCCCCGAAGGACTCTTTTTCTCAAGCCGGCGAGTTTAGGCGCCCGAAGCCTTTGCAGCAGCAACGTCCTTGATGGACAGCTTGATACGGCCGCGGTTGTCCACGTCCAGTACCAGTACTTCCACTTCTTCGCCTTCCTTGAGGATGTCGGTCACTTTCTCGACGCGCGCATCGCTGAGCATCGAGATGTGAACCAGACCGTCCTTGCCTGGCAGGATGTTGACGAAAGCACCGAAGTCGACGATGCGCTCGACCTTGCCCACATAGATCTTGCCGATCTCGGCTTCTGCGGTAATACCCAGAACGCGCTGACGCGCCGCTTCAGCCGCTTCCTTGGATTCGCCGAAGATCTTGATCGAGCCGTCGTCTTCGATGTCGATCGAAGCTTTGGTTTCCTCGCAGATGGCGCGGATGGTGGCGCCACCCTTGCCAATCACGTCGCGGATCTTGTCGGTGTCGATCTTCATCGCGATCATGGTCGGCGCGTTTTCCGACAGCTCGGTACGCGAAGTGCCGATGATCTGGTTCATCTGACCGAGGATGTTCAGGCGCGCTTCCAGCGCCTGGCCCAAGGCGATTTCCATGATCTCTTCGGTGATACCGTTGATCTTGATGTCCATCTGCAGCGCGGTAACGCCCTTGGCGGTACCGGCTACCTTGAAGTCCATGTCGCCCAGGTGGTCTTCGTCACCGAGGATGTCGGTGAGGATGGCGAACTTGTCGCCTTCCTTGACCAGGCCCATGGCGATACCGGCAACCGGCGCCTTCATCGGCACACCGGCGTCCATCAGTGCCAGGGAAGCACCGCAGACCGAAGCCATGGAGCTCGAACCGTTCGACTCGGTGATTTCCGACACTACGCGGATGGTGTACGGGAACACGTCGGCGGCCGGCAGCATGGCCTGTACCGAACGACGGGCCAGACGGCCGTGGCCGATTTCACGACGACCCGCGCCGCCCATGCGACCACACTCGCCCACCGAGAACGGAGGGAAGTTGTAGTGCAGCATGAAGGGGTCTTTCTTCTCGCCTTCCAGGGTGTCCAGCAACTGAGCGTCGCGGGCAGTGCCCAGAGTCGCCACGACCAGCGCCTGGGTTTCACCGCGGGTGAACAGGGCCGAACCGTGGGTTTTCGGCAGAACACCAACTTCGATGTTCAGCGGGCGCACGGTCTTGGTGTCGCGACCGTCGATACGCGGCTTGCCGTTGACGATGTTTTCGCGAACGGTGCGGTATTCGATCTCGCCGAAGATTTCCTTCACTTCGGCTGCGGTCGGCTTGCCTTCTTCGCCGGAGAACTTGGCGATCACCTGGTCACGCAACTCGCCCAGCTTGGCGTAGCGATCGGCCTTGATGGTAATGGTGTAAGCCTGGGAAACGGCATCGCCGAATTCGCCACGGATTGCGCCCAGCAGCTCGGTGTTCCAGGCTTTCGGAGTCCAGTTCCAGGTGGGCTTGGCGGCCTCTGCAGCCAGCTCGCCGACGGCCTTGATGACCGATTGGAACTCATCGTGGGCGAACAGCACGGCGCCCAGCATCTGGTCTTCGGTCAGCTCTTTGGCTTCCGATTCAACCATCAGCACGGCGTCTTTGGTACCGGCCACGACCATGTCCAGGCTCGAAGCCTGCTGCTGCTCGTAAGTCGGGTTCAGCAGGTAGCCAGTGCTCTCGTGGAAAGCCACGCGCGCAGCGCCGATCGGGCCGTCGAACGGAATGCCGGAAATGGCCAGGGCCGCCGAGGTACCGATCATCGCAGCGATGTCCGGATCGGTTTTCTTGCTGGTGGAAACGACGGTGCAGACGACCTGCACCTCGTTCATGAAGCCTTCGGGGAACAGCGGGCGGATCGGGCGATCGATCAAACGCGAGGTCAGGGTTTCTTTCTCGGAAGGACGGCCTTCACGCTTGAAGAAACCACCGGGAATCTTGCCGGCAGCGTAGGTCTTTTCCTGGTAGTGCACGGACAGCGGGAAAAAGCCTTTGCCTGGATCGGCTTGCTTGGCACCTACCACGGTGACCAGTACGGTCACGTCGTTATCGACGGTAACCAGCACAGCGCCGGAGGCTTGACGGGCAATACGGCCCGTTTCGAGGGTTACGGTCGATTGACCGAATTGAAACGTCTTGATTACCGGGTTCACGGTTTCCTACCTTCTGTTGGCTCTTGGGGGAACTGGTTTCTTGCGAAATTCTTGGGCAGAGCGGGGAATCGGCCCCGTTGACCGTCCAGATACAACTTGAGGCTGGAAACCTGCCCGCCCCCGCGGAAAACCCGCTGGGGTACGACAGACAACCAACCTCAGGATTGCGCGTGGCGCCCTCGCAGGCCCGGACTTGAGCCCAGGCCTGCGAACATGGCAAACCACGCTTGTCACCGCGTGTCGAGCCGCTATTAGCGACGCAGACCCAGACGACCGATCAGGGCGCTGTAACGGGTGACGTCCTTGCCCTTCAGGTAATCCAGCAGCTTGCGGCGCTGGTTGACCATACGGATCAGGCCACGACGCGAGTGGTGGTCCTTGCCGTTGGCCTTGAAGTGACCCTGCAGCTTGTTGATGTTGTGCGTCAGCAGTGCAACCTGCACTTCTGGCGAACCGGTATCACCAACGGCTTGCTGGTAGTCGGCAACGATTTGAGCTTTGTCTTCAACGCTAAGAGCCATGAGGCATCTCCACTATCAAGGGCACTGCATGCAGTGTCCAACAGGCCAGGGCAAAACCCTGTTTTCATGAGAAGAGGTGCGACCGTGCCTGTTGACAGCCGTCCTCGACCAGCCGTCACGAACACCGTGACGACCGGGATCGGTCATTCCGACCGAATCAAGCGACGTGGCGCAATGCGCCCGTCTTCGCTCACTTCACCGATACCGATGAAGCGACCATTGTGATCCTGTACCCGCACCATGCCGAACTTGGGAGCTTCGGGAGCCCTCACCGGCTGGCCGTGTAGCCAGTAGAACGCGCTGTGCTCCGAGAACTGCAGCAGAGGCCAATCCTGCAAGCCGCTGTCCGAAGGCAGCAGGAACCTGTCCACTGCCTCGTTACCGCCCTCGGCATGCACGGCTTCGAGCTCTTCGAGCGTAACCGTCTGCGCCAGGCTGAACGGGCCCGCTTGCGTGCGACGCAATTCTGCCACGTACGCACCACATCCCAACGCCTCGCCGATGTCTTCGACCAGGGTCCGAATGTACGTGCCTTTGCTGCAGTCCACAGCGAACCTCGCGGTGGTCTGCTCGCAGCCGAGCAATTGCAGCCGCGCAATAGTAACAGAACGCGGCTCGCGCTCCACTACTTCACCGGCACGTGCCAGCTTGTACAACGGCTGCCCATCGCGCTTGAGCGCCGAGTACATCGGCGGTATCTGGCTGATCTGGCCGCGGAAACGAGGCAATACCGCCTCGATGTCGGAGTGACCGACGGTCACCTCGCGGGTCTGCAGAACCTCGCCCTCGGCATCGGCCGTGGTCGTGGTCTTGCCCAGCTGCGCCAGGGTCTCGTAGCCTTTGTCGGATTCGAGCAGGTACTGGGAAAACTTGGTCGCCTCGCCAAAGCACAGCGGCAGCACACCGGTCGCCAATGGATCGAGACTGCCGGTGTGACCGGCCTTCTCGGCATTGAGCAGCCAGCGCACTTTCTGCAGCGCGGCATTGGAAGTGAACCCCAGTGGCTTGTCCAGCAGGATGATGCCACTGACATTGCGACGGATACGCTTGACCTGAGCCACCGGGATTACTCCTTGGGCTCTTTGGCCGACTCGTCCGCGTGATGCTGGCTGTCCTCGGCCACGGCACGCTCGATCAACGCCGACAGATGAGCGCCGCGGCTCACGCTTTCGTCGTAGTGGAAGTGCAACTGCGGCACGCTGCGCAGCTTCATTTCCTTGGCCAACTGCATGCGCAGGAAACCGGCGGCCGAGTTCAGCACCTTGATGCTCTGGGCGATATCGGCAGCGCTGTCCTGGCCCATGACGGTGATGAAGATCTTGGCATGACCGACATCGCGGCTGACTTCGACCGCTGTGATGGTGACCAGGCCAACGCGCGGATCCTTGACCTCGCGACGGATCAGTTGCGCCAGCTCGCGCTGCATCTGATCGCCGATACGCTGGGTACGGCTGTATTCTTTTGCCATGTTTCATTACCTGTAACTAGAGCGGCAAACGCCCGATCAGGCTGGGCCGGATCGGGCGTTGCGTTTAGAACCGGCCCGGCACTGGCCGGACAGGTTCCTGGAGGTCGCAGCTTAGAGAGTACGAGCCACTTGGACTTTCTCGAAGACTTCGATCTTGTCACCGACCTTGACGTCGTTGTAGCTCTTGACGCCGATACCGCATTCCATGCCGGCACGCACTTCGGACGCATCGTCCTTGAAGCGACGCAGCGATTCCAGCTCGCCTTCGAAGATCACGATGTCTTCGCGCAGTACACGGATCGGACGGTTGCGGAAAACCACACCCTCGATGACCATGCAGCCCGCGATCGCACCGAACTTCGGCGAACGGAACACGTCACGCACTTCGGCGATACCCAGGATGTTCTCGCGAACATCGCTGCCCAGCATACCGGTCAGGGCTTTCTTGACGTCTTCGATGATGTCGTAGATCACGTTGTAGTAACGCATATCCAGACCTTCCTGCTCGACGATCTTGCGCGCGCCGGCATCGGCCCGCACGTTGAAGCCGAACAGTACCGCTGTCGAAGCCAGCGCCAGGTTGGCATCGGATTCGGTGATACCACCGACGCCGCCACCGACCACACGCACTTGCACTTCGTCGTTGCCCAGGCCGTTCAAGGCACCCTGCAACGCTTCCAGCGATCCACGGACGTCGGATTTGAGGACGATGTTGAGCGTCTTCTTCTCTTCCTGGCCCATGTTCTCGAAGATGTTCTCCAGCTTGCCGGCGTGAGCACGGGCCAGCTTGACTTCGCGGAACTTGCCTTGACGGAACAGAGCCACTTCACGGGCTTTCTTCTCGTCGGCAACCACGCTCATCTCGTCGCCCGCATCCGGGGTACCGTCAAGGCCGAGGATCTCGACCGGGATGGCCGGACCGGCTTCCTTGATCGGCTTGCCGTTCTCGTCGAGCATGGCACGTACGCGGCCGTAGTTCGAACCGACCAGCACCATGTCGCCCTGACGCAGCGTACCGTCCTGAACCAGCACGGTGGCCACTGGGCCACGGCCCTTGTCCAGGCGCGATTCGACGACCACACCGCGGCCAGGAGCCGATGGCGTTGCGGTCAGTTCCAGTACTTCAGCCTGCAGCAACACGGCTTCGAGCAATTCGTCGACGCCAGTACCCTGCTTGGCCGAAACCGGTACGAACGGGGTGTCGCCGCCCCACTCTTCCGAAGTCACACCGTGAACCGACAGCTCGCTGCGGATACGGTCCAGGTCGGCACCTGGCTTGTCGATCTTGTTCACTGCAACCACCAGTGGCACGCCAGCGGCTTTCGCATGCTGAACGGCTTCGATGGTTTGCGGCATCACACCGTCGTCCGCCGCGACCACCAGGATCACGATGTCCGTCGCCTTGGCACCACGGGCACGCATCGCGGTAAACGCGGCGTGGCCCGGGGTGTCGAGGAAGGTGACCATGCCGCGTTCGGTTTCGACGTGGTAGGCACCGATGTGCTGGGTGATACCGCCGGCTTCGCCCGCCGCAACCTTGGCACGACGAATGTAGTCGAGCAGCGAGGTCTTGCCGTGGTCGACGTGGCCCATGACGGTCACGACCGGTGCACGAGCGAACGCCTCACCCTCGAACTTCAGCGATTCGGCCAGGGAATCTTCCAGGGCGGTGTCGCTGACCAGAGTCACCTTGTGACCCAGCTCCTCGGCAACCAACTGGGCAGTTTCCTGATCCAGCACCTGGTTGATGGTGGCTGGCGTGCCCAGCTTGAACATGAACTTGATGATCTCGGCAGCCTTGACCGACATCTGTGCGGCCAGATCGCCAACAGAGATGGTCTCGCCGATTTTCACGTCACGTACCAGCGGCCCGGTAGGGCTCTGGAAACCGTGAGCGTTGCGCTTCTTCAGCTTGCCCTTGCCACGACCGCCACGACGGAAGCCATCGCTCTCTTCGTCGGTGGTACGCGGTGCGGCACGCGGAGTCGGAGCCTTTTCCTTGACGGTGGCACGGTGAGGCTGGTTCTTGCGCTCGCCATCACTGTTGCCACTGCCGCTGCGACGGTCGTCGTTGCGCGGCTTGTCGGGACGACGAGGCTCTTCCTTCTTGCGCTCGGGAGCCGGTGCAGGTGCCGGGGCGACCGCAGCCACTTCGACGCTTGGCGCCGCAGGAGCCTGGGTCGCGACGGCAGGGGCGTCGGCCTGAGCGGTGCTAGGCTGCTTGCGTGTTTCTTCGTCGGTACGCGAACGCGTGTCCTGCTCAACCTTTTGACGGGCAGCATCATTCGCTGCGCGACGCTCGTCGAGCTCGCGCTTCTGCTCGGCCTGGATCTCTTCCGGGCTGCGCTGAACGAATACCTTCTTCTTGCGTACTTCTACGCTGATGCTCTTGCTACCGGCCACACGCAGGGTGCTTTGGGTCTTGCGCTGCAAGGTAATCTTGCGCGGTTCTTCCGCTTTCGCCTTGTGGCTGCTTTTCAAATGAGTCAGCAGAGCCTGCTTCTCATTGTCGGTCACAACTTGTCCGGCGTCGGTGTGCGGCAGACCTGCCTCACGCATCTGCTGAAGCAGGCGCTCTACCGGTGCGGCGACCTCTTGGGCCAATTCTTTCACCGTGACTTGCGTCATGCACTTCTCTCCTCAGGCCGCGCCAATTACTCGAACCAATGGGCTCGGGCGGCCATGATCAACTTGCCGGCACGATCTTGGTCAATGCCGTCGATGTCGAGCAGGTCGTCAATCGACTGCTCGGCCAGGTCTTCGCGGGTAACTACGCCGCGCACCGCCAGTTCCATCGCCAAATCCTTGTCCATACCCTCAAGCGAGAGCAGGTCTTCGGCCGGATGGGCGTCTGCCAGCTTTTCCTCTGTAGCGATGGCTTTGGTCAACAAACGATCCTTGGCCCGAGCGCGAAGCTCGTTGACGATGTCTTCGTCAAAGCCGTCGATGTTGAGCATCTCTTCCAACGGTACGTAGGCAATTTCTTCCAGGCTCGTGAAGCCTTCGTCGACCAGTACCTGGGCCAGTTCTTCATCGACTTCCAGCTCGTCGATGAAGTTGCGCAGGATGTCACCGGTTTCCGCTTGCTGCTTGGCCTGAATGTCCGACTCGGTCATCACGTTCAGGGTCCAGCCGGTCAACTGGCTGGCCAGACGCACGTTCTGCCCGCCACGGCCAATTGCCTGGGCCAGGTTGTCGGCACCCACGGCGATGTCCATGGCATGGGCGTCTTCGTCGACGATGATGGCCGCGACTTCCGCCGGGGACATGGCATTGATGACGAACTGTGCCGGGTTATCGTCCCAGAGGACGATGTCGACGCGCTCGCCGCCCAACTCGCCGGACACAGCCTGCACACGCGATCCGCGCATGCCGATACAGGCACCTTGCGGGTCGATGCGCTTGTCCTTGGAGCGAACGGCGATCTTGGCGCGCGAACCCGGATCACGGGATGCGGCCATGACTTCAATGAGGCCTTCAGCGATTTCCGGCACCTCGATGCGGAAAAGCTCGATGAGCATTTCCGGCGCGGTACGCGAAAGAATCAGCTGAGGACCCCGGTTTTCGGTACGAATTTCCTTGAGCAGCGCGCGCAAGCGCACACCGACACGGAAGGTTTCGCGCGAAATGATATCTTCCCGAGCCAGCAAGGCCTCGGCGTTGTTGCCCAGATCGACGATAACGTTGTCACGGGTCACTTTCTTGACCGTGCCAGAAATGATCTCGCCCAGTCGTTCACGGTAAGCATCCACCACCTGGGCGCGCTCGGCTTCGCGAACTTTCTGCACGATCACCTGCTTGGCGGTCTGGGCAGCGATGCGACCGAACTCGATGGAGTCGATCTTCTCTTCGATGACATCACCCACCTTGGCTTCGGGGTGCGTCAGTACAACCTTGCTCGGCCAGGTTTCGATGGCCGGATCGTCCAGGTCGTCTTCTTCGACGACTGTCCAGCGACGGAAAGTTTCATAGGAGCCAGTGTGGCGATTGATTTCCACACGAAGATCCACTTCGTCTTCGAAGCGTTTCTTGGTCGCGGTCGCCAGAGCAATCTCCAGCGCTTCGAATATTACGCCTGCCGGTACACCCTTTTCATTGGATACCGACTCAACAACCAGCAGTACTTCTTTGCTCATCGTACGCCTCGCCTTTCGCAAGCCATTGGATCCGCGGGACCCGCAGTATCTGGCACGTCTCAGTCAAAACTGGGAATGATATTGGCCTTGTCGATCGAATCGATCGGCAGCAGGAACTCGTGTTCGTCTACTCGAATCACGACATCCTGGTCCTCCACACCATGGAGAAGGCCCTGAAAGTTGCGTCGTCCTTCGAAAGGGGCGCGCAGCTTTATCTTTACTTGTGCTCCGGCGTACGCGGCAAACTGTTCGATGGTGAACAGCGGGCGTTCCATGCCTGGAGAAGAAACTTCAAGGGTGTATTCGACGGTGATTGGATCTTCAACGTCCAGTACACCACTGAGCTGGCGGCTGACAATGGCGCAATCGTCCACCAGCACTCCGCCCTCTTTATCGATATAGACACGCAAAAGTGAATGGCGGCCTTGAGCCGAAAACTCAATACCCCAGCATTCATAGCCAAGGGCCACGACCACCGGGGCCAACAAGGCCTGCAACTGTTCTAGCTTGCTCGACACCTGAACCCCCTCGTGCATGCTGTGCAAATAAAAAATGGGCGAAGCGCCCATCCCGGATACGCCGTTGAATACCGGCGCTAAGAACTGTCCAGCTAACAAAAAGCCCCTTTGAAAAGGGGCTTTGCTAAAACTGGTTGCGGGAGCTGGATTTGAACCAACGACCTTCGGGTTATGAGCCCGACGAGCTACCAGACTGCTCCATCCCGCGACAAAGCTGGGGCGAAAGTATACGACCGAACCCGTTTTGGGTCAATCCAAGCTTCCACCGACAAGAAAGCCCGCAACAGCGGGCTCTCCTGATAATTGGTACCGAGAAGGGGACTCGAACCCCTACACCCTATGGGCACAACCACCTCAAGGTTGCGTGTCTACCAATTCCACCACCTCGGCAATACAACGTGTGAAACACTTACCGCTTTTGTAACCCTGACACTCTTGCGAGTATCACTTTTGCCCTTGAGCCTGAGGAACGTCGGTAGCAGGAGCTACGTCGGTCTTTTGCTCTTGGAGCACCGGAACATCATCTGCTGCCGGCTTTTGCCTAGGTGCTTCGATGACCGCTGGATCTGGCAAACCTACTTGAGTCAGCTGTTGAGCTTTCTCTTTAGCAAAGTAACCTAAACCCAAGCTGGTTATGAAGAAACAGGCGGCAAGTATAGCAGTAAACTTACTAAGAAAGGTAGAGGAACCTTGGCTTCCGAAGACAGTATTTGATGCACCTGCCCCGAATGACGCGCCAGCGTCCGCACCTTTGCCCTGTTGCAGCAAAACCAGAGCCACAACGCTCAGTGCACCCAACAGATGAAGAACGACTACGACTGTTTCCAGCATTTTCTCAGTTTCCCGCGGCGCGACAGATCGCACCGAAATCATCTGCATTCAGGGAAGCACCACCAATGAGGCCCCCATCGATATCCGGCATGCCGAACAGTTCGGCCGCATTGGCCGCTTTGACGCTACCGCCGTACAACAGCCGCACAGCTTGTGCGACCTTGGCATCTTCTGCCGTCAACTGAGCCCGGATGGCGGCGTGCACATCCTGAGCCTGTTGCGGCGTGGCAGTCAGCCCGGTGCCAATGGCCCAGACCGGTTCGTAGGCAATCACCGCATGGGTGAAGGCTTCGATACCCAAGGCTGCAATGACGCTGCCCAGCTGACGACCTACAATTTCCAAAGTCTGACCGGCTTCGCGCTCCTCAAGGGTTTCCCCCATGCAAAGCACTGGCGTCAGGCCGGCCGCTTGCGCGGCGCGGAATTTCTCGATCAGTTGCTGCTCGCCTTCGCCGATGACCTGGCGACGCTCGGAGTGACCGATCAGAACCAGCGAACAACCGGCATCGACCAACTGGCTCGAGGCGGTTTCGCCGGTCAGTGCACCTTGCTCGGCCTGAACCGCGCAGTTCTGCGCACCGACAGCGATGCGGCTGCCTTGCAGACCCTCGACCACACGGTCGACGAACAACAACGGCGGGAACACCGCAACCTCGACAGAGTCGGGCAAGGACTGTTCGGACAGACCCTTGATCAGCTCGGCGACGCTGGCGCGGGTACCGTGCATTTTCCAGTTACCAGCTACCATGGGGCGACGCATGCTGTACCTCGTCGATCAAAGTGGGCGCAGATGTTACCCAACGCAACGTTCACTGGCAAGCCGTATTCAGGCGCAAACTTCACTCACCAGCCTGGCAAGCTCATCGGCGTAGCCACGCACGACTTTTTCGTCGTCGCCCTCGACCATTACCCGCACCAGCGGCTCGGTCCCGGACTTGCGCAACAGCACGCGCCCACGACCACCCATGGCCTCGGTCACCCGCGCGCAGGCTTGCTTGACCGAGGGGTGCTCGACCGGATTGGCGTCGCCACCGGCAAAGCGCACGTTGACCAATACCTGAGGACACTTGCGCAGCCCCTGACGGGCATGTGCGAGGGTTTCGTCACGACGCTTGAGGGCCAGCAGCACCTGCAGCGCAGCGATGATGGCATCGCCCGTGGTGGTGTGATGGCAGCAGACGATGTGGCCGGAATTCTCGCCACCCAGCTGCCAGTCACGCTCCTTGAGCTCGGCCATCACGTAGCGGTCGCCAACGCTGGCGCGAACGAACGGGATGGACAGGTCCTGGAAGGCCAGCTCAAGGCCCAGGTTGCTCATCAGGGTACCGACCACGCCACCGTGCAGCTTGCCTCGCTCGTGGAGATCGCGGGCGATGATGAACAGCAAGTCGTCACCATCGACGATGGCGCCCGTATGGTCGACCATCAATACGCGGTCACCGTCTCCGTCGAAGGCAATGCCCAGGTCGGCATGGCCTATCAACACGGCAGCCTGCAACGCTTCCATGTGGGTCGAGCCGCAGTTGTCGTTGATGTTCAGGCCATCGGGCGCGGCAGACAGCACGGTGACCTGCGCGCCCAGCTCGCGAAAGACATTGGGCGCGACCTTGTAGGTGGCGCCATGGGCACAATCGATCACCAGCTTGAGGCCGGCGAAATCGGTGGTGGTGGGCACGCTGCTCTTGCAGAACTCGATATAGCGGCCAGCGGCGTCGTTGATACGCGAGACCTTGCCCAGCTTGCTGGACTCGGCCACCGTCATCGGTGCATCCATGAGCTCTTCGATCATCGACTCGACTTCGTCGGGCAGCTTGGTGCCCTGACCGGAGAAGAACTTGATGCCGTTGTCATCGTGCGGATTGTGCGATGCACTGATGACGATCCCGGCTTCGGCATGAAACGTACGCGTCAGGTAGGCAATGGCGGGCGTGGGCATCGGGCCGAGCAACAGGACGTCGGCGCCGGCCGCGGACAGACCGGCCTCCAGCGCCGATTCGAACATGTAGCCGGAGATCCGCGTGTCCTTGCCGACCAGCACGCGGCAGGCGCCCATCTTGCGGAACGCCATGCCGGCCGCCCAGCCCAGCTTGAGCATGAAATCAGGGGTAATCGGGTACTCGCCGACACGACCACGAATGCCGTCGGTGCCAAAATATTTCCTGCTCATAAGTACTCCGTAATTCTTATTCGGCCGCTTCAACGGCGGCGATCATCCGAACGACATCAATCGTTTCGGCCACATCGTGGACGCGCAAGATCTTCGCACCCTTGGTCATCGCCAAGGCCGCCAGAGCCAAGCTGCCATTTAGGCGCTCGGCCACCGGCTTGTTCAGGGCCAACCCAACCATGCTCTTGCGCGAAACACCTACCAGCAAGGGCCGCCCAAGCGCATGCAGCGCCTGCATATGCTTGAACAGGCTGAGATTGTGCGCATGCGACTTGGCGAAACCGAAGCCTGGGTCGAGCAGTATACGCTCTGCAGGGATGCCGACCGAAGCACAGGCGTGCATGCGTTCGGACAGAAAGCCGGCCACCTCGCCCAGCAGGTCGTCGTAGTGGGGATGATCCTGCATGGTGCCAGGCTCGCCCACCATGTGCATCAGACACACCGGAAGGCCGGTGGCCGCAGCAGCGTCCAGTGCGCCGTCGCGGCGCAGCGCGCGCACGTCGTTGATCAAACCGGCGCCAAGCCGTGCACTTTCGCGCATGACCGCAGGCGTGGAAGTGTCCACCGAAATGATCACATCCAGCTCGCGATTGATCGCTTCCACCAAAGGTGCGACACGCTCAAGCTCTTCCACGGCGGATACGGCCCGCGCACCGGGGCGCGTTGATTCGCCGCCGATGTCGATCAAGGTTGCGCCTGCATCGACCATGGCCTGTGCATGGCGCAAGGCCAGATCGCGCTGGTTGAAGCGGCCACCGTCGGAAAAGGAGTCGGGAGTGATATTGAGAATGCCCATGACATGCGTCTGGGCCAGATCAAGAACTCGGTTGCCGCAAGGCAACCGAGTGGGGTATTGCGAAGGGGTCATGTCAAACCTTAGGTATCGAGCGTTGAGGCGTCTGTGTCAGACCTCGGCCGCTGGCCCACCGATGGGTGTTTCAGGACGTGGATCCGGGGCGATGGTCGTGCCCGACGAACCCGAACCACCGCCGGACCAATCGCGAGGCTCACGTGGTGTGCGGCCTGCCATGATGTCATCGATCTGATCGGCATCGATCGTCTCGTACTTCATCAGCGCGTCCGCCATTGCATCCAGCTTGTCACGGTTGTCCGTAAGGATCTGCCTGGCCGTGCCGTAGCACTGGTCGATGATGCTGCGCACTTCGGAGTCGATCACCTTGGCAGTTTCGCCCGACACCGCAGCCGCACCACCGCCGCCGCCACGACCCAGGTAACCCTGGTCTTCGTCTTCCGCGTAGAGCAATGGCCCCAGCTTCTCGGATAAGCCCCACTTGGTAACCATGTTCCGAGCGATCTGGCTGGCGCGCATGATGTCGTTGGACGCACCGGTGGTAACGCCATCGAAGCCCAGCGTCATCTCTTCGGCAATACGCCCCCCGTACAGCGAGCAGATCTGACTGATCAGGGCGCGCTTGGACAGGCTGTAGCGATCTTCTTCAGGAAGGAACATGGTCACACCCAGCGCGCGACCGCGCGGGATGATCGAGACCTTGTAGACCGGGTCGTGCTCGGGCACGACGCGACCGACGATGGCATGGCCCGCTTCATGGTAAGCCGTGTTCTGCTTCTCTTTCTCGGACATGACCATGTTTTTGCGCTCGGCGCCCATCATGATCTTGTCCTTGGCGAGCTCGAATTCCTTCATCTCGACAAGGCGCTTGCCATTGCGGGCAGCGAACAGCGACGCTTCGTTGACCAGGTTGGCCAGATCGGCACCGGAGAAACCCGGTGTACCGCGAGCGATGACCGCAGGGTTCACGTCGTCGCCCAAGGGCGCTTTCTTCATGTGAACCTTGAGGATCTGCTCGCGACCGCGGATGTCCGGCAGGCCTACCACGACCTGGCGGTCGAAACGGCCCGGGCGCAGCAGCGCAGCGTCGAGCACGTCCGGACGGTTGGTCGCGGCAATGACGATGATGCCGTCATTCATTTCGAAGCCGTCCATCTCGACCAGCAACTGGTTGAGCGTCTGCTCGCGCTCGTCGTGACCACCGCCCATGCCGGCGCCACGATGGCGACCCACGGCATCGATTTCGTCGATGAAGATGATGCAAGGCGCGTGCTTCTTCGCCTGTTCGAACATGTCACGTACACGGCTCGCACCGACACCGACGAACATCTCGACGAAGTCCGAACCGGAAATGGTGAAGAACGGTACCTTGGCTTCGCCGGCAATGGCCTTGGCTAGCAGTGTCTTACCCGTACCGGGCGGGCCGACCATCAGCACGCCGCGGGGAATGCGACCGCCCAGGCGCTGGAACTTGCCTGGATCGCGCAGGAACTCGACCAGCTCGCCGACTTCCTCCTTGGCTTCGTCGCAACCGGCCACGTCGGCCAGGGTGGTCTTGACCTGATCTTCGGAGAGCAGGCGCGCCTTGCTCTTGCCGAAGCTCATCGGGCCGCCCTTGCCACCCGCCCCGCCCTGCATCTGGCGCATGAAGAACATGAACACCGCGATGATCACCAGGATCGGGAAGCTGGCTACCAGGAGCTGGGTCCAGATGCTTTGCTGTTCAGGCTGCTTGCCCTCGACCACGACCTTGTTGTCCACCAGGTCGCCGATCAGGCCGTTGTCCTGAATGGCGGGCCGTATGGTCTTGAAGGCATCGCCATCGGTACGCTTGCCGGTGATGACATAGCCATCCACGGCAACGCGCTCGACCTTGCCGTCCTTCACCTGCTGGATGAAGTCGGAATAGTTGAGGGTCTGCGGCTCATTGGGGCTGGAGAAGTTGTTCATGACCGTCACCAGGACGGCGGCGATGATCAACCACAGGATCAGATTCTTTGCCATATCGTTCAATTCGCTACCCTCTGAAGCCTGCTACCCGCAACCCGCGCAGGCGTGCTTCGCATGATGTTCACCGGCCAAACTTACTACATTGCCTACGGCTCCGCAGGCGGCGTCTGTAACCTTTTGTGAAACTTTGACTGCGTAATCTTCGTTTATGCTCAGCATGCCGCGCCATTTAATAAAAGCTATCGACAGCCTCAGACCTCAAGGTCCGGCTTTTCCACGCCCTTGAAACCACGGCCCAGCAGGTACTGCTCGCGCGAGCGGTCACGGGACGAGGAAGGCTTGCGCATCTGGACCTTCTCGAACATCTGCCGAACGGTCTTGTGATACACGTCGAAACCTTCACCCTGGAAGACCTTGATCAGGAAATCACCGCCCGGACGCAGGACCCGGCTGGCCAGGTCGAGCGCCAGCTCGCAGAGGAACATTGCACGGGGCATGTCGACTGCGGCCAGTCCACTCATATTGGGGGCCATATCGGAAATCACAAGGTCGACCTGCGAATTACCGACGGCCTCGAGGATCTGCGCCAGCACTGCATCCTCGGTGAAGTCGCCCTGAATGAAGGTGACATCGGGGATGCTGTCCATTTCCAGGATATCGGACGCGATGAGTCGACCCTGGCCACCAATCAGACGACTGGTCACCTGGGACCATCCGCCAGGCGCGGCGCCCAGGTCGATGACACTCATGCCGGGGCGGATCAGGCGGTCGCGCTCCTGTATTTCCAGCAGCTTGTAGCTTGCACGCGAACGATACCCGTCTTTCTGCGCCATCTTGACGTACGGATCGTTGAAGTGTTCTTTCAGCCAATTGAGGCTTGTCTTGGAACGGGCCACGGGGCACCTCGAATAACGGGTCGTGATTAACTGGGCGGAGCCGAGGGCGCTCGGGTAAACTGGCCGCCGCTTTTTACAAGATCAGATGAAGGGTCAGATTATGCCGCTCACTCAAGAGCAGAAGAAACAGTACAAATCGATTGGTCACCATCTGAAGCCGGTTTTGATGGTTGCCGACAATGGTTTGACTGAAGGTGTTTTAGCAGAATTCGAGCGCGCCTTGAGCGATCACGAGCTGATCAAGATCAAACTCAACATCCTCGACCGCGAACAGCGCCTGCAAGCCGTTGCCGAACTGTGCAAGGTCGGCCGTGCCGATCTGGTCCAGGTCATCGGCAAGATGGCACTGGTTTACCGCAAAAATCCGCAAGTGAACAAGCAACTGTCGAACGTGCATCGCTTTCGCTGATGCCCGGGCCGACCCTCGAGGTCGCGCCATGCGCGCCGCCGAGGGGCCCGGCTGCCCTACCAGCACCCGGCTGGTAACGCCCGATAGCTGGTAGCACTACAGCTGCCAGATGGCGGCGCTCACGCGCCGCCACGGTAGCCGATCAAACGTGGGCAACTTCGACGATCTCGTACTCGATCACGCCGCCGGGGGTTTTCACCGTGACCACGTCGCCTTCTTCCTTGGCGATGAGGGCACGCGCGATGGGCGAGCCATGGGACAGCTTGCCGCCCTTGATGTCGGCTTCGTCCTCACCGACGATCTTGTACTTCACGCGCTCGTCGGTTTCGACATTGGCGATTTCCACGGTCGTGCCGAAAATCACCTTGCCGGTTTTCGGAATCGTGGTGACGTCGATCACCACAGCGTTCTGCAAGCGCCCCTCGATGTCACGGATACGCGCCTCGACCATGCCCTGCTCCTCGCGGGCCGCATGGTATTCGGCGTTCTCCTTGAGGTCGCCCAGCTCGCGCGCCTCGCCGATGGCCTGGCTCAAGCGCGGGCGCTCGACCTTGCTGAGTTTTTCGTGTTCTTCCTCCAGGGCACGATGGCCCTGGACGGTCATTGGGTACTTGATCATGCGTTGAGTCCTGCGTGGAGATCCTGCAAACGGCGCACGGTCTTTTCAGGACCGAACTTGAGCGCTTCACAGATCGCTTCGCCAGCGGCAATGGTCGTGGTGCAGTAGATCTTGTGCTGCAAGGCGTTGCGACGGATCGAGTAAGAATCGGCGATCGACTGACGGCCTTCGGTGGTGTTGATGATCAAGGTGACTTCGTCGTTCTTGATCATGTCGACCACGTGCGGGCGACCTTCGGTCACCTTGTTGACACGACGGACCTTCAAACCGGCTGCTTCGATGACGCGTGCGGTGCCTGCGGTGGCAACCACTTCGAAGCCCAATGCGATCAGGTCGCGGGCCACGCCAGCTACCAGCGGCTTGTCGTCGTCACGCACGCTGATGAAGGCCGTGCCGCCGGTCGGCAGCACTTCGCTGGCGCCCATCTGCGCCTTGGCGAAGGCTTCGCCGAAGGTGTCGCCGACACCCATCACTTCACCCGTGGATTTCATTTCCGGGCCAAGGATCGGGTCGACGCCAGGGAACTTGGCGAACGGGAACACCGCTTCCTTGACGCTGTAGAAGTTGGGAATGATTTCCTTGGTGAAGCCGATTTCCTTCAGGGTCTTGCCGGCCATGACGCGTGCGGCAATCATCGCCAGCGACGTGCCGATGCACTTGGACACGAACGGTACGGTACGCGAGGCGCGCGGGTTGACTTCGATCACGTAGATCTTGTCGCCCTGCAGCGCCAGCTGCACGTTCATCAAGCCGATGACACCCAGTTCCAGGGCCATCTTCTTGACCTGCTCGCGCACTTCGTCCTGCACGTGGGCCGGCAGCGAGTACGGCGGCAGCGAGCAGGCCGAGTCACCGGAGTGAACACCGGCCTGCTCGATGTGCTGCATGATCGCGCCGATGACCACGTCGGTGCCGTCGCACACCGCATCCACGTCCATCTCGATGGCGCAGTTGAGGAAGTGGTCGAGCAGTACCGGGCTGTCGTTGGACACCTGTACGGCTTCACGCAGGTAGCGCTTGAGCTCGTCGAGTTCGTAGACGATCTCCATGGCGCGGCCGCCCAGCACGTACGACGGGCGCACGACCAGTGGGTAACCGATCACGCCGGCGGCGCGAATGGCTTCTTCTTCGCTGCGCACGGTCGCGTTCGGCGGCTGCAGCAGGTTCAGGCGCTGGACCATCTGCTGGAAACGCTCGCGGTCTTCGGCGCGGTCGATGGAATCAGGGCTGGTGCCGATGATCGGCACGCCGGCTTCTTCCAGGGCGCGGGCCAGTTTCAGCGGGGTCTGGCCGCCGTACTGGACGATGACGCCCTTGGGCTTCTCGACGCGCACGATTTCCAGCACGTCTTCGAGCGTCAATGGCTCGAAGTACAGGCGATCGGAGGTGTCGTAGTCGGTGGACACGGTTTCCGGGTTGCAGTTGACCATGATGGTCTCGTACCCGTCGGCGCGCAGGGCCAGGGCCGCGTGAACGCAGCAGTAGTCGAACTCGATGCCTTGGCCGATACGGTTCGGGCCACCGCCCAGGATCATGATCTTGTCGCGGTCGGTCGGGTTGGCCTCGCACTCTTCCTCGTACGTGGAGTACAGGTAGGCGGTGTCGGTGGCGAACTCGGCGGCGCAGGTGTCGACGCGCTTGTAGACCGGGAACACGTCCAGCTTGTGACGGTGACGACGCAGATTCTTGTCGGTGATGCCCAGCAGCTTGGCCAGACGCTGGTCGGAGAAACCCTTGCGCTTGAGGCGGAACATCAAGGCCTTGTCGATATCGGCCAGACCCAGGGTCTTGACCTTCTCTTCTTCCTTGATCAGGTCTTCCATCTGCACCAGGAACCAACGGTCGATCATGGTCAGGGCGAAGATGTCGTCCACGCTCATGCCGGCGCGCATGGCGTCGGCGACGTACCAGATGCGCTCGGCGCCCGGCACGGTCAGTTCGCGCTTGAGGATGCCGTTGGCTTCGGGGCTGCTCAGGTCGACTTTAGGGTCCAGGCCACTGACGCCCACTTCCAGGCCGCGCAGGGCTTTCTGCAGGGATTCCTGGAAGGTCCGGCCGATGGCCATGACTTCACCCACGGATTTCATCTGGGTGGTCAGGCGCGCGTCGGCTTTCGGGAATTTCTCGAAGGCGAAGCGTGGCAGCTTGGTGACGACGTAGTCGATCGACGGTTCGAACGACGCCGGGGTCTTGCCGCCGGTGATGTCGTTCTGCAGTTCGTCGAGGGTGTAGCCGACGGCCAGCTTGGCCGCGACCTTGGCGATCGGGAAGCCGGTGGCCTTGGAAGCCAATGCCGAGGAGCGCGACACGCGCGGGTTCATCTCGATCACGACCATGCGGCCAGTGTCCGGGCAGATACCGAACTGCACGTTGGAACCGCCGGTTTCCACGCCGATCTCGCGCAGCACTGCCAGCGAGGCGTTGCGCAGGATCTGGTATTCCTTGTCGGTCAGGGTCTGCGCCGGTGCGACGGTGATCGAGTCACCGGTGTGCACGCCCATCGGGTCGAAGTTCTCGATGGAACAGACGATGATGCAGTTGTCCTTTTTGTCGCGGACCACTTCCATCTCGTACTCTTTCCAACCGATCAGCGATTCGTCGATCAGCAGTTCCTTGGTTGGCGACAGGTCCAGACCACGGGCGCAGATCTCTTCGAACTCTTCACGGTTGTAGGCGATGCCGCCGCCGGTACCGCCCATGGTGAACGATGGACGAATGATGCACGGGAAGCCGAGCTTCTCCAGCACGGCATTGGCTTCTTCCATGCTGTGGGCGATACCCGAGCGTGGGCAGGCCAGGCCGATGGATTTCATGGCCTTGTCGAAACGCGAACGGTCTTCGGCCTTGTCGATGGTGTCGGCATTGGCACCGATCATTTCCACGCCGAACTTGGCCAGAACGCCTTCGCGCTCCAAGTCCAGGGCGCAGTTCAGGGCAGTCTGGCCACCCATGGTCGGCAACACGGCGTCCGGACGCTCTTTCTCGATGATCTTGGCCACGGTCTGCCACTTGATCGGTTCGATGTAGGTGGCGTCGGCCATGTCCGGGTCGGTCATGATGGTGGCCGGGTTGGAGTTGACCAGAATGACGCGGTAACCCTCTTCGCGCAGGGCCTTGCAGGCCTGGGCGCCGGAGTAGTCGAATTCGCAGGCCTGGCCGATGACGATCGGGCCGGCGCCAAGAATCAGGATGCTTTTCAAGTCTGTACGTTTTGGCATGGTTCTCACTCAATTGCGCAGTTCAGCCGGCTGCCCGCCTGAACTTTATTGGGCGGCGCCCTGGCGGCCTGTCCGTCTTCGACGGGGCCGGCCGGGGCGCGCGTTACACACGGGTCCGACAGTGATCAGCGGCGCTTGGCCATCGATTCGATGAAGCGGTCGAACAGCGGCGAGACGTCGTTCGGACCGGGGCTGGCTTCAGGGTGACCCTGGAAGCTGAACGCGGCCTTGTCGGTCAGCTCGATGCCCTGCAGGGTGCCGTCGAACAGCGATTTGTGGATCGCGCGGACATTGCTCGGCAACGTCGCTTCATCCACCGCAAAGCCGTGGTTCTGGCTGGTGATCATCACCACGCCGCTGTCGATATCCTGCACCGGGTGGTTGGCACCGTGGTGACCATGACCCATCTTGACGGTCTTGGCGCCGGCGGCCAAAGCCAGCAACTGGTGGCCCAGGCAGATGCCGAAGACCGGAATCTCGGTCTGCAGCACTTCCTTGATCGCCTGGATAGCGTAGTCGCAGGGCTCTGGATCGCCAGGGCCGTTGGACAGGAACACGCCATCGGGGTTGAGCGCCAGCACGTCGGCGGCCGGGGTTTGCGCAGGTACCACGGTGAGGTGGCAGCCGCGCTCGACCAGCATGCGCAGGATGTTGACCTTGACGCCGTAGTCGTAGGCGACCACGTGGTAAGGCAGCTCGCTGTTAGGCACATCGGGGTGGCTGTCGGATTTCAGTTCCCAGACACTGGAACGCCACTGGTAGGTGTCCTTGGTGCTGACTTCCTTGGCCAGGTCCATGCCCTTGAGGCCGGGGAAGGCACGCGCGGCGGCAATGGCGGCCTCTTCGCTGATGTCGTCACCGGCCATGATGCAGCCGTTCTGCGCGCCTTTCTCTCGCAGGATGCGGGTCAGGCGGCGGGTGTCGATGCCGGCGATGGCAACCACGTTGTTGGCTTTCAGGTAGTCGTCCAGGGCCATGGTGTTACGCCAGTTGCTGGCCACCAATGGCAGGTCGCGGATCACCAGGCCTGCGGCCCAGACGCGATCGGACTCGGCATCTTCCGGGGTGGTGCCGGTGTTGCCGATGTGGGGGTAGGTCAGGGTGACGATTTGCTGGGCATAGGAAGGATCGGTAAGGATTTCCTGATAGCCGGTCATGGCGGTGTTGAACACCACCTCTCCAACGGTTTGCCCGTCGGCTCCAATGGCTTCGCCGCGAAAGATGCTGCCATCGGCAAGGGCGAGTATGGCTGGCTTAGTCAAGAAGACCTCCCGTAAATAAAGCCTGAAAGGGCGATCGCAGGTTGTAAAAAAGCGGAATGCCGTATGGATACGTCACCCCGCTTCTTTTCATCGAATTATCTGCGCGCTTTTAGTGGACACACTAAAGCTGTAGCTTACAGAAAAGAGGGGTTTTGGTCTACCGCGAATGCGGTGCAGACTTGAGGGAATGCGACTTTGGCGCGCCTCCCCCTTGTAGGAGCGGTCATCGGCCGCGAAGAGGCACCGCGGTGTGTCAGCAAGACCGCGGCGCCTGGTTCGCGGCCGATGACCGCTCCTACGGGAGGAGCGAGCCTGGCGCAGCTGGATCAATGCAGGTCCAGCACGTCCNCTTGGCGAACGTCATGCGGCTGGAGGCCTTGTGGGTGATCTCGACGCGCTCGCCGTCGGCGGCGAACAGCACGGTGTGGTCACCCACCACGTCGCCCGCGCGCACGGTGGCGAAACCAATGGTCTGGCGCTCGCGCGCGCCGGTCTGGCCTTCACGGCCATACACCGCCACCTTTTTCAGATCGCGACCCAACGCGCTGGCGATCACTTCGCCCATGCGCACGGCCGTGCCCGAGGGCGCATCGACCTTGTGCCGGTGATGGGCTTCCATGATCTCGA
Organism: Pseudomonas sp. CFBP 8770; assembly: GCF_014841705.1. Lineage (NCBI taxonomy): Bacteria > Pseudomonadati > Pseudomonadota > Gammaproteobacteria > Pseudomonadales > Pseudomonadaceae > Pseudomonas > Pseudomonas sp. CFBP 8770. The sequence goes on from NZ_JACYUL010000010.1 coordinate 54,050, forward strand.
TATCGACGTCGTCGCCCAACACGCGCGCAGCGGTGTCGAGCAACTTCAGGCACAGGTTGACGCCAACGCTGAAGTTGGCGGCGAAGACGATGGGGATATCCTTGCCCGCCTCGGCCAGCAACGCCTTTTCTTCGGCACTGAAACCGGTGGTGCCGATGACCATGGCCTTGCCCGCCTTGCGGCAGAACGCCAGGTTCCTCAGCGTCACGGTTGGGTGGGTGAAGTCGATCAACACATCGAACTCCTCCGCCACCTTGGCCACGTCGCCCGACAGCGGTACGCCGATCCGCCCCAGCGCAGCCAGCTCGCCGGCATCGGCGCCCACCAGCGTGCTGTCCGGCCGATCGACCGCCGCCGTCAAACCGGCGCCGGGCGCCAGCTGGACCGCTTCGATCAAGGTCTTGCCCATGCGCCCGGCGGCGCCCATCACAGCTATACGTCGCATGCTCGAATCCTTATGCCTTACAGGTCGCCGAAGAAACGCTTCACACCCTCGAACCAACCATTGGCCTTCGGCGAATGGGATTCGTTACCCTCAAGCGAAGTGCGGAACTCTTCCAGCAACTCACGCTGACGACGATCGAGGTTGACCGGCGTTTCCACCGCCACTCGGCACATCAGGTCGCCGGCACCGCCGCCGCGCACGGGCGCGACGCCCTTGCCACGCAGGCGGAACTGCTTGCCGGTCTGGGTGCCTTCCGGGATCTTCAGCTTGACCCGACCGTCGAGGGTCGGCACTTCCAGCTCGCCGCCCAATGCCGCGTCGGTGAAGCTGATCGGCACTTCGCAGTACAGGTGCTTGCCGTCGCGCTGGAAGATCGCGTGCTCGCGCACGTTGATCACCACGTAGAGGTCGCCGGTCGGGCCACCCTGCATGCCCGCCTCGCCTTCACCCGACAGGCGAATGCGATCACCGGTGTCGACGCCCGAAGGCACCTTGACCGAGAGGGTCTTGTACTCTTCGACACGGCCTTCGCCATGGCACGAATCGCACGGGTCGGAGATGATCTTGCCCTGGCCATGGCAGCGCGGGCAGGTCTGCTGCACCGAGAAGAAGCCCTGCTGCATACGCACCTGGCCGATACCGCCACAAGTCGGGCAGGTGATCGGCGCCGAGCCTTTCTTCGCGCCACTGCCGTCGCAGGGCTTGCAGTTGACCAGCGTCGGCACACGGATGCTGACCGTGGTGCCGCGCACGGCTTCTTCCAGGTTCAGTTCGAGGGTGTAGCGCAGGTCGCTGCCACGCTGGGCGCCACCGCGGCCATTGCCGCCGCGACCGCCACCGAAGAAATCGCTGAACACATCGCCGAAGATATCGGAGAAATTCTGGCCGCCGAAACCCTGGCCACCACCCCCCATGCTCGGGTCTACGCCGGCATGACCATACTGGTCGTACGCCGCGCGCTTGCTCGCATCGGACAGCACTTCATAGGCCTCGTTGGCCTCTTTGAACGCTTCTTCCGATTCCTTGCTGTCGGGGTTGCGATCCGGGTGATGCTTCATCGCGAGGCGGCGATAGGCCTTCTTCAGATCTGCTTCGCTGGAGCCGCGCTCCACCCCCAGAACCTCGTAATAGTCACGCTTTGCCATAAGTCTTTTTACTCTTTTGGGAGCCAGCACGCAGGGGCGCCGCTGACCGCGCCGCCAACATCCGATCGCTGTCGCATGTTGTTAAAATTCGTGTATTCCAGACACGCCAACGCGGGAGCAAGCCCCCGCGCGGCGACATCCTACCAGTCACCGTGCAAGCACAGTCAACTGGCCGACCAACAAGTGTTTACTTGTTGTCTTTGACTTCTTCGAACTCGGCATCGACAACGTCGTCGTGCTTGCCGGCTTCTTCCGCTGGCTGGGCAGCAGCACCTTCAGGCTTCTCGGCCTGGTCGGCGTACATCTTCTGCGCCACTGGAGCGGAGACCTTGGACAGCTCTTCGACCTTGGCATCGATGGCAGCCTTGTCGTCGCCCTTGACCGCAGCTTCCAGCGCCACGACGGCCGCTTCGATGGCAGTCTTCTCCTCGGCGGTGACCTTGTCACCCGCGTCGGCGACCATCTTGCGCGTCGAGTGCACCAGTGCATCACCCTGGTTGCGGGCAGCGGCCAGCTCTTCGAACTTGCGGTCTTCTTCGGCGTTGACTTCAGCGTCACGCACCATCTGCTGAATCTCGTCCTCGGACAGACCGGAGTTGGCCTTGATCACGATCGACTGGGTCTTGCCGGTAGCCTTGTCCTTCGCGCCGACGTGCAGGATGCCGTTGGCGTCGATGTCGAAGGTCACTTCGATCTGCGGCACGCCACGTGGTGCTGGCGGGATCTCGGCCAGGTCGAACTTACCCAGCGACTTGTTCTGCGCGGCTTGCTTGCGCTCGCCCTGCAGGACGTGAATGGTCACGGCGCCCTGGTTGTCGTCGGCCGTCGAGAACACCTGCGATTTCTTGGTAGGAATCGTGGTGTTCTTCTCGATCAGCGCAGTCATCACGCCGCCCATGGTTTCGATACCCAGGGTCAGCGGGCTGACGTCGAGCAGCAGCACGTCTTTCACGTCACCGGCCAGTACGGCGCCCTGGATGGCAGCACCCATGGCAACGGCTTCGTCAGGGTTGACGTCCTTGCGGGCTTCTTTGCCGAAGAAGTCGGTGACCAGCTTCTGGACCAGCGGCATGCGGGTCTGACCACCAACCAGGATCACGTCGTTGATCGCGCCAACGTCGATACCGGCGTCTTTCATGGCGATGCGGCAAGGCTCGATGGTGCGCTGAACCAGGTCTTCGACCAGCGATTCCAGCTTGGCGCGGGAGATCTTCACGTTCAAGTGCTTCGGACCGGTCGCGTCTGCAGTGATGTACGGCAGGTTGACGTCGGTCGACTGGCTCGAGGACAGCTCGATCTTGGCTTTCTCAGCGGCTTCTTTCAGGCGCTGCATGGCCAGCGGGTCACCCTTGAGGTTCATGCCGCTTTCTTTCTTGAATTCGTCTACGAGGTAGTCGATCAAGCGGATGTCGAAGTCTTCGCCACCCAGGAAGGTGTCGCCGTTGGTGGCCAACACTTCGAACTGGTGCTCGCCATCGACTTCGGCGATTTCGATCACGGACACGTCGAAGGTACCGCCACCCAGGTCATAAACGATGACGGTGTGGTCGCCCTTGGCTTTGTCCATGCCGTATGCCAGTGCAGCGGCAGTCGGCTCGTTGATGATGCGCTTGACGTCCAGACCGGCGATACGACCGGCGTCTTTGGTGGCCTGACGCTGGCTGTCGTTGAAGTAGGCCGGCACGGTGATGACCGCTTCGGTGACTGCTTCGCCGAGGTAGTCTTCGGCGGTCTTCTTCATCTTTTTCAAGATTTCAGCCGAGATCTGCGGCGGTGCCATTTTCTGGCCGTTGACTTCGACCCAGGCGTCCTTGTTGTCGGCTTCGACAATTTTGTACGGGACCATCTGAATGTCTTTCTGCACGACGTCTTCGGCGAAACGACGGCCGATCAGGCGCTTCACTGCATACAGCGTGTTATGCGGGTTGGTGACGGCCTGACGCTTGGCCGACTGACCGACGAGAATTTCGCCGTCGTTGGCATAAGCGATGATCGAAGGTGTGGTCCGAGCGCCTTCGGCGTTCTCGATGACCTTGGCCTTGCCGTTTTCCAGAATGGAGACGCAGGAGTTGGTGGTCCCCAGGTCGATACCGATAATCTTGCCCATGTTTCTTCTCCTGGCACTAAGGCCCGAAAATTTTGGATTTGGTTGCCGCAGCAGTGGTGGCTGTCTGCGGTAGCACTTAAACGCTTGACACTAAGATGGGGGCCACTTGGCCGATTTCAAGCCTGCTCGTCGATCGAAGGCGAAACCGGTGCGGCGGCCTTGCTGACCACGACCATGGCCGGGCGCAGCAGGCGTCCATTGAGCTGATAGCCCTTCTGGAAAACCTTCAAGACACTGTTGGGCTCGACATCCGCGCTTTCCTGCATCGCCATGGCCTGGTGATGCTCGGCGTTGAATGGCTGGCCGTGCGGGTCGATGGCTTCCAGGTTGTAGCGCTTAAGGGTGTCCTGAAACATTTTCAGGGTCAGCTCCATGCCTTCGCGCATCGGACGAATGCTTTCGTCGTCGGCGCTGGACAGCTCGATACCGCGCTCCAGGCTATCGAGCACTGGCAATAGGTCGCCGGCGAACTTCTCGAGGGCGAACTTGTGCGCCTTTTCCACGTCCTGATCAGCACGACGGCGAACATTCTGCAGGTCGGCCGCCACACGCAGCGACTGGTCCTGCGCGGTGGCAAGCTGCTCTTCGAGCAGCTGCACGCGCGCGGTGAGGTCTTCGGCGCCAGCGCTGGCAGCCTGATTAGCGTCTAGATTCTGATCGTCCAGATTCTGTTCATCAGCCATTGGTTCTCTCCTCTCGATAACGTCCGCGAGGTCGACTCGCGCTTCTGACCGGTATATGGGGTCGCAAATTCGCTCTTCAAGGGCTGACGACCAGCGGCTGAGTGTGGGCTTTCGAATGAAGCGATAAAAAACCCAGGCATCAGGCGAAAACGAGCTAAGGGCCGATATTGTCAGCCCCGTGTAAAACACTGTATAAATAACCAGACATTCATGCCTGGGGGCGGTCTTATGCTGGTGCACCTGTCCGTACATAACTATGCCATCGTCGAACATCTCGACCTCGAACTCGAGCGCGGGATGAGCGTGATCACGGGCGAAACCGGCGCCGGCAAATCGATCATGCTCGATGCGCTGGGCCTGGCCCTGGGCGATCGCGCCGACAGCGGCGTGGTCCGGCCCGGAGCAGACAAGGCCGACATCCTTGCCACCTTCGATCTGGTCGACATTCCCGAGGCCAGCACGTGGCTTGCCGAGCGCGACCTGGAAACCGACGGCCCCTGCATTCTGCGCCGGGTGATCACGGCCAAGGGCGGTTCGCGCGGCTATATCAACGGCACCCCCTGCCCGCTCGGCGACCTCAAGTCGCTGGGTGAGCTGCTGATCGATATTCATAGCCAGCACGAGCATCAGTCGCTGCTCAAGACCGATACCCATCGCCGCCTGCTGGATGAATACGCCGGTGCCAGCGATCTGGCCCGGCAGGTGCACCTGGCTGCGCAGAAATGGCGCCAGACCCGCCAGGAACTCGAACGGCTGTCAGACTCCGGCGACGAACAGCGCGCACGTCACCAGTTGCTCAGCTACCAGTTGGAAGAGCTGGAGAACCTCGGGCTGGGCGAGAACGAGCTGGAGCAGCTGGAACAGGAACACAAGAACCTGACCAACGCCGAAGCCCTTTTCGGTATCTGCCGCCAGGTCATCGACCATTGCAGTGAAAACGATTCGGGCAACGTGCTCAGCGCGCTGACCGCCAGCCTGAATCGCCTGGGCGGCGTCAGCAATGCTCCGAACGCGTTGGGCGAAGCGGCCTCGATGCTGGCAACGGCGCAGATCCAGGTCGAAGAAGCCGTGGGCGAACTCAATCGCTTCCTCGACCACTTCGAGGCCGATCCGGCGCGCTTGCAGCATATCGAGGAGCGCCTCGACACCATCTATACCCTGGCGCGTAAACACCGCGTTCACCCGACCGAAGTGGTGACGCTGCAACACCGCTTGCTCGAAGAGCTGGAAGGGTTGAACGCCAGCGACGAGTCAATCGAGCAACTGGGTGAAGAGCTGGCGGCCTATGCACGCCACTACCAGGAAAAAGCCGGTGAGCTGACCGGACTGCGCACCCATGCCGCCGCGCAACTGGCTGCCGCAGTGGAGGTGGAAATCCAGCGCCTGGGCATGCCCGGTGGGCGTTTCACCATCGAGCTGCGCGCCAATGCCCACGAGGACTTGCACCCCAATGGCCTGGAGCAGGTCGAGTTGTTGGTCAGCGCCAACCCTGGCCAGCCAATGAAACCCTTGGCCAAGGTGGCTTCGGGCGGCGAGCTGTCGCGGATCAGTCTGGCAATCCAGGTGATCACGGCGCAAACCTCGCGAGTTCCGACGCTGGTGTTCGACGAAGTGGACGTGGGCATCGGCGGGCCGACAGCCGAGATCGTCGGGCAGTTGCTGCGGCGCCTGGGTGAGCGCGGGCAAGTACTGACCGTGACCCACCTGCCGCAGGTGGCGGCGCAGGGGCACCATCACCTGTTCGTGCACAAGGTGCGCGGCAGTGACGAGACACGTACGGCGGTGTCGAACCTGGGCAAAGGCGAGCGCGTGGAAGAAGTGGCGCGGATGCTGGGCGGGATTGACCTGACCAAGGAATCGCTGGCGCATGCGAAGAAGATGGTGGTTACCGCCAAGGGGTGATGGTGGCCAGGCGGGCCTCTTCGGGGGCACTGCCCCCTCCCACAGGAGGTGTGGCCCTACTCCTGTGGGAGCGGGTTCTGCCCGCGAAGATGCTATGACTGATTCACCCCAACAAAAAAGGCGACCCCAGGGTCGCCTTTTTTGCATCACTTCTGAAGTTACTTCGGCTTGCGCACGTACAGCACCAGGTTGTGATCCACCAGCTCGTAACCATGCTCGCTGACGATTTCCTTCTGGCGGCGCTCGATCTCGTGGTCGGTAAACTCGATCACATCACCCGAGTCGACATCGACCATGTGATCGTGGTGCTCGCCGTCTGCCAATTCGAACACGGCATGGCCGCCATCGAAGTTGTGACGTGCTACCAGACCCGCCGCCTCGAATTGGGTCAGAACACGGTAAACCGTGGCCAGACCCACATCTTCGCCCGCTTCCATCAGCGCCTTGTAGACTTCCTCGGCGCTCATGTGGCGTTGCTGTGCCGACTCCAGCATTTGCAGAATCTTGACCCGTGGAAGGGTCACCTTGAGGCCGGCTTTACGCAGTTCGCTATTATCAACCATGGTCAGCTTTCTCAACGATGCGGCTTCGCAGCATCTCTTAATACGGGTATGATCGGGGTTTACGTTGTCCCAGCCAAGATAGTGGAAGTCGCCCACCGATGCAAAACACCAAGCACTTGCTAACCAGCCTCACCTTCGTGGGACTGCTCGCACTCGCCGGTTGTTCATTCCCCGGGGTTTACAAAATCGACATCCAGCAGGGCAATGTCGTCACACAGGACATGATAGACCAGTTACGGCCCGGAATGACCCGTCGGCAAGTAAGGTTTATCATGGGCAACCCCCTGTTGGTCGACACGTTTCACGCCAATCGCTGGGATTACCTGTACAGCCTGCAGCCAGGCGGCGGCGAACGCCAGCAGGAACGCATGAGTGTCATGTTCAACGGCAACGACCAATTGGTCGGCCTCTCTGGCGATTTCATGCCGGGCGTCAGCAAGGACCAGGCAATTCTGGGCAGCGACACCGACACCAACGCTACGCCCCAGCAGGGCGAGCCACAGAAGGCAGAAGAGCCACCCAAGCCTGGGTCGATGCTCGACGATATTCAGCGCGACGTGGACGGCGTGAAGACAGTCCCCGTCCCGGCACCCCAGCCGCTGGACGTTTCGCCGCAGTAAACAGGCGGTACGAAAAAAGCCCGGTCATGCCGGGCTTTTTCATGGGCGAAGGAAAGTTATCTCAATGCGCTTTGCGCGCTTGCGCCGCCTTGGCCGCGCGCAATCGTCGCACCTCTTTCGGGTCCGCGAGCAAAGGTCGGTAGAGTTCGATACGGTCACCGGATTGCAGCACGTGCTCGGCAGGCGAATCCAGCAGACTGGCGAAGATGCCTACCGGGCAGTGACTGAAATTCACACCAGGGAAACGCTGAGCAATGCCCGACATCTCGATCGCCTGGGCGACGGTCGTGCCCTCAGGCACTTTCAGCCCGATCAATGCCTGATCATCGACCGCGGCATACGCCACTTCGATGTCGATCAGGTGCTCAACCATGCAGTTGCTTGGCGCGCTGGCAGAAGGCATCCACCAAGGTGTTGGCGGCCTGATTGAACAGCGGACCCAAGGTAGCGCGAATGATTGGGCCGGCATAGTCAAAGGACAGATCCAGGCTGATCTTGCAGGCCTTCTCGCCCAGCGGCTTGAACACCCACACTCCGTGCAACTGGTTGAACGGACCTTCTTCCAGGTTCATTTCAATGGAGCTGCCGGGTACCAGGGTATTGCGGGTCACAAAATGCTGACTCAGCCCACCCTTGGCAATGTCCAGGTTGGCGCGCATCAGAGTGTCGGTTTCTTCGAGGATGGTGGTGGACGAACACCAAGGCAGAAACTCGGGATAGCGGGACACGTCGTTGACCAGGTCATACAGGGCCTGAGCAGGATAAGGCAGCAGGGCCGAGCGTTGAATATGGGTAGTCATGCGGGCGTCACTTCCAAAGCTGGGCGGCGGACGCGAGAATCCGCGCCGGCCGAACGACGCCAACGGCGCCTTGAAAATAAGGTAGGCATGCCAGCAGACAGGAGGCACGCCAACGAAATCACGGGGCTTCTTTGTCGACAGCGGCAAAGCGCAGGCTATCCATAAAGATCAGGTATTGTCCGGTATTCATTACAAGCGCTCAAGCGCATAGCAATACCGTAGCCGAGAGCGCAACGACTGCCTATAATGCGCGCCCTATGGCCAAACTAAAGAAACACCCTACAGGGACCATCGCGCAGAACAAGAAAGCGCGACACGATTACTTCATCGAACACCGTTTCGAGGCTGGCTTGGTCCTGGCCGGTTGGGAAGTAAAAAGCCTGCGTGCCGGCAAGGCGCAACTGGTGGATAGCTACGTGCTGCTCAAGGACGGCGAAGCCTGGCTGATGGGTAGCCACTTCACCCCCCTGACCACGGCCAGCACCCATGTGATCGCCGACCCCACGCGTACCCGCAAACTGTTGCTCAACCGCCGCGAGCTGGAAAAGCTGTTCGCCCAGGTTCAGCAGAAGGGCTATGCCTGCGTGGCCTTGTCGATCTACTGGAGCAAGCACTTGATCAAGTGTGAAATCGCTCTGGGCAAGGGCAAGAAGGAATACGACAAGCGCGATACCGAGCGCGAACGCGATTCCAATCGCGAGCTGCAGCGTGCCGTGCGCAACAAGGGCAAGGAAGACTGATTCCTTCCCCCTGCAGCACCGTCTTTGCCGCGTCTACCGGCCTGGTTCCTGCAGGCCGCTGCGTCGCTGTGCGCGAGCGGTGCGTTGCACCGTCTGCCGTGCCTCGTCGAGCACGCCCTGCACATAAGTGATATGCAGGCTGGCCAATTCACGTGCCTGCTCCGCCTGACCGCTCACGATGGCCTGAAACAACTGGCGATGCTGCATGATCAACTTGTCTCGGGTTTCCCCGCTGTGCCGGTGCATGCCACCGATGTTCACCACCATGTTGCGCTTGAGCATGTCGAACAGCCCACGTACGGTGTGCAGCAACACCGCATTGTGACTGGCTTCGGCAATGGCCAGATGGAAGTTGGCATCGGCCACGCCCTCCTCTTCCCGCGTGGCGCCCTCGACTCGGCGGTAACAATCTTCCAAGACATCCATGGCCTGCCTCAATCGATCGCGATCGATCTCGGTGGCGCGCTGCGCTGCATAGAAGGCGCACGACGCCTCCAAGGTATGACGAAACTCGAGCAGGTCGCGCTGGCTTTCCGGATTGCTTTCCAGCAACGCCAACAGCGGATCGCTGAAGGTTGAGCCAAGCGTGTGGCAGACGTAGTTGCCCCCACCCTGACGACTGACCAACATGCCCTTGGCCACCAGCTTCTGGATGGCTTCACGCAAGGAAGGCCGCGACACACCAAACTGCTCGGCCAGCGCCCGCTCGGCCGGCAAACGCTCGCCCGCCCTTAGCGTGCCCTCGAGAATCATGGCCTCCAGACGCTCGACGATGCCATCGGACAAACGCCGCTGACGGACTTGCTCAATACCCATGGGTGGCTCCAACACACGATTGCCCTGGCCGCACTCGACCAAAGTCATAGACAAGGAAATTGACAGCCCCACGGCTGCGTCCTAACCTGACCGGAACTTATTGTAAATTGGTATTACCAATTCCTGCAATACAGCGCCGTAGCGCCAAGCCTTCCAAAAAAAACAAGGGGCCTCAGTCTATGCAAACCTGGCAGCAGATCTACAACCCGCTCGGCAGCCTCGGGCTATCCGCCCTGGTAGCCGTCATACCCATCGTGTTCTTCTTCCTGGCGCTGGCCGTATTCCGCATGAAGGGGCACGTCGCCGGCAGCATCACCCTGGCGCTGTCCATCGTGCTGGCGATTTTCGCCTACGGCATGCCGGCCGACATGGCACTGGCTGCCGCCGGCTACGGCTTCATGTACGGGCTGTGGCCGATCGCCTGGATCATCGTCGCTGCCGTGTTCCTGTACAAACTCACGGTCAAGAGCGGCCAATTCGAGATCATCCGCAGCTCGGTACTGTCGATCACCGACGACCAACGCTTGCAGGTATTGCTGATCGGCTTCTGCTTCGGCGCCTTCCTGGAAGGTGCCGCAGGCTTCGGCGCGCCGGTCGCCATCACCGCGGCCCTGCTGGTCGGCCTGGGCTTCAACCCGCTGTACGCGGCAGGCCTGTGCCTGATCGCCAACACCGCACCCGTGGCCTTCGGCGCTTTGGGCATCCCGATCATCGTGGCCGGCCAGGTGACCGGCATCGACCCGTTCAAGATCGGCGCCATGACCGGCCGCCAGCTGCCGCTGCTGTCGTTGATCGTACCGTTCTGGCTGGTGTTCATCATGGACGGGCTGCGCGGCGTCCGGGAGACCTGGCCGGCAGCATTGGTTGCTGGCCTGAGCTTCGCCATCGTGCAGTACCTGACCTCCAACTTCATCGGCCCGGAACTGCCCGACATCACCTCGGCACTGACCAGCATCGTCTGCCTGACCTTGTTCCTGAAAGTGTGGCAGCCCAAGCGCAGCGCCAGCACTGATCAAGTAGCGGTAAGCGGTGGTGCAGCGGTAATGGGTGGCGGACCTGCGGGCAAAGCCTCAGCGGTGGGCGGCTCCACACCAACGCCCTACAGCCTGGGAGAGATCCTCAAGGCCTGGTCGCCGTTTCTGATCCTGACCGTGCTGGTCACCATCTGGACCCTGAAGCCATTCAAAGCCATGTTCGCCCCGGGCGGCGCCATGTACAACTTCGTGTTCAACTTCGCCATCCCGCACCTCGACCAATTGGTACTGAAGACCGCGCCCATCGTCGCCACCGCAACACCGATGCCCGCCGTGTTCAAGTTCGACCCGATCTCGGCCACCGGCACAGCGATCCTGTTCGCCGCGATCATCTCGATGATGGTGCTGCGCATCGACATCAAGACCGCCTTGAAGACCTTCGGTGAAACCCTGTTCGAACTGCGCTGGCCAATCCTGTCCATCGGCATGGTGCTGGCCTTCGCTTTCGTCACAAATTTCTCCGGCATGTCTTCCACCATGGCGCTGATCCTGGCGGGCACCGGCTCCGCGTTCCCGTTCTTCTCGCCGTTCCTGGGCTGGCTGGGCGTGTTCCTGACCGGCTCGGACACCTCGTCCAACGCCCTGTTCGGCTCGCTGCAAGCCACCACCGCGCACCAACTGGGCGTCAGCGACGTACTGATGGTGGCGGCCAACTCCAGCGGCGGCGTGACGGGCAAGATGATCTCGCCGCAGTCCATCGCCGTGGCCTGCGCTGCCACCGGCCTGGTGGGCCGCGAGTCCGACCTGCTGCGTTTCACGCTCAAGCACAGCTTGTTGTTCGCGACCATCATCGGCTTGATCACCCTGGCGCAGGCCTATTGGTTCACCGGCATGCTGGTGCACTGATTCCTGGCCGATATGCGTCCAACACACCCAACCTGGGGGCGATGTCGCCCCCTTTTGGTGCTAACTGAATTTATTTACATCCGCACACGTTTTCGACAGAACCCCTGCAAAAGGGCGAAGTCCATTCATCAGGCCCGCAAGCAATTGGGCTATTTCTGACTGCGGACGCCGATCCTACCGAGGAGCGCCGAGTCCACCTTGAGTAAGGAGATTCTTATGAAGCGTACCTATCTGTCCGGCCTGATCGTAGCCTCCGCCCTGATCGCATCCCCTGTGTTCGCCGCTGACGACCTGTGCGAAGTGAACATGCAGAAGCTGAACGACGCGAAGACGACTTCGATGCAGCTCGGCGACCCAGCCAAGAGCCAATACGACGACGCGTACAAAGCCGCCATGGCCGCCCACGCTGCCAAGGACGAAAAAGCCTGCATTTCGCACTCCACCGATGCCATGAACATCCTGATGGATGCTCAGAAAAGCAAAGGCTGATCGCCAAGCCAACCATGGGGTTGGCCTGACGCCGCAAAATGACGTAGACTACGTCTCCCCTGCCTAACCGCAGGGACTGGGGCCGATTAGGATTCGACGCCGGTTGCGAAACTCTAGGTGCATGCCGACTTGGTAACAGAAGTCGTAAATCAACTGTTGCAACTTTCTATAGTTGCCAATGACGAAACCTACGAGGGCCAAGCTCTCGCTGCCTAACGGTAGCTGAGCCGCTCTTCTGGCTACTTCGGTGCCAGCGATCATCAGGGGATGCCTGTAAACCCAAAGTGATCGTCACGCAGAACAGGATCGTCGTGTAGCACGCTGTGGGCAAAGCGACTAAAACTTACACAGCTCGTCCAATGCACCCTGCCAGTCGGGCGGCTGCGGATTAACTCAGTAGACACGGCTAAGCATGTAGTACCGACAGCGGAGTACTGGCGGACGGGGGTTCAAATCCCCCCGGCTCCACCACAATCCTTACACAGCGCCCCATTCGTGGGGCGTTGTGCTGTCTGGAACGAGCGTTTTCGGCTAGTGCGCCACTGAGGTGTGACATTCAGGTGAGGCATTTCCGGCGCCTACCATGCAGCGTAACCCTTCTTATCTGACCCTCAACCGCCACGGAACCTTGTGCTTCCGTATCATTATCCCTAAGCACCTGCGCGCTCTCATGAGCGAACGGCGTGAAACAGACGAACCCTCAGAACAGACAGCCTAGCGTTGGCCCGCCGACGTGCGCGGCAGTATGCTGCTCGCTATCAGGCAGCCTTTGACAGAGTGACGATAGTGATCGAACAGGACGAGTAGGGCCTTTCAGAGGATGACTAAGCCGAGCTGAGGGATTTACTTCCAGACTTCTCCAGCCCGAAAAGCTCAGACAGTTCGCATGGTCCTGTGCTGTCGAACGCCGAGATCGAGATTCGGCAACGTCGCCGTGAGGTCGAACGCCTGCTAACTGGCGCATACGGCCGATCAATCCCTCTTGAGCAAGAATCCCTAGCTAAGCAGCTGCTGAACTTACCCTAATGTACATGCCCACCGAACTGAAAGCCGTTCTGCCGAAGATCCGAGATGAGATGGCACTACGAACATATGCCCTACGAAAAGCGCTGAGAGAGCAGCTGAAGAGCCCCAGTCATCCTTAAAATACGACTCAGCTATGGCGAACTGGACTTTGTATCAAGCCTGGCAGCACCAGCTACTGAGCGACAAGGCAGACGAGCCGTTAAAAGGTGGCCAGGTCCATCACGGTGGCACTCAAGAAGAGCGAGAACGCCGCACCCGAGTCATGACTGTACTGACGGAACACAAGCCTGTAGTCCAGCTGAGTAAGCACGATTGGCAAGCGAACTACGATGCTGCTCGGAAGATGCGAAGTGGTGTTGATGCATCCATAGCGACTTCTCCAACTCCACAGGCCCAGCGCCTAACAGACAATCCTGAGCAAATGACAGGGCATGAGCGATTAAGCGCGCTGCTCGCATCAATGAAGCAAATTCAGAATCATACAAGGCACCTAGATTTAACCTCAACCAGGGTAGACTAACTGATCATTAAGCCGGTACAGAAGAGGCAAGATGATCGAAGTCGCGATGGCGTGCCATTTTTCTCGGATGATGTTGACGCTATCTTTTCAGGTTTCATCTACCCAAGGCCGGTGCCATCAGATCGGACGAAGGCTTACCAGTTCCGGTTCTGGATGCCGCTTGTAGGCTACTTCACGGAGGCACGTACCAACGAAATAGCGCAGCTTGATACCGCCGAACTCAGGCTCATGGGCAGCTACTCATGCTTCAACTTTCGTGCTGACGATCCGAAAGCAGCGGAGGCAAAACGCATCAAGACAGGCGGGGCAGGCAGGTCCCGATCCACCCCGATTGATTGAGCTTGGCTTTCTTGAGTGCGTCGAAAGTCAGCGCCGTGGAGGCAAGAAGAAACTTTTCGGAGATTTACTTACCTACCTCCCGTCACGGGAGGCTGGCACGGATCACAACAAGTAAGGTAGTGCAAAGGCTGCGGGCAAGTTCTTCAATGACAAACCGAAAGGTTATCTAGTCTCTATCGACGTTCACGAGCCTCACGATGGCAAGAGCCGTTACTCATTCAATCACACGCTTGGAACAAATCTAAGCAATAGCAAGCGCGACGGGCATATTCATGAAGACACCATAGACTCAATTACCGGCCATGCGCACATACAATATCTGGAAAACACTACGATGCTGGCGCTACTCTGGAACAGAAGCTTCACGCACTCGGATATCTGCACACATCCCAAGCAATCGAAAGGTTGATCAGCTATCAGTCCGATTTCGTGGATTGATTTCGCGAAATTCTCTTCAAAAGTGTGGCTACTCATCGCAAAAAACATTCTAAACCTTTCGGAGAGAGCACCGAAAATTGAGATAACGCCCAATCAGACGCCCCAGCAAATCGCATGACGACTCGTCCAGTTCCTCAGGCAGTATCCCCACGTGAAGCACAAGCTAGTAGTACGAAAGAGCGATCCAATCGACTAGCGTTGAGGGCACGCTGAAATGAGGTGTTGAACGTAACATCACTGAGCGTCTCAGGCCGCGTGTCAATGTAAGGACGTCCGGAGCAATCAAGATCAAGGCTGATCATTTATCTAAAGGTTGGGCGGAAGCATGCCCAAGAAACACTGGGGCTCGCCACGCAGTGCATGAGTGGCGACCTTCCAATACCCATTTAGCAGCATCCGCACGACTACCAAAGTGAGCGTACCTTTACGCCCGACCGGGAAAGTATGTTTTCCTGTCCTAGACCGACCGTAGAAGTGCCTGGAAATCGCTCTCCCCCAAGATCCGGATTTTCTGACCTTTGGCGATTAACTCCTCAGCCTTGACATGCTTCGAGCTCTTGTTTTTTCCAGATAGACGACTGATGTCCTGGTCGCCCACCACTAGTAAAGTCGTATGCTTGGTCACGCTGTCGCGCACCTCACAACCACCAGTAGCCGCCATCTGAGAGGCCTCACGACGAGGTACAGAGAGTTCCCCGGTGAAGACGACTACGTTCCCTCCCAAGATACCTTCCTGATCGACTACGGAGTTCTCAGACATCGTAGGCAGTGGCGAAAGTGGCAGCTTCACAAGCAAACACCACTCTGCGGCCGTCGAACCTGTATCCGCTATCGCACGAAGCAGTATTTCACCCGCTGCACGAGCATCCTCCAGAGCGTCGTGATGTAAAAAAGGAATACCAAAATGCGACGTCAGGTTCTTTAAGCCATAGCCAGAGTGTGAAAAATCACTCCACGCGCGCCGTGCGATTCTCGCTGTATCAAGCCATGTGCAGTCAAAATGTGCCCAGCCAACGCCATGGCACGCGCGCAGCGTTGCAGTCCTGTCGAACGGCATATGACTGGCCACAATTTGCCCGGTTATAAAAGGAAGAATTTGATGGTACACCTCCGTCCAAGTCGGAGCAGAAAGAACCATACTTTCATCAATCCCATGCAACGATACGTTCATATCATGAAAATAGTCGTTTGGGTTGACCAGGGAACTCCACGACTCATAGTGCTTCCCATCACGAAACACCGCTACCCCAACCTGACAAATGCTGGCAAGGTTGGGGTTAGCTGTCTCTACATCGATCACTGTAAAATCCATTTAAACACTACCCGGTTAGAAGGTTAGGTTACAAAATCACCGTACAGCGCCGCAGCATTTATAATCTACGAAATTTCAGCTCTGTCCAAAGCATCTTGAAGCTTATATTCAATTCGCTTGAATTCAGACATAAACTTCATGAAGAACTTGTCCTGCGGAACTGTTTTTCTTGCTCTATCCAAGCTCCTTCTAGCGTTGCCTAGATCAGGTGTAGCATTCGAAAGCCATGCCGCCGCACTCTGCAAGTGACACAAGTGTTCAGGCTGACCTTTGAGTGCTGAGTTCTGGTAAGAAAGCAATGCTGCGGGACAGTCGCCACTACGAGATTCGATAAGTCCCCTAGTGAACCAAGCCGTGGGATCTTCTGGGATCAAGGAAGTTGCTTTTCTCGACACACTAAGTGCCTCAGGGCAAGATCTGAAAGTGAAGAGAGAGTACGCGTACCGGTCATACAGCCAGCCATTATCGCTATCCACTTTGATGGCAAGATCATAAAATCGAATACATTCATCCTTGTTCCCTTCATGGAAAAACGCCCAAGCCGCCTTCGCATAAGGTGTGCGGTAGGCAAGCATATGCTTATCCTTAATGTGAGAAGTAGAACTTTTGATGAAATCGCCATAACGTTTCTTAACGGTAGCGACATCATCCTCAGTAGGCACCATTTGTTCCCCAATCGGTTCAAGTCGCTGCTTACAAAACTGAGAAAATTCCGGATTAAATGTGAGTTGCAAACCCATGCCAAATCTCGCGATGGTGGCGATACCCCTACTTTCTTCAAGCGCTTCAGTAGCAGCCATCAATGTCACATTTGCACGTTGACAACATAGCTGCATTGAGTACTCGTCATGGGTCTGACTAATTCTAGTCATCAAGAGAAGTACATAACGCATATTTGGGGATATACGCGCCCACGCATCTTCGAACAGAAACTGACCGAGATCCTGGCGCTGCATACGCTGGACGGTCTCGTACGCACTATCCAGACCACCTACCTGCAACGTCGCAGCTTGAGCAAACACTTCAAGAACGATAGGTTTATTTCCCAAGTCGCGACTGAATTTGCGCAAAGTGGAGTCGCCTGCGCTGATGATGGGCTGACAGCCGAGTTTGACACCACGCTTGTTTAGGTACTCGGCGCCTTCTTCTTCGGACCAGAATCCGGCTCGAACAAGCTCAGCCGGAATCGACTCTTTCCGTCGACTGGTAATTACTACACGACCGACCTTACGCGCCAGATATTTAATTTGGTCGTTCAAGGCCTGTAGATCTTCTTCGTTTTCCGCCATTGTTTCTGTATTATCTAAAATTATCAGGTGAGAATTCCTGTCTACCCCCCAAGTCCCCTGCAGTGTCGCCAGCTTATCAATGGTTCCCTTGGCATTTTTTTCGTACCAACTTCGATCCAAGGTATCCGTACTCAACATTCGTGCAATTGTTACCGCAGCATCTGCAACACCGAGCTCTTGAGTAGTAATATGTTCCAATCCACTCAGCCCCCACCGGGTTTTTTTAGCGGTATAAAATGTTATTAACTGTGGCCTCCATCGCACCAGATCTTTTTCAAGCATTCGGTGTAAAAACTCTATTACTAACGTTGTCTTACCAATGCCCCCATCCCCCCAAACCTGGCACATACGATAATCTTCGTTATCTGCCCAGTCAGCAAGAAGCTCAAGCTCTGCTCTTCTCCCGGTAAAATCATCCTTAGAGCTTAACCGACCTGGAATGTAGGCGAGCGGGGACCAATCGCTACACCAGCTAGTATCGAATATTTCGTATTCCACATCTTTCTTGCCCGCGAGCTCTAGCAACCTACTTGCTGTCTCGTACTTAAAAACCTCCTTTTCAGTTGGCGACTTCAGGACTTGAGCATCGACGAGCAAACGACCCCCCTCGACCTTGACCATTTTCCGATACACCAGCGGCCGCCCATTACGAAGCCGCATCGTACCCATTTCAATAGGCGTTGCAGAAGCAGCCGTTGGAATGTAAAGCTTGTCAGTACCTAGATCTGCTCTTGGCAAGAATGCTGAGATCTTATCAATCAGAAGTTTAAGCAACTCAATGTCGGCTTCTTTATCGTAGTTTCCAGCCAGCCCATGCCCCTCCCCACCATCGTTGCGCTCTCGAACAAATTTCGAGAGGATAATATCGATGCGCGACTTTTTAGTGCCAATCAAGGGGAGTAAGTTATCCGGGGTGTCCACTAACTCCCAGTACTTCCTACCAACAGATGTCCAGCCGATGTTTTCTGCCATCAACAGCAGCTCGGATAATATTTTGATAAAGCTTCCATCAGCAGCGGTAGCAAAGTCGGAAAATTCCAAGTCGCTCTGGGAGAGGGTTTTGTGGGATTTTTTTGTCCCCTCATTTACCAACCATTCTGCCAAGGATACACACGCATGCTGCATGGCTATCCTGTAAAGACCAAGAACCGCAAGCCGGCAATCCCCGGCATTCTCTACCTGAGCTAGCCCTTCCAAGTTATCCATTAATATTTTTTTCATATATCCCTTCATGAATTTTCAAGATATTCCGTGTTACCCACTCCGACCTAGCTATGGCTGCGCAAGGCATACGGCTGACAAGCCCTGCATAGCCTGTGGGTGACGATAGCAAGCATTGAGAGACGAAACCATTAGGAGAGCACTATCGACCACTGGAGCGACTGAGCGACTGAGCGACTGAGCGAGCATGCGCTATGGTTCGCGAACATCGGGGCTCGGGTGCCTCGGCACATAGACCTTGTACTTATCCCTTGCGAGCTCCGCTTTGTAGAGAGGGATGTCCTTTCCGATTTGCTGGCTGGCTTCTTCAACCGCTGCCTTGAGGAGCTTAAAATATTCCGCAGGCATTCTGCCGCCCGCGATCACTGATTTTAGAAAATGTGTGCGTGAGTAGGGGTGGATACCTGGCCCCTGATTTGTTGTGAGTATTCGCTCTTCCTGCTCATACTCCCAATCCTGACTCTTGGTAAGAAAGTAACGGTCCAAGTCAAATCCATTGGCCCAGTCCAGCACCGGCCTCGAAGCGTTGTATACAACCGGAAAGGGCATCGTCTGTTCAAGTAACTGCAAAGGAGCATCCATCGAAATTTCCAGCTCGACTACGAACCCTTTATGATGCTCGGCGTAGTGAGACCACATGAGTACATTTGTTGCGGTCCTACTCAGCGAAACCACGCCTAGGCCAGAGATCAACCCCCTGAGGAATTTTCCGGACTCCACATCCCTACGAGCATTTTCGATCGCTATAGCGTGAGCCTCTTCAAACGTAACGTCATGAAAATTTGCCACCGCTCGAATCAAACCCGGCCGAGTAACGTGCACCTCATTGATACTCTCAGGGCTGTAGGCGGGCATGCAGTCAAACGGGTCGTTGAACTCCAACGGGCACGTGAATTTGAGAGTGCCCTCAGTGATCATCTTCAAGCTGCCCTCCGTGAACGGCAAATACTTATACCGATGAAGCAGGTCCACCTCTTCGGGCAGGTCGATAATCATGAAATCTCCTAGGCAAATTTTAGGCAAGGACTAGGTGGCTATCCTAATATGGAAAGGATGTCTAATGTCCGTCCTGAAAAGCATCATCAAACAACCGTCAAACGACACTTCCCTGACCAGTGGTATAAGGAAGCATACAAACAGACTTGGATTATTGTTGATACCAAGCTAACCTGATACCACGTTAAACGATACGAAACTTTGGAGATGACGCATACCTTTCTGTACTGTCGAGCAAGCACCTCCAGCCAGTTTACTGCAAACCAAATGCATGAAGTGAAAGCAACGGGCTTCGATGTACAACCACGCCGAATAATCGAGGAAACCATCCCAGGAAGCATTGCCGCGAGTGAGCGCGCTGGGTTTCAGAAGCTAATGGGCCGCATGGAGTCCGGTGACGTGCTGATCGTTACCAAACTTGACCGCCTGGGACGTAATGCCATGAACGTGCACCAAACTGTAGAATGGCTTCGTGATAGTGGCATCCGGGTGCACTGCCCCGCCCTTGGTGGTGTAGATCTCACCAGGGCAGCCGGAAAGATGATCATACAGGTTCCGGGCGCGGTTGCGGAATTTGAGCGGGATTTACTGATCGAGCGCACCCATCAGGGACTCTCCCTTCCAAAGCAAGAGGGAAAGAAGGAAAGAAGGAAAGAAGCTAAAACGCCCTGAAGCCGTCAGCGCTACAAGCGCCGTGCTGCGCCTCAAAGAAAAGAATCTAACCCAAGCTCGAGTTGCGATCGAGCTCAGGCTTGGCATAGCAACGGTCAAACGACATTGGAACAGCCACAACCCGCCTGCCGCTAACGCAGCAAAGAAACTTATGATAAAGTTCGCTTGCACCCAACCATACCCCTAGTCTAGGTCATCTATATCAGCATTGCCATCCAGTTGAGACTGACCAAGAAACAGATTTCCGCCAATAATGTAAGGCCTTAACTTTCGCAGCCTTCGATAATACGCTAGCAAAACACGAAGCTGATGCAATGCATCGACATTCAGGAAATCGAATCCGCCGCGATAGTCATTCCACTTCATCAAAGCAAAGAAGTAAGTGACGAACTCTTCAAGCCGGCTCAGCGTTTCAGGCTGAAGATCTGAGTCTTTCAGCTCACGCTCATCATCGAATCCAGACAGCTTATTTTCTCTGAAGTATCTATATACTGTTGAGTAATACTGCTCAAGCGCCACAAAAGAAGCATCATCTGCAATCTGCGCTGCTGATATTTCAATTCTACGAGCGAGATCTGGAAGCAAATCTAACTGTATATGCCCCGGCGAGGCAAAGTGTATCTCTGTAACTTTAGCCCGATGTATTGATGGAGTGACTGAGTTTAAGCCGGTGAAAAGATGCACAGCACTGAATCCTCCTGTCCAGCTACCAGCCAATCTGTTAAGCGCCCCCTGTACCGCTGGTCTATCGAGATGTTCAAGGCCGTAGTGAAAAGAGTATAGCTGCTGGTAGATCTTAGGTACGATCGAAAAATCGTCGATGTACATCTCACCATCCAGCCCAAGAAAGTATGCTTCAGTGATCTCCTCAGCTAATTTTTCAGCTGCCTCAGTTGCGATCTCAGGGGTTAAATAAGAATCGGCTTCGGGCAGATAAAGCTCAGGGAGCTTATCCCAACTCGTGCGCATGAAGGCACTGCGCTTTGACGACACACCCGTATGGAAAATAACTAACCATTCGGACTCAAGATAAATATCCCGAAGTGTTTTTATCTGCTCCAGATACTCTCTAAGTGACTTACGATCCACTGGAATGATACACCAGCGGTTTCGAATCTCCGTACAATCTAACCATGCATAGAGCAAGTCGTCCCCAGACTCCCCTTTGTACAAACTAAGCAGAGGGCCTTCAAACTCTATAAGGTCTGCATTCCAATGATGCTTAGAAAGCGTCCGAGCATCTATTTTGACTCCATGGATGCGAGGGAAACTCATGGTATCGCGCTCACCTGAGACACCCTGCTATGAACGCTGCCAGTAGCGAAGGGATGGAAGTCGAAATGGCCGTACCGATCGGCAGTCGTACATGCGCCATCGTTAGGAGTAATGAGGACATTTGCTACATGACCACCGAAAACCTTCCGAGCCATGCGGAAGCTCTTCTGTACGCTCTGGAAGGCTGTCACGCTTTGCGCATAAGACAGGTGCATCGACAGCCCCCAACACGAGCATTTTTCGTTCGTGTCAGATGCCCGCAGCAGGCGAGGCGGATTTCGGACGGCTACCGGGAAAAAACAATTTGTCGTGACCGGGTTAGCAACCCATCTCCATGCGTCCCGTTGAATTGGTGACGTTCCCATCGGGGGGCATTGATATCCATTCGCAGACAGCTCCGCGAGCGCGACACTATATGTGTACGACATAAAATCCCTTTAAGGCTGTTTCCGAAGGTGCTGAAGCATTTCGCCATCATTTCATAAATCTCGTCATCCGGAAACCCGCCCTCTTCATGTCACAAGGCATAAATCGACAACACGAAGAGCTGCCTAGGCATCCAAGCGGCCCCAACAATCATCCAGCCAACACGAGAAAATCTGTATAAACGCTTGCAATTCATAGAGTTAGAAAAAATTTCTAAGTAGACACATGACATACACATGCATGAAATTTCATCAGCACAGTATTTCAACTGCGTCACCCATCATAAGTCACCTTCATAAATCATCACTCGCTCACAAAAAGGCTACATGAAATGAAGAATAACCAATTGATTTATAACGTTAAAAATCGGTATGAGCACCGTAGAAATACAGGCAGCCGAGATTTTCAGTAATCCGCTCAGCTCTTACAGCAGGCTGGCTGAACGACTGAAGATCATCAACCCTTGCAGTGACAGTGCACGATGGACAAAAGACTCGGCATACCACTTCTATCGAACCCACTGTATTCGCTCTCTGCGAAGATACCGTAGTCAGCCACGCGCCAGCATCACCCAGCGGGCGCGAAAACGCCGGACGGTTATCAACTGCTCTTTGCATCCGGAACCCCTCTCGCTTTCCTAGCACCGTTCATCGTTGGTGAGACCGCGCGCCTGACTGGTCATTCGCCCGCAACCATCAAGAGCAACTGGTACCGGCTAGAGCCCAAACTGCTGGCGCTTGCTGGCCTACCGCCCAAGCCCATGGTACTCGGCATGTTTTCCTGAGAGGTGGTAGTCATGGCAGGCAAAAAGACCTCACCAGATCAAAGCGTACACGTGGTCGTGCTGACAGAGGCCGGATATAACCTATCGGCCACGACAGAGGCAAGCCCTACCCGCTGCTGTCTGGGCGTGACGATATCATGGTGATCGTCGACAAAGCACACCATACCCAATACAAGAGCCTGGCGGAAAACATGCGCGCTGGTTGCCCAAGGCCAACTTCGTCGCCTTTACCGGCACGCCGCTGCTGGGCCGCGAGCGTAAGACCAATCAGTGGTTCGACGATTATGTGTCGGAATACAACTTCCAGCAGTCGATGGACGACGGGACCACCGTTCCGTTGTTCTACCAGAAGCGTGTGCCCGAGCTGCTGATCCAGAACGACGACCTCAGCGAGGAGTTCTACAAGATCCTCGAAGAGAAAAACCT
This sequence comes from Pseudomonas sp. CFBP 8770, assembly GCF_014841705.1. Classification (NCBI taxonomy): domain Bacteria; kingdom Pseudomonadati; phylum Pseudomonadota; class Gammaproteobacteria; order Pseudomonadales; family Pseudomonadaceae; genus Pseudomonas; species Pseudomonas sp. CFBP 8770. Next base: position 76,964 of record NZ_JACYUL010000010.1, read on the forward strand.
CGACGAGGCGCAGCAGGAAAAAACCGAAAGCCCGTTCGCCCAAGAGGTACAGGTAATCAAGCGCGACGACCGTCTGGAAACCATCGCCAGCGACATCCTCTACCACTTCCCGCGCCGGGGTTACCTGGGTAAAGGCATAGTTATTGCCATGGACCGTACTGCACCGAGAAAGAGACTGCGCAGTACTTCAAAAGTCAGTTTCGCATACGCCGCAATCGTTGATGGTATTGACTGTTTAGGGCCCCGGCACTCCCGAATGGGCACCGTATAAGCACGGGCAACGATTTCCAGCGCGACCATTTGATTGATAGATTCGAGCACAAATTGCTTATGCGGCGGAGCTCAAAAAGCACCGTCCATCTAATTCTAGACCACGCAGCGTTCTAACTGGTATTCCAAGCAAGCTAACCGAATAATTATTAACTAAACAAAGCATATAGATACCGATCTGTTTCAAATTACTCCGGCTCACAAATTTCGGTGTCACAAACAAAGCACCTTGCGTAGCTCACAACTACTTTTTCTGTGCCTGAATGACCGGTTTCGGCTGCCTACCGCCCGTGCCATAACATCGCTTCATCCGCCCCTTGCAGAACCTCCCTCACAGGCCGCAAACTCCTCAAAACGACGAGGTACCTCATGGCACTCGACTACCCGCCCCCCCTCCTGTCCCAGGAAGAATGCGCAGCCATTGCTGAAATCGAAGCCACCACCAACATCCTGCGATTGGTGACCAGGCTTACCAACATGCGCTTCGCCGCGATCACCAAATTTGGCGACGCTGAGTTGGTCATCTGCTCCGTGCACGATTCCGCCGAACTGGGAATTGCTGCGGGTGAGGCTTTTCCGCTGGAAGACACGATCTGCAGCGAGTTTCAGCGGGACCCTGCGCCGTTGCTGATTCCGAGAGTCAGTCATGATCAGAGCTTCGCCTCACGACTGATCGTCAAGACTTATGATCTGGACAGTTATGTAGGCGTGCCCATTTTCCTGCCTGATGGCCGGTTGTACGGAGCGCTTTGCGCGATTGATTCACGACCTGTGCTGTTCGAAGATCCTGATCTGTGCGAAACGCTCGAGATTTTTGCCCGTTTGATCGGGTGTATATTCTTTGCAAGCTTGGTGGTGAAGGTGGCGAGTTCCGCGATTGAGTTGGAGTGATTTTTGGAAGGTGACGGCAGGGTCAGTTACACATGCACACCTTCCCCTTCACACCCCCCGCATCACCTCCCCTCCTTCCACCCCAATCGCCTCACAAATCTCCAGAAACTCCACCACATCCAACCTTCTCTCCGCATTCTCCACCTTGGAGATATACGACTGCGGCCGCCCCACTCGCCGCGCAAGCTCGGTCTGGCTCAAGCCCTTCTCTTTCCTGCACTCTATAAGCGCCCGGATCAGCGTGGAATAGCGTTCTGTGTGGATGGATTTCATATGGACTGCCGAATGACGATTCGGCTCCTTAAGTAAACCCAAAACAGGATTATCCCAAAATAGGATAGTAGTGCTATGGTTAGCTTTAGCTTTCACATCAGCCAAGAAGGGGAATGGTCATGGAACGTCCATCACAATCGCTCAAGCTTGTCGGTTCGGATTTCACTGTAGGCAGCCGAGGATTCTTGCCAGCTCCGATCACCAAAGAAGAGATCCTGGAAGGCATCTGCCACTGCGTGCTGGAGCGCTGGCACCAGCTTGCTCCTGAAAACCAGACCGCGTTGGGTCTGGACACCAGCACTGCCGAATCACCAGACGAGCAGGCAATACAGTCGGTGACTTGGCTGCTGCTGGAAGCCGCAGGTTTAGCTGCCCGAAAGGCGAGGCAAGAACAGAACAAACGGTTGGACGCTGCCGATTACTGACGGCGAATGGTCCTACCCCATCGGACTAAACCCCGAACCCGCCGAACAATACCGCTCCCGCAGTGCCGGATTCCGCTCTGAACGGCACTGCTCCTTGAACCACTCCTTCGCGCCTTTCCTGCACTCGCGGTATTCAATCGACCCACTCCGGTAACCCCGGCACACGCTACCGTAATCCACCCGGTTATCGGTGACACTCCATGAAGCGGTGTATGAATTCCTCCTGTCCCAACCGAGTATTTGGTGCGACTCAGAGCTACTGCTGCTACCGGCGCGCCGAACCGGCGTAGAACCCTGCCCCGCCTTGTACTCCGCCAGATACTGCGCCGACACCATCCCCTGCACGGCCCGTTCCTCCCGCGCAGGCCTGGGCGCATCGCCATACCGACAGCGCAACGTCTGATCAGTAATCGCGTTGTCAGCCCCCATACACTCCTGCAGGCTTTTCGGCGCAGCTGGAGCCACCTCTCGCACTACGGGCGCAGAAACAGGCGCCGGTTCAACAACTGGCCGTTCCGCCCGCTCAACCAATTGAGTCGCCGGCACAGCGCGAACCGGCTCCAAATACGCCGTAACCCGAGACCAGTTCATCCCTACCGCCACCACTGGCACCAACAGCCAACACCACCACCCCGGATGCACACGTTGTTGAACACGTGGTCGCGGCGCTATGGGCTCGTCGAGCAGGTCGTCTTGAAGGCTCATTTGAATTCCTTTTCCCAGGCAAAGGTAGAAACACCATCACTGAACTACCTATCGGTAGCCCTTTGCCATTCTTTAGTCGTTGCCCCTGCGCTGCACCTTCATGGTGCCGTGTGAAAATCCCCTCAAAAAATCGTTAACGCTTTGTGAAACTCTTGTTAGGATATTCGACTGAGATTCATTCGCACCTGCCAGGAAGGCGCCCCTTAACTTCTATCTTCGTCGGAAATCCTTCCATGGTCCTTCGTTTTCCTTCTCGCCCTACTCTTCTGGCGGTGTGCTGCTCTGTGAGCATCGGCGCCCACGCGGCGGATGCTCTCGTGCTCGATGCCACGTCGATCGACGCGCAAACCAACAAAACCACCAAAGGCGCTTCACCTGATGTGTTTGCCGGTGGTCAAGTCGCACGCGGTGGGCAGATGGGTGTGCTGGGCAACCAGGACAACATGGATGTGCCGTTCACGCTGACCAGCTACACCTCGAAGCTGATCGAAGATCAGCAGGCGGAGGACGTGGGCGATGTGTTGCTCAATGATCCGTCGGTGCGTCAGTCGTTCGGTTTCGGCAACCAAGCGCAGGTGTTCGTGATTCGTGGTTTGCCGCTGTCCAGTGATGACATTTCCTACAACGGGTTGTATGGGGTGTTGCCGCGGCAGATCATTTCCACCGATGCGGTAGAGCGGGTCGAGGTGTTCAAGGGGCCGAACGCGTTCATCAATGGCGTGAGCCCGACGGGGACCGGGCTGGGCGGCAGTGTGAACCTGGTGCCCAAGCGGGCAGGTGATGAGCCTATCCGTCGCTACACGCAAGACATCAGCACGGATGGCCGCGTGGGCGAGCACCTGGACTTGGGCCAGCGGTTCGGCGAGGACAACCGTTTCGGTGCGCGGGTGAACCTGGCGCAGCGCGAGGGTGATACGGCGATCGACGACGAGTCGCAGCGCACCAAGCTGTTTACGCTGGGACTGGATTATCGGGGTGACAACTTCCGCCTGTCTGGCGATTTTGGTTATCAGAAGCAGCGCATCAACAACCTGCGCAACTCGGTGCGCCTGGGCACGATCACGAGCATTCCACGGGCACCGGATGCCAGCCACAACTATGGTCAGGATTGGACCTACAGCCAGACCGAGGACACCTTCGGCATGTTGCGTGGCGAGTGGGATCTCAACGAGGACTGGACGGCCTACGTGGCGGGTGGCGCGAAGCACACGCGTGAGAACGGTGTGTACGGCACGCCGGTACTGACGGATTCGAGCACGGGTGCGGCGACCATCGGCGGGTCGAAGATTCCGCACGACGAAGACAATGCCACGTTCATGACCGGGATCAACGGCAACCTGCAGACCGGGCCGGTCAGCCATCAGATCAGCGTGGGCGCGTCGAGCATCTGGACCGAGCAGCGCAATGCCTATGAATTCTATCAGTCCACGGGTACCACCAATATCTACAACACCGCCTCCTTGGCGAAGCCGACTGCGGTGAGCTTCGCGGCCGGTGACATGAGCGATCCGGGCATCACCGGCAAGACGCGCAACCGCAGCCTGGCGGTGTCGGATACTTTGGGTTTCTTCGACGAAAAGGTGCTGGTGACGGCAGGGCTGCGACGCCAGCAGTTGCTGGTGCAGAACTATGCCTATGAGTCGACCACTGGTGTCGGCGGCTCGCGCACTTCCATGTACGACGAGGCGATCACCACGCCGGTGTATGGCATCGTCTACAAGCCAGTAGAGTCGGTGTCGCTGTTTGCCAACCGTATCGAGGGCTTGTCGGCGGGGCCAACGGCGTCGGGTCAGGTCGTCAACGTGGGTGAGGCCTTTCCACCGGGGCGCACCAAGCAGGTGGAGGCCGGGATCAAGCTGGACAAGCAATCGTGGGGTGCCACGCTGGCGGCGTTCCGTATCGAGCGGCCGACTGACGGCTTCACGCAGAGCTTTGCAGCGCCCGGTGGCGGCACCGTCGATGTGTATGTACGCGATGGCAAGCAGGTCAACCGCGGGGTCGAGTTGAGTGTGTTCGGCGAGCCGGTGGAAGGCTTGCGCTTGATGGCCGGCGGTACGCGCCTGCAGTCTGAGCTCCAAGACACGGCGGGCGGCTTGAACGACGGCAACCACGCCATCGGCGTGCCGACGTTCCAGCTCAATGCAACGGTGGACTGGGACGTGCCGGGGCTGAACGGCCTGGCACTCAACGCCCGTGCCCTGCGCACCGGCGGGCAGTATGCCGACCAGGCGAACACCCTGAGCCTGCCCACCTGGAACCGCTTCGACGCGGGCGCGCGTTATACCTTCAAGGTCGAGCGCAAGGCCGTCACCCTGCGCATGAACGTGGAGAACATCACCGACAAGAACTACTGGGCCTCGGCCAACGGCGGCTACCTGACCCAGGGCGAGCCACGGCTGGTGAAGTTTTCCGGCACGGTGGATTTCTAAAGGGTGATGTTTATGGGCGTGGATGATGCAGGAGCAACTCCTGGTCCACGCCCAGCGCGTCGATGAAGGCGTCGTCATGGGATACAACCACTAGCGCACCTTGGTATTGACCAAGCATCTGCTCCAGCGCCAGCCTGCTCGGCAGGTCCAGGTGGTTGTCGGGCTCGTCCAGCAACAAGAGCTGGGGTGGCCGTTGCGCGTGCAGCCGCGCCGCCAGCGCTATCTTGAGACGCTCTCCGCCGCTGAGCTGTGAGGTCTGCAGCTGCACGCGGTCGGCGTCGATGCCCAATTGCGCCAGGCGGGTCCTGGCTTCGGCTTCGGGCAGTTCCGGGTTGCTTTCGTAAAGCCACTGCACGGCAGTGCGTTGCGGGTGTTCGAGCCCGGCGTGTTGGTCCAGCCAACCTAACTCCACATTGCAAATGACCTCGCCTGCGCGTGCGGGCAGACGGCCGCTGATGACCTGAAGCAAAGTCGACTTCCCGCTGCCATTCGCGCCCCTGACCGCAATGCGCAAGGGCCCGGTGAGAGTTAAATCGATCGGCGCTGCATGCCCGAATGGCAGTATCAACTCGTTAAGCTGGAGTACCAGTTTGCCATTGGGCACGACGGTTTCCGGAGGCAGCATGATGCGCTGGACATCCGTGGCGCAGCGCGCACGTGCATCGGCAATACGTTGTAGTTGCTGGTCGCGGGCGAGCTGTTGCGTGAGGCGTAATTTGCCCTGGCTGTTCTCGCTGCGTTCTTTCTGCGCGTTGGTGATCAGCTTGGTCTGGCTGCCATCGCGAGCTTGGCGATCGCCGCGGGCATTGCGGCGTTGCTGCCGCTCCATCTGCACGGCCATTTCCCGCTGCTCGCGTTTGGCTTGGGTGCGTTCGCTTTGCAAGGTCGCCTGGAAGGCGTGCTGCTCCTGCTCACGGGCGGCGACGTAATGGCTGTAGTTGCCGCCGTAAACAGCAAGACCTATGGGCGACAGCTCGACGATTTCGTCCATGAGTTCAAGCAGGGCGCGATCGTGGCTGATCATCACCAGTCCATTCGGCCAGCGCTGGATTTGCTGCGCCAGCTTCTGCTGTTGGTCACGATCAAGATGGTTGCTGGGTTCGTCGAGGATCAGCCAATCGGCGGTGGATAGCCAGGCGCCGAGCAGTGCCACGCGCTGGCGCTCGCCACCACTGAGGGTGTACGTCGGTGTGTCGGCGGACAGGTGACCCAGACCGTTCAGGTCCAGTTCGGCGGAAAGATGTGCTGCGCAATCCCAGTGGCCCATCGCGAGCGTATGGTCGTGATCGTCGAGACTGCCCTCCGCAATCCGTTGCAACGCTCGCAGGATGTGTTCGACGCCCGCAAGTGCCGCCACGGTGGGAAAGCGCTCTGGTTCGAGCAACTGCGAGACGAGATGGACATACCCCTCACAGCGGACGTAACCGCTGCTAGCTACACGCTCGCAGGCCAGCAACTGACCAAGCAGGGATTTACCGCTGCCATTGGCGCCGACAATGCCGGTGGCTTTGGTGTGGAAGCCGTGATTGAGGTTGTTCAGCAGCAGGCGCCCATCTGGCAGGGTGAGGCACAGATGGTCGAGCCGTAGATGTCGTTGGGTCATGGGGCTCCTTGTGTGATGACCTTCGGATAGAACCAGCATGAACTTGGGGAATTACCACGTCACACCATTTCAGTTTCGAGTTATTGCCCCGGCCTTCTCTTGGAAAACAGCCCTGTTAGGATTGCCCCCCTTTTGCTGGCTTGGTAGGAAAAACACCCTCAGGCCGCATCGGACAGGGTGGCCAACAGCTGGCCATGTCCTGCGACTCAATCGTCATCGATCCCCCGGGTAAGGTTCCAGGTACAGATATGCAATGGTTGAAGGACAAGTACGCGGCCACTTCAGTGGCACATCGGCTTTATATGGTTTCGATAGTTCTAGTCTTCTTGGGTTTGTTACTGTCCAGAAGCTGGGGCACGGCCGCTTTGGATGTAACCAGCATGATCGCTGCTGGCTTCATGATTGCGGGCTTCATCATGTGGTGTCTGCCGGTGGCCCGCTGGATGCGTAAGAAATGGCATAAACCGTTGTACAAGACGCCTATTGTTCTGTTGCATTTGTTGGCACTGCTGGTCGCAACCGGGTTGTCGCGCTTTGCTGTTTCCGAAGCATTGGGCTTGCCGCCGCAGTCTTTTGATTTGACGGTTGGCCTGCTGGCGTTGCTGTTCTATATACCGGCGTGGATGGCGGTGGTGGCGTTTTTGCTGTTCCTTGGTGGACTGCTGCTGCTTGCAGTCACAGGAATTGCGGTGGTTGTTTTTGCTGCCATTCAGATGGGTGCCTCATTCCTGAAGATCTTCGGCGTTAATTACTCTCCTCAGTTCAATCCGGGTATGGCGTTGTTCCACTCCGGAGGCGCTATTGCAGCTGGCATGGTGCTGGTTGCGTGCTATTCGTTCTTCACTGACAGCTATCAGCCGTGGGTGCTGTCGGCGATCAGAACAACTGCCGTGATCGCCGATTTTCACCCTGCTCCGAATTACCCCGGTGTACGACCCGGCGAAAGAATCCACCCGTTGGATAATGGTTACACGGCCTATGCACAGGAGCAGCCTGACCACAGCATCGTGATTGGCGTCAGGACGCAGGAGAACAGCGCACATGATCAGCCGTTGGGCAATCCCATCCCCTCTCCGGGGCAGGTGATGAAGCCGCTTTTTGAGCGGTTGTCTGTTCCGGTAGAGCCGGGAAAGGCGTCCTGAACTGCGCGTTCATTGGTAAGAAGCCAGGCGTGAATGCTGGGGGAGAAGTAAAAGTTTAAGGTCCGGGCAGAGCCGCTCTAGGCATGTCCGCCACGCGCCTCATACCACTCTCCCCCCATTGAACACCCCTGCCCCTTACCGCACACTGCCCCCATTTCCTTTCCGATAAAACGGCCTTCCATGAGCGACCAGCCCAACCCCATCCCTCTCATCATCCTCGACGTGCAAGACGCCATCGACCAGCCGAAGTGGAATGGCAAGAGCAACCCTGGCTACCTCGAAACCATTCAGCGGCTGCTGCAGCTTTGGCGTACGAATGGTTGGCCGGTAATGCACGTGAAGCACGATGAACCAACGCCAACATCGACGTACCACATCCACGGGCTGTGGAATGGCATCAAGCGGGAAGTCGCTCCACTAGACGACGAACCGGTGATCACCAAACAGCAGAACTGTGCGTTCATTGGTACCGAGTTGGATGCCGTGCTCAAGTCCATGCAGGTGACACGCTTCGTGCTGACGGGCGTGGTCGTTCATAACAGCATGGATGCCACCGTTCGCGCCGGGAAGGCGCTGGGTTACAGCATCACCCTCCCCTCGGACGCCACTACTGCGGTACCCGTGACGGGGGCGGATGGAACCGTTTGGGATGCGGGCACCGTTCATGATCTGACGTTGGCGATACTCGGCAGCGAGTACGCCGAGGTGGTGCTGGCCAGCGATATCGTCGAGGCGCTCGGGCTGGCGTGATCGGTGAGCGGCGAAACCAACTCCAAATCATCCCGAATACACGCCACCCCATGCGCCACCCCCACCTCCCTCAACAGCGGCCGATGCTGCGCGCAGGCGGGCAGCACGTACGGGCAGCGGGTGCGAAACGCACATCCCGAAGGCGGTGAAATGGGGCTTGGGATGTCCCCTTGCAGCACGATCCGCTGCCGCCGCTGCCCCGGTTCGGGCATGGGGATCGCAGACATGAGTGCTTCTGTGTATGGATGGCGCGGATTGCTGAACAGCTCGCGGGTGGGCGCGATTTCGACGATGCGGCCCAGGTACATCACCGCCACGCGGTCGGCGATGTGGCCGACCACGGCCAGGTCGTGGGTGACGAACAGCATGGTCAGGTTCATCTGCCGGCGGATGCGCGCGAACAGGTTGAGCACCTGGGCCTGGACCGATACGTCGAGGGCGGACACCGGTTCGTCGGCCATGATGAATTCGGGTTCCAGGGTCAGGGCGCGGGCGATGCCGATGCGCTGGCGCTGGCCGCCGGAGAACTCGTGGGGGTAGCGGTCCAGGTACTGCGCGGCGAGGCCGACGGTTTCCAGGGCCTGCCCGGCCTTTTCGCGGCGCCCGGCGGCATCCAGTTCAGGGTTGTGGAAACGCAGGGGCATGGCGAGGATTTCACCGACGCTCATGCGCGGGTTGAGGGAGCCGTAGGGGTCCTGGAAGATCATCTGCATGCGCTTGCGATAGGGTTTGAGCAGGCGGTCGTTGAAGGGCGTGATCTCGGTGTTGTCGAAGACGATGTGCCCGTCGGTGGGTGGGTCGAGCATCATCAGACTGCGGCCCAGGGTGCTCTTGCCCGAGCCGCTCTCGCCCACCAGGCCCAGCACTTCGCCACGGGCGATGCTCAGGTCGACGCCATCCACGGCGCGCACCAGGTTGTCGTCACGGTCGCGGCGGCTGGCGAGAAACGTCTTGCGCACGGGGAAGTGTTTTTTCAGGCCGACGACGTCGATCAGGGGACGTTCTTTCATCGTGCACCTCCGTGTTCGATGGGCAATTCGCGCCAGCGCACGCAGCGCAGGTCATGGCCCAGTTCGATTTCTTCGAGATCGGGCGCCTGGCTGTCGCAGCGGCCGGCGATGCTGTAGGCGCAGCGCGGGTGAAAGGCGCAGCCGCTGGGCGGCGAGCTGGGGTCGGGGACGAAGCCGGCGATGGTGCCCAGTTCACCCTGGGCCAGCCCGGCCTGTTCGAAACGCGGCACGGCTGCCAGCAGGCCGCGGGTGTAGGGCATGCGCGGCGAGGACAGCACCTGGCTGACGCTGCCCTGTTCGACGATGCGCCCGGCGTACATCACCATGACCCGGTCGGCGATTTCTGCGACCACGCCGAAGTTGTGGGTGATAAACAGGATGGACATGCCGTTCTTCTTCTGCAGGCTGCGCAGCAGGTCGAGAATCTGCGCCTGCACGGTGACGTCCAGTGCCGTGGTGGGCTCGTCGGCGATCAGCACGTCCGGCTCCATGGCCAGGGCGATGGCGATCATCACCCGCTGGCGCATGCCGCCGGACAGCTCGTGCGGATAACAGTCCAGGCGCTTGACCGGCTCGGGGATGCCGACCTGCTCCAGCAGTGCCAGCGCACGCGCACGGGCGTCGGCCTTGCTCAGCGATTGGTGGAAGCGGATCGCCTCGGCGATCTGGTCGCCCACGCGGTGCACCGGGTTCAGCGAGGTGAGCGGCTCCTGGAAGATCATCGCCACCCGATTGCCGCGCACGTGGCGCATCTGCTGCTCGCCCATGGCCACCAGGTCGATGGGTTTGCCGTGGTGGTCGGCGACGATGGCGCTGCCGTCGATACGGGTTTTCGGCGCCTCGGCGAGCAGTTTCATGATGGCCAGACTGGTGACACTTTTGCCTGAACCGCTCTCACCTACCAAGGCGAGGGTTTCGCCGGCGCCGATGGTGAAGTTGATGTCGTGCACCACAGGGACGTAGCCGGCCCCCTTGCGGAAGGCGACGTTGAGGTGCGCCACGGCGATTTTTTCATCTGCGTTCATTTCAGGTCGCTCCTGCCGTCCAGCGCATCGCGCAGGCCGTCGCCGATGAAGTTGAAGCTGGTCACCGCCAGGGTGATGGCCAGCCCGGGAATGATCGCCAGCCAGGGCGCCTTGCCCAGGTACTGTTGGGCGGCGTTGAGCATGTTGCCCCAGCTGGGCAAGGGCGGCTGGATGCCGTAGCCGAGGAAGCTGATGTAGGCCTCCAGCAGGATGGCGTTGGCGATGGTCAGGGTGGCCGCGACGATGATCGGGCCGATGGCGTTGGGCATCAGTTCGCGGAACATGATCCAGCGGTTGCTGGCGCCGATCATGCGTGCGGCCAGGGTGAAGTCGCGCTCGCGCAGCGAACGGATTTCAGCCTCGACGATGCGCGAGATTTCCATCCAGCTGGTCACGGCGATGATCAGGGTGATCATCATCGGGCTGGGCTTGGTGAACGCTGCCAGCACCAGCACCAGAAACACGCTGGGAAAGGACAGGAAGGCATCGACGAAGCGCATCAGGCCGGCGCCGACCCAGCCGCGGTAGTAACCGGCGATGACACCGATCAGGGTGCCGATGACGATGCTGATGAGCATGGCGCAGAAACCCACCATCAGCGAGATGCGTCCGGCGTTGAGCAGGCGCGCGGCGGTGTCGCGGCCCAGGGCGTCGGTGCCCAGGTAGTGATTGCCGGTGAGCGGTGGCGCGAAGCGGTTGCGGATGTCGATGGTCAGGTCGTTGTAGTGCAGCAGGTAGGGGCCGAACACGCAGGCCAGCACCAGCACGGTGATCATCACCACGCCGAGCACGGCCAGTTTGTGCCGCATGAAACGGCGCAACGTCGGGTTGGCCAGCCACGCCCAACGGGGCGAAGCAGGCAGGTAGCGAGTGGCAGTGGTCATCGGCAATACTCCTTCAGGCCAGCCGTACGCGGGGGTCGGCGACGCCTATCAGCAGATCGGCAAGCAGGTTGCCCAACAGCACCAGCACCGCCGAAAACATGAGGATGCCCATGATCACCGGGTAGTCGCTGTAGCCCAGGCTGTCGAGAAACAGCCGGCCCATGCCGGGCCAGGTGAACACCGTTTCGGTGACCAGCGCGCCACCGAGAATGGTCGGGATCTGCAGCCCGGCCAGGGTGATCATCGGCAGCAGCGCGTTGCGGATGACGTGGTGGGTGAGCACCCGGCGATAGGGCACGCCCTTGGCGCGGGCGGTGCGGACGAAATCCTGGTCGATCACGTCCAGGGTGGCGGAGCGCATGTAGCGGCTCCAGATCGCCACGTTGACCAAGGCCAGCACCAGCACCGGCAGCACCAGGTGAATGGCGTAGTCACCCACGGATTGGTCACCGATGGTGTACATGTTGCCCGCCGGCAGCCAACCCAGGTGCAGGGAGAAAAAGAAGATCGCCACCAGGCCGAACCAGAAGGTGGGAATCGACAGCGCCACCATCGCACCCACCGTGGCCAGGGTGTCGAACACCGAATAGCGACGCACTGCGCCAAGCACGCCGACCCAGGTGCCGATGACGATCGACAGCACGGTCGAGGTGCCCATCAGCAGCAGCGTCGCGGGCAGGTGTCCGGCAATCACGCTGAGCACCGGGCGGCCGTCGCGAAACGAGTGGCCCCAGTCGCCGACGAACAGGTGGCTGAACCAGTCGATGTACTGCACCAGCAGCGGCCGCTTCAGGCCCAGTTGCTCGGCGATGCGGTCCAGCTCGGCCTGGCTCATGCCGGGGTTGAGGGCGAATTGCGACATGGGCCCGCCGGGGGCCAGGTTGAGCACCATGAAGCCGATCAGCGAAACCAGCACCATCACCACGGCGCTCTGCCCCAGGCGGTTGAGAATGTAGTTGGGCATGCGTCAGATCCTCTGCGGTACGAACGACGCCCGGCCGTGCGGCCAGGCGTGGGCGTGCATTCAGGTCCAGGACCAGGTGTTGACGTTCCAGGGTTCGATGCGCAGGTTGATGTTGCCGGTGAAGCCCTTGAGGCCCGATTTGTAGCCGCGCACGTAGGTGTACTGGAACAGCGGCAGAATGGGCAGGTCCTGACGGATGAGGTCCTGCACCTGCACGTACACCGCCTTGCGCTGGGCGACATCCTGCATGGAGGCGCCCTGGGCGAGCAGTTCGTCGACCTTGGCGTTGACGTACTGCGAATTGTTCTGCCCGGCGCCACCCTTGGCATTGGTTGACTGCGAACCGAAATAGTCGCGGGTATCAGGGTCGGCCCCGGTGAGGAAGTTGTTGCCGACGATCACCGAGTCGAATTTGGACTGCACCCAGTACTCGCCCCACATCACGGCGGGTGGCAGGTTGGAGATTTTCATTTCCACGCCGATGGCCAGCCAGGTCTGCTGGATGAACTGCTGCGCCTGTTCACGGATCTGGTTGCCAGCGGTGGTGGAGTTGGTGAACGACAGGCGCACACCGCCCTTCTCGCGAATGCCGCCAGCGCCCGGTTTCCAGCCCGCGTCATCGAGCAGTTTGCTGGCCGCTTCGATGTTGAAGCTTTGCTTGGGCAGGTTGGGGTTGTAGTAGGCCGACTGCTGCGGCATGTAGGTTTCGGTGGGCAGCACCAGGCCGAAATACAGCTCGTCGATGATGGTCTTCTTGTCGATGGCCATGTACAGCGCCTGGCGCACGACGGGGTCCTTGAACTGCGGGCGCTCCATGTTCAGCGTTACCGATTCGATGGTGGCCACCGGCAGGATCACCACGGTGCGTCCGGCCAGGTCCTTGGCTTCCTCGTAATGGTCGGGAGTGATGCCCTGCATCGCGGTGACGTCGATGTCGCCGGTCTTGAACTGGGTGTAGAGCACGGTGAGGTCGGGGATGTACTTGAAGATCACGCTTTCAAGCTGCGGTTTGATGCCGTAATAGTCCGGGTTGGCCTTGAGCTGGATATGGTCGCCCGCCACCCGCGTGCCCCACTTGAACGGGCCGGTACCGATCGGTGCATTGTTGAACGGTGCGGTGTTGACGTCGGCGGCAGCCGAGAGGATGTGCTTGGGCAGCATGAACGTGGACGACAGAATCGACGCGTAGGGCGCGTAGGACTTCTCCATGCGCCAGTGGATTTCGGTGGGCGACACCACGGTGATGTCGCGCAGCAGGTCATGCCCCGCGCGGCGGCCGCTGCGGAAATTCGGCGAGACGATCAGTTCCAGGGTGTACTTCACGTCATCGGCGGTGAAAGGCCGACCGTCGTGCCATTTGGCGTCGCTGCGCAGTTTGATCTTCCACTGCAGACCGTCGGCGGAGATGCCGCCATTGGCCACGGTCGGCACTTCAGTGGCCAGGGCCGGGACAAATTCGCCCGTGGGCGCAATGCCGAACAGCGGGTCGAACACGTTCCAGTGGATGCCGTCATCCACCTCGATGTGCGGCATGTGCGGGTTGAACACCGTGGGCTCCTGGGACAGGCCGATGATCACCTGCCCGGACGGCGGCGCGGCCATGGCCGCGAACGATTGGCTGCTGCGGCCCAACGGCAGCAGAGTCCCCGCAGCACCGATGATGGCCATGGCCAGCGCCTGGCGGCGGGTTGGGTTCAACAGAGCGTTGCTTTTATCCGAGTCATCGCGTTGCGACATGCTGAAGCTCCCACTGTGAGGAAGAAAGGGCAGGTGGCAGGCGCTGGAAAGCGTCAGGGACGCTGGACCCGGGCTCGTTCGGACGAGCTTCTGAAGGGTATTGCCGGGTGAACGGGTGGCTCTAGAATCCGGAAATGGGCCGTGGGTTGGAGCCGTCGGTGAAGCGCGAGAGACGAAACGCTTGCGGGTCGACGATCGGGGTTTCGCCGGTGACCAGGTTGGCCATCAGCCGCCCGGCCGCCGGGCCGATGCCGAAGCCATGACCGGAGAATCCGGTGGCGATGAAAAAGCCGGGTACGCCCTCCACGGCCGAGATCACCGGCACGGCATCGGGCGTGACATCGATCATGCCGCCCCAGCGCTGCGCGACCCGTACGTTGGCGAACACCGGAAAGGCGCGGGTCAGGCTGGCCAGGGCGCGGTTGGACTGGCGGATCGACGGCACCGGGTCGAGCACGCGGCGGTATTCGAAGGGGCTGGCTTCGTCCAGCGCCCAACGCTTGGGCAACACCGCTTCCTGGAAGAAACGCTGGCCCAGGCGAAACGACAGGGACTTGTGTTCCTGCTGCAGAGCAGGCCAGAACTGCCGCGCGTAGCGAAAGGAGTCGGGCACGATGTCAGCAATGTTCTCGTGACCAGAGGCAACCGTGTAGCCACCGTCCTGACGTTTGCGCACGGCAAAATCCATCGCCCAGATGGCTGCTTCCGGACCGCCCTGCAGCGGCGTGGTGCGGATCACTGAATTGAGTACCTTGAGCTGGGGCAGGTGCACCTTCAATGGCGAGCAGAACAGGCTCGACCAGGCGCCGCCAGCCAGCACCACGGACGTGCAGGCGATCGGGCCACGCTCGGTGATGACGCCACTGACCCGGCCCGCGGCGCGCTCGATGCCGCGCACCGCGCATTCGGTGAGGATCACCGCGCCCCGGGCCCGGGCCGCTTCGGCAATCGCCGGAGCGGCCTGCTGCGGCTCGGCGCGACCGTCGTCGGGGGTGTACAGCGCGCCCTTGATGCGCAGACGTTCGGCACCGGGCAGCACTGCGGCCAGGTCGGTACCCGAAAGCATCCTCGCACGCATCGGGTACTCATCCAGATTGGCCTTCCAGCGCTCGTGTTCGGCGTAGCTTTGATCATCCGCGCAGGTGAAAAGAATGCCGGAGCGGGTGTAGCCGACGTCCTTGCCGATGCGCGCGGCCAGGTCGTTCCAGATGCTCAGCGCATGGGCCATCAACGGCAACTCGCGCGGATCACGGCGCGAGATGCGCACCCAGCCCCAGTTGCGGCTCGACTGTTCGTGGCCGATGCCACCCTTCTCGCACAGGGCGACTTTCAGGCCGCGTTCGGCCAGCTCCAAGGCTGTGGATGCACCGACGATACCGCCGCCGATCACCACCACATCGACTCGGTCCGGCAGGTGTTCATCGCCTTGTACAGGTACTACGCGAGGTCCAGGCATCGGTTGCTGTCATCCCTGTGGATCGTGGTGAGAAGAGCCGCGAGGGCCCGGATATTGCACTGCACTTGCCGTGCCTGCCAGACCCAGCCTTTTGCTCGGTGCGGGTTCGGCCATTGTCGTTTCCAGGGAGAGCTACACATGCCCCAAACCGACTCATCCCCAGCTCATCTGCCGCGCTGCACGACCCAGGGCACGCAAACGCTGGACCGCTCCTTTGACATTCTTCAGGCGATTGCCGCGCGCGGCGAGCCGGGCGCGACCATCGAAGAACTCAGCGCCGATACCCGGCTCAGCCGCGCGACCCTGTATCGGCTGCTCAAGGCAATGAAATCCTACGGCTTCGTGCGCCTGCCACGGCTGCGCGGGCCTTACTTCCTCGGTTACCAACTGCTTAGCCTGGGTGCCCAGGCCGGCAACACCGGTGGCGTGCGCGAGCTCGCCCGCCCGGCCCTGCTGCGTCTGTGCGAGACCTTTCAGGACAGCTTCTTTCTGTTCGTTCAGGACGGCTACTACGCCTTGTGCCTGGAACTGCATGAGGGCGCCAACCCCACCCAGAGCTTTGCCGATTGCGTGGGCGCGCGGGTGCTCAGCGGTGTCGGCCAAGGCTCGCTGGCCCTGCTCAGCCACCTGCCGACCGCAGCACGCGCGCAGATTCTGGAGCACAACGCGCCGCGCCTGCTGCGTGAATACGCCATCAGCGACAGTGCCCTGCGCTCGACCTTCAAGCAGGTGCGCCAACAGGGTTACGCCTGTGGCCTGGCCGATCGCGTACTGCCGCTGCACACCGGCGTGGCGGTGCCGATTCTGGACGCCAACGTAGCCCCCGTGGGCGCGCTGAGCTGCGCCCTGCCGAGCGTGCGCATGACCCCGCTTTATCAGCAACGGCTGGTGCAAGCCATGCGCCAGGAAGCGGACCGCATCGCGCAACGGCTCGGGGCTTGAACATGAGCGTGTCATCGGGCGAACCGAGCGAAACGAAACGGCGTGGGATCGACCAATGGCGCGCTGCCGGTAATCAGGTCCGCCATCAAATGCCCGGCGCCCGGACCGATACCGAAACCGTGCCCGGAGAAGCCGGTGGCCAGGTAGAAACCAGGCAGGCTCTGCACCTGATCCATCACCGGCACGATATCGGGCGTGACATCGATCAATCCGGCCCAGCGCTGCTCGATCCTGGCCTGGGCGAAGATCGGAAACTGCTCGGCAAGCATGCTCAAAGCCTGGTCGAGGTAGGCATCCACTGGTTTGGGATCATACAAACGCTGCGTTTCGAACGGTGAAGCCTGGGCATTGCTCCAGCGCTTGGGCGTGTTGAGCTCCTGCCAGCTCTGGCGGGTCACGCGCAGGCGGTATTCGTGGTGATGGGCCCTGACCATGGGCAGAAAGTCAGGCAGGTAGCGAAAGCTGTCCGGTACCAACGCCGCGACGTTGGCGTTGCGCAGGGCGACGGTGTAGCCGCCGTCGGCGCGCTTTCTGAAGGAGACTTTTTCGGTCGCTACCGCGCATTCCGGCCCGCCCGGTAACGGCGCCGTGCGCATCACCGAACCCAGCACGCGCAGTTGCGGCAGGCGGATACCCAGGTTGCCGCAGAACAGGCTCGACCAGGCACCGGCCGCGAGCACCACGCTGTTGCATTTGATTTCGCCCAGCTCGGTAACTACGGAGCTGACCTTGCCGCCCGAGGTTTCGACACTGCGCGCGGCGCAGCGCACGAACAGCTTCGCGCCCCGTGCTCGGGCGCCTTCGGCGATGGCCGCGGTGGCGATGTCCGGCTCGGCGCGACCGTCGCTTTCAGTGAACAGCGCGCCGGTCCAGGAAGCTGGCACCTTCGCTTGCAGGCGAGCTTGAATCTGCGCGGTGTCGAGCAGCCGCGCTTCGATGCCCAACGGCTTGGCCTGACCCAGCCAGGTCACCTTGGCCGCCAGCTCCGCGGCGGACTCGCAGGCATAGAGAATGCCTGAGCGGGTGAAGCCGGTGTCGTGCTGCAACTTCGCGGCCCAATCGTCCCATAGCTTGAGACTGGCGATAGCCAACGGCACCTCGGCGACATCGCGGCCCATGGTACGCACCCAGCCCCAGTTGCGCGACGACTGCTCATGGGCGATGCCGCTCTTTTCCACCAGTACAACCGACACGCCACGCTCGGCCAGGAAGAACGCGGTGCACACACCGACGATGCCGCCACCGATGATCACCACATCGGCGCTGTCGGGCAGTGAGGTGTCGCTGTCGACGTGGGAAATGAGCGGGTACATGGGACTTCCTGCCGAGGTCGATACCCAAGGTTTACGCTTCGGGGCGGCAGGCAGCAAGCACCGGTGGAACCAGCGCGCTCATGCTCTCACATGCTGAGACGAAAGGCGGAACGCTTCGCCCGGCCTGGATCGATCGAATCAGGGCCGCTCGTAGACCGTGACTCGATTGCGGCCGCCGCGCTTGGAGGCGTACAGCGCCTGGTCGGCCCATTCGATCAGTTGCTGGTGCTCGTTGCTGGGGTAGCCCAGGTCGGCGACGCCCAGGCTGATGGTGAACCGCACCGGGCCGCTTTCGTGCTCCACCACTTCGGCTTCGACAGCCAGCCGCAGGCGATCAGCCAATATGGCACCGCCTGCCTTGTCAGTGTCCGGCAGCAGCACGGCGAACTCTTCGCCGCCGTAGCGTCCGGCGATGTCCGAGTCACGCACCATCGCGCGCAGCACCTGCGCCACGCGCTGGATGACCTGGTCGCCCACCTGGTGGCCATAGGTGTCGTTGACCCGTTTGAAGTGGTCGATGTCGAACATGATCAACGAGGTCGCGTGGCCATAGCGCCCGTGTCGGGCGTACTCGACCTTGAGTGCTTCCTCCCAGTGACCACGGTTGTACAGCCCGGTCAGGCGATCGGTGCTGGAAAGCTTCTGCAGTTGCAGGTTCGACGCCTGCAACTGACGGCGGTTGGTGGCCACGTCGGTCACGTCGTAGATGACCACGCAGATGTGCTTGATCTCGCTGTTGGTGGAGCGCAACGGCAGGATGGTGGTGTTCTGGTACATGAACGCTTCGTGCCCGGTGATCGGCTGATAGTTCTTGAAGCGCACCAGGTACGGGCGTTGTTCCCAGATGGTGAAGGCCGGCGTGCCGAGGGTGACCACGCTGCTGACTTTCTTGCGGAACCACTCGCGGTCGATCTCCGGGAACAGGCTGAAGAAGGCCTGGCCGATGGCGTCCTTGGGTTGCACGCCGGAGCGGTTTTCCATGAAGGTGTTCCAGACCTGCACCTGGTATTCGCTGTCGAGCACCACCACGCCAACGTCGATGCTCTGCGTGATCGCCAGCAGCCAGTGAAATTCGTCCAGTTCGATGGGTCTGTTCATGGCTCAGTTCATCAGGTAGTCGAGCTTGTCTCGCAGCAATTGCACCGAGTCTTCGGTGAACAGCAACAGCAAGTCGAAATGAATGCAGTGGCCTTCCAGCGCGTAACTGATTTCGACAGTCAGGGTCTTTTTCCAGCGGTGTCTGCCAACTTCGATCAGGTCGTCGATCGCACCGTGGTCGCCGAGGAGGTGCGGATGGCTCTGGGAGAACATCACGTCCAACTGCTGGGCCAGGCCGCTGAGACAGGCGCCGATGATGACCGACGAGAGGTCCAGAAGCATTTCCTGGTCGGAGTAGTCCAGCGCGCTGCGGTTCATCAGTCGAGCCAGGTCGGCGATGTCGCAGTCGTGGAAGATTAGCATCGCTTCACCGGCGATGCCGCCGCCGATGAAGCCTTGGCAGATTGCCGTGATCGGCTGTGCACTCTGCACATCGGCCAGGACCATGTGCAACTCGCTGGCTTCGAGCAGGTTGACGTTGGGTACCGGCAAGTGGATGAACACGCCGAGCACCTTGGCCAGCATGGCAGCAGCCTGGCCCATGGCAACGTTGATGGCCTCGCGCAGGGCGTCGATGAAGCCGATGTGGATGGTGCTGTCGCTGCCGCCGCGCAAGGGGCCGCCGGTGCTCTTTTCCAGCAGACCGGCCTGGAGCAGTACTCGGCGCAACTCGTCGGGTTCGGCCGGCTTCTTGATGAAGGCCAGCGCACCGAGTTCGCGTACCCGGCGCAGGGCCTGATCCTGCACGTCGCCGGAGACGACGATGACCTTGCAGCGCAAACCGTGCTCACGCAGTGCTGCCAGGACCTGGTAGCCGTCCATGTCGGGCATGGTCAGGTCGAGCAACATGACATCACCCTTGCCCTCACGGATGGCCTCGAGCGCCTGGCGGCCGTTCACCGTTTGGGTGATGGTGGTATCCCAATCCGCCGGCAGGGCGCGCAACAGCTGCTTGCGGGCCATGTTCGAGTCATCGCAGATCAGCAGGGGAATGGGCGGCATGTCCTCTCGTTCTCTTCCTGGGGCGACGCGCATGATCGCAATTGATACACCATTGCCCACCTTACCTCTAAGGCGCTGTTCGCCGCTACCTTGCGTGCTGGCTATTTGCTTTCTTTCGGCGCGAATGCCGATGTGGCTTACCGCGTTCAGCCTGATTCACCGCATCAACCGCCGACGCGGCTTGCGCCGCTGCTACAGGGGTTGCGAATCGATCACGACAGGCCTCTGCAGCAGCGGTGCAAGCCGCGTCCGGACGCACCGCGGTCTGCCTGATTCACCACATCTGCGGCCGAGGCGGCTACAGTAGGTGGTTCGGGGGGCAACTTGCCCGGTATATGCTCAAGTTGTATGATGTCTGTTAACAACCCGCCCACAGGACACGGAGACAACAATGCCTAACATCCTCGGTCACAACTTCATCGGCGGCAACCGCAGCGCCAGTGGCGAGCCCAAACTCAAAAGTGTCGACGCCACTACCGGCGAGGCGCTTCCTTATAGCTTCTACCAAGCCACCGATGCCGAAGTCGACGCCGCCTGCCAGGCCGCCGACGCCGCTTTCCTTGAATATCGCCAGCTGAGCCCCGCTCGCCGCGCTGAATTCCTCGATGCCATCGCTGACGAACTGGATGCCCTGGGTGATGATTTCGTGGCAGTCGTCTGCCAGGAAACCGCCCTGCCTGCCGGTCGCATCCAAGGCGAACGCGGTCGCACCAGCGGCCAGATGCGTCTGTTCGCCAAAGTGCTGCGTCGTGGCGACTTCCTCGGTGCCCGGATCGACCTCGCCCTGCCCGACCGCAAGCCGCTGCCGCGCGTCGACCTGCGTCAGTACCGCATCGGCGTCGGCCCGGTCGCCGTGTTCGGCGCCAGCAACTTCCCTCTGGCGTTCTCCACTGCCGGTGGCGACACCGCCGCAGCGCTGGCCTCGGGTTGCCCGGTTGTATTCAAGGCCCACAGCGGTCACATGGCGACAGCCGACTTGGTCGGAACCGCCATCATCCGCGCCGCAGAAAAGACTGGCATGCCCAAGGGCGTGTTCAACATGATCTTCGGTGCTGGCGTCGGCGAGCCGCTGGTCAAGCATCCAGCCATTCAAGCAGTCGGCTTCACCGGCTCGCTGAACGGCGGCAATGCACTGTGCAAAATGGCCGCCGAACGTGCCCAGCCGATCCCGGTGTTCGCTGAAATGTCCAGCATCAACCCGGTCGTCCTGCTGCCTGATGCCTTGGCCACCCGTGGCGAAACCGTGGCCAAGGAACTGGCGGCGTCCGTGGTGATGGGCGGTGGCCAGTTCTGCACCAACCCGGGCCTGGTGATCGGCGTTCGCTCGCCGGCCTTCAGCGCTTTCCTCGAGCAGCTGCAAACGCAGATGGCTGCCCAGGCGCCGCAAACCATGCTCAATGCCGGCGGTCTGCGCAGCTACAGCAAAGGCGTCGAACACCTGCTCGCCCATGAAGGCATCACGCACCTGGCTGGCAACCCGCAGGAAGGCCAACAGGCTCAGGCGCAGCTGTTCAAGGCTGATGTAAGCCTGCTGCTCAATGGCGACGAACTGCTGCAGGAAGAAGTGTTCGGCCCGGCCACCGTGGTGATCGAAGTTGCCGACGATGCCGAGCTCAAGACCGCCCTGCAATCGCTGCGCGGACAGCTGACCGCTACTCTGATCGGCGAACCGGCTACCGACCTGGTCAAGTACCAGTGGCTGGTGCCGGTGCTGGAACAGAAAGTCGGCCGCATCCTGGTCAACGGCTACCCCACCGGAGTGGAAGTGTCCGACGCCATGGTCCACGGCGGCCCTTACCCAGCCACCTCGGATGCGCGCGGCACCTCTGTCGGCACCCTGGCGATCGACCGCTTCCTGCGTCCGGTCTGCTACCAGAACTACCCGGACGCGCTGCTGCCCGAAGCGCTGCGCAATGCCAACCTGCTGGGCCTGCAACGCCTGGTGAACGGCGAGTGGAGTTCGCAGCCGATCGCTTGATGCAACGGCCGCAACAGCCAGACGGCGCGATCTCGATCGCGCCGTTTTTTTTTGCCTCGGTGATCCGATTTTTTGTTTCAGCTCTGCGACAAGGTGCCGATACGGGGGGATCAAGAAGACCTTTTCATGGCGACCACCCATAACCACAACGACGGTCGTCCAGGTCTGACCCTTTACTGTCAGGAGCACATTTATGAACGGCTGGTTCGGCAATATCAGCGTTACCCGAAAACTTGCGCTGGGCTTTGGCCTGGTGCTGGTATTGACCGCGCTGTTGGCGCTGACCGGTTGGACCAGCTTGAGCAGCCTGATCCAGCGCAGCAACTGGATGAGCGACATTTCCGAACTGAACAACAGCCTGACCAAGCTGCGCATCGTGCGCCTGCAATACATGCTGGCCAACGGCGATGATACTTCTGCGCAAACCGTGCAGACCCAACTGGACGCCTTCGAGGCCCAGCAGAAGAAGTTGATCGACGGCTTCAAGAGCCCCGAGAACCTGCAGCGCCTCAAGGCCCAGTCCGAGCAGATCGGCGCGTACCAGAAGTCGTTGAACCAGATGCGCGACGGCTACAAGGCCAGCAATGTCGCGCGGCAGAACATGACCGCCACGGCGACGGCTGCCACCGAGCTGGTCAACCAGATCAATCAGGCGGTGCTTGCAGTGCCCGACGGCGACCTGCGCTTCGACGAATTCCAGGCCATTACCCGCGTCCGTGAACTGATCCAGCAGACGCGCTACGACGTGCTCGCCTATACCAGCAACGTCAATGAAAAATCCGAACAGGCCGCCTTCGCCCAGATGGACCGCGCCGTGGCCGAGCTGCAGCAGCTGTCCGCCCGCCTGCCCACCGAGCAGTCTCGCATCCAGCAACTCAACGCCGCGCTGGGCAACTACCGCAATGCAGTCGCCGGCTTCAAGGCCGCGATCGCCGACATCGCCACGGCGCGTGCCGAGATGACCGTAGAAGGCGCCGAAATCGTTCGCCTGAGCGACGAGTTGTACAAGATCCAGATCCAGCGGCGCGATGCCGAAAGCGCCGAAGCGCGCAGCTATCAGATCGGTGCCGCACTGCTGGCCCTGATCTTCGGGATCCTTGCCGCGTGGATCATTACCCGCCAGATCACCCGCCCGCTGCAGCAGACCCTCGAAGTCGTCGAGCGCATTGCCGGCGGCGATCTGAGTCAGAACCTGCAAGTCACCCGCAAGGACGAACTGGGCGTGCTGCAACAGGGCATCCAGCGCATGGGCGCAACCCTGCGCGAGCTGATCGGCGGCATCCGCGACAGCGTCACCCAGATCGCCAGCGCTGCCGAAGAATTGTCCGCCGTCACCGAACAGACCAGTGCCGGGGTCAACAACCAAAAAGTCGAGACCGACCAGGTCGCCACCGCCATGCATGAGATGACTGCTACCGTTCAGGAAGTGGCGCGCAACGCCGAACAGGCTTCGGTGGCCGCCACCACCGCTGACGACGAAGCGCGTGAAGGCGACAAGGTGGTGGGCGAAGCCATCGCGCAGATCGAGAAGCTGGCCGACGAAGTCCGTCGTTCCACCGAAGCGATGAACGCCTTGCAGAAAGAAAGCGACAAGATCGGCAGCGTCATGGACGTGATCAAGGCAGTCGCCGAGCAGACCAACCTGCTGGCCCTCAACGCAGCCATCGAAGCAGCCCGCGCAGGCGAGGCCGGACGTGGCTTTGCCGTGGTGGCCGATGAGGTTCGCGGCCTGGCGCAGCGCACGCAGAAATCCACCGAGGAAATCGAAGGTCTGGTGGCCGGTCTGCAGATGGGCACGCAACAGGTGGCCAGTGTGATGTTGAGCAGCCGTGGCCTGACCGACAGCAGTGTCGAGCTGACCCGCCGCGCCGGCACTTCGCTTGCGAACATTACCCGCACGGTGTCCAGCATCCAGGCGATGAACCAGCAGATTGCGGCCGCGGCCGAACAGCAAAGCTCGGTTGCCGAGGAAATCAGCCGCAGCATCATCAACGTGCGCGATGTATCGGAACAGACGGCCGCTGCCAGTGAAGAAACAGCTGCCTCAAGCGTCGAGTTGGCGCGTCTGGGCAATCAGTTGCAGATGATGGTCAGCCATTTCCGCGTCTGAGGGCCTGACCGCACGGACTTCGCGCGACAACAGTTGCAGCGCGGTCTTCTTTTCGCGGCCGATGACCGCTCCCACAGACTGTGCCGGCATCATCTGTGGGAGCGGTCCGTGGCCGCGAAAAGAACACCGCCATTGTCCCAGCTACACCTCTGCCCTCACTCCACTTCCTTCAACACCCGCTCCTCATGAAAGAACGCGTTCGGGTCCACACCTGCGCGGAAGAAATACCCGTAATCCTCCAGGTAATACAGCGTCTCCACCCGCTTGAGGTTGTCTTCCAGGTGCGCACAGCGCAGCTTCTTCGCCTGACCGCTCAAGCGGCCATTGACCTGCGTCGCGGGCAATTGCTGCTCGACACGGCAGTCGAACGCCTGCCGCGGCTTGCCGTACTCGCCGACCACGCTGTTGCTCATCTTGCCGTCGGTCACATAGCCCAGCTGCGCACCTACCGGCATGTTCTTCCAGTCCCCGCTGAACGCAATGGCATTCAAACCGACGTTATCCACCATCGGCGCTTCGCCGCTGTACACGGTTTGCTGGGCCAACGCGACCAAGCCGCGAAAGCTCACCGCCTGCCCCTCGAAATTGCTGCCTTTGGTGCGCACCGAGAGCAGCCCCGAAGCCTTGTCCTGGCTGAACGATTTTTCCTCGGTGAACGGCGCGCTCTGCCCTTTGAGATGGGCCGTACCGGTTTCCACCACCCGTTTCAGCATCTTCGCCGGTTTCGGCAGGTTCAACTGCTTGACCGCCGACAACGCCGGCGCCTGCACCCGTGGGGTGGCCAGCACCAACGGGGCCTTGGTCCGCGGCTTGAACGCCGGCAATCCGGTCAGGCCTTCGGGCTTGCCGCAGGCAGCGTCGAACACCCGTCGATAATCCGGGTCGCTGTCCTTCACGTTGTAAGTCTTGGGCTCGAAGAACACCCCACCATCGGTCACCGTGTTGTGCTCGTCCAGGTCATACCCGGCCAGCAAACTGAACGTCTGCTTGGCGCAGTCCAGGGCATAGCGCTCGCGTTTCTGTGCATAGGGCGCGTTGTGCGGCTGATCGTGGCCGATGGTCGGCGAGTCGTAGGCCGCCCAGAACTGCAACTGCCCGTCGACGGTAGCCAGACTGTTGCGGTCGATCAGCACCCATTGCTCATCGCCCTTGCCCAAGAGCACCCGCCAATCGGGCTGGGGAGTGGCGGCGCAGGCGCGCTGGAAAGCGGGATTGGCATTCAAAACCGCTACCTGCGCAGCCGGGATTGGGCGGGCCGGCGCATACTTGCCATCGGGGCTGGCGAAATAGATGCGTTTCACCCCGTCCAGATAGATGAGGCTGGCGCTGGGGCTGGAGCACGCCGCGTCGACTTGCAGCAAAAAGCCGAACGGTGACGTATCGGTCTTGGGCTGCAGCAACATGAAGCTCAGGCGATCACCGTTGCGCAGCACACTCTGCGGCACGGGTGGCTGCGACATCGCCTCCTTGAACATGTCCTGCGCCTGTTCGTTGCCAAGGCTGCCGTCGTCAGGCCCCTTGCTGGAACAACTGGCCAGAGTGACGAGGGCTGCGAGCAATGCGATGCGCTTCATGATGAGTCCCGGGAATGGCGATCAGGCGTCATGGTAAGCGGCGTATCGAAAGCCGCGCAATCCACCTGCCGCCGCTTCAGCAGGCGTAGGCCGCCAACTTGTCCTGGATGAAGTCCAGAAAGCACTGAATCCGCAACGCCAGCTGTGAGTTGCGGTAGTACACCGCATTGATCGGCTGGCGGTAACCGCTGTTGGCATCGGCCAGCACCACCTGCAAGCGCCCCTGGCGAATGTCTTCGTGGGTCATGAAGTGCGACAGGCAGACGATCCCCTGCCCTTCCAGCGCCAGTTGCCGCAACGTTTCGCCACTGGACGCCGCCATGCGTGGCTGGATCTGCAGTCGATCGCCCTCGGCATGGCGCAACGGCCAATGATTGAGCGTTTCAGTCTGGGTAAAGCCCAGCAGCACATGCTGACTCAAGGCCTCGACCGTTTCCGGCACGCCGTGACGCTCGAGGTAGGCGGGGCTGGCGAGGATGTTCAGCGGGCTGCAACCCAGCGACCGTGCGTGCAGGGTAGAGTCGGCCAACACCCCGATACGGATGGCGACATCGGTGCTGTGCTCGATCAGATCGATGATCAGATCGTTGCTGTTGAGCTCCAGCACAATGTCCGGGTAGCGCTGACGAAACTCCGCCACGTACGGCACGATCGCGTGCAGCATGAACGGTGACGCGGCATTGATGCGCAAGCGCCCGGCCGGCGTCTGGTGACGCAGCGCCAAGCGCTCTTCCAACTCGTCCATGCGCGCCAGGATCTCCTTGGCCTGCTCGAAGAAAAACCGCCCCTCTTCGGTCAGGTCCATGCGCCGCGTGGTGCGGTTGATCAAGGTTGTGTCCAGCTTGGCCTCGAGCTTGGACAAGGTGCGGCTGACCGCCGAAGGGGTCTGACCGAACTGTTCGGCGGCGGCAGAAATGGAGCCGCTCTGAATGACGGCGACGAAGACTTGCAGCTCATCGGATCGAGATTTCAACGCAGGCCTCATCGGATCTACCAGGACCTGCGAAACATACACCAATCCCCGCCCCTGGCGAGCGTGCCGTCAGCCCAGCACCTTGGCCAGGTGCGCCTGATACCGTGCGACATCGTTGTCGATGTTCGGCATCTTCATCACGTCGACGCTGAGGAAGGTCGGCAAAGCGGTCATGTCGAGAAATTCGTTGGCCTTGTGGAACGGGAAATACACCGCGTCCACGCCTTTGCCCTCGAAGAAGTCGGCCGGATCGTCGAACGCTTGCTGCGGCGCGTTCCAGGTGGCCGAAATCATGTACTGCTTGCCCTTGAGCAAGCCACCGCTGCCATATCGCTGCGACGCATCGGACCGCGTCCGGCCGTCATTGGCATACAAGCTGCCATGGCCTTCGGTGAACACCTCATCGATGTATTTTTTCACGGTCCACGGCGCACCCATCCACCAGCCCGGCATCTGGTAGATGACCACGTCGGCCCAGAGGTATTTCTGCACTTCCTCGGCAATGTCGTAGCCACCGTCGATGAAGGTCTGCTTCACGTCGAAGCCGGCGCGGTCCAGGTAGGCCACGGCGGCATCATGCAGGGTCTGGTTGTAGCGACCGTCGGAGTGGGCGAACTGCTTGCCGCCGTTGAGCAGAAGAATCTTTTTCATGAATGTGGCCTCGTTGACTGTGCGAGAAATATCGATGGGCGCAGTCTAGAGGCCTTGCCCGCGAGGAGTAAGCGGGCAGCGCGCAAATCTCTCTTGCTTGAGAGTCACGAATGAATGGCCATTGTTGCGTGTTCGTTGGCTGCAACGCGCCCTGGCCGGAGCAAGGCTTTTCGGTTGCCGCCAACGCTGTTACTACTCCTTGGTCAGGTCCACCAGCGGCGTCTGCCGCACTTCGGTCTGGCGCTCGCCCTGAATCGTCTGGATGGTTTTCAGCGCCTTGTCCACGGCCGGTTTGTCCGCCAGCAGGCTGTAGCTGATGCTGAAGTGCTTCTGCTGTTTGGGCTCGATGGTAGGGACCAGATTCAAAGGCCGTTGGTAACGGCGGTTATAGGAAAAGCTGGTGCCCGGCTCCAGCCCGGTCACATAGCCCTGGCCTTGCGTGTCGGTGTTCTTCCACAACGAAAACACCGGCAACTGCTGGACGTTGAAACCTACCGCCACGCCCAGGCTGCCGGCCTTGTTGTGCAGCACGGTCAGGGTGTCGCCCTTGGCATCGCCATAGGGCACCACGTTGTACACGGTCTCGTCATAGTCCTTGGTGGGTGCGCGATAGCTCTGCCAATCGCCCAGATCAGCCTTGGCCTTGTCGTTGAAAGGCGACACCTGCTTCACCGCCGCCGCAAAACGCGCGCCCTCTTCCAGGAACGGCGTGCTGAAGTTGCTGTGGTACAGCGCCTGGTATTCCTTGGGGTAGTCGCCGTTGTTGGTCAGCGTATCGTTGAGCACGAAACGCGCCGCCCCCGGCTCGGTCACCAGCTCGGTCTGCGCGGTGAAATCGACCTTCTTGAAAGCCTGCTCCTGCAGCTCGCCGCGCACATGAATCGCATACGGCGGCGCTTCGTCGATGTGCACCGTGACCTTGCTGGCCGGGATGTTCGCGGCACGACCGTGCAGGGTCAGCAGCTCACCGTTATCCATGCCCGGATGGCCGACCCACTCGTAGCCGCAGCGCGTCACCAGTTCGTTGAACCCCTCGAGCCAACCCAGGCCACCCCGGCCGTTGAGCTCGATGAAGGCCGGATTGACCACTTCCTTCACCGGCGAATCCCAGCCCATGCGCGCGTCGCCCACCTGAGCGTGGAGCACGTTCATGCCCCGTGTAGGCACCAGCGTCAGCTTCATGGTGCCGTTATCGATGTCGATCAGGCTGACACCTTCCTGGCGACCCCCGTGCAGCGTGCGCATCGTGATGGAGAACGGCTTGTCGAGCTTGACGCCCAATTGTTCGCTGGTGATGCGCTGGTTCTGCGCAGGCTTGTCGCTGTCCAGCAACACGAAGTCCCAGGCCAGGGCGTGGGAGCTGAGGGTGAATGCGGAGATGGCACAGGCGAGGGGGAGCAGTTTCATGGAGGTAGACCTTTCTTGGAGTTATGGATCACGCGGTGAATCGATTCAGCTACCAGCCGAGTCTAATCCCCTTGCGCCCATTTGGAAATCCGCCTGTAGCAGCGGCGCAAGTCGCGTCCGCTGCACCGCGCACCCTCCCTCGTTTGCTATGTAACCGTGTTACTCAGCAGGACGCTGATACGCCTTCACGATCGCAGAAAAATCCAGCTGCCCCTCTCCCCGCAAGCTCATTGCCTGATACAGCTGTTGTGCTACGGCACCCAGAATCACCGGCTGGCGTGCCTGCTTTGCCGCTTCGGTAGCCAGCCCCAGGTCCTTCAACATCAGCTCGGCGCCGAACCCCCCACTGTACCCGCGGGCCGCGGGCGCTGTTTCAATGACCCCTGGCCAGGGATTGTAGGTATCCGAACTCCAGCAGCGTCCGGTGGAACTGTTGATGATGCCCGCCAGTACCTGAGTGTCGATCCCCAGCGCATTACCCAAGGCCATGGCTTCCGACACGCCGACCATGGAGATTCCCAGCAGCAGGTTGTTGCAGATTTTGGCGATCTGCCCGGTGCCGACCTCGCCACAATGGACGATGTTGCGGCCCATCTGCGCCAGCACCGGCTGCAGCTGGCCGAACAATTGCGCCGACGCACCGACCATGAAGGTCAAGGTGCCCGCCTGGGCGCCACCGGTGCCACCCGACACAGGCGCATCGGCCAGATCAACGCCCTGCCTGGAGGCTGCGGCAGCGATATCGCGCGCAGTCTGCGGATCGATGGTGCTGCAATCCACTGCTGGCGTACCCGCACGAATGCCAGCAAGCACGCCTTCCTCACCCAGGTAGACGCTGCGCACGTGCGCCGCTGCCGGCAGCATGGTGATCACCAGTTCGCCCTGGGCAGCGGCGTCCTTGGGCGAGGCGCTGACGTGGCCACCCAATTGCGCCAATTCCGCCAGTACGTCCTGGTTCAGATCGAACACATGCAGCGTGTGGCCTGCCTTGAGCAGGTTGCGCGCCATGGGCGCGCCCATGTTGCCCAAGCCTATGAAAGCAATGTTCATGGCAATGCCCTATTTCAAGTTGATGGTGGTGTTGACGCCGTCGTTTACGCTGTCATCGTCGAACCAGCGCGCTGTGACCGTCTTGGTCTGTGTATAGAACTGCACCACCTGCTTGCCATAGGGCCCGAGGTCACCAAGCTTGGAGCCGCGCGACCCGGTGAAGCTGAACGACGGCACCGGTACGGGAATCGGGATATTGATGCCTACCTGGCCCACGTCGATCTCGCTCTGGAACTTGCGCGCCGCAGCGCCGCTCTGGGTGAACAAACCCACGCCGTTGCCGAACGGGTTGGCATTGACCAAAGCAATGGCCTCATCAAGGGTATCCACCTCCAGGGTGATCAGCACCGGCCCGAAAATCTCCTGGGTGTAGATCTGCATGTCCGTGGTGACACCGCTGAACAAGGTCGGGCCAACGAAGTTGCCCTGCTCGTAGCCAGGCACCTGCACACCGCGACCGTCGAGTTCCAGCGTCGCGCCTTCCTGAACGCCACTGTCGATCAAGGCCGTTACACGCTCCAGCGCGCGGCGGGAAATCACCGGGCCGACGTCGGTGCCCGGTTCATTGCCAGCGTTGACCTTGAGCTTCTGTGCCAGCGCCTTCATATCGGGAATCCACTCGCGCGACTTGCCTACCAGCACGGCGACCGAGGTGGCCATGCAACGCTGCCCGGCCGCACCGAAAGCGGCCCCGACCAGCGCGTTCAGCGTTTGCTCGCGGTTGGCGTCCGGCAGTATCACGGCGTGGTTCTTCGCGCCCATCATCGACTGCACGCGCTTGCCATGCCGGCCGGCCAGGTCATACACATGAGTGCCGACAGCGGTCGAACCGACGAACGACACCGCCTTGATGTCGGCATGGGTGCACAGCGCATCGACGACGTCCTTGCCACCGTGCACCACGTTCAATACACCCGGCGGCACGCCCGCCTCCAATGCCAGCTCCACCAACTGGACCGTGGACAGCGGATCCTGCTCCGAAGGCTTGAGCACGAAGGTGTTGCCGCAGACGATCGCCATCGGGAACATCCACAGCGGAATCATCGCCGGGAAGTTGAACGGCGTGATCCCCGCGCACACACCGATGGGCTGACGCAACGTGTAGGTATCGACGCCACCGGCGACGTTCTCGGCGAACTCACCCATCTGCAGGCTGCCGATGGAGCAGGCATGCTCGACCACTTCCAGGCCGCGGAAGATATCGCCCTCGGCATCGGCAATGGTCTTGCCCTGCTCGGCACTCAAGGTCTGCGCAATGCGCTTGGAATGTTCCCGGATCAATGCCTGCAGCTTGAGCATGATGCGCATGCGCGCACCTAGTGGCGTCAGGCGCCAGGTCTTGAACGCACGCTGCGCGGCGGCTACTGCGGCATCGACCTCGTCGGTCGTGGCGAAGGGCACCCGCGCCAGCACTTGCTGGGTGGCCGGGTTGATGATGTCGCGCCATTCCTGGGTGGTCGAGGCGACCCACTGGCCATCGATCAGCAGTTTTACATCGTCGATCTTGCTGGCATTCGGTTGAACGGACACGTTCATGGATGACCTCCGCGTATTTATTGTTGTGGCGAGACGGTTCTGCGATGGAGTATAGATGCTGCAAACATCTAACAAGAACTCACAATAAAGCCGGTCCAACATGCAAAAAGACCTTAGCAGCCTGAACTGGGACGATCTCAAGTTCTTTCTCGAAGTGGCCCGCACCCGCAAGGCCAGCATCGCGGCCAAACGCCTGGGGGTGGACTACACCACCGTATCGCGGCGCATCGGCTCGCTGGAAAATGCCTTGGGTACCCTGCTGTTCGAGAAGTCGCGGACCACAGGCTTCGTCCTCACCGCCGAAGGGCAGCGCCTGCTCGCTTCGGCCGAGTCGATTGAAAGCACCCTGCACATGGCCTGCGAGCAGGTTTCAGGGTCTGGCGTGGCGCTGTCAGGGCATATCCGCATGGGCTGCACCGAAGGCTTCGGCAGCTTTTTCATCACCCCGCAGCTGAGCCATTTCGTCGACACCTACCCGGCCATCTCGGTCGATATCCTGCCGCTGCCGCACTTCATCAGTCTGTCCAAACGCGAAGCCGATATCGTCATCGCCCTGGAGCGTCCCGAACACGGGCCCTATGTCTGCTGCAAACTC
The DNA here is from genome assembly GCF_014841705.1 of Pseudomonas sp. CFBP 8770. Classification (NCBI taxonomy): domain Bacteria; kingdom Pseudomonadati; phylum Pseudomonadota; class Gammaproteobacteria; order Pseudomonadales; family Pseudomonadaceae; genus Pseudomonas; species Pseudomonas sp. CFBP 8770. The sequence continues at coordinate 108,757 of NZ_JACYUL010000010.1, forward strand.
TGCGACTATCGGCTCAAGCTGTATGCCACGCGGACCTATCTGGATCGCCATCCGCCCATCGAAAGCAGCGCCCAACTCAGCGAGCACCGGTTCATCAGCTACGTCGACGACCTGGCGTTCAGCTCCGAGCTGCTGTACCTGAACAAACTGCTGCCCAACGTCAACGCCGGGCTGCGCAGCACCAGCGTGATCGCCCAATACACCGCCGCGCTTCAGGGACACGGGCTGGTCATACTGCCGTGCTTCCTCGCCGCTCAGGACGAACGCCTGGTGGAAGTCCTGCCCGAAGAAGTCGATATCACTCGGCAGTTCTGGATGTACTGCCGAGAGGACCTGCGCAAGCTCAAGCGGATCATCCTGCTGTGGGATTACATCCGCGACGTCACCGACCGCAACGCTGCGCTGTTGATGGGACACTCGCGCACCACCGAGCCCCTGTAGCAGCGGCGCAAGCCGCGTCACGCACTCTCACGACTTCCACTCGAGCATCAGCCCGCTGAGCCTTTTCACCCGGCGCCGCACAGCCTCTTCAAACACACCTTTGCGGGATTCAACCAAGGTAAACCAGTGCTTGGCGCGAGTGATGCCGGTGTAGATCAGCTCCTTGGTCAAAACCGGATTCAAGGCGTCGGGCAGGATCAGCGCCGTGTGCGCGAACTCCGACCCTTGGGATTTGTGCACCGTCATCGCATAGACCGTTTCCACGTCATTCAAGCGACTTGGCAGCACAAAGCGGATGCCGCCCTGCCCGTCGTTGCGGGGAAAGGCCACGCGCAGCACCATTCGATCGCGCTCGCCACCCTCGGGCAGCATCAGGGCAATGCCGATGTCGCCGTTCATCAAGCCCAGGCCATAGTCGTTGCGTGTCATCAATACAGGCCTGCCCTCATACCAGGGTTGGCCACCCTCAATGAGGCGCGCTTGGGTCAAGGCCTGGGTCACGCGGGCGTTCAGGCTTTCCACACCCCAAGGCCCCTTGCGCACGGCGCACAGCAACTGGAACTCATCGAAAGCGTTCAGCAACCCACGCGCCCAGGTGGCCCAGGCTTCATCTTCCAGGCGCGTGTCGGCCGGCGGGCGAGCGGCGTCGATCTGCTCCAGATAGCGTCGGTAGCCTTGTGGTCCGTCGGCGTCGCGACCATGCCCGTCCAGCAGCAGGCGCAGCAAAGCCACATCGTGCTCGCCTTTGAGCGGCAGCCAATGAACATCGGGATACTGGCCTTCCTGCAGCAAGGCACGCGCGCCGTCGGCGTCCTGCAAATTGACCCTGGCTGCCAGCTGGCCAATGCCACTGTCCTCGCCGAATCGGCGCGAGTGCCGCAGCATCACCACCTGCTGCGCCAGGGCGTGATCATGCTCGTTGCCTTCGAGCAGCCCGCTGCGTGCGAGGTCCTCGCCGCTGACCTGCTCCAACCAGGCGCGCGTCGCCGGGCTGTAGTAGCCGGCCTCGGCCTGGCTGCACAGGTCGCCCAGCACCGCACCTGCCTCGACCGAGGCCAACTGGTCCTTGTCGCCCAGCAGCACCAGCCGGGCATGGGGCGGCAGCGCATCGAGCAGGTTGGCCATCATCTCAAGGTCGATCATCGAGGCTTCGTCCACCACCAGTACGTCCAGCGGCAAAGGGTTGGCCGCATCATGACGAAAATGCCGCGTGCCCGGACGGCTACCCAGCAGGCGATGAACCGTGGTCACCTCGGTCGGAATACGCGCCTTGATTGCAGCGTCCACCTGCAGGCTCTGGACCTGCAAGCTGATCGACTCGGTCAGCCGTGCCGCTGCCTTGCCGGTCGGTGCCGCCAGCCGAATACGCAGGGGTTTGTCCTGCGCCACCGCGGGCCCTTGCAGAAGTGCCAGCAGGCGCACCACCGTGGTGGTCTTGCCCGTTCCCGGGCCGCCCGTAACGATACTGAAAGCACCCCGCACGGCGAGCGCGCAAGCCAGTTTCTGCCAGTCGATCCGAGCCCCGTCGGTGGCCCCGAACAATTGCGTCAGACGTTGTGCCAGGTCTTCCGGTACCGGCTCCCGCGCGTCCAGCCGCTGACGCAGCGCATCACCGATACGCCGCTCGTACGCCCAGTAACGACGCAGGTACAGGCGCTGGCTCGAAAGCACCAAAGGCGAGCTGCCTGTCGGGTCATCTGCGCTCCCCACCAAGGAGCTGTTCGCCAGGCTGGCAAGCCAGGCTTCGGCACCCAGGCCTTGAAGCAACTGCGATGGCAGCAGGGCCACGCCCCCTTGCAAGTCGCCTTCGGGAGGCAGGGACAAGGCGAAATCCGGTGCCTGCAGCGTCGCCGCCAGATCCAGGCAGACATGCCCATGCCCCAGCTGGTGGCTGGCGAGGGCGGCAGCGAGCAGTACCAGAGGGTCGCCCTGCGGGTCGAGGTCGGCGAGAAACGCTACGAAGGCTTTGTCCAGCGCACGCAGCCAACCGCGCTCCACCCAGCGCTCGAGCAACGCCAACAGGTCGGGCGTGCGTGTCCGGGGCTGCAGCTGAGCAAGGCTGTGTGCATCCAGAGGGGTGGGCAGCAGGTCGGCAAACGAGCGGGTCATGGTGCACTTTCCTCGAACAGGTCGGCCTGGACATCACGGCGTCCGCCTTTGAACAGCGCATCGAGTTCCTCGATGAGCTCACGGGGTGGCCGGGTGAAGTAAACGCCCTGGCTGGGCGCCCCCAGGCCGCGCAGAAACACGAACGCCGCACCGCCCACGTGTTCGTCGTAGTCGTACCCTGGCAGCCGCGCCTTCAACTGGCGGTGCAAGGCGAGCAGGTACAGCACGTATTGCAGGTCGTAGCGGTTGGCCAGAATGGATTCGGTCATCGCAGCGTGGGTATAGGCGGCATCATCCGGACCCAGCCAGTTGGATTTGTAGTCGGCAACGTAATACTGCCCCTGATGCTCGAAGCACAAGTCGATGAAGCCCTTGAACATGCCGTTGAGCATGGCGCCTTCGGCTGGCATTCGAAGCACGCCGGGATGCGTGTATTGGCGCACCAGGGTATCGAGACGACTTACGTCGACCTTGTGGCTGGCGAACCAGAATTCCATCTCGATCTGGTATTGGTCGAGATCGGCCATGCGTACCGGGGCTCGTTCGGACCCAAGCTGCAATGGCTCGTCAATGAAGCGCCGCAACCAGTCGTCGAGGGTAGGGATCCAGCCGCTCCAGCCGCGTCGACTGCAACGCCGCGCGACGTTGTCGGCCAATCGTTCCGGGGCCGCGGCAACGCTGGCGAAACCTTCGCGCCCTGCCCATTCCAGCAAGCCGTGCAGAAAAGTGCCCGGCCCGGGGCCACGGGGAAAACGGTGAATGTCACCACTGGTGGCCGGCACCTCGCGCGGCACCTGCGCGTCCAGGCGCTCATCGTCCATCAGTTTCTGCTCGAGAGCGCTGTCGGGCGCCTGGTCATCATCCGCGCCCAACGTGTCGCTGATGCGCAACGCGCTATAGGACGCTATCCACCAGTTCTCCCGGGCACTGCGCCTTGGCAGGCGCACCTTGAGCAGCGCGGCGTCGCTGCGCATCGGTACATAGCGGGTATTGTCCGCCTCCGGCACTGGCACACTGACGATGTCTGCGCACCCCGCGCTCGACGCCTGTAGCCAACTCGCAAGCTGGCTTGCGTCGGCAAGTGGCTGCCCGCCGCCAAGCAGGTAACCGATGGCCGAGCGATGGAACACCGACTCCTTGGTCGTGCCACGCTTGAGGTCGGCGATGCCGAGCCAGCAGCCGTGCTGTGCCCGGGTCAAGGCAACGTAGAGCAGGCGCAGGTCCTCGGCCAGACGCTCGTCGTCGGCCAGCGCCACCTGTTCGGATGTAGGGCTCAGCGTCAACTGCGCGCGGTGGCTCGCGTCGTGGTAGATCAATGGCAATCGCTTGCCGTCGACCGGTTTGCAACTGCAGATGAAAGGCAGGAAGACCAACGCATACTCGAGCCCCTTGGACTTGTGGATGGTCACCACCTTGACCAACTGCTCGTCGCTTTCCAGGCGCAGAATATGCTCCTCCGCCGCACTGCCGGACAGCGCCAGCTGTTCGCCCAGATGACGGATGAGCGCCTGCTCGCCGTCCAGCTCGCTGGACGCCTGCTGCAACAGTTCGCACAGGTGCAGCAGGTTGGTCAGGATACGCTCGCCATCGTCGCGGCCGATCAGCGCCAATGGCAGGTCGAAATCGTGCAGCAGGCGGCGCAGCATCGGCAGCACGCCCTGGGTGCGCCAGATGTTTCGATAGCCACGGAACTGCATGACCCGCGCTTCCCACTCCAGCTCGCTCAGGTTCAACTGCTCCAATTCGTGCAACGAGCGGTTCAGCGTCACGCTCGCCAACGCAGCGCGCAGTTGCCGCTCCGAGTCAGGCTCGGCGCACGCCTTCAGCCAGGCCAGCAAATCGTGGGCCTCCTGCGCGGCAAATACCGAGTCCTTGTCGGACAGGTACACACTGCGGACCCCTCGGTCGGTCAGCTCGGCACGTACGGCCTGAGCCTCCTTGCCATCGCGTACGAGAATGGCAATATCGGCCGGCAGAATACCGCTGGCCCTGCGTTCCTCCACCTGAAAACCGGCGTGCCCAGCTTGCCCCGCATTCAACAGGCGCACGATTTCCGCCGCGCAGGCGCCGGCCAGCGCCTTGCGGTAGGCGACGCCGGAAACAGGCTGGTCGCTGGGCAGATGCCAGAGCGTCAAGGCCGGTACAGCCTGACCCTCCACGCTCAACGACTCCTTGCGCCCTTGCGCCCGCACATCCAGAAACGGCACAGGGTTTTCATCGCCTTGTCGGAACAGGAATGCACCTCGCCCCTGCGCGCGCTGCTCGGCCTGCATGAACATGTGGTTGACGGCCCCGACCATGGCCTTGGTAGAGCGGAAGTTGGTACCCAACGCATGCAGCCTGCCCTCGGTCGCCCGACGTGCCTGCAGGTAGGTATGGATATCCGCGCCCCGAAAGGCGTAGATCGCCTGCTTGGGGTCACCGATCAGGAACAGACCGGTTTCCTGGTCGTTGCGCTCGATGTGATAGATACGTTCGAAGATGCGGTACTGAACCGGATCGGTATCCTGAAACTCATCGATCAGGGCAACGGGAAACTGTTCACGAACCAGCTCGGCCAACTGTTCACCACCGGCGCCCTGCAAGGCCCGGTCCAGCCGCACCAGCATGTCGTCGAAGCCCATCTCGGCACGCCGACGTTTTTCTTCCTCGAAACGCGCGCCGATCCACTGCGCTGCATGCTTGAGGACCGCGCTCTCAGGCGTCGGCAAAGCCGCCAGTGCCGCAGGCAGCTCGACCATCGCCCGCAAGCCGGCGTGCCCCGGCGCATCGCCTTTCCAGGCTTCGGCCATGCCGTCGGGGGTCAAGCGGGTAAAACCGGTACCGATATCCAGGTCGTGTTGATTTGGATCCGTAGCCCAGGCGGTGATCTTTTCAAACCAGGGTTCGAAGTAGCGTGCCTGCATCTTGCGGCCATCGACTGCCTTGGCGGCCACCGCCTGCAGGCAGATTTCACGCAACTGGGTGGCCCACTGCGGCCAAGGTTCCTTGAGCTCGACCAAGGCCCGCTCACGCTCGGCCAGACAGCGTTCGATCAGCTCGCCGGGCTCATCGCCCGAGACATCTCCCTGCACGTGCGCGAACAACCCCCGCACCCGGCCAAGCAATGCCGCAGGCCCGCCAAGATGAGCGCGTACCCAATCCAGCGCAGCACCGTGCATCGGGTAATAGAACCGTCGCCAATAGTCGCGCACGACCTCGCCCAGCAGTTCGCTGTGATCGGTTTCCAGGCTCTGGGTGAACAGGCTGCCGCTGTCGAACGCGTGTTCGCGCAGCATGCGCTGGCACCAACTGTGAATCGTGGAAACAGCAGCCTCATCCATCCACTGGGCAGCGATATCCAGTCGACTGGCACAGGCCGGCCACTGCGTCAGCTCGAATTCGTCGCGCAACTGCTCGACGAGCGCATCCGGTGCCGTTATTTCGTTTCGGAAAAACCGCGCGGCTTCGGCCAGACGGATCCGAATGCGCTCGCGCAGCTCCTTGGTTGCGGCATCGGTGAAGGTCACTACCAGGATCTGCGGGGGCAGCAGTTCGCGCCCGAAGCCGTTGATATCGCCACCATGGCCGAGTATCAAACGCAGGTAGAGCGCGGAAATGGTGAATGTCTTGCCGGTGCCGGCGCTGGCTTCGATCAGTTGGCTGCCACGCATTGGAAAAGCCAACGCCAGTGGACGTTCGAGCGATGTCATGGGCGCGCCTCCCCATCATCAACCGAGCGCCAGGGCGCCTCCAGCATGGGCTGGTACAAGGCTTGCGCCCAGCCTTCGAATTCCTCCCCATCCATCAAGGCATCGAAATCAGCGAACTGGCGCATCAGTGCCATCGCTTCCCTACGCTCGCCATTACTGGTCACGCCATCGCCCTCGTACGCCTTGCGTGCTGCCACCAAGGCCTTTTCCTCATCGGTGTGCGAAAGCCAGGCCACGGCCGTCTTCACTGCTACCGGCAGCGGCCGGGTCATTCCTGCCTGCCAGGCCAGCAGCAGATCGCTCAGGGCGTTTCGAGCCTGATCCAGGGGCAGTGGATCGAGCAGCAGGGTATCGTCACTGGCAACTACCGCCGTGGTCAGCGGCAAGCCAACGGCGCAGGACGCCAGGTGCAGCACCCACGGGCGTACCAGCCGATGCCACTTGCGCGAGCGCACGCCGCCAATGGCGTTGGCAATCGTTGAAACACTCAGGTAGTTGCCGTCTGCACGCTGGTAGACACCCGCCAGCCATCCCTCCAGTACGACGCCCTGGGCCTGGAAAGTGATCGGCAGGGCACTGTCCAGTCGCGACGGCCACATGACAAGCAACTGACGGTAGCGCTCGAGCAGATCGGGCAGTGGCTCGATCAATTCCTCGCGCAACCGCGTGCCAAATTCGGCCATGGGCAACAGGCCGCTGCCCTGCAACTTGCGCGCATGGCTTTCCAGCGTCTCGGCAATCGCGTCGGCACTGGCCATGCCGGCACCGAGCAGGCTGGCACTGAGCGTGTAACGCTCCAGCGCATCGAGCACGAAGGGCTCGATGTCGGCTACAGGCTTTTCCGCCGACTCGAAGAAAACTTTCAGCCGTTGGCTGAAGAAATGCCTGACAGGATTGCGCAGAAAGTCCTGCAACTGAGCCACACTCAGTGGCTCATCCTGACGATGAGCCTGCAGAGGCGACTGTTCATGGGGTGCGGCCACCTGCGCATGCAAGTGCTGCCACTCCCTTGCAAAGCTGAAAAGAGCTGGGTTGCCCTGATGAAAATACCGGGCGCTGAAAGGTTGGAGAGGATGCTCCAGCGTGAGCGCATGCAATAGCTTCTCCCCGCTTGCCGAGTTGTCCAGCGCCTCATCGCCCGACAGCCTCCAGCCACTGGCCAGATGATCTCGCAGTTGCCCGACCAGTACCGATGGCGGCCGTTCGCTGTTGTCTCTGATACTGCGTCCAACCCAGCTGATATACAGCTGTTCGCGGGCCGAAAGCAGCGCTTCCAGTAACAGATAGCGATCATCCTCGCGCCGCGAACGGTCACCGGGGCGATAATCGCTGCCCATCAGGTCGAAATCGAGCGGTGGCTGCGCCCGAGGGTAGTCGCCATCATTCATGCCCAACAGGCACACGATCTTGAACGGAATCGCGCGCATCGGCATCAAGGTGCAGAAGTTGACGGAGCCTGCCAGAAAACGCTGGCTCAAGCGTCCCTGATCCAGGCCTGCAAGCCAGGCTTCACGCACCACCGTTAACGGCAACGCTTCGACTAGCCCTACGGCCTCGCAGGTTTGTAGCCACTCTTCACGCAGCTCTTCGAGCTGGTTGAGCAGGTACTCGTCGTGCTCGGTGTCGGCGGTGAAGAACAGCTGCAGCATTTGATGCAGGCGAACACCCCACTCTGCCGGGCTGGCCGTGCGATCAAGTTGCTGACAGGCCACTTCCAGGGCATCCAGCAGCGCTGCCAGCGGGCCAATGAGCGCTGCGTCCAGGCCGCCGATCTCGTCGTAGGGCTCGATATCACTGCAGCCCACACCGGTTCCGACGGCATAGCCGAGCAACATTCGCCGCAGCCCAAAGCGCCAGGTGTTCTGTTCCAGCTCGATCGGCAAGCCCAAGTGCTGGCGGTGCGGCGCATGGAGCCCCCAGCGAATGCCCGCGCCTTCGATCCAGCGACGTAAAGTCGGTAGATCACGCTCCTGAATCGCGAACCGACGCCGCAGGGCAGGCACGTCCAGAAGGTCAAGGATCTCGCTAACGGGGAAGCGGCTGTCCGGTAGCTTGAGCAGGTGCTCGACCGCTATAAGCAGAGGATCTCGCCCACGCTGCCCCTGATCGGTCAGTGTGAAGGGAATGAATCGGCGGTCTTCCCGGTCCAGTTGGCCAAACACTGCGCGAATGTGCGGCGCATAGCTGTCGATGTCGGGCACCATCACGATCACGTCGCGTGGACGCAGTCCCGCATCGGCACTGAACCTTGCCAATAACTGATCGTGAAGAATTTCCACTTCGCGCTGTGCACCATGAGCGACATGGAAGCGGATGCTCTTGTCGGTCTTGATATCCACGCTTGGCCAGGTGGACTGCGTTTCACCCAGAGGGCGCAGCTCCAGAATATCGTCTTGCAACTGAGCTAACAGATGCTGTGGTTCGCTTTCGCTAAAGAGGTCGATGCGACCCTCTTGAAATGCCGACTGATAGCTGGCGGGATCGTCATAGCTGTCGAGCAGGTTGATGTAGTCACGGCCCTGCTTGCCCCAGGCAGCGAGCAATGGATGTGCATGCTGATGAAGGCTGTCGGCGTCCAGCACCGCTGGCATTCCCTGCTTGCGAGCCTGGCGCTTGTATTGATGACGCAGGAGGTCCTTGTCCGCCACGATATCCGTCCAATGGTGCCGACAGGGGTTGTGCACACACAGCAACACTTGGCTGAATCGACCCAGCGCCGCCAGGGCTTCCAGGCCTTGTGCAGGCAATGAAGAGATACCGAACACGATGACCCGCGAGGGTAGCGTTGACGGCGCTTGATCCAGCGCCGCTGCAGCCTCCATGAAACGCTGATGCACGCCTGCCCGGCTTTGCGCCATGCCTTCGAAGCCGACATCCTGAAGCAATGCCCGCCACAGTTCCGCCTGCCAGCAGTTGCCTGCCGGCAGGGGTTTGCTCAAACCCCTGCCATTGCGCAGCTGATGCTTGCCCTCCGCCCAGTCCTGCAGCCAATCCGCGCGGTAGACCTGGTATTGATCGAACAGGTCTGCCAGACGCTCGGACAGCTGGTAGCGCTTGCGCAGGTCGTTGTCGTCAAGCAGGAAGCGCTGCAGGGGTTCGAAATGGGGCTGGTCAATCAGTTGCGGCAGAAGGCGCATCAAGCGCCAGGTGAGCGGCGCCTTGTCGAGTAGCGAGGAAGAAGGGATCTGGTCTTGCCCCAGTACGCTCCGATACAACTGCCACATGAAACTACCCGGCAACTGCACGTCTACCGCTGCGGAGATGCCTACGCCGCCTTCGTCATCCGGGCCTTCGTCCGCAGCAAGCGCGAGCTTGAGCCACTGGGCGATACCGTTGCTCTGCACCAGGATGATTTCATTTTCCAGCGGACGCAGTGGGTACAGGCGCATCCAGCTCACGACAAGGCTGCGCAGTTCGTCCAGACGATTGCCGTGTACGACCATGAAACCGGGGGTAAGAGGTGACACAGCCGACATGGGCGAAGTCCTTGAGATAAGCGTGAATCAAGGTTCAACCTTATCAGATGTGGCTTCGCGAGTTGAGCCAGCCGGGTCTGCCCAGTTTGTAAGAGACAACTGAATGTTGAGCCGATAAGTAGGAGGGGTCTTACAACAAAACGCTAGAAAGACAAAACCCCTACATGCTTACGCAGATAGGGGTTTCGGAATTCAATCTTGACGATGACCTACTCTCACATGGGGAAACCCCACACTACCATCGGCGATGCATCGTTTCACTGCTGAGTTCGGGATGGGATCAGGTGGTTCCAATGCTCTATGGTCGTCAAGAAATTCTGTAGCCAGGATGCCCTCGCGAGGCACTCCAGCGAATCGGGTATGTGATGTTTGTGGGTTGTCTTGCTGCGAACTTTCGGTTCGTGTC
>NZ_JACYUL010000011.1:0-118785 GCF_014841705.1 Pseudomonas sp. CFBP 8770
ATGGTGGGCTGCCACCGGCTCAGGCCGAGAAAAAACTTAACGTCGTGTCCGGGATCAGTTGACCACTACAAACCCCTCCATCGCGGCGCGGGTCAGTAGAAGCACGTCATCCGTCAGGTAGGCGGATAGCACATCATGAGTTCGCGTACTTCGGCCGTCGCCAAACGGTGATGTGAGCACAGCAACCCGGAACATGGCGGTCAGGGACTGTTGCTTGCGAAGCTTCCGGGTCGCCCGGTGCATGTAGCTGACCACCGCCTCTCGAATGGCCTCAAGACTCGTCACACGCTCACCAAATATTCGGGACGTGCTGATGGCGTGTCGGTCAGACTCCGCTTCCTGCTGCTCATGCACGGCTCACCGGTGCGCTCGAGCACGACGCCGTACCGCTGGCGAATCGTCTTGGGATCAGTGTCTGGGGGCTGCCAAGCTGTCGTAACCCCATCAGCTCCAAGTGTCATTGAGATCCGGCGCCCAACGCCCCAAGTTTCTTGCGTCGGTATCCGTTTGAGGAGCCATTCGACCGCGAGGTCTGCGCGTAAGTCGACCGCCCCGCCGGGGCGTTCCTTGTACAGTTTGCTCGCGTGTTGCGCCGCCTTGGCCAGGGTCTTGGTGTGGCCAATACTGATGCCCACTGGCATACCCGTCCAGCTCCGGACACGTGCCTGGATCTGCCGCGCGAAGTCCTCAAGCGGCTCTGCAATGCCAGTGAGATCCGCGAAGCTCTCACGACTAAGTAGACCTCGACACGTGCCCGCCGACGACATGCTGTAGCCTTCAGTTTCACCCAACCAGACTTGCGGGGCTCTGAGGTCTACCAAGTCGTCCAGGGAGATCGGGGCTTCATAGTGATCGGCCGCAGGACTGGGAAAGCCGCCCGACGCGCGACCTGAGAGAACCTGGAGGAGGGTAGGCAGCTCGGATTCGGTGATTTGACGTAGGAAAATGAGGTTCATATAAGCGTTTCTTGTAACACTGGATGTATATACAGCAAATAGTAAAATCGCTACCCGTCATATCCGAAGGACGACGAGACGTCCTGGACTCCATACCACGTCACTTCTACTAAGGGGTTGTACCTCGGAAGTATGCTGGCGATCTGGCCAAACTCGACCAGTTCCCCCCCCCGGGTGCTTCTAGGGCCAATGTTCCCGGCAGATCGGGCGGCGCATGCTCACTGACGCCCCCGGAATCTCTGCCCTGAATTCTTGGAGCTTTAACGGGATTCAATCAGCCATGCGGATCGCATACGTGCATACACAGGTGACCAGAAGCACGGCAAGCAGGTGTGGTTGATTGGTGAAGGAGTACATTTGTACTCATCTGCATAACTCGCTACAAGCTGAGCTGATAACACCCGCTTAATCTGCGGGCCTTTCAGGTACCACAGGAGGCTTAACGCATCGCATGATACCGGGTAGAGTGAGATGCCGCACAACCCGTCACCAGCAGAAACACGCGCTAACCGATAAGCAATCGATGGCATCGGATAAAAATCTGCGGGCGCACACAACTCACGATTTATTTGGGGCCTGTCGCCGGCAGCAGCGCTCACCATAACCATGCTCTTTGCGGAGAGCATTTGTAGTGAAAGATCGACGACGACCTTGGTGCCGTTTCGGATAAGGTGATCCATTCCATCTGCCCACGAGATCAAGTCTGGCGTGCCGCTAGGCGTGACAGGGGCGTATACGACCCCGAGCACCGGTCGGTTGTTATGGAGCAGTCCCACCGACACCGCGGAGCCTTTCAGGCCTTTCAAAAAATCGCTTGTGCCGTCGTTGGGGTCGACTACCCAACACCATGGATTTCCCGTGAGTACACGTCCAGTATCTTCACCCCACCAGTCGCAATTCAGTATGGCCAGTAGCTCGGCTCGGAGTTGAATCTCAATTTCGACATCGATATCAGCTTTGTCTCCAAAGCCTCGTCGGCCGTCTGGGCGGACGCATTCAGCTGCAAGGAGCGCGCCGGCGCGTTCGACGGCGGCGATCATGGCTGGGAGGATCTGCAGAAGGTTTGGGATGTCCATTGCGGTACCGTCAGGTTTGTAGGTAGTGCGCAGGGAAGGGGCATCGCAACTATGCATCGTAGCATCTTGGCGAACGCTAGAGAGGCCCTTGGTGAGAGCGGCGGTTCGGCATTGCTGAATAGGGGGACTGCATAGGCCCCTACCAACAGTGGGCTACATGACCGCTGCCTTAGCCGAACAGGATGTTGATCGATTTCTGTTGCAGCGGTACAACTGGCAACGGCCGCATCAGTTCAACAAAGGACTAGCGCCTGCGGTTGCTGAAGAAAAACTTAAAGGAGTGTCCGGGGTCTCTCAGGGTCAGAGCACCGGGCCAGCCTGGTCTTGCATGCTAATCCTGAACATCGTGTAGAGCAGGCCCACGAAGCGAACTTGCGATTAACATAAGCCAAATATTGTCTTCAGCGATGCAGTCATCTCGCGTCCTTTTCCCATAAGCACGTACACCGTGTTTCGCGTCTCGAAAAGGCAAACACCGTCGAACGATTTGCACAGGGTTGAGCGCACCCAGCCGCCTGGAGGAAACCGTCCCTGCTCGTCATAGACGACGCAGTGCGCGTACATGAACATCGGCTCCAAGCCTGTTGCTCGTACTTTCGCCAGCGATTCGGGAGACTCATCAACGTGAAAAATCAGCCAGTCTTCAACCAAGCAGTAGGCTTTATGGGGGAATCGCTCGGCCACCAATGCTTCTATCTCGACTCGAGTCAGGTCTGCACCGAACGACGAGGCCTGGCCCTCTCGATGCACTTCATGCTCAAAGGAATTACCCATAAATTGCAGCTCCTAAAGACAGCGGAGAGAACTGGAACGTCCTCCGGTGGCTAATCAGCCAGCGATTACGGCTAAACGGCCATTGCCATGACTATATACATTTGTTTGGCCTCAATCAAACCCGGCATACCGTCCTCTTTTTGGGAGGGAGTGGTCTGATGTCATTGCGCAAGGCTTACGCGGCGACGTTGCAGTTGCTGAGGGTGAGGCGTGGTTTATCGCAGGCTGATTTTCAGGATAAAGCTGATCAAGGTCACATCAGTCGGCTGGAAGCCTCGTCGGTCTCAGCCAGCGTCGATCTCAGTGCAGATCTAGCTCAGGCTCTGGGCCTTCGACCTCTGTCGTTTCTCACGCTTGTTGCTGCAGCGCATGAAGGTAAGACAGCGCGTTCCGCCCTGGACGAAGTGCTTGCCGAGTTGAACCAGCTCGGCATATTGGACGAGGTGCTGCCATGTGAGCCTCAATCGCTCGTTCCTCCCCAGACAACAGCGGTGGTAGAGAAGCTGCGACAGGTACAGGAACTGAAACGCGCAGGGCTCTCGCAAACTGAAATTAGCGAGCAGCTAGGAATGCCCAGAACTACCGTCCGGCGTCTTTGGCATGCTAGCGATTGATTGATGGGGGGCCAAATACATTCAGCTTGTCACTCCGTATCAAGGGGATGGGTACGACTGATGAGTGCGGGCAAAGACCTGTCACATCCTCCCAGGCGCCGTTGGATCCACTTTGTCGTTCCGATGAGCATCTGATCAAGAAACCTCTGTCCCGCCAGCCCGAGTGGGGATCGTCGAGCTCAGGCAACATCAATGTTCACGCTACACGGGTACCCGATGATGCCGAGTTGCACAAGATCTTTGCCAAAGCGTTCCAGCATCGCGCGGGGTAGTTCTGCCCATCCAAAACCTCGGCCAGCACATCGCTGCTTGGGATCGTCTGCCTTATCAGGTAGCTTAAGCGCCAGTTGATAGGTCAACGTCACCCAGGGATGAAAGATGGTCAAGTTAGCGTTCGTTATGGTTGCCGCACTCGGGTTAATGGCTTGTGCATCGCAGCCTGAACAGGCATTGCAAAGAGATCCAAACGCACCAAGGACTCTGCCAGGGAAGGACAACCCATACGCTCCTAATACCGTAATTGTGATTGCAACTCCTGGCTTCCTTTGGGCAGCGAAACACGTTGCGGACGTCGTGAGCGCAAACGCCGTATCACTTGACATCTCTTATTTCGCAGCGCGGAATCTTGTGATGTACAACGACAACGTAGTTGGACTCATGGAGGTCAACGTCGATGTGGACAACCTTTACGAGTCTGTCTCTGCAGTTTGCAGAGACAAGGAAACCAGAACGGTATGGCAAGAAACGCGGGTGCTCAATTTTGCTGGTGGACGCGAATCACTCGCACGCAGCATGGTAGGGGCGCTGGTAACGAAAGTGGTCGGAAAGACCTGTCCCTGAGCCTAGCGACTCCGCCATAAATGAAAACACTCCCTGACAATTCCGTCTGGCAAATCGGCAAGGCTGGCGATCAGCCAAACCATTGGCTTACCCGGTGTTTCGAGCTTCTTAAGCGACGAGAAGCTGCTTCCAGTATTCGTTCACATCATCGGCGGTCAACCGTACTCGATCGCACAATCGATGTATGTCGATGAGTTGAATAATTTTTTCTCTGATAACTACGGCCGAGATGCGCCGTTGAAGGTAACCTATATTCGGCGCCGTCTGGTGACAAGCATGTCTTCGTTCTCACGCTCGCTCAAGGCAAAGACTTATTCGCGAAAGACGGGAGCTTGCAGCACGACTGGTTCATCGCAAACTGGAAGGCTTGGGACAAGCGGGCAATGGCTCAAGCGTCCTCTTGTGACGATATCGTGAGGCATGATTGGTAACCATTGCCCAGCTAGGCATCGATAAATATCCCACAGCTGCCTTGTACTACCTAGGCTATCGGTGGTGTCGCGCTGGGCGGCCAATCTGAGCGCGCAGGCCTCGGGCCGCAGGCGTGAGGATAAAAATTCAGAGGTCGAAGGCGCCTAGCTGGGCTCGCGACAGCCTGTTCGTAGGCCACGCATTAAAACGACAGTAGCCTCACAGCGCTTTCAGTAGCCGCTCCAATGTGCTCCCACGTGCTGAGCAGTGCCACTGGATCAGTACCCATCCGATCACCTATGCCGAATGACCATCGCCTGCCATCGGGGCTGAAACATTCTTCGCAGTAATCGAGCTCATCACAATCGTTGTACAGAGTGATGCGCCAACCTTCCACATCGACGATGAAGTGACAGGCATAGACCTCATCCCACGTCTGCTTGCCGACCTTGGCAATTGTCCGACGCTCGAAGACGACTTCTCGAAGTATCTGGCACACGTCCCTAGCGGTAAGCGCGAGCACAGGCCTTTCCCATCCTTCGGCTTCATCCATTGGAGCCCCTCCGTATATCTCTCGCTCCATACCAATACCTCGTTTTCGTCGAGCTTTCCCATCACTGCCCGTAATGAACGCTATGATCCACATCAACCCATCAGCAAGGAGAGCCTCATGGATACGCTAGAAACGCTTGGAAGCACTGAGTTCGCAATGACCCGCGCCTTGATCCGAATAGACTCGATCAGCTCAGCCGGAACTGCCGCTGACGCCGTTTTTCGTTTTGCTTCCGCAGTAGGCTACGTCAACGCGTGCGCGGATATCAAAGCGATAAACGAGAATGCCTGGGCAAGGCTGCTTGATCTTGCTGACAAGGCCTATGACGCTCACCCCTTGGCCACGGGCCGGGCCGACGACTTCCAAGTATGAGCACAGACAGCCCCAGGGAGTGACGACGAAGCTGTTCTTAGATTGCGAGTTCACTCAGGTTGACCAAAATACAAAGCTGATCTCGGTTGCCTTGGTGTCTTAAGCCGGCGACGAGTTCTACGTAGAGCTCACAGAAACGTATCAAGTCGAGGACTGCAGTGACTTCGTCATCGAGAACGTGTTGCCACAACTGGATCTGCCAGAGCATGGGAAAACTATGGCCGAATCCTAGGAGTCGTTACTAACCTTCTTGGGCAACCTCAATGGTCACCTCGAGATCTGCTCGGACGCGCCAGGCACTGGAGTTTTTTCTGCCAGCTAGCGTGCGTAGATCACCGCTGGCCTTCAAATGTGATTAACCAGACCACGAATCTACCCCCGCTTGTTTCGGGATCTTGAAGCAGACGATATAGGCGACATGACCACTCCAGAGCTGCCGCACTACGCTGTGCTGGATGCGAGGCTGCTTAAGGGTCTTTATCGCGAGCTCGCACCTACTTTCGAACAATAAGGAACCATTGCCCTGGAAGGAAACAACGACATTCACAAGCGCGAAACCCATAGGAGGAGGGCGCTGTGGCGTCTCGCCACGCTAGCACCAATTGATACTGCTGCGTTCGAGCTGATCCAAGTTCTTGATAATATTCACCAAGCAGAGCTTGATGATGACTCTTTGGGAACGGACATTCTCGGTGTGGAGGAGGTTCTAGTTCAGGTACCAGTGGAACCCCATCCTTCGACCATCAGCATCGTCAGAGTTGAGAATATTCCGCAGCCTTAGCGGTCTCGATTTTAGGCTGCGAGCATTGGCTCGACAAGGGCGGCTGAAGGGTTCTACACGCACGACTGGCATAGTTTTCTCAAAAAATGGCAGGCAGAAATGCGACACGTCGTGGAGCATCGTACTGCTCGCGGTAAATAGTTGCTCGTTCACTGCGGGAAGGTACTCTGATTTAAGCTTCGGCTATGACGAAGCCAATCTGGCAGATGCGCACGGGATCGTCTGGTCGCAAGGTAACCTACCCCGGGCAAGCGAAGTGCCCGCTTCTATGACGGCTATCAATCGTCCAGTGGGGTACGTTTAACTCCACATCATCGCTCACGATGTTGATCATGCGAAGAATCTGCACGCTCAGCCTCAGGATCGCTAGCTGAAATCCGAACCGCACACAGCCCACGCTATCACCAAGAATAATCAACGCAAGGACAATCAGATGCTCCAAGCATTTTCTCGGCGTAAAAGCCGACTCTACGAACGCTATCAAGGTCACCGTGAGCCTGGTGAGCGCAAAGTATCTGAAGAAGACGAGATCACTGCGCTGATTATGGGCCCACTTGAGTATCTAGCAGCTGAAGCTCAAGCATTGGTGTGGCGCACCGTCCTCGAATCGAACCAGTCCGATGCTTCACTCCCATTCCCCGGTACGTTAGTGAAAGACGTTCAAATGCATTTTTGGCCACGTTGTACCGTCGAACCTGACTTACTCGTCGAGCTTGAGTGGGTTTGCGGCACTCGCAGGATCATTCTGATTGAGTTCAAATGGAATGCGCCGCTAAGTGGGCAGGATCAACTCCATCGACAGTGGAACGAATTCCTGTCAGACGAGCAGCGTAAGCACGCGATACATCTTTTTATTGCGCCCGAGACCAGCTCCGCTATCAACGCCATATCAGATTCAGACATCTGGTGCGGAAGGCTTATCCGCAGGTCATGGCCGAACATCATCTCGAGTTTGCTTGATCTAAGGTTTAGCCCTCACCGCGGTGTCAGCGTATGGAGCGTCCACGTCATCCATTTTCTCAAGCTGTTGCGGTTGGACGGTTTTCAGGGATTCAACCATCTGCAGGCGCCACCAAAAATCGACCAGGACAGCACCACCATTTTCTTCAGGGGGAAACGCGAATGACCAACCCGGCAGACCTCGGCGCATCCATAGCCGAAAGCTTCAAGTTCGTATCGAACGTTTCCACAGAATGTGAAGCCTTGCTCAAGCTCACTAAGGAGCAAGTGAGCCAGATGCTTTCGCAGCCTGACGTCAAACAGATTCACTCTGCTGCTGGGGAGTGGATGCTGAGTTACCAAGAGAACGATACGGGTTGGTTGAACACGGAGTTTGCAGCCTCGCTCGCGCTGAAACAGGGCCGAAAAAAGAAGCCCTCTGGCCACGTGTTCGTGCAGATCAGCCTGATGGGATGCGGGATCGACGCATTGAACAACTTCGAACCCTTGATTCACGTTGGTTGGTGGCACGACCCTATAGTTTTTGGCGAGACCTACATGGGGTTTCCGATCGAGTCTGGCGGAGACTATCAGCTCGAATTGGAAGATGGTGTGCTGTTTCGATGGACTCATCGGGCTGCCACGGACGAATGGTGCTACAGCCTCCGTCTAACAAACATAAGCTCCGTCAAGGACGTTCAGGATCTTATAGTAGTGCCCCTGAAACGATTGCTGATGGGTGAGACGGTGCTACGCGTACTGGGGAATCTACCCGTTGTGCGTTATTCGACCGTTGAAGGTCTCTCAGGTCAGTTCTCGTTAACGCCTGCCTAGGTCAAGTACACTGAGGTGGGCGGGACTTCTCAGATCCTGCATGATCGACCGCAGCTGCGATTGTCGGGATGGTATGGACTGCGTGTAGGAGGCGTAGGCTATAAAATCATAGGGAGGAATGATACGAGACCAAGTCTGGCTGCCCCCCAGCGCACCTAGCTACGGATCAGCATCGCATGCTGACCAGCTCACGCCACAGACCGTTTAAAGGTCTCGACCGCTTGTCCAAACGCGCGGCTGTAACCTTCACTGGAAAAGTGGTAAAGCTCATCCACGTCCCACCCCTTAATTCGCAGCTTGCCGTACCTGGCTATTGGGATCTGGTAATTGTCGATAAAACGCCGATCTGGTGAACCATCGTTGTTCTCTCTAAGCCAGCTGAATCCCTCAATGCTGGCGTCGCGAGGTACTGCAAGGGTCTCAACGAAGCGTGACGTACCCGTTGCAATGGTGAAGTCTTTGAGCGACAGAACCTTGAGGCCAGCCATTCCTTCGAGCACCAAAATTCCTGGGAAAAGGTAGAGCGCTTCACCATTACCCGTTGGAAGCTGAGGAACCGTAGAGTAGGGATCATCATCGCGGTAAAGGAAACAGGGCTTGGCCATCTCAAAACGTACTGGAGAACGTTCCACTGCATTCTGTGCGTTGGAGCGTTCTTTGAGTTGATCGACGGGGCTGGAGTTGGTGATGTTCCAGATCATCTCGCTGAGCGCAACGTCACGAAAGGTCTTCAGCAAGGTGTCATACGTCTGCTTCACCCCTGGGGGCAATGACCACTCTAGTCGCAGCTCATGGATGCAAATCTTGGCCTGGAGTTTTTTGATCTCGATAAGCTCCTGAGCTAGTCTATGGTCGAGTCGCGCTTTAGCTTTTCGCTGAAGTAGAACGGTGAGAATTGGCCGCAGCCACTCCGAACGCTTGCGCAGCAAGCTAATGTTACCTTGACGCTGAGTGAGCTCACCACGGAGTGCGATTCGCAGTTTGACGATGTAATTGATAATGTCCTGGAGATCTCGGACGGTGATCTCATCCGGCTCCATCCCTCGTCGATTAAGGTTTCTGACTACATTTCCCGAGATCTTGAATGTTGGACATAAGCAGTCGCTTGATACGAACAGGTATAAACCGCTCACAATCGTTATCCGCTTACGGTACCGCAACGACATAGCTCCCTCCCTCTGATTAATAACATTGCAGTCGACATTTACCCGTTTCTCGGAACATCCTTGTAGTAATTCCCACGGCCACGCCAGAGACCTCATCGATCTAAACACTAGAACTCGTCCTCGGAGATATTGTACGTGGCCATGTTGCCGTTCCTTACCTTATAAAGTGTAAGCGTGATCGTGCTGTACTCGATGCCTAGTGAGCTAGCGGTCTCGGTGAGAGTCATAGCCTCGGAGCGTGAGCGCCCACCCGAGAGCAAGTCTTGGTACCGAACATCGTACGGGCCTTGCTCCAGACTCTTCATCGTGAATTTGCCGTGTGCGGGGATAAAGATCTGGCGCGCTGGCCTTGCCACATTCCCAGAAAGCGAAACGAGCTTCACGAAAACGTCCGAGCTATTCTGGCTGTTGTCGACGGTGACCTCAGAACGGCCAGCTGTCCGGGCTTGCGGGACGCCCTTGAGGTAGCCAGCCGTTACTGGCCACGGTTTTCCATTGGGAGCATTCTTAGGCCGTACGTACACAGGTTGTTGAGCCACCTGCTCAGCTTTGGCCTGAGCAGGCAAGGTCTTCGGCGCATCTTCTGCGATGGGCTCAGCGGAATACGGCATCGGCTCCTTAGGCGGCGGGGAGCGATGAGATGAGACGTTGACTACCGCCAATGCGATAGCGAATCCAGCGACTGCAATCGCACCGAGATGAAAGGGGAACAGCTCATTTGTAAACCTCCAAGAATTCTTCAGCTTCACGAAGGAATCGCCGGGACGCTCCGCATCCAGGAAAGCTTTGAGCCTTTTTGCCAGGTCATCGCGCTCATTCATTAGCGCTGTTTGACGAGATGTCGGGCGAATTTTCTCACAAAACTTCAGCGCATCTGTGGCGATTGCGAATGCGATCTCACGACGTCCCATCGTGTAAAAACAGTAAGCTTGATAAGCCAGCAGCCGAGTATTTTCGAGGGGAGGATGGGTTCCACCGAACATGTTGTGCAGCAGTGCTTGGACTGTGTAAACCGGCCCCCAAGGGAAGCCCCACCATCCGAGCAGCCAAGTCGTTGCAGAGGCCTTCAACGACTTTTTATGGGCGCATTCACTGCAGAATACACCCGCAATTGGCTTGCGCAGTGTCACCAGAAGAAAGCTTTTAACAGATCGATAGACGGCCAGCCGTGGCTGAGCGGAGACTTTGCCACAGCTTGAACATTTTATCGGTTCCGGCGGTGGCTCATCGGGCTGCTCGGACGCCGCCTCGGGTGCGTTATGGTTATCGTATGCCGCACGGGCGATAGGATCGGATAGCACTTCAAAGGCCTCATTGAGCGCCTTAAATTGCTCCGTTGTGTCCAGATTTTGATTCCTATCTGGATGTAGAGCCATCGCCCTGCGCCGATAGGAGGTCTTGATATCCTGTTCAGATGCGCCCGGGGGCAGCTCAAGGATGGCGTAATACCCCAATGGATCGTGTTTCATCAAACTTCCTTGTCAGACCGTTCACGGCACGACTGATTGCTTAGCAGGCGGAGGGTGGTGGTGGAAAGTCTGCCACTCGGAGTATTGGCGCAAAAACCGCCGGATACCGGATAATAGCCATACGCCACCCATGTCGTCTATGAGACGAATCTTAGCGAGAGTGCTACAGCGCTCCTGTCTTGTGGGCGTAGGAGGTCGAAGCCCTTAGCCCCATATCGTGGATCACCACCCGCGATGTTGGCTCACGTTTTTGCCTAAGGATCTTGTGACTGATCAACCGCTCAAATTCGGTGGGGTGATTTGAAAGCCAAGGTTTGCCACGGGTTAGAAAATTGCCGCCCCACAAAAGGGAGATTGCGCATTTGGTGGAGCTTCACAAAAAGCTCAGTTCTGCCAATTGCTGCGGCAAGATGACTTTCGACATTGCACTACATGCTGTCGTCCTGTGCCCATTTCACAATCGTGTCCGCAGCAGCCCTGGAGTGGTCAGCCATAAACAGACGCCGGTCTTGAACTGTCCAGCTACGCTCACCTGGCTGGTTTGTGACTCCGATAATGCCAAGGTTGCCGAAGTATCTTGTGGTGTCAGGATAATGGATGCCTGCCAATGACACTTTTGCCACGCCCCTCTCCCGATCAAAATAGGAAAGGAAATGCCACCCACTCGTGGTGCTGCGCGGATGGGGGAAATTGATGGCAGCCTTACCTGTGATGTAATTCACGTGAAACACGTGCTTGAGGTCAAAGTCTAGGGGGTCAGAATCATGGCAAGCTCCCTGGATGGCATTCAAGCTCGGTCGAAACGGTTGGGCGCAGATAGATTTTTGAGCAAGCATTGATAAAACAGCAACAGTTTGAGAATCAGGATATCTCTTTCGAACGGCATTCTTGAATGTTGGACGAATCAACAGTGCTTCGTCTATAGTCGTTGGATAAGATGTGCCACTCAGAGCGCAGCTCTGGGTGCAATGAGCTGATGATCTACCCGGCCTGTACTGCATCCAGGACGCCCACCAAAACACTGAGTACACGGTCTGACCGGTCTGCAAGGGAGAGCATTGTGATCAAAGGCCTGAAACAGCTTCAACGTGATTTGAAAGACGCGGAAGTCGCGCTCAATGAGTTGAGCGGCAAGCTGTGCACTGTCAATTTCGACCCGTACGATCCTGGCAGCATCGAGCAAGCGATACAACTCGTCCACAAAACCATTGATGACCGTGTAGGTGGGTATGAATCCAATCCGGTAATTCGACCTCTAATTGAGGAAATGAAGGAGTACTATCGAACTCATATTCTTAACGAAGCGGCTGAGAAACGGTTGGTGGGGGACAGTGAATGAATTCGCCCGATATTTTTACGCAAATCAATAGCTGCATCCTCGACCTTCAGAACTCGCAACAACAGACATTTGAAGTACCTCTTAAAAAACTCGGGCGATTGCTAGCCAGTCAAGAGCTTGAAGCGGTGAACCGTAAGCTGACCGATAGCGCCAATCTAGAGGTGTTTTTGTTCGAAAGCGCTGATACTGGCGGGAGCTTTGCCGGCAGCCACAGCTTAGCTTGGCCCGAGGATGACTCAGTCAGGCTAGGCCTTACGATACTGCTTATTCACAAGCTCGCAGCAGAGCCGAGCTATGCGCTTAACTTTGGATATCACTATTTCAGCACCGGCAGCAGGAAAGTAATTGCAGGCTTTCATGCCTTCGTTTCTCAAGTACTGATTCCTTTCGCCCGAGATTACAAAGCTCATATCAAAATAGGGGACGCCGCATCCACAAATTCTTTGACGCCATCGAACAGGGTCTTCATTGTTCACGGGCACGATGAGGGGGCCCGGCACATGCTGGCAAGATTTTTGGATCGACTTGGGCTGGAGTCAATCGTGCTGCAGGAACAACCAGACCGCGGCAGGACGATCATAGAGAAATTTGAGCAGGCTGCTGAGGTGGGATATGCAGTCGTCCTGCTGACTCCTGACGATGTCGGTGCGTCGGCGAAGGTTGACGCTCCTGCGGCAAGAGCTCGCCAGAATGTAATTTTTGAGCTGGGATATTTCGCAGGAAAGCTTGGGAGGGGTCGGGTTTGCTTGCTTAGAAAAGGTGATGTTGAAATCCCATCAGATCTTTTTGGTGTGGTCTATACGGAGCTCGACCCTCATGATGGATGGCAGATGCGACTGGTGCGGGAGATGAAAGAGGCCGGGCTAGACTTTGATGCTTCAAAGCTATATTCCTAATCCTATGGACTGTGAAACGACTTTGATCCATGTACCTGTTGGGCGGAAAATGTTCGAGGTTATGGTAGAAGATCACTGCTAAGTTTGTGGCCATTTGTCTGGATTTTCGCCTGAGAGCGCCCCGTCGAGTGTTGGTGTTCTGAACGTATCGGTTACCACGGGCTTTGCAGGGTACCCCTGCAAACGGAGCGCTGGACGCGAGGATGGAAGCCAGAAGGGCGAAGGCGCCTGCGGCTTGGTTTACGACAGCCGGCCCCAATAAGGGCAGGCACAAGTAGTAATCTGCAGGTCTAAACTAATTGATGCTGAGAATCGGTATGGGCATACAAGATGATGACGACACAGTGTACTGCGACGTCCGGATGCCGCTGGCGGAAGGTCTTGAACTCTTCAGTCTTATCAGCACACTACGAGATTCTGGCTCTCATCCAGGCTTGGATCAGGTATTCAAAGACATCGAAGATGAGCTCAAAGCTTCGATAGACTGCATCGAGAATCCGTGCGGATGGTTCGGGCCGGGGCGTTTGAAGCACTGAGCGCTCAGCCCTCCGTGGCGAAAAGGTAGAAGCTACTGATGAAGCCTACGCACCAAATCCTTGTACTCCTCCCGGGCGGCGATGATCTGATCTCGAAACTCATCAGAGTCTGTCGACATGCCGCCATGATCGGTCACCCGCAATGTCCTGAGCTATTTAGTTGCCTGGATGAAATCCTTTTCCCCGGCGTATATCGCTCTCCGGCCTTCTGTCCATGAAGAGCTCATTTAGCATCGCGTTCAATCAGCGCATATTCCACCTTCGAAGATTCTAGACGCCGTGCATTGACGCAGTTCCTAGCCGTGAGCCTACAGCTTTTGTGGTGGAGTAATCCGATCCAGTAATCGCGGGGCGAAGGTCGCTGCCGAGTGGCCGGTTCGGTTGGGGACACTCCTGGTCGGCATAGTGGTTAGCCGAGTAGCCGGGTAGGTGCGGTACTCCTTAAAAGGAACAGTGGCTGTGCAAGCGGAGCGCGCAGGCCAAGGGCCGTAGGCACGAGGATGGAAGCCCTACGGGCCAAGACGCTTCGCGGCTTGGTTTACGACAGCCGGCCCCCTGGGGCGTGCCACTTGTGCCTGCGAGTCAATTCCCATAATAACCGGAGACTTCCATAAGCTTCTCAGCGAGCGCCATCGCTTGAGCCTGCGTAAACCTGAGCCGTATACCGTTAACTTTCATAGATACGACGTTACCCACCTCTCTGTCCATCATGATGGCGTAGCTGTTGTCATCTTCTATGGGATCAGTTTCAACCCACCCTGGATGGGTAAAGGTAGCAAACGACGTTTCGCATGGCCCATTCCGGAGCACAAAGAATTTATTAGGTTCGAGTTCTGTATCCACTGTTGGCGCACCCCGTTAAATTATCTACCTTGTAGTTAACTAAACGGAAGAAAATCGAGAAGCTTGAGGCTCAAAACAAAGATTTTTCACGAATACAATTCGTCGATCATTGCAGCTCTTGAAGGCGCGAATTCCAGATAGGCAAGAACGAGACCATCAAATGGCCCTAGCGGGGCGACTTCTCCGATCGATGCACCAAGGTCTTGTACTCCTCGCGCGCAGCGATGATTTGATCTCGAAGCTCCTCTGGGTCAATCGACATGCCGCCGCGATCGGTTACACGCAATGTCTTGAGCTTGTTAGCCGCCTGTATAAATTCGTTTTCTCTGCGTAGCTCGCTCTCCGGCCTCACGTCGGGAAAAAGACGTACCCACATCCCGCGTAGCCAATGCATGACACCTCCTGAAGAAATTCGCCGAAGCGCATGGAAACATCTGATACCCGTAGCTTACCTCACCGGCACGGCCACATGGATTCCCCAGTATCGCGTCAACGCTCGACCCCGCTTAGGTACGACGGAGCTGTCGGGGGGGTGACCCCCGAGCCCGGCAGCTTCCTTGTCCGCAAAAAGGCCGTATCGACAATCTTGTCCTAGCACTTGTAGCATCGCACCATGATGCCGCTACGGCAGCCGCCCGCAGAACTCGACAAAGGAATGCCGATCTTGATCACCAAAATACGTATCCGTGGCTACCGCATCTACAAGGATTTCGTGCTGCAGCCGAACCCAGGACTCAACATCCTTGTGGGCAACAACGATGCCGGTAAATCGACGTTGCTGGAAGCTATCTCGCTAGCCCTCAATGGTCGTACAGGCGGGCGAGGGGTACTTGAAGAACTCAACCCTTACTGGTTCAACACTGAGGTCGTTGCCGATTTCCTAGCGCGCCGCAAGTCCGGTGAGAGAGCGGCCTTGCCCCAAATTCTCATCGAGATCTATCTGCAGGATGAAGCAGAGTTAGCTGGCCTGCTCGGAGCGGTCAACGCTGACGTTCCCACCAACGCTTGCCCAGGTGTGTCGCTGGCGATTTTTCCTAATGAGGAATACCGGGACGAACTAGACGAGTGGCTTAGAAATCCGTCAGAGCTGCTTCCGGTCGAGTACTACACCTGCGAATGGCGATCGTTTGCTGACAAAGAGCTCACCAAACGGCCTCGCTCGTTGTCGGTAGCCACAATTGATTCGCGTACCGTCAGGTCTGCTGCAGGTGTCGACTACCACCTGCGCCAGATTCTAAGCGACCACTTGGAACCGCCGGAGAAGGCAGCTATCTCTTTGGGCTTTCGCGATATCAAAGCGACGATGACAGGTGGAGCCTTGGCGCCGGTCAATGGGCGGCTGGCCACGCTAGGCGCCGCGCTTCTGGAAGAACCGATGGCGCTCGCGATGGATCAGACGTCACGAACGTCTTGGGAAAGCGTGATCACCCCACATGTGGACGGCCTTCCGTTCACAATGGCTGGCTACGGTCAGCAGGCTGCAATAAAAATCTCACTTGCGATGAAGCGTCACGCTTCAAAAGTAAAAATCGTGATGATCGAGGAGCCGGAGAACCATCTATCTCACACTAGCCTCACGACCTTACTCAATCGCATCGAGACCCTTGCGACAGACGAGCAACAGCTGTTCATCTCGACGCACAGCACCTACGTGCTGAATAGGCTAGGGCTAGGTTCTCTGCTCCTGTTACACCGCAGCAGCGCTTCCAAAATCACGGAGCTTGAACCTTCGACGGTCAGCTACTTTCAGCGACTGCCTGGCTACGACACGCTCCGGATGGTATTGGCCAAGAAAGTCGTCCTGGTCGAAGGGCCGTCTGATGAAATCATCTTCGAACGTGTCTATAAGGACTGTTTCGGTCGCACGCCAATGTCCGACGGTATCGATGTCATCAGCATGCGCGGCTTGGCACTCGCTCGGTGCCTGGAGCTTTGTGCGGCAATCAGCAAGCCAGTGGCCGTGATGCGGGACAACGATGGTTTCAAACCGGTGGAGCTTCGTGAAACCGTTGATAAATGGCTTGATGGGTCAATTCGAGATCTATTCATTGGGCCGGTGGACGACGGCTATACACTTGAACCGCAGTTGATCACAGCCAACGGCGAAGCTCACCTACGGGAAATGCTCGAGATTACCGAGACGGCAGTACTGAAGACATGGATGGCGCGCGAGAAAACAGAAGGGGCGTTGCGGCTCGCGGAATCCAAGAAAGCTCTGACTCCACCAGCCTACATGAAGGCTGCGGCAGAGTTTATTCACCATGCCTAATCATCTTACCCTGGCCGTTGCCGGCGGCCGGAAGACTCAAGGATTAGTCGAGCACTGCAAGACTCTGCCTGCAGAGCGGCGTGTGGCGATTGTCACGTTCACCCAAACCAACCAACAGGAGCTTCTACATCGAGTGGGGGCACAGGTCGGTGATCGCCACGACCTCGAGGTGATGGGCTGGTACACATTCCTGCTGCGACATTTTGCGAAGCCTTTCTTGCCGTTCAAGTTTCCAGGAGAGCGGGTAGGGGGGTTCAACTTCGACGGCCGGCCTGGGCTATTCGCTAAGGCCCGGCATCGGTTCATGGACGGTGCTAACCAACTCTATGCCTGCGAGCTCGGCCGGCTCGCAAGGGAGCTGATGAACGAGACACCTGCGTTGCTGCGCAGGTTGGAGTGCCTCTTCGATGAAATATTGATCGATGAAGTACAAGACCTCAGTGCCCACGATTGGGAAATCGTCCATGAGTTACTGAAGTCGCGCATCGATGTGCGCATGGTAGGGGATGTGCGCCAGGCTGTGCTGTCTACAAACCCCCGGAGCTCGAAGAACAAAAAGTATGGCTACGCGGAGGCGCTCGACTGGTTTCTCCAGCGCGAAAAGGAAGGACTCCTGAGCATTCACTACGCCACAAAGACTTACCGTTGCCGCACAGAGATTGCTACATTTTCGGACACGATCTTTGACCAAACCTGGGCGTTCCCAAAAACAACCTCCGAAAACCATGTCGTGTCCGAACACGACGGGGTGTTCCTGGTGCACACCAAGCACGTACCAGAGTACGTCGAACGTTTTCAGCCGCAGTGCCTGCGAAATACGAAAGCCTCGGGTAAAGCATTCCCCATGGAGTTCTTGAATTTCAAGGTATCAAAAGGAGCCACCTTCGAACGTGTGCTGATTATCCCCACGGCGCCAATCGAAGCTTTCATCAGGAGCACCACGTATCTGGAGTCGACGTCCGCGGCAGCTTTCTATGTGGCGGTGACAAGAGCGAAGCAAAGTCTGGCGATTGTGATCGACAAGCCGGGCGGATCGGGGTTGCCGGTGTGGGTTCCCTAGCGAAGTTCCCAGCGTCGAAAGCGCCTGCAGGGTAATATTATCTCGCCCTGAAGGTTGGCATCGCAGTCGGGTCATCCACGATCTCTCATGCCCAGACGCTTGATGGAATATACCCGCTCTTGGTCATGGGAGTGATAGTAGGTATCTTGGGTCGTGCTCAAATTACTATGCCGAAGATCCAGCTGCAGATCTTTTGCTTTTCGGAAAGGAGCATCGAAAGTCGCTGAAGTATGCCTAAGCCAGTGCGCAGACGCTGCCCGCAAGCTATTTGTTTCATAACCTTCCCGACCTTCAGTCTTCATCTTGGCCAGCGCATTATCAAAGACAGATTGGAGGAGGGTGCGAACCTGCCTGCCTGAAAGTCCTGCCCGGCCGTCTAGAGTACACAGTAAAGGAGTTCTCTCATTTTCAGAGGGTAATTCAGATAGTCCAAGGAACACTCGATAGCGCTTTAAATATTGATCAATGTACTCATTCCGCACCGCAATCTTGCCGACCTTATCCCCTTTACCAATGACGTGATACCACCAGTTACCTTCTGGGTCTTGGCGAAAATCTCCCATGGTTGGCTGCCAATTAGCCCTTCCAACGAGGTCAGATATTCGTAGGTACATTGCGAAAAGGGTCGATAGCACGAAGAGAGTGCGTCGATGCTTCGACGGTTCGAGCGAAGCCATTTCCTCAGCGGTCTCAAGAACATAGTCCCACTGCAGAGGTGTAAGTGCCCGGTTTTGGATATCACCACCAGCGTTGCCTGTGTAGTGCTGCTTGTTCTTTACCATCCTGAATGGGTTGAGACTGACAAGACAACCTTCAGCCAAGAACTCATAAAAGCTGCTACATACCGAAAACACTTGGTTCATCGTTCCGGTCGAAGCTGAGTATGGTAAGTCTACATTTGAAAATGCCGGATTTTTCGGGCGCTTTTGGCTAAACGGTTTCCATTTCTCATTGGGCACCAGAGGGAAGTCGATCGCGGTCTCAGCATCTTTATTCGGAACAAACCGGCTACGAGTGACCGATCCAACCCAATTTATTGGCGGATTTCGGCAAAAACTCAGGTAAGCCTCGGCATCCTGGCGGCGCAGTTCAAATATTGATTTTTTCTGAACAATAGTAGCCCATAGCAGAAGCCGTTCCACATGAGTTCTATAGGAGGTATAGGTTTGTTCGCTTTGATCATAAGCGCGCAAGAAGGATCTAACCGCCTCATAGCCGGCCCCAGCCCTGAGCTCGGCCGGGAAAGCGTTAATATAATCTTGAACGTAATTAACAGATGACCCGGCACACAAGAAATCTTGATCAACAAATGACTCGAAGGTTTCGAAGAGCGGCTTAGGTTCACAAGTCATATAAAAGGTACCGTATTCAAGGAAGCTAGATTTCCAGTTCTGGGAGTTACTGGAAGTTGGACAGGGTAGCCGCTCGGCTTATTGCATTTTGATTGTGTGCATTTCATTCATCCCCCTCTGCCCAATTCGTTGACGATTGTCGATGGTAGCCCTCAGCGAACAGTGTTGCAACTACCCCTGGTTAACGTTTAAATTTTCGCAGTTAGCTTGACAACACCCTGCGGCATAAACTAAGGGTACTCCCATTGGTTTTTCCATTCATTTTTCAGTTAAACATTTCCGTGGGGGCGCGTAGGCGCTATTTATTTTGCCATAAATTGCCAAGGTACTTTTTGGGTTTCTTGGCATAGCCGGCCAGGTAGCTTGATTGCCCTTTATAAGAGTATTGCCGATCAACGTTAACACTTAGGTTTAGGGGTTTGTATCGGAGGTCGTTAGGAATCCGAATTGGCGTTCTTGGGAAAGGTTTTTCCCGGCCCAGGTTGCGCTTTCATGGACGGCTTGTTGTGGTTGATGGGTCTAGGGTTTCTGTTCAGGACGAATCGCAATTGCTAAGTAATTCGCAACTGGGAGCGCTCTGGGACACATGGACTGCTCAGGGTAAAGCCACACAACGCCTCAACGGCGGGCTCGCACCAAACCTTTACTTGAAGCGTGCAGTCACTCGCGACGACCAACCGAGCGCCTTAACTCTCAGCAAGCGATCCGCTGCGGTTTTTCCATTTAAATCTTTAAGTGGAAAAACACTCTGGAATGTCCACCTGTTTCTTAGAAAATCCTCTGATGCCCGGTTTTATCGGGTTTCACGGCGTTTGTGAAGGGATTCGAGATCGGAATTTCCATTCATTGTTTATCAGCAGGACTCGCAATCTCATGACTCTTCAGCCTGCGTCCAAGCCTCTCAGGCGCCGCCAAGTACGGTGCTGGGGCTTTACGGTTGAGTTGAATCAGAGACTCTCAGCCGAGCCTGGCCAGGGATTACAGGGGCCTCAACGGGGCCGGTGGTTCTTAGCACTCTCGGTTGACAGTTTTCTATCGACATTGGCTTGGGGGTCATACGGTTCCCACCGGGGCTGTGCCTTCGTGGATTTTCCACCCGTTTCGCCTCGGGGAAAGGCGGAGCGGAATGTCCACTCAATTCCTCAAAAAGGCTGAGGCCCTTGTTCTGTATGGGGTTGGAGCCGGTTGATGGTGCGTCCCCTGAAATATGATTCCACTGATTTCTCCTTGGCTGCGGGAGCTGTTCCGTTTAGACGTAACTTTTTAGATTCTTATAAATCAATAGGTTATAGATTGTTGCGTCGCACAGCGTTCCACTCATTTCGTCAAAAGCTGCGTCGAATCAAGGTGCCAGATAAGCTGGAGCCCGCGGAAAGCAAGGGGGTGAGGAGAAAATAGAGCGCTTTCCACTTAAAACGCGATTGGCGCAACAGGAGACTCATGACAAGTGGGCGCTGGACGGTAAGCCAGTTCCTCATAGAATGCCTACACTTAGTAGATTTAACATAATATACATTATGCGTAATGCCGTGTTGGGTGTGCCGGGTAGCCAGGGTTGGTGCTGCAAGCTGGGGATTCGGCCTTGGACTGGTAATCCTTCGGCCAGGTACATAGAACCTTGCCACCTCAGCACTTGGACTCGCGCCGCGTCAGCTTTTCCTCCTCACTGGTGCTCGGCTCGAATTCCTCGACGAAGACCTGATTGTCCGAAACGCTAGTGTTCACGTCTACGACGTTCATCAGCTTGATTGACTCGATCACTACCAAACCAAACCAAACCACATCGCGATCCGTCATCCAGAGCTCGACGTTCCACCACACCAGGTCGGCATGATCGCGTAGTCATCTACAAAATCAGCCTTTTTGGGGGGCTTACGATGCTCTGACGAACGTGCCCGTTGGCGATCGACGGAGCTGCGTTAGACTAGCATGACTCGGCAATTGCCGAATGAAGACCGCGCTGGAGAAATGCATCGCGCACGAGTAAGCGTGTGCCGTTATTCATCTGATTGTCAGGTACGCGATGGGTCCCGATGGGCACTGTTTGGCTGGAAAACTGCCTTGAGTGCTTGTCTGCAAGCTACTAGATCGATAGTCGTAGGCAGCATAACCCCAATACCGAAAACAGCCCTACTTATTCGCGAACGTCGCTCAAAATACGATAACTATACTAAATAAGCATTTAGTATAGTTATGCGGCCTGGTTGGATTTACCCAACGGCCTGTTGGTCTACTCCTACCTCCAAAATGCAGGTGCGACATGCAGTGCTAGACTCAACGCGAGTCAGTTGTTTGGATATCTGCTCAGCCGATTCTCTGGGCATGTCAGTAGTGCGTTGTTGATAATGTTGTCTCCACTGCAAATGGCTCATACCTTTTTCGAAGAGAGGAATGACTCATGAAAGTAATCTGCACCGCTGCATTAACTGCTTTATTGCTGGGCTGCGCCACTAGCGGAAGCAACCCGGCAATGGACGCGCACTCGCCCGCGCCGCCCAGCGCTGCAAAACTCAGCGGTAACGACGTTGCAAGCCAATTCATAGGACGCTCACATCAAAGTGTAACGTCAAGTGGGCAATCTTTTTCCGAGATTCTCACAGCCGATGGAGCAGCCAAAATCAATATAACTGGAATGCCTGAAGCTAAAGGGAGTTGGAAGATCACGGGCGATGTGATTTGCGTGACCTATTCGGCGTATGGCGAGGAATGCAACATTGTCAAAGCCGATGAACGATGGTTTTGGTTTGTCGACAGTGTCAAAGGGACAACGAATAATCGTTTTGCTCGCTGATAATGCCGAAAACCAGCTACCTCTGTGAAAAAAGGCCAAGTGCGAATGCGCGCTTACGTTATCCATCCTGCCTGGTGCGTCCTGGCACCGGGCATCCACCCTCCTACACGCTCAGCTTCCGGCTGAACTTGGTCTCCATCACGATGTGCGACGCCGTGTGCGCCACGCCCTTGATCATGTTGATCCGGGTCAGCTCAGCGTTGAGTTCGCCCAGCGTCCCGGTGGCCAGGTGAATGATGAAGTCCGACTCCCCGGACACCGCGTACACGGCCTGCACTGCCTCGATCTTGCGCAAGGTGGTCATGACGTCGGTGTAGCTCTTGTTGGTGCAAGAGGTCATGGTGAAGCAGTTGATGGTGGGCTGTATCCGGTCGTGGTCGATGCGCACGCTGTAGCCGGTGATGACACCGGCTTTCTCCAGCCGCTGGATGCGCTCCTGTACCGAAGAGCGCGACACTCCGAGCCTGCGCGCGAGTGACGCGGTCGGCTCGCGGGCGTTGGCTTGCAATAACGCCAGCAATTGCCGGTCGTTCTCGGTGAGGTTGAACAATGTGCCGGGTGGGTGTGCGTCCATGCCGTGTCGACCTTGCCTGTAAAAGAGTTAGCGCGGCCCTGCGCCGGCGTGTCGTTCCTGGAACCTGTCCATCATCTTCAACCCGGTATACACCAATTGTGCCGCCGGAGGGCCGAATGGGCCCCCGTTCCACTGCAGCCCGTAGCGGTCGAACAAACGGTAGCGGTCCGATTCGCCGCAGATGGCCTCGGCAATCACCCTCCCCCCGGCCGGCGCGGTGTTCATGCCGTGCCCGCCGAACGATGCGCAAGACCACAGTCCAGGGCCCAGGGGGCCGATGTGGGGCATTTTGTGCCGGGCGTAGCCCATCAGTCCAGACCAGGCCTTGTCGATTTTCAAGCCTTGCAGTTGTGGGTAGACATCGAGGATATCGGCGCTGAGCAGTTGCGCCAGACGTTGCTCGTCCTGCAGATTGTGGGTGGTGATGTGGCCGCCCCACAGCAGCCGATCGCCATCCACGATACGGTAATAGTCCGAGGCCCGCCGGGAATCACCGACGGCTTCAGAGGTGCGGACGGCCTGCTGCAGGCGCGTACCCAATGGCTCGGTGAGCACCACGTAGGTGGCGATGGGCAGAAAGGCACGGTGCAGTTTGCCGAATTCAGGACCGCCGTAGCCGCCGCAGCAGTACACCACATCGACACAATCGACGCTGCCGTGGGCCGTTGACACCTGGGAGCGCCCGGCTCGGCTGTCGACCTCGAGCATGGCGCACTGCTCATGGATCACCCCACCTTTTTGCTCGATCAGGTCGGCCAGGCCCAGGCAATAGTTCAGTGGGTGGAAATGGAAACCGTGGGTATCACGCAGCCCCTGGTGGTAACGCTCGGTGTCGAGCAGCGTGCGCAGGGTGTCGCGGTCGAGATACTCCAAGTTGAAACCGAAATCACGGTCCATGCGCTCGCTGAACCGCTTGAGGCTGTCGGCGTTGTCGAAGCGGCTGACGCTCAGCTTGCCCCGGCTGGGTGCGCAACCCGGCAGTGAATGCCGCTCTATGGTCTCGCGCACGCTGTCCACGCCTTCCAGTGACAGCTTG
This sequence comes from Pseudomonas sp. CFBP 8770, assembly GCF_014841705.1. Taxonomy (NCBI): domain Bacteria; kingdom Pseudomonadati; phylum Pseudomonadota; class Gammaproteobacteria; order Pseudomonadales; family Pseudomonadaceae; genus Pseudomonas; species Pseudomonas sp. CFBP 8770. The sequence continues at coordinate 23,482 of NZ_JACYUL010000011.1, forward strand.
AACAAGGCTGCGGCGGTGTCCTTGCCGCAGCGCTGCTCGATGGCCGAAAGGCCTTCGGACCAGCCTTGCAGGACAAACCCGCCGTTGCGCCCGGAAGCGCCCCAGGCCACCCGCGCCGCCTCCAGCACCACCACCGATTTGCCCCGCGAAACCAGTTCCCAGGCGGTGCTTAGCCCCGCCAGGCCACCGCCCACGACGCACACGTCGACGCAGACCTTGCCGGCGAGCGGCGGCCGCACGGGTGCCTCGCGCATGGTCGCGGTGTAATAGTTGTCGATATAGCTGAACATGAGGTCCGTCATCCTTCATCGGGCGGGTGCGCCCCGTGTGCACGATCGAGCACACGGGGCGCTGGCAGGTCACTGCACCTTGGTGAGGTCGGCGCCGTACCATTTTTCGGAAAGCTGCTTGAGGGTGCCGTCGGTTTTCATCTCATCGACGATCTTGGTCAGCGCACCGTTGAAGGCGTCGTCGCCCTTGTCGACGGCGATGGCCAGGGGTTCGTAATAGGCCGGCTTGCCCTCGACCTGTACGATCGGGTAGCCATTCTTGATGGCGGCACTGATGGTCGGCAGCGCGGACAAGGTAGCGTTGAGGCGCACCCCGTTGCCCATGCGCAGGTCGTCCAGCGGGCCCATGCTGTCGCCGTAGGTTTTCACCTCGCCCGGCTCGACGTCGTAGGTGAACGACGGCACGTCGGCCGCATCGATGGTCAGCCGGCGGTTGATGTAGTCCTCGGACGTGGTACCAGCCTCGACGCCGATGATCTTGCCGTTGAGGTCGGCGGTCTTGGTGCCGGCGGCGGCCTTGTGCACTGCGAACACGTACGGCGTGTAGTAGTAGACCGCAGGGAAGTCGAGCACCCTGCCCCGCTCGCGGGTCGGCGTCATCGACCCTACCGAAATGTCCCAGCGGTTGGACCAGCGCCCGGCGGTGATGATGCCATACTCGGGTGTGACGAACGCCACCTTGCTGCCCAGGCGCTTGCCGATTTCGGTGGCCACGTCGATGTCGAAGCCCTGCAGGGCATTGTCCGGCCCCAGAAACGATTGCGGTGGCCAGTTGGCCGCTGTGGCCACTTTCATGACCTTGGTCGAGTTGATGCGGTCCAGGGTGGTGCCTGCCCAGGCAACCCCGGCTCCGGCCGTGAAGACGCCGGCCAGTGCGGCGGCGGTGAACAAGCGGGTCAGCGACGTCATGGTGAACCTCCAGAGAGCAGCGGTACGCGGTTATCGTTCTTGTGGCGTGTGCAGCATGGGTGAATCCGTGACAGGTTCCGGCACGTGGCTCAGGCGATCAGTGGCTGAGAATCTGCGAGAGGAACTCGCGCGCACGTTCGTGTCGGGGGTGGTCGAAGAAGTCCTGCGGTTTGGCCTCTTCGATGATGCAGCCCTGGTCCATGAAGATGATCCGGTCGGCCACGCGGCGGGCGAAACCCATTTCATGGGTCACGCAGAGCATGGTGATGCCGTCCTGGGCCAGCTCGCCCATCACGTCGAGCACCTCCTTGACCATCTCCGGATCGAGCGCCGAGGTGGGTTCGTCGAAGAGCATGATGCGCGGGCGCATGCACAGCGCCCGGGCAATGGCCACGCGCTGTTGCTGGCCACCGGACAACTGGCCCGGGTACTTGTCGGCTTGGTTGCCGATGCGCACCCGCTCCAGGTATTCATGGGCCAGGGCACGGGCGTCGGCGTCGCTCAACCGGCTGACCAGCCGCGGCCCCAGCATCAGGTTGTCGAGCACGGTCAGGTGCGGAAACAGGTTGAATTGCTGAAAGACCATGCCGACCTGGCGGCGTATGCCGGCCACGCAGGCGGCACTGCGGGTGAGCGTGGTCTCGCCGATGATCACCTCGCCCTGCTGAAAGTCTTCCAGCAGGTTCAGGCAGCGGATCAGCGTCGACTTGCCCGAGCCCGAGGGCCCGCAGACGACCACGATCTCGCCGCTGGCGATGTGCAGGTCGATGTCCTTGAGCACATGGAACTCGCCATACCATTTGTTCAGCTTGCGTACGCGAACACCGGCCTGCTGGGGGAGATCGTGGGCAACGGTCGATCGATTCATCTCAAGCTCCTGGACGGCTCAGCGGTGCGCGCGGTTGAAGTGTTTTTCCAGGCGGGCCTGGACCGTTTCCAGAACGATCGACAGCAACCAGTACAGCACCGCGGCGGTGATCAGCATCTCCAGATGGCGAAACTCCGCACGGCCCTGGGTGCGTGCCAGGAACATCAACTCCCAGACGCCGATCACCGACACCAGCGAGCTGTCCTTGAGCATGGAGATGAACTGGTTGCCGGTCGGCGGGATGATCAGGCGCATGGACTGCGGCAGAATCACCCGCAACATGGTTTGCAATGGCGACAGGCCGATGGCCCTGGACGCCTCCCATTGCCCGCGCGGAATGCTGCTGATGCCGGCGCGGAAGATTTCGGTCATGTACGCGCCGTAGCACAGCGACAGCGCCAGGATGCCCGCCGGCACGGCACCGACCACATAGCCCAGCTGCGGGATGCCCAGATAGATGAGGTAGATCTGGATCAGCAGCGGCACGCCACGGAAGAAAGAGGTGTAGAAGCTGGCGATCGCGATGGCGAAACCGTTGGACGACAGGCGCGCGGTGGCGCCCAGCAAGGCGAGTACGAACGCGATGGCAATGGAGATGGCCGACACGTACACCGTCGTGAACACCCCTTGGGTAATCATGAAACCGACTTTGGTGGCGATGAACGCGTAGGAAAGGTCGAAGGTGTCGAAGAACAGCAGGAACATCAGTAACAGTTCGCACCACACCGTGATGATCTGCGCCCGCAAGGGGAACCGCCCCAACACGAACAGATTCAGCACCAGCGTCAGGGTGAAGGTGACTGCCACGGCCACGTCACGGGCCAGCGGTGCGTGCAGGTCCAGCAGGATCGGCGCCATCAGACTGCCCAGGCCGCTCTCGCCAAGGCCGGCGAACAGTGTGACGGCGAAGGTGACGGCAGCCACGGTACCCATGAACGTCAGGTTGTCGGTGGCGCGGGGCTTGACGATGTGGTCCTTGAACATGGCATGGACACCTTTGTTGTTGTGTTTTCATTATGGGCGCGCAAAACGCTGGCGAGCACCCTGCGCTATGCGTTGATTCGATAGTAAATCCGCCAGATTTGGCGGGCAGCCCCTGACAAACGCAGGAAAGCGCGGACGATTCGCCGCTACGGTGGCGTTTTCCACGTCACTGGTGGGGCTTGGTTAAGCGCCGTTCGGGCCAACCCCATCGAGGATGAGGCTGCGATAGTGGCCGGGGCTTGCGCCGGTCCACTTGCGAAAGGCCTTGTAGAAGGAACTGGCGTCGGCGAAGCCCAGGCGCTCGGCGATGTCTTCGAAGGTCGCTTGCGGCTCGGCCAGCCAGAGCACAGCCCGCTCGCGGCGCACACTGTCCTTGAGCGCCTGGTAGCCGGCGCCCTCCTCGGCCAGGCGCCGACGCAGCGTGGCCACCGAAGCGCCGCACTGGCTGGCCATGGTTTCGATGGCTGGAAACTCTGCGGCCGGCAGATTGCGCAGCCTCTGGCGGATGCGCCAGCCCAGGCTGTGCGGATCGCGGTAGCGCACCAGGATGTTGGCCGGCGCGCGGGCGAGAAAACGCCTCAGCTCGGTCGCGCTGCGCCGTACCGGAATGTCCAGGTGCTCGGCGGCGAAGATCAGCCGGGTGCGTGGTCGCTCGAAGCGCAGGTTGGGCGAGAACATCACCTGATAATCGCCTACGTAGCGAGGCGCCGGGCCCCGCAGTTCCATGGCCAGAATCGGAATGCGCCGTCCCGCCAGCCAGCAGGCGATGCCATGCACGATCATCCAATAGGTGAAGCAGGAAAACGCCCGTTTGGGTTCGGCGCTGCGCTCGTGAATGACGATCTCGGCCAGCGATTGCTGGGTCGCCAGGCGACCGTCGTAGTCGGCCAGCATCAATGCGAGGAACTCCAGGGCACGCTGCAGTGCCGCGCCGACCGTGGGCTGGTGCATGCAGGCCCGGCACAGGAACGCAAAGCTGCCGCGCCGCAGAGGCCGCGCGTCCATGCCGAAGAATTCGTCGTCGAGCGCTCTGGCCAGTTGTCGCCAGAGCCGAGCGTAGCTGTGCACGGGAATCCGAGCCTGATCATTGCCCAGCAGCATGGGCTCGATGCCCGCCGACTGCAGCAAGGGCTGCAGGGGCAGATGACAGTCACGCACGGCTTCGCGCACCAGGTGGATCGAGATCGTATCGCGCAGCGATGGAGCGTCGAGCGGGTTTCGGGTCAGGTTCACTCATCCTCGCTAACCGCTTCTGGGCGAAACGGACCGAACGGCCTGTAGGGCACTCATTGCCCTACCCTTGCGGTCGTCAGTTCTAATCCATCCGTTGGCGCCGAGCAAGCGTCCTGACCAAAGACCTCCCTAGTAGACGCATTCGACGGCAATGGCCGTCGCTTCACCGCCGCCGATACAGATCGCGGCGATGCCGCGGCGCAGGTTGCGTTGGCGCAGTGCCGCCAGCAGCGTGACGACGATACGGGCACCCGACGCACCGATGGGATGACCGAGTGCGCAGGCGCCGCCATTGACGTTGACCTTGTGCGCCGGCAGTTCAAGGGCCTGCATGGCGGCCAGGGTAACCACGGCGAAGGCCTCGTTGATTTCGAACAGATCGACCTCGTCCAATGCCCACCCGGTGCTTTCCACCAGCTTGCGGATGGCGCCGATGGGCGCGACCGGAAACAGGTGCGGCGCATCGGCGAACGCTGCGTGCCCGTGGATGATCGCCAGCGGTTCGAGGCCACGTGCCTGCGCCTCGCTGCGCCGCATCAACACCAGCGCGGCGGCACCATCGGAAATAGAACTGGAATTGGCCGCCGTTACCGTGCCGCCCTCGCGAAACACGGGCCTGAGCGAGGCGATCTTCTCAGGATTGGCCTTGGGCGGTTGCTCGTCGTCGCTGATCAGCAGCGGCTGTTTGTTGCGCATCACCTGCACCGGCACGATCTGCGCAGCGAAGCTGCCATCGGCGATGGCCTGGCGCGCGCGGGTCAACGACGTCAAGGCGAATTCATCCTGCGCCTGGCGACTGAAACCGTGAGCCTGGGCACAGTCCTCGGCGAAGGTGCCCATCAGTCGCCCGGGTTCGTAGGCGTCCTCCAGGCCATCGAGGAACATGTGGTCGAGTACCCGGCCGTGTCCCATACGATAGCCATCGCGCGCGCGGTCGAGCAGATACGGCGCGTTGGACATGCTTTCCATGCCACCAGCCACGACTACACGGGCACTGCCCGCCAACAATGCGTCATGCCCCATGATCATGGCCTGCATGCCTGACCCGCACATCTTGTTCAAGGTGGTGCAGGTGGTTGCGTGGGACAGCCCGGCACCGAGTGCCGCCTGCCGCGCCGGTGCCTGGCCGAGCCCTGCCGGCAGCACACAGCCGAACAGCACCTGGTCGACGGCATGGGCATCGACACCGGCGCGCTCGACGGCGGCGGCGATGGCGGCGGAGCCCAATTGCGGTGCGGTCAGGCTGCGCAAATCGCCCTGGAACCCGCCCATGGGCGTGCGTACGGCACTGACGATAACCATCGGATCTTCATTCATGGGTGTTCTCCCTTGATCTGCCCTGCCCCGGTTCACTTGGCCGCCATGCGCAGCGCGCCGTCGAGACGGATCACCTCGCCGTTGAGCATGCTGTTTTCAATGATGTGACACACGAGTGCCGCGTATTCGTCCGGTTTGCCCAGGCGCGGCGGAAACGGCACGTCGGCGCTCAGCGCGGCGCGCACCTCGTCGCTCATGCCGGCCATCATCGGCGTCTCGAAAATGCCCGGCGCAATGGTCATCACGCGAATGCCGTAACGGGCCAGCTCGCGCGCTGCCGGCAAAGTCATGCTGGCCACTGCGCCCTTGGAAGCGGCGTAGGCCGCCTGCCCGACCTGGCCATCGAACGCGGCCACCGAGGCGGTATTGATGATCACGCCCCGTTCACCCTCGGCGTTCGCGGTGCTCTTGGCGATGGCCTCGGCCGCCAGGCGCAGCAGGTTGAAGGTGCCGATCAGGTTGATATTGATGATGCGGCTGAAGCTGTCCAGCGAATGGGCACCCTGCTTGCCGAGGATCTTCTCGCCGGCGACCACGCCGGCGCAATTGACCAGCCCGTGCAGTTCGCCATAGCTGTGCAGGGCCATGTCCACGGCCGCCTGGGCGGCGTCGGCCTGGGTGATATCGGCCACTGCGAACGCTGCTTCCAGCTCGCTCGCCTGTGCCTGCAGCGCCTCGGCGTTGAGGTCCACCAGCAGCAAACGGGCGCCAGCCCGGGCGAGCATCCGCGCGGTGGCGGCGCCCAGGCCGGAGGCGGCGCCGCTGACCATGAAAACCTTGTCTTGAATGTGCATGAAGCTGTCTCCCTGTCAGGCGCTGGGCGCCTGCTGCTTGGCGATTTCCTGGTTGCGCAGGATGAAGCGCTGCAATTTGCCACTCGGCGTTTTCGGCAGCTGCTCGACGAATTCGATTTCCCGCGGATAGGCATGGGCGGCCAGCCGCTGACGGACGTGCAGGCGCAGGGTCTCGGCCAACTCGGGGCCGGCTTCGAAACCCGCCTGCAACACCACGAACGCCTTGATCACTTCGGTGCGCTCGGCATCCGGTTTGCCGACCACTGCAGCCTCGACCACGGCAGAGTGTTCGATCAGCGCGCTTTCCACGTCGAACGGCCCCACCCGATAGCCTGAAGTGGTGATGACATCGTCATTGCGGCCGACGAAGCTGATGCTGCCGTCCGCATTGAGCTCTACCGTGTCACCGCTCAGGTAATACTTGCCTTTGAACGCCTTGGTCGGCATGCCCAGGTAGCCGCCGAACCAGCACAGCGGCGAACGCTCGCGATCCACGGCGAGCACGCCTGGTTGTCCGGCTGTCAGCTCCTGCAACTGAGCGTCGAGCACCACGATGCGATGGCCGGGCACGGCAAAGCCGGCGGAGCCCTCGCGCACCGGATGCTCGAGCCCGTGATGGTTGCACAGAACCATGCCCAACTCGGTCTGGCCATAGTGGTCGTGGACTACCACACCCAACTGCTCGGCGAACCAGCGGATCACCTGTGGATTGAGCGGCTCGCCCGCACTGCTGGCGATGCGCAGACGCCCGCGCACCCCGGCTGCGAATCGTTGACCGGCAGCGATCAGCATGCGGTACGCGGTGGGCGACCCGGCGAGGTTGGTGATCGCGTACTTGTCGATCACCCGGCAGGTACTGTCCACGGTGAAGCCGCCGTCGTAGAACACCGTGGCATGCCCCAGGGCCAGCGGACCGGCGACCGCATAGTAAAGCCCGTAGGCCCAGCCCGGGTCGGCCAGGTTCCAGAAGCGATCTTCGGCGCGCAGTTGCACGGCGTCGCGCAGGTAACCCTTGAACGCCAGCAGCGCCCGCAGTGGCACTTCCAGGGGTTTGGCGGGACCGGTGGTACCCGAGGTACACATCAGCATGAACGGCGCATTGCCATCGAGCAGCGTCGGCGGGCACTCGTCGCTGTGCTGCCGGAGGGCGGTCCAGAAATCCTGTTCATCCGCAGTCGGCGAAGCGCAGCCCACGGTCAACACGCTGGGTCGGCATTCGACCTCATCGAGCTTGGGGCGATTGTGCAGGTCGGTGACGACCCAGCGCGCCTGCGAACACTGCAGGCGCTGTTCGATGGCCTTGGGGCCGAAGGCGGTGAACAAGGGCTGATAGACGGCGCCGATGCGCCAGGTGCCCAGGATGGCAATCAGCAGTTCGACGGTGCGAGGCATCAACCCGGCAATGCGATCACCGGGCTTGACGCCCTGGCTGCGCAGAAAATTGCCGAACTGCGCTGCATGGGCCTGGAGTTGTTCGAAGGTGTACTGGGTGGCAACGCCGTGCTGCGACTCGCAATACAGGGCCACGGCCTGCTGGCCAAGGTGGCGGTCGCAGCATTCGACGCAGGCGTTGAGCTGATCGAGGGTGCCGTGCAGATCCTGCGCGGCGGTGTCCAGGTAATCGAAGGCCTGGGCGGTACTGGAATAATCGCGCATCACATGTCCCTGCTTGTTGTTATGGGATCTTGTTGATCTGGGCTCAAAGCGGCCTGAAGGGCGCCGCTCGATAGTGATCCGCAGACGGCTTGGCGACAATGTTGTCAGCGCTCAGGCTGACTGAGCGGTTTAGCCACCAGGGGCCGGATCAGGTTTTTTGGCTCTGCTGCGCCTTGGCTTGAGCGCGAGCTGCTGGATCAGCTGTTGCTCCAGGGTGTCGGCGCGCGCCTGCTGCGCGGTGGCGGCCTGCAACGCCGCCTCCTGCGCCTCGCGGGCACTTCGCAGCTGGGTTTCGAGCTGCTGCAGCGCGTGTTGCCCCTGCTCGGCAGCCAGCTGCGACCGTGCTTCCCTGGCGGCTGCCTGAAGTTGCGCGTCACCGAGCGCGCTGCGGGTTTGCTCCAGACGCTTTTGCAAGGCTTCGAGCTGTTTCTGTTGCTCGCGAGCTTCGAGGTTGCGCGTTTTCAGGTCTTCACGGGCGCGGTCGACCTCACGGTGCGAGCGCTCCTCGACGCCGCGCACATAGGCCTCCTGAGCCAGGCGATTGTGCTCGGCTTGCTGTTGCTGATCGCGCAACGCTTGTTGCAAGGAAGCGATATCGGCCTGCAACTCACTGCGCGCACCTTGCAGCTCGATCCGCTGCTGTTGCAGGTCTTCGATCTGCACCTGGCGCTGCGCCAGCAGCTTGTCCAGGTCGTCCAGCCGGGTTTCGGCGTTTCCCCGCGCCGTTTCCGCTTCGATCACCTGCCGCCGGGCCAGTGCGATATCGCGACGGACCTGTTCTTCCACCCCCGCAACCCGCTCGTATTCGGCCGCCAATACTTCGCGCTGGGCCGCGACCGAGTGTTCGACCACCCCTTGGGCGAGCACGCTTGCCTGTTGCCAGACGGCCACGAATGCCTGCGCCACCTCGGCAGGCAGCCCCGGCAGGCGGGTCTCGCCTCGCAGCCGTTGCGCCAGTTGCTCCCACCACTGATCGAGCAAGGTGCCCACTCGCGCCGGGCTGCCCCGGCCCAGTTCGAGGCGCACGCGCTCGACTGTCGGCCGCTCGCCGCGGGCCAGCACGGCGTCCGCTGCGGCAAATACGTCGGTTTCCGGTACGCCCACTGCCATGCCACACACTCCGCTGGATTAGGTATGATAATGAAGGATTATCCGACTCTAAATAACGAATCCCTAAAATATAATACGTTGAACGTAATGAAAAATACATTTGATGTTGCGCTAATCGAAATCCAGCCCCTGCATCTGCACTTTCTGGCAGAAAACACTGCACACGCGGCTCAAGCGTTCATCGCAGCAGGAACCGCTGCCAACACGGTCCGCAGCTATCGCAGCGCACTGGGTTATTGGTCAGCGTGGTTGAAGTTGCGCTATGGACAGGTGTTGGGAGATGCGCCGCTGCCTGCGGCCGTGGCGATTCAGTTCGTCCTCGATCATCTGGCGCGACCTGTCGAGGACGGCAGCTGGAGTCACTTGCTGCCGGTTGCCATCGACCAGGCACTGGTCGATGGCAGGGCCAAGTCCCGCCTGGGTCCTTTGGCCTACAGCACCGTTCAGCATCGGCTGGCGGTGCTGGGCAAGTGGCACCGGGTCAAGAGCTGGGACAGCCCGACCGATACGCCTGCACTGAAAACGCTGCTGCGCAGCGCGCAGAAGGCCCAGGTACGTCAGGGCGTGACCGTGCGCAAGAAAACCGCCATGGCCCTGGAGCCCCTGCAGGCCATGCTGGCCACCTGCACGGACGGCGTGCGCGGCATACGTGACCGCGCCCTGCTCTTGCTGGCCTGGAGTGGCGGCGGCAGACGCCGCTCCGAAGTGGTCGCGCTGCAGGTGGGCGACGTGCGTCGGCTGGATGTAGACACTTGGGTCTATAGCCTGGGCGCGACCAAGACCGATACAGCCGGCGCACGGCGCGAGAAACCCTTGCGCGGCCCTGCCGCCCATGCGCTGGCCGCGTGGTTGGCCGCCGCGCCAGCGGCTACAGGTCCGCTGTTCCGACGTCTGTACCGTGGCGATAAAGTGGCCAGCCATGGGCTTGGCGGCGACCAGGTGGCCCGCATCGTCAAGCGGCGGGCCCAACTCGCAGGCCTGGAGGGGGATTGGGCGGCACACAGCTTGCGCTCGGGCTTCGTCACCGAGGCCGGTCGCCAGGGCGTGCCGTTGGGAGACGTGATGGCGATGACCGAGCACCGCAGCGTGGCGACGGTGATGGGTTACTTCCAGGCCGGGTCGCTGCTGGGGAGCAAGGCGGCGGACCTGATCAAGGGCGACGACTAGCTTCGGGCCAAGACAAGGATGTCGCAACCGGATGTTGAAACTTCTGCGGAAACATCGGCTCCGGCGCCGGTCAATAGCATGTCAACGCTGACATTTTGGCTGAACCAGAGCCTTATTCGACCATCAAGGATAATTATCATGACCACTTCCAAGCTGCTGCCCCGCCTCGCTCTTGCTGCCCTGTGCGCACTGAGTGTGCCTGCCTTCGCAGCCCAGACCGACACCAAGGAAGAAAGCGTGACCCTGGATCGTCCGGGCAATGGCATGCACGAAATCAAGGAAGGCGACAAAGTCCCCGATTCCTACAAGCGCAAAGAGCTGGCGATCGACCCGGCCAAGCATGGTTTGATGCAGCCTGAAGAGAATGAGCAGTGGGTCGAGATCAAGGACAAGTACGTGCGGGTGAACATCCCGAACGGCACCATCGTGGAGATGATCGACAAGTCTTCGGTCAAGAAGTGATATTCGGCTTTTAGGCTGGGTCTTCCGGCCTAGGTGGGTCAGGAGTACCGCGTTGCCCATTCGCGGCCGATGACCGCTCCCACAAATGACCGCTCCCACAGGAGGTCCTACTTCACCTGTGGGAGCGGTCCGTGGCCGCGAACCAGGCGACGCGGTCTATCAGGCGTTATGCGCTAGTTGCGTCTGGCATAGTGCAACGGTAGCAGCGTGGTCGACTTGATGCGCTCCATGGCAAAGGTCGAACTGATGTCGCTGATGCCTTCTACCTGGATCAGGCGCTTGTAAACGGCATCATAGCCCGCGATGTCCGGTACCACGATGCGCAGCATGTAGTCCGTGTCCCCCGCCATTCGGTAGCACTCCACGACCTCGGGCAGCTCGCCGATCACGGCGTGGAAATCCGCCAGCCACTGGGCATTGTGGCGCTGCGTGCGCAGTTCGGCGAACACTGTCACAGCCACATTCAACTCGCCCGCATCGAGCAGCGCGACCCGCCGGGTGATCACGCCCTGCTGTTCCATCTTCTGAATGCGGCGCCAGCAAGCGGTACCACCCAGTCCAATCTGCTCGGCGATGTCAGCCAGCGGGCGGGTGCAATCGGTCTGAAGCATCTCCAGGATTGCCATATCGAACTTGTCCATGGTGCCTGAGGCCTGCCTGGAAAACGGTGATTGCAATAATATTCTCTTTAAACGACACAGGATGCAAAATCTTTGCGCCTAGTGCCGCAAAGCTAGCGTAGAAGTCAAATTTTTTCCTCCTATCCGTCGTTAGCATAGACAGCACCGAATCAGCTCTGGTCGAGACGCTATGCCTACCCTCCCCGTATACCTGGATTACGCTGCCACCACGCCCATCGACGATCACGTCATCAAGGCGATGCTCGCCTGTATGGGGCGCGAAGCATTGTTCGGCAATCCTGCGTCGAGTGCCCACGCCTATGGCCATCAAGCGCGCCAGGCGGTCGAACTGGCCAGGCGGCAAGTGGCTGAACTGCTCAATGCCACCGCCGAAGACATCGTCTGGACTTCAGGCGCGACCGAATCCAACAACCTGGCGCTCAAGGGCTGCACCCGTCCGGGCGACCATATCGTCACCAGCGTGCTGGAGCACAAGGCCGTCATCGATACCGTACGCGAGCAGCAGGCCGCCGGTTGCGACGTTACCTGGCTGACCCCGGACGCCCAGGGACTGATCCAACCCGAGGCCGTGAGCCAGGCGTTGCGAGCCAACACCCGGGTGGTGTCGCTGATGTGGGTCAACAACGAGCTGGGCACCCTGACCGATATCGCCCGAGTCGCGCAGTTGGTAAAAGACCACGGCGCCCTGCTGCATGTGGACGCCGCGCAGGCGGCCGGCAAGGTCGCCATCGACTTGTCCAGCGGGGGCATAGACCTGCTGTCCCTGTCCGCTCACAAGCTCTATGGCCCGAAAGGCATCGGTGCCTTGTACGTCGGTCCACGGGCGCGGCCGCTATTGCGCGCGCAGATGCATGGCGGCGGCCATGAGCAGGGCCTGCGCTCGGGCACCTTGCCTACCCACCAGATCGTTGGCATGGGTGCGGCATTTGCCCAAGCCTCGGCGCAGATGCAGGCCGACAATGAGCATATCGCGCAACTGGCCATGGGCTTGCGCGAAGGGTTGCTGGCGTTGGCCGGTGTGACGCTCAATGGCTGCGCCCAGCAACGGATTCCACACACCCTGAACGTCTGCATCGCCAGCCCGTCCTTCTCCATGCAGGCCATTGCCGGCCGTATTGCGGTGTCGTCGACTTCGGCGTGCAATTCTGCAAGTACGGCAGCGTCCCATGTATTGCTGGCATTGGGATTGAGCCAGGCGCAGGCACTGAGCAGCTTGCGCGTGAGTCTGGGCCGCTACAGCACCCACGAAGATGTCGACCAGGCCATTGCCGTGATAGCCGACGCCATGCGTGCCCCCGCGCCATTCTGGTGAAATCGAAGCCGCGTTAACGGCGGCGCTCCTTTCGCGGCCACAGACCGCTCCCACAGGACACTCATGCACCGTTGGAAACGCTGAACCCCGGCAACGGCGGTGCTCCCACAGGACACTCGCTCACTGTGGGAGCGGTCATAGGCCGCGAAAAGGGCGCCGCGCAGTGACTGACTTCCCACGATGAAGGGTTCGTAGCCATCAACCCGCCCTAGGAGCGTCAGAAGGTCTCCAAACTACCGTTCGTCGGCTTCACGGCACCGACGATGGCAATCCGCTGCCCAAATCTTCGTACCGATTCCTATAACGGAGAAATACCATGGTCACTCGCACGATCACTCGCTTTGCCCTTGTTGGCCTGCTGTCTGCCACCAGTATGTATGCGTTGGCCGGTTCGGTGCCTCCAGGCAAGGAACCTACCCCTTCGACTCCAAGCACCAGCACCGACACCCGCACTGGCAACCAGATGGGCAACGGCCGCGCAAACGATGCCAACAGCAGCAGCGGCAGCACCACGTCGGGTACCCCGAACGGCCAGGGCACATTCAGCAACGGCACCGGCAACAGCAGCGGCGCCAACAGTGGCTCAATGGGTTCGGGTTCCGGTAACGGCGCAAGCTCGGGCAAAGGTGCAGGCAGCGGCGCAGGCGGCACGAGCGGTAACTGATCCTGAGGCAGACGGGCATCAGCTGCCCCTGCCGTCAGCGTTACCGAAATCGAAGGCGGGTGGGTGTCACAAGGTGCGTACAACCGCATCAGGACATGCCACCCGTTTTCACATCCCTCACATACAGCGTCTTTTTCGGTATTCTTCCGGTCCCATCGCCCCAGTGCGGCGCCCTGCCCGCACGGCTCGATCCCATCTGACCAGGAAGCCTCATGTCCCAGATCATCCTCGTACTCAACGGCCCCAATCTCAACATGCTGGGTTTGCGCGAACCTGCGGTCTACGGCCATGAAACCCTGGCCGATGTCGAAGCCATGGCCGTGCAGAGCGGACAGGAACTGGGCTTTGCGGTCGAATGCCGCCAGACCAATCATGAAGGACAGATGATCGACTGGATCCATCAGGCCCGCCAGCGCGTTGCCGGCATCGTCATCAACCCGGGCGCCTGGACCCATACCTCGATCGCCATTCATGACGCCCTGATTGCCTGCGAAGTGCCAGTGCTGGAAGTGCATATTTCCAACGTTCATCGGCGCGAGGAATTTCGCCATCAATCATTCGTATCGAAGGTAGCGGTGGGCGTCATTGCCGGCTTCGGTACCCACGGCTACAAGCTGGCCATTGCCCACTTCGGCAAACTGCTCGGCGGCAAGACGGCCATCTGATCCGGTTTTTTTACCGCTTTCTGAATCTGTTTTTACTTGCCTCCAACGCTCATAGTCACCTGAACGAAATTTCATTTTCTGGAGGTGTGTCATGGACGGTGTGATCATGTTGACCATCATAACCGCGACCCTGGGTTCGTTCGGTTACGTCATGTACCTGATCCATAAAGAGAGCAAGGAAAACAAATAGGCCGCCGAGTCTGACTCGGCGGCCTGGTCACACTCGCTCGCGAGCGTCTACTTGATGAAGTTGTCGACCAGCATGTGCGCCACATCGTCGGCGCGACCGCTGAGCATGGCCTTGGCCGAATACAGGGCCATGTTGGACACCTGCGAGAACTCGATCTTCGGTGGCATCACCAGTTCTTCGGGATTGACCTTTACATCCAGCAGCGCCGGGCCAGGATGGTTCAGGAAGCGCTGCACCGCCGCTTCGAGGCTGGCGCCATCGGACACCTGCTCACCGTAGAAGCCCATGACTTCAGCCAATTTGGCGAAGTCCGGGTTGTGCAGGTCGGTGAAGTTATCCAGCAAGCCTTCAACCTTCTGTTCGATCTGGACGAAGTTCAGTGAACTGTTGTTGAACACTACCACCTTGATCGGCAGCTTTTCCTGAACGGCTGTGAGCAGATCACCCAGCAGCATGGCCAAGCCACCGTCGCCCGACAGCGAAATGACCTGGCGTTGCGGGTAGGCTTTCTGCAGGCCCAGTGCCTGGGGCATGGCATTGGCCATGGTGCCGTGGCGCAGGCTGGTGAGCGTACGGCGCTGACCGTTGGTGTTGATGTGACGCAGCACCCAGACCATGGGTGAGCCACCGTCGGCGGTGAACAGCGCGTCTTCGCTGGCGTGTTTGTCCAACAGGTGGGTCAGGTACTGCGGGTGAATCAGATGCCCGTCGGTATGGCGCTGGTCATGGGCCAGGGTCTTCAAGGTTTTCTGCCGCACCTTCAAGCAGTCTTCCAGAAAGCTGTGTTCGCTACGCTCGGCCAGCAGTGGCAACAACGCCTGCAAGGTCGGCAAGACGTCGCCCACCACCCCCAGTTCGATCGGGTGGCGACGACCCAAGTGAGCGCCTTTGCGGTCGACCTGAACGATCCGTGCATTCTGCGGATAGAACTGGCCCCAGGCGAAGTCGGCGCCCAGCAGCAGCAGGGTGTCGCACTCCATCATCGCGTGGTAGCCGGATTCGACCCCGAACACGCCGGTCATGCCCATGTTGTATGGGTTGTCGTATTCGACGAAGTCCTTGGCCCGTGAGGTGTGGGCAATGGGCGCCTTGAGTCGGTGAGCCAGCTCGATCAGCTCGTCGTGGGCACCTTCACAGCCGACCCCGGCGTAGATTGCGATCTTCTTGCCTTCGGCAAGAATGGCGGCGATCCCAGCCAGTTCGTCGGGGCTGGGTTGCAGTACCGGACGAGGCTGGTGAACGCTGAACGGGCGGTCATTCTTGACCTCCGCAGCACTGATGTCCGATGGCAGGATGATCACCGCCACTCCCCCTTCGTTCAAGGCGGTTTGCGCGGCCAGGGTAGTCACTCGGCGCGCCTGCTCCGGCGTGTACACCTGTTCGCAGAACACCGTGCAACTGCCGTAGATGGCCTTGAAGTCCACTTCCTGCGGAAAGTCCATGCCCAGCTCGCTGGTCACGATCTGGCTGGCAATCAGCACCATGGGCGCCTTGTTGCGCTGGGCTTCGAAGATACCGTTGATGAAATGCAGGCCACCGGGGCCGCAGGAACCGGCGCAGGCCGTCAGTCGACCGCTGATGAACGACTCGGCGCCCGCGGCGAATGCCGCAGCTTCTTCATGGCGCACGTGGACCCATTCGATCTCGCTGCGCTTGATCGCATCGGTGACGTGGTTGAGCGTGTCGCCGACGATGCCGTAACAGTTGCGAACCCCGGCCTGCTGCAGGGTCTGGATCACGATGTCGGCTACTTTCTTGCTGGCCATGAAGGCCTCCTGGTCAGAGAGTCATGCTGCTTAGGCTTGAGCTCGCGCAGGGAGTTCAGCCCGGCTGGTGCCGCCGAGCCGCAACCACATGACCGGTCGACGACGTTGCCCGGCGCGCAGGATCATGCTTTATTGGCGGCCTTTTTCAGTGTTCAAGGCCATTGCCATGTCTGCTCGCAAGTTGCTCAGCACCGCCCTGCTCGTTCTCGTATCGCCCCTGGCCATGGCACACGCCCATCTGACCCACCCTGTGCCCGCCGCGGATACCACCGTCGTTGCCCCGGCGCAATTGAGCCTGGGTTTTTCCGAAGCCATTGAACTGGGTTTCAGCCAGGTGAGCGTGACTGCGGCGGACGGCGACGCGGTAGCCATGCAGCCCTTGGCCAGTGCTGCGGACGATGGCAAGACCCTTGTGATCAAACCTGCGGCGCCCCTGGCAGCGGGTCAGTACACGGTGCACTGGCAGGTCGTGTCGGTGGATACCCACAAAAGTGCGGGTGAATACAGCTTCACCGTGAGTCCGTGACCATGAGTGTATTGATCGCTCTGCGTTTCCTGCATTTCACCAGCCTGATGCTGGTGTTCGGTGCGTGCATGTTTCGCCCGTTGCTGCTCGTGCACCCCAGCCAGATGGGCCGTTTGCGCAACCTGATCGACCCTTTGGTGTGCCTGCTGGCTGCACTGGCCCTGATCAGCGGCGTGGCCTGGCTGTTCGCCGTGGCTTATGAGCTGGGCGGCTCGCTGGACATGGCGCTGGTTCGACGGGTGCTGGCGGAAACCTTCTTCGGCAAGGTCTGGACGCTGCATCTGTTTGCCTGCGTGGCGGTCCTGGTGTGTCTGCGCCTTCCCCATCCGAAACTGCAAGTAGTGGCCAGGCCCTTGAGTGCACTGGCGCTGGCAACGCTCGCGCCGGTAGGTCACGCCGCCATGCTCGAAGGCGCCGCTGGCACCTGGCTGGTGATCAATCAACTGATCCACCTGCTGTGCGTCGGTGCCTGGCTGGGCGGGTTGATGTTGCTGATGTTCGTACTGGCTCGACCCGGCGACCAGGACTTGCGTGTGGTGCTCGGTCGCTTCAGTGGCGTGGGGTGTGTGATGGTGGCCGGGATGCTGATAACCGGACTCATCAACACTCGGGCGCTGACCGGGGCCTTCCTCCCGCTGCCCGGCCAGTCCGGGTTCGCCACAGTACTGGCGATCAAGCTGGCGCTGGTGCTGGCCATGCTCGGCCTGGCCCTGTGGCACCGGCGTCAATTGGCCCGAGGCCCGCTGGACATCCAATCGTTCAAGCGTACCGTCACGCTCGAATGGGCGTGCGGGCTGGGCGCCGTGGCTGCAGTGGCCCTGCTCGGCACCCTGGCGCCTACGCCGCTGACTTGAGCCATCCCTGGCGCAGATAAAAAAGGGTCGTGCTCCCCTGCAAGAGCACGACCCTCAAGATCTTTCCGGCTTCAAACTTGACAAGACACCACGGTATAAGACGTGAATGCGTAATCAGTATGCGACGTGTTTGTTACAGTTTGGCGATGGAAACCTCGGTGGATTTCACGAAGGCGATGACTTCGCTGCCGATCTGCAATTCCAGCTCGTGCACCGAGCGCGTGGTGATCACCGAGGTGACGATACCGGCGGGAGTCTGCACGTCGATTTCAGACACCACCGGCCCTTCGATGATTTCCTTGACGGTGCCTTTGAACTGGTTGCGTACGTTGATCGCTTTGATGGTCATGCAGTCATCCTCGTTAGACATTCGGTCGCACCGCAGTGCGTGAGGTAGAGATTGCACCCGCAATCGAATATTTAAAAAGAATAAATAATGCTTTTTATATGCCTCAAGGGAATAAGAAATATTGCCCCTGACGTGCGTACCTATTGCGGGTCGGTGAAGCGCAGCGCCTGCCGTATGCCCATGACCTCGGCTTCCAGTTGCGGATAGCCCACGGCAGAACCTGCATAGCTGAACCCGTAGGCCATGCCGGGCTGCACGGCTGCAACCAGGGTCTGGGTGATGGCGAGGGTTCCGTTGCGGGTGACCTTGCAGGTGGTCTGCGCAGCTGGCAGGTTGCCCAGCTGGGTCGCTTTGACCTTGGTGCACACGCTCTGGTAGCCGGAGCGGGAAAAGTTGATCTGGATCGCCTTGCGCATCTCCAGCAACACCGCCTCCAGGTTGACCGCGTGGTCCTGGGCCAGCGCGCCACGGGTCATCTCGACGATCATCAACGGATCACCATTGGCATCGGTCTTGGTGGCACGCTGGCGGCTACCGCTGGGCTGGCCCTGCGCATCGGCCGAGTCGGGCAGGATCTGCACATCCCAGTCGGCAGGCCAGACGATCAGGCTGTCGTCGGCCCACGCCGATGTGCCGATCAGCCAGCACAGCAGCAGGCAATGGGCGTGGCGCAGGTAGGGCATGGGGCTTCCTCCACAGCAAAAGGGCCATTAGTCTCGCAGACCCATGGCCACAGCACTACGCTAATATCCGCTGCGATCAGCGGCAATCCAGGGAGCAGGCAGCAATGACGCAACGGATTTTCAGCGGCGCCGGGCAAAGCAAGAACCTGCTGTACCTTGCCTCGGCCAACGGGCGCTTGCGCAACACCGACCAGTCAAGCCTGCGCGTGGGTTTCGTGCTGCTGGAGCATTTTTCCCTGGCCGCCTTCACCGCCAGCCTGGACACCTTGGTCACTGCCAATCTGATCAGCCCGGCGGCCTACGCGATTCGCTCCTATGGGCTGGCGCCCGGCCAGGTGATCAGTGATCTGGGCATACTGCTGCAGCCGGACGCGCCACTGATGCCAGGCATGCACGACGAAGTGGATCTGTTGATCATCTGTGGCGGCTTCCGCACGCCGCTGCGCCCTTCCCTGCTGCTCAGTCGAATACTGGCGGACTGCGCCCGTCGCGGCATTGCCCTGGGTGGGTTGTGGAACGGCGCCTGGTTTCTGGGTCAGGCAGGCCTGCTCGATGGCTATCGCTGCGCAGTGCATCCGGAGAACCGCGCTTCGCTGGCAGAACTCAGCCCGCAGATCACCGTCACCCCCGCCAGCCAGGTCATCGACCGCGACCGCGCCACTGCCGCCAGCCCCAACGGCGGCTTCGGCATGATGATGGAAATGATTCGCCAGCAGCGCGGTGACACCTTGGCCAGTGGCGTGGAACACATTCTTGCCTTCGAAGGGCTGCGCTTCAAGCGCACCGCTGGCCAGGCAAGCGGCAAGCTCAGTCAGCCGCTGCGCAACATCATCGACCTGATGGAGAGCAATCTGGAGGAACCGCTGTCGCTGGACCAACTGGCCGAGTTCGTCGGCCGCTCGCGGCGCCAGATCGACCGGCTGTTCCAGGATCAGCTCGGCACCTCGCCGCACCGCTACTACATGGAATTGCGGGTGACCGAAGCACGCCGTCTGCTGCAGCATTCGACGCTGTCGATCATGGACGTGGCAATTGCCTGTGGTTTCGTCTCGGTGAGCCATTTCAGCAAGTGCTACAGCGGCTATTTTGGCCACTCGCCCTCGCGTGAAACCCGCTTGGCAGAGTGATCGGCTGCGGATGACGGGGAACCGTGCCGAGCTTTGCCGGTCGACTCCAGTTCATGCCTCAAGCGAGCACCCGACCCATGGAATACGCTCTTCCCGATTCCTTGCTGGCCCGCGTGCCGATGCCCTGGCTCAGTACGCTGATCGCCGCCGCGCTGGCCGTATGCGTCATTCTGCTGATCCGCTGGATCGGCCTGATCATTCTGCGACGCGTTTCCAAGTCCTTTGTGCTGGCGCAGCAACTGGTCGCCCGCGCCGAGCAGCCGACCCTATGGCTGATGCCGTTGATGGCCCTGCAGGCGGTGTGGACCTCGGCGCCCGACGACCTGCTGATGATCAATACCGTGCGCCACCTCAACGGCATGCTGGTCACCGCCTGCCTGACCTGGCTCGGCCTGCGCTGTGTCAAGGCCGTGGCTACCACCATGACCATCAAGCATCCGCTGGACATCGAGGACAACCTCGCTGCCCGGCGCATCCAGACCCAGGTGCGGGTGCTGGTGCAGTGCCTCAACGTGCTGGTGCTGATTTTCGGTATCGCCCTGATCCTGATGACGTTTCCAGCGGTGCGCCAGATCGGCACCAGCCTGCTGGCGTCCGCAGGTCTTGCGGGACTGGCTGCCGGCTTTGCTGCCAAACCGGTGCTGGGCAACCTGATCGCTGGCCTGCAGATCGCCATTTCGCAGCCGATCCGCATCGACGACGTGGTCATCGTCGAGGGTGAATGGGGGCGTATCGAAGAGATCACCGGCACCTACGTGGTGGTGAAGATCTGGGACGAGCGGCGCATGGTCGTGCCTCTGCAGTACTTCATCGAGAAGCCGTTCCAGAACTGGACCCGCAGTACGTCCAGCATCATCGGCTCGGTGTTTCTCTGGGTCGACTACTCGGTGCCGCTGGAAGCGCTGCGCGCCGAGACCAAGCGTCTGTGCGAGGAAATTCCGCACCTGTGGGACGGCCGCGTGGTGGTCCTGCAGGTCACCGATACCAGCGACAAGGCGATGCAGTTGCGCATCCTGCTCAGCTCGCTGGATTCGTCGCGCAACTGGGATGCGCGCTGCCATGTGCGCGAGCGGCTGATCACCTTCGTCAACAACCGCTACCCCGAGTGCCTGCCGCAGCTGCGCGCCGAAATGTCGACGCGCACGCTGCACCCGGCCAACGAAGAAGGGCCGGCCGACGTCGCCCGCCAGCCGCCGGTTTGATTCTCAGCGCCGCGGCGCGCCCTTGGCGGCAGCCTTCTCGTCCTGGCGATCGGATTCGAACAGCCGGGCCAGCTCGGCGCGCGCTTCCTGGGCGGTCTGCATGACCTTGGCTTCATCGTCGTAGATCGCATGCTGGGCTTGCAGCACCTGTTCATCGTGGCGCTTGAAGCGGTTGATGCGTGCGTCGGCCTGGGACTGGCTCAGGCCCAGGCCGACCAGCGTTCGGCGGGTGATTTCCAGGCTTGAATAGTAGGTTTCGCGAACCGCCTGTGCGCCATGGTCGACCAGCCGGTGCACGTGCTGGCGGTTGCGCGCGCGGGCGATGATCTTCACGTGCGGGTACAGGCGGTTGACCAGTTCGGCGGTCTTGATATTGATTTCCGGATCGTCGGTGGCGATGACGAAATACTCGGCCTGCTCGACCTTGGCTGCGCGCAGGATCTCCGGCCGCAGCGGGTCGCCATAGAACACCGGCAGGTGGCCGAAGCTGCGCGAGAACTCGATGGACTCCACCGAGGTGTCCAACGCCACGAAGCTGATCTTCTGCGCACGCAGGATCCGCGCAACGATCTGCCCCATCCGGCCCATGCCGGCAATCACCACGCGCGGCGCGTCGCTTTCGATCTCGCGGTAGGCGTCCGGCACTTCCACCGGCGGGGTCTTGACCCGCAGCAAGCGTGCGCACAGCAGCAACAGCAATGGCGTGAGCGCCATCGACAGGGTGATGGTCAGCAGCAAGGTGTCGTACAGGCGCGCGTCGAACAGACCCTGCTCGCGGCCTATCTTGAACACCACGAAGGCGAACTCGCCGCCGGCGGCCAGCACGATACCCAGGCGTACGGCGCTGAGCCGGCCCAGGCCGCCGGCCAGACGCCCGATCAACACCAGCAGCGGCAGCTTGATGCCGATCAGCAGGACCGTCAGCCCCAACACCAGCGCCGGGCTTTCGAGCAGCAGGCCCAGATTGGCGCCCATGCCGACACTGATGAAGAACAGCCCCAGCAGCAGCCCCTTGAACGGCTCGATCTGCGACTCCAGCTCGTGCCGGTATTCCGAATCGGCCAGCAGCAAGCCAGCGAGAAAGGCGCCCAGGGCCATGGAGACACCGGCCAGCTC
Source organism: Pseudomonas sp. CFBP 8770 (assembly GCF_014841705.1). Taxonomy (NCBI): domain Bacteria; kingdom Pseudomonadati; phylum Pseudomonadota; class Gammaproteobacteria; order Pseudomonadales; family Pseudomonadaceae; genus Pseudomonas; species Pseudomonas sp. CFBP 8770. The sequence continues at coordinate 45,367 of NZ_JACYUL010000011.1, forward strand.
CATCAGCCAGGCGGTGCCGATCACCACCAGCAAGGCTGTGGCGGTGGACACCTCCTGCAGGCCAGTGCGGGCGACGATGCGAAACACCGGACGCAACAGATAGCGCCCGCCGACCACCACCACAGCGATGCTGCCCAAAACCCGCAGGCTGTGATCCAGCGTACTGCCCTCGCCTGCATCGCTGCCACTGCCGGCCAGCAACGGCACCATGGCGATCAGTGGGATCGCGGCAATGTCCTGGAACAGCAGGATGGCGAAGGCCAGGCGGCCGTGGGGAGCGTTGAGTTCCTTGCGTTCGGCCAGGCTTTGCAGGCCGAAGGCAGTGGACGACAAGGCCAGGCCCAGACCCAGCACCACGGCACTGTTCAACGGCTGGCCGAAGCCGAGCAATGCCACCGCGCCGATCACCACTGCGGTCAGCAGCACCTGCGCCAGGCCAACCCCAAACACGGCCTTGCGCATGACCCACAGCCGCTTGGGCGACAGCTCCAGGCCAATGATGAACAGCAGCAGAACTACGCCCAGTTCCGAAATGTGGCTGACGCTCTGTGGATCGCCGACCCAGCCCAGCACTTGCGGGCCAATGACCACCCCGGCGAACAGATAGCCCAGCACCGCGCCCAATTGCAGGCGCTTGGCCAATGGCACGGCAATCACTGCGGCCAGCAGGAACACCACGGCGGCTTGTAGCATGTTGCCTTCTTCGGGCATGGGGAACTCCTTGTCGGATGGGAAAGTGCGGACCGCGGCTGCATTCTACAGGCGCCGGCGCTCGCTGGCATGGGCGCGCATTGACGGCCCTGCGTCGACATGATTTGCTAGGCGCTTCGTTTGGGTGCCCTTCACAGGGTGAAACGGGAAACCGGTGAGTGCCAGCTTCGATTGGATGCTGGTGCAAGTCCGGTGCTGCCCCCGCAACGGTAAGCGAGAGAAGTGTCAGATCCACTGCGCCTGTCATGGGTGTGGGAAGGCGACGCTTTCAAGGCCGGCTCATGCCGCCCCTCGCAAGCCCGGAGACCGGCCCAGACTGTCTGTGATCGACAAACCCGCGGTGGGCGGGCGCTGTTGCGAGCACGGCGCGCCTGCGCCAGGCTTTCTGCGTGCGCGTGCCCGATTGTCGGAACCACATACCGTGGAGCCGCCACCGTCGGGACCACCAGAGGGAGCGCCATGTCCAGCACCGTCTCAACCAGCCCCGAACACGCCCAACCGCATGCCGCCACCCTCGCCCAGCGCATTGCGCTGGCGACCGGCATGTTCCTGCTGGGCTGCTGCCTGGTCGGCTTCGCCGGTTTCTCGCATATCGAAGCCGTGCACAACGCCGCTCACGACACCCGGCACAGCGCCGCCTTTCCGTGCCATTGAGGAATACCGAGATGATCAGGCACATCGTACGCACCGCCGGGTTCAGCGGGCTGCTGGCCGCTCTGTTGGTGACGCTTCTGCAAGCCCTCTGGGTCGCCCCGCTGATCCTTGAGGGCGAAACCTATGAAACACCTGCCGCGCAGCATGAGCACACGGATGCCGCAGGCGCCGCGCACGAACACGCCGAGGCCTGGGAACCAGAAAACGGCTGGCAGCGCGTGCTGTCCACGGCCGGGGGCAATCTGGTAGTGGCCGTCGGCTTCGCCCTGATGCTGGTCGCGCTCTATACGCTGCGGGCACCTGGTCGCAATGCCCAGGGACTGTTGTGGGGGTTGGGTGGATTCACGGTGTTCTGCCTGGCGCCGAACCTGGGCCTGCCGCCGGAACTGCCCGGCACGCAGGCGGCAGACCTGGCATTGCGGCAGACCTGGTGGATCGGCACGGCAGCGTCGACAGCTGCGGGCCTGGCGTTGCTGGTGTTCGGCCGCGGCATGCTGCTCAAGGTGCTGGGCCTGGCCATCGTGCTGGTACCGCACATCATCGGCGCGCCTCAACCCGAACAGCATACGAGCCTGGCGCCCGAAGCGCTGGAACAGCAGTTCGTGATTGCTTCGCTGCTAACCAATGCGGTGTTCTGGCTGGCCCTGGGTTTGATCAGTACCTGGTTGTTTCGCCGAGCCCGTGGCTGAATCCGATGACGGCGCTGTGGGTAGGGTTCGGTTGTCGCCGGGGTTGCAGCGCGCAGGCGCTGCACGAACTGCTGCAACAAACCCTGCTCGAACACCGGCTTGACTGGGCGGATGTGCAGGGGCTGGCCAGCATCGACCTCAAGGCCCACGAGCCAGGGCTGCTGCTGCTGGCCGAACGCCTTGGCTTGCCCTTCGCCACCTACAGCGCGCAGGCGCTGGCGCCCTTTGAGGATCGACTCAGCCATCGTTCCGCGCGCTCATTCGCAGCGACCGGTTGCCAGGGTGTTGCTGAAAGCGCCGCCATGGCCATGGCCGAGCACTGCACGGCGTCTGCGGCGATACTGCGTGTCAAACGGCGGCAAACGGCGATGGCGACCCTGGCCATCGCCAGCATGATGGAGCAGACCGGCTGCGCTGTGCGTTCAACTTGAATATCATTCACCCCTCCGCCTGTCAGGAATCCCCATGACCGTTTATTTCATCGGCGCCGGACCGGGCGATCCGGAGCTGATCACCGTCAAGGGCCAGCGCCTGATCCGGCGTTGCCCGGTAATCATCTACGCCGGATCGCTGGTACCCGACGCAGTGCTCGAAGGGCACACCGCGCACCAGGTGCACAACAGCGCCGAGCTGCACCTGCAACAGATCATCGAGCTGATGCGCCAAGCCCATGACCGCGGCGAAGACGTGGCGCGGGTGCACAGCGGCGATCCCGGCCTGTACGGCGCGATCGGCGAGCAGATTCGCTGCCTGCGCGAGCACGGTATCGACTACCAGATCATTCCTGGCGTGACCGCTACGGCCGCCTGTGCAGCGTTGCTGGGCGTGGAACTGACCCTGCCCGATGTAGCGCAGACGGTGATCCTCACCCGCTATGGCGACAAGTCGCCGATGCCGCTGGGTGAAAGCCTGGGCAGCCTGGCCCGGCACGGCGCAACGTTGGCCATTCACCTGGGGGTGAAAAATCTGGATCGGATCGTCGCCGAACTGCTGCCCAGCTACGGTGCGGATTGTCCGGTTGCCGTGATTCACAAGGCCAGCTGGCCGGATCAGGACTTCGTGCTGGGCACCCTGGCGGACATCCAGCTCAAGGTCGCAGCCAAGGACTTCCGGCGCAGTGCGCTGATTCTCGTGGGGCACGTGCTGCACACGGACAGTTTCGCCGACTCGGCGCTGTACCGTGCGGGCCATGCCCACCTGTACCGTTCTTGAACGCCATGCAAGGCACGGCTGATTCGAGAAAAGTGATCGCTTGCCTGGTCTATCCCGGGGTGATGAGCCTGGATGTGACCGGCCCGATGCAGGTGTTCGCCTCGGCCAACGTCGAGCTGGCCCGCCAGGGCATGGCGCCACACTACCAATTGCAACTGCTGGGGGAGGCAGCCGGCGCCGTGGCGACCTCCGCCGGATTGAAACTGCATGCCGACGCCAGCTGGCTGTCGGTGGACTGCAGCACGCTGGACACGGTGCTGCTGCCCGGCGGCAGCAGCGATGCCGAACAGTGCGCGAACGTCGCCCTGCTCGCCTGGTTGCGCAGCGCCGCGCCCGTGGTGCGACGCTTGGGTTCAGTGTGCTCGGGCGCGTTGATGCTGGCCAGTGCCGGCTTGCTGGACGGCTTGATCGCCACCACCCACTGGGACGATGTCGAAGCCCTGCAGACTTTCGCCAACGTTGAGGTGCAAGGCGATCGGCTGCACACCTACGACCCCTCGGACAAGAACGGGCACAGCCATATTTTCACCTCGGCCGGCGTCACCGCCGGGATCGATTTGGCGCTGGCGTTGATCGAGGCCGACCTGGGCAGACCCCTGGCTCTTGCTGTCGCCCGCCGCCTGGTGCTGTTTCTCAAGCGTTCGGGTGGACAGACGCAATTCAGCCCGCACCTGGCGCGCTGCAACGGACCGACGTCGAGGCTGACCGAGCTGCTGGAATGGATCGCACAGAACCTGAGCGCCGACCTGTCCCTGGAAGCGCTGGCACACAAGGCCAACATGACGCCGCGGACGTTGTACCGGGTTTTCTTCGCCGAGCTGAACATCACGCCGGCGCGGCATATCGAGCGGGTCCGCCTGGAAGCGGCCCGGGCGATGATCCAGGGCGGGCAGTTGTCGTTGCAGAGCGTGGCGCGCCTGTGCGGCTATGGCCATGCGGAAAACCTGCGGCGCAGTTTTCAGAAGGTGCTTGGGGTGAGTCCGCAGGGATACGCACAGCGCTTCGGCCAGTAGCCGCCCGCACCGTGCTGCTGGGGCGCAGCGAACCGGGTGCGGGCCTCTTGCCGTGGCGCGGGAGCAGCTTGCCTAGCTAGTAGTAGGCGTTTTCTTTCTGGGTGTGGTCGGTGACATCACGAACGCCCTTGAGCTCCGGGATGCGCTCGAGCAGGGTGCGCTCGATACCTTCCTTGAGCGTGACATCCGCCTGACCACAACCCTGGCAACCGCCGCCGAACTGCAGCACGGCAATGCCGTCCTCGACCACGTCGATCAGGCTGACCTGCCCGCCGTGGCTGGCCAGGCCGGGGTTGATCTCGGTTTGCAGATAGTAGTTGATGCGCTCGTTGACGGGGCTGTCCCCGTTGACCATCGGCACCTTGGCGTTGGGCGCCTTGATGGTGAGCTGCCCGCCCATGCGGTCGGTGGCGTAGTCGACCACGGCGTCGTCGAGGAAGGCTTCGCTGACGGCGTCGATCCAGGCGGTGAAGCTTTTCAGGCCCAGGGCGGTGTCTTCCGGCTTTTCTTCACCCGGCTTGCAGTAGGCAATGCACGTCTCTGCGTACTGGGTGCCTGGCTGGGTGATGAACACGCGAATGCCGATTCCGGGCGTGTTCTGCTTGCTCAGCAGATCGGCCAGGTAATCGTGCGCAGCGTCGGTAATCGTTATAGCGCTCATAGTGGTTCCTCACAGACTTGCCAGCAGTTTACGCGAATCCGGCGACGCTGACAAAGCCTGACTGTTTTGGTCGGGAATCACCCCGTACGGGCCATCGAGGTCGAATCCAGGCGAGCGTCGGTCCAGTGCTTGACCCGGTGGTACAGACGCTTTTCGATCCACACGTAGCTGGCCCACGACACCAGGGCGATAGTGGGCACGCAGAACGCAAACACCCAGTAGGGGTTCAGATGCCAGTGGACGCTGGCCAGCCAACCAGCGTAGAGCACCAGCACATGCACCAGGTACACCGAATACGAACAATCGCCGAGGGTCTTGAGCAGGCGGCTGCCCCGGAAGTGCGGTTCCATGGCCACGCAGGCCAGGACGATCAAGGCGCTGGGCAAGCCCCAGTGCAGCAGCCGGTCGCTGGAGTCCAGGTGATAGATCAGCAGCGCCGACACGATGATCACGGCCAGGGGTAGCCACAAGCCCTGGGCGATCCAGCCGCGGCGATAGAGCATGCCGATGCCGATGCCAAGCAAGAATTCGTAGATGATGTTGTTCTGATAGAAGCGGCTGACCACCCCATAGCGGCCGAGCACTTCGCTGACCGCGACCAGGGCGGCGGCGATGATCAGCGGGCGGTAACGCTGCGGCACGGTGAACACCAGAGAGAACAGCAGGTAGAAGAACATCTCATAGTTGAGTGTCCAGCCCACGTTCAGCGTCGGGTACAGGCCGTAGCCACCGGGATTTTCCGAAGGAATGAACAGCAGCGACAGGATGAAATGCGGCAGGTCGATCGCCGCGTGGGGCAGCCATTGGCCCAGGCTCACCAGCATCAGCCCCATCAAGGCGGTGTACAGCCAATAGGCCGGGACGATGCGAATGACGCGGTTGAGCAGGAAGCGCCCCGCGGGCATCTGCTTGTCCTGGGTCGACAGGTAGATGACCAACCCACTGATGACGAAAAAGATATCGACGCCCACCGCGCCCCGGTCAGTGAAGAACTGACCGATGGGGCCTGCGGCATGGAAGTCGAAGAATATCTGCATGAAGTGATGGCAGACCACGATCCAGGCGGCCAGGGCCCTTAAAGCTTGAAGCGAAATCAGCATGCGTACCGCCTTTTGAAACGAGAATTCGCGCCCCTTTTCAGGGCATTCCGAGGGGTGGGACTGCAAAAATCTCGAAAAGGTCGCGACACTCGTCAGTGACTGACCGACTTCAACCGTCCTCCAGAGTCTGGTGCAACGGTTGAGGGGCCATGGGACCGGTGCTCTCAACATGAGTGAAATTCATGGCAATCCTTGTGATGATCAAATAGCGCACAGGTTTGCTATCATCCGCCACCTGTCACAGTGTCCGAATTTTCTGAAAGAGTGGTTCCCATGTCCGACCGCAGTGCTCGCCTTCAAGCCCTCCAGCAAGCCCTCAAAGAGCGCATCCTGATTCTCGACGGCGGCATGGGCACGATGATCCAGAGCTACAAGCTCGAGGAAGAGGATTATCGGGGTGAGCGCTTCGCCGATTGGCCCAGCGACGTCAAGGGTAACAACGACCTGTTGCTGCTCAGCCGCCCGGATGTGATCGCCGCCATCGAGAAAGCCTATCTGGACGCGGGCGCCGACATTCTGGAAACCAACACCTTCAATGCCACCCAGGTGTCCCAGGCCGACTACGGCATGGAGTCACTGGTGTACGAGCTCAACGTCGAAGGTGCGCGGGTGGCCCGTCGCGTTGCCGACGCCAAGACCCTGGAAACCCCGGACAAACCGCGTTTCGTCGCCGGCGTGCTGGGCCCGACCAGCCGCACCTGCTCGCTGTCTCCCGACGTCAACAACCCCGGCTACCGCAACGTCACCTTCGACGAGTTGGTGGAAAACTACACCGAAGCCACCAAGGGCCTGATCGAGGGCGGCGCCGACCTGATCCTGATCGAGACCATCTTCGACACGCTCAACGCTAAGGCAGCCATCTTCGCCGTGCAGGGTGTGTACGAGGAACTGGGCTTCGAATTGCCGATCATGATTTCCGGGACCATCACCGATGCGTCCGGCCGCACCCTTTCCGGGCAGACCACCGAGGCCTTCTGGAACTCGGTGAGCCATGCCAGACCGATCTCGGTGGGCCTGAACTGCGCGCTGGGTGCCAGCGAGCTGCGTCCCTACCTGGAAGAGCTGTCGAACAAGGCCGGGACCTACGTTTCGGCGCACCCCAACGCCGGCTTGCCGAACGCCTTCGGTGAATACGACGAGCTGCCTTCGGAAACCGCGAAGATCATCGAAGAGTTTGCCCAGAGCGGCTTTCTCAACATCGTCGGCGGCTGCTGCGGCACCACCCCGGGGCATATCGAAGCCATCGCCAAGGCGGTGGCCGGCTATGCGCCGCGGGCGATCCCGGACATTCCCAAAGCCTGCCGCCTGTCGGGTCTGGAGCCGTTCACCATCGACCGCCAGTCGTTGTTCGTCAACGTCGGCGAGCGCACCAACATCACCGGTTCGGCGCGCTTCGCCCGACTGATCCGCGAGGACAACTACACCGAAGCCCTGGAAGTCGCCCTGCAGCAGGTGGAAGCCGGCGCGCAGGTGATCGACATCAACATGGACGAGGGCATGCTCGACTCGCAGAAGGCGATGGTCACCTTCCTCAACCTGATCGCTGGCGAGCCGGACATCTCGCGGGTGCCGATCATGATCGACTCCTCCAAGTGGGAAGTGATCGAAGCCGGGCTCAAATGCATCCAGGGCAAAGGCATCGTCAACTCGATCAGCATGAAGGAAGGCGTGGATGCCTTCATTCACCACGCCAAGCTGTGCAAGCGCTACGGCGCGGCGGTGGTGGTCATGGCCTTCGACGAGGCTGGCCAGGCCGACACCGAGGCGCGCAAGAAGGAAATCTGCAAGCGCTCCTACGACATTCTGGTCGACCAGGTCGGCTTCCCCCCGGAAGACATCATCTTCGACCCGAACATCTTTGCCGTGGCTACCGGCATCGAAGAACACAACAACTATGCGGTCGACTTCATCAATGCCTGCGCCTACATCCGCGACGAGCTGCCCCATGCATTGACCAGCGGCGGTGTGTCCAACGTGTCGTTCTCGTTCCGTGGCAACAATCCGGTACGCGAGGCGATCCACTCGGTGTTCCTGCTGCATGCCATCCGCAACGGCCTGACCATGGGTATCGTCAACGCCGGCCAGCTGGAGATCTATGACCAGATTCCGGCCGAGCTGCGTGACCGTGTCGAGGACGTGGTGCTCAACCGCACCCCGGAAGGCACCGATGCCCTGCTGGCCATCGCCGACAAGTTCAAGGGCGACGGCAGCGTCAAGGAAGCCGAGACCGAAGAATGGCGCGGCTGGCCGGTCAACCAGCGTCTGGAACATGCGCTGGTCAAGGGCATCACCACGCACATCGTCGAAGACACCGAGGAATCGCGGCAGTCGTTCAAGCGCCCGATCGAGGTCATCGAAGGCCCATTGATGTCGGGCATGAACATCGTTGGCGACCTGTTCGGCTCGGGCAAGATGTTCCTGCCCCAGGTGGTCAAGTCGGCGCGCGTGATGAAGCAGGCCGTGGCTCACTTGATTCCGTTCATCGAGCTGGAAAAAGGCGACAAGCCCGAAGCCAAGGGCAAGATCCTGATGGCGACAGTGAAAGGCGACGTCCACGATATCGGCAAGAACATCGTTGGCGTGGTGCTGGGCTGCAACGGCTACGACATCGTCGACCTGGGCGTGATGGTGCCCGCCGACAAGATCCTGCAGGTCGCCCGCGAGCAGAAGTGCGACATCATCGGCCTGTCTGGCCTGATCACGCCTTCGCTCGACGAGATGGTTCACGTCGCGCGGGAAATGCAGCGCCAGGGCTTCCACCTGCCGCTGATGATCGGCGGTGCCACCACCTCCAAGGCGCACACGGCGGTGAAGATCGAGCCCAAGTACAGCAATGACGCGGTCATCTATGTCACCGACGCCTCGCGGGCGGTGGGGGTTGCCACACAGTTGCTGTCCAAGGAACTCAAGCCGGCGTTCGTCGAGAAGACTCGCCTGGAATACATCGAGGTTCGCGAGCGTACGGCCAACCGCAGTGCCCGCACCGAGCGCTTGAGCTATGCCAACGCCATCGCGGCCAAGGCCACCTTCGACTGGAGTACCTACCACCCCGTGCAGCCGACCTTTACCGGCGCCAGGGTGCTGGATGACATCGACCTGAACGTACTGGCCGAGTACATCGACTGGACACCGTTCTTCATATCCTGGGACCTGGCCGGCAAGTACCCGCGCATTCTCACCGACGAGGTCGTGGGCGAAGCGGCCACTGCGTTGTTCGAGGACGCAAAGGTGATGCTGCGCAAGCTGATCGACGAGAAACTCATCCGCGCCCGCGCAGTGTTCGGTTTCTGGCCCGCCAACCAGGTGGATCATGACGATATCGAAGTGTATGGCGATGATGGCCAACCGCTCGCGCGCCTGCACCACCTGCGCCAACAGACCATCAAGACCGATGGCAAACCGAATTTCTCCCTGGCCGACTTCGTCGCACCCAAGGACAGTGGCGTGACCGACTACGTGGGCGGCTTCATCACCACCGCTGGCATCGGCGCCGAGGAAGTCGCCAAGGCCTATCAGGACAACGGCGACGACTACAACTCGATCATGGTCAAAGCCTTGGCCGACCGCCTGGCCGAGGCCTGCGCCGAGTGGTTGCACCAGCAGGTGCGCAAGGAGCATTGGGGCTACGACCCCGAAGAGACACTGGACAACGAGGCGTTGATCAAGGAGCAGTACAAAGGCATCCGCCCTGCCCCTGGCTACCCTGCGTGCCCGGACCATACCGAGAAAGGCACGCTGTTCGATTTGCTCGATCAGAACGGCCAGAGCGGCGTGACATTGACCGAGCACTACGCGATGTTCCCCGCGGCTGCGGTCAGCGGCTGGTACTTCGCCCACCCACAGGCGCAGTACTTTGCCGTGGGCAAGGTGGATCGCGATCAGGTGCAGGCCTACACCGAACGCAAGCAACAGGAGCTCGCAGTCAGCGAACGCTGGCTGGCGCCGAACCTGGGTTATGACAACTAACGCAGATTCCGTGGCGGGTACGGGTTCAGCCGCGACTGAACCAGTACATCGCCGTCGCCACGATAACAACGATCATGAAGCCTATGGCCCAGGCATCGACATGGCTGTCGCTTTTGCGAATCTTCACGGAATTGCTCATCAGCTTCGTCTCTTGTGATTTTTGTAGGACGCTGGTTCCAGTAAAGCCCAACGATGGCCTCTTCACAAGTAGGGTCAGTGCCTCACCAGGCGCAACCGAACACCCTCTTGAGTTCTTCGACGGCTGCCTGGCTCAAAGGCGCAGGTCGTGGCTCGGTCATCAGCCACAGCCGTGCGGTTTCCTCCAGTTCTTCCAGTGCATGGCTGGCCTTTGACACCGAGCTTTCCCAGACAACCGGTCCCAGCCGTTCCAGCATGACCCCCCTCACCTGATCGGCCAGTGCGGCAACTTGCGTCGCCACGTCGGGCGAGCCTGGACGCTGGTACTGGATCAATGGGATGCGGCCCACTTTCATGACCTGATAAGGCGTGAGCGGCGGCAAGATGTCCTGCGCGCTCCACACCCCAGCCAAAGTGAGGGCCACCAGATGAGTGGAGTGGGTGTGGACCACGCCGTTGACTCCTGGGTTTCGGTCGTAAACTTGCCGGTGCAGGGCCAGGGTCTTGGAAGGTTTGTCACCGCTGACCCATTCACCCGCCGTGGTGACCTTGGCAATGGCGTGGGGCTGCAGCCTTCCGAGACAGGCATCGGTAGGGGTGATCAGCCAACCGTCGTCAAGGCGTGCACTGATGTTGCCGGCGCTGCCGACGGTATAACCACGCCGGAACAGGCTCAGGCCGACTTCACAGATTTCTTCGCGCAGGTCGTTTTCATTTCTCACGAAAAATCTCCCGCCAGGCAAGCCAGCGCCTTGGCAAAAAAGTCCACGCTGCCAAAATTGCCCGACTTGAGCGTTAGCGCAAGCGCATTGGAGCCGCCAAAGGCTACGGTAGCCGGCACGCCAGGATCAATCTGCCGGCCGATACGCAAGCCTTTGACGCGCAACGCCTGCACCACCGAACCGGAAGTTTCCCCGCCCGCGATGACGAAGCGGCGCCAGCCCTTGCCTTGCAGTTGTGTCGCGACCTCGCCCAGCGCCGCCTCGATCATGGCGCCTGCGTGTTCGGCACCCAGCTCCCGTTGCACGGCAGCCACTCGCTCGGGGCTGCTGGTGGCGTAGATCAGCACCGCTTGGTCACGGTCGGCGAACGCTACAGCCTGGGCTACGACCGGTTCGCCTCGTGCGATTGCAAGTGGGTCGATGCGAAACGCCGGGCGACCTGCTTCCAGCCAGGCAGCGACCTGCGCGTTGGTAGCCTTGGAGGTACTGCCTGCCAACACCACGGCACGGCCTTCGATGACCGGCATGGCGGATGCGTCGCCTGTGCGCAACAGGCCCTGGCGGCGGAAGTTCTCCGGCAGGCCCTGAGCGACGCCCGAGCCGCCGGTGATCAACGCCAGCCCGGCGCAGGCACGCCCCAGCGTCTGTAGATCGTCGTCACTCACGGCATCGGCAATGGCCACGCGCACGCCTTCGGCTCGCAGTTCGTCCATACGCATGGCCACCGCAGAGGCGCCCTGCCCGACCACGTCGTAGCGCAGCAGACCCACCGCACCGGTGGTTTGCTCATCCAGCACACGGACCAGGTTGGCATCTTTCATCGGTGTGAGCGGGTGATGCTGCATGCCGCATTCACTGAGCAGGCTGTCCTGAACGAACAGATGACCACGGAACAAGGTGCGGCCGGTCTCCGGGAACGCCGGACAGGCGATGGTGAAATCGCTGCCGAGGGCTTCCAGGAGTGCCTCGGTGACCGGACCAATGTTGCCCTCTGCGGTCGAATCGAACGTCGAGCAGTATTTGAAGAAGACCTGTTGGCAGCCACGCTCGCGCAGCCACGCCAGCGCCTGCAACGATTCGGCTACGGCGCTGGCCGCCGACGTGGTACGGGATTTTAGAGCAATGACGATGGCATCCGCCTCGGCGAATTCCGACAGATCACTGTCTGGAACGCCAATCGATTGCACCGTGCGCATGCCGCCGCGCACCAGGATGTTGGCGAGATCGGTAGCGCCGGTGAAGTCGTCTGCAATGCAGCCGAGCAGCGGGCGATGGACAGCGGTCATGAGTGGCATCTCCTGCACAGGTCACCGTGGCGGGCACGGCGCATGTTAATTATTGGTTCATCTGAGCGATTCAATGACCCAATACTACAAGCGAACGCAACATTAGTGTTAATCCATGTTAAATAAATTGACCTTAATGTGAAAACCGCACTATCGTGCTGTCACTCGGGAGCTACGAATCCATAACAAATATTGTTCATCCGGTGGTCGCTGCCGATTTTCCCTTCACCGAGGACGAACCATGAATTTCGAATTGCTGTTCGCTGCACAAGCCGACCAGGCCGTACGTTACGCCCTCACCGGCGCCAAGGGTGGTTTCTCGCGCACCTTGCTGGCCCAGACCCAGCTGATGCCCAACCTGGTCCCTGCCATTCTGTGCGACCTGGACGTGCCCGGCCTGCATGGGTTGTGCGTCGAACTAGGCTTTGCCGCAGAACAGCTATACATCTGCAAGGATGCCGCTGCGGTTGCCAGTGCACCGGCCGATGCCATTGTGCTGGTCGCCGACGTCGCCCTCCTGCAGGCAGCCCACTACGACATTCTGGTGGAAGCCACCGGCAACCCTGCAATTGGCTATCAGGTCGCCCGGCGCGCCATCGAGGACGGTCGTCACGTCGCCATGGTCAGCAAGGAAGTGGACTCGGTTGCGGGTATCGCCCTGTCCCGCCTTGCCGCACAACACGATGTGGTCTACACCACCGCCGACGGCGATCAGCCGGCCAACCTGATCGGCTGGGTCAGCTGGGCGCGTGTGCTCAAGCTGGACATCGTCGCGGCGGGCAAGTCCAGTGAATACGATCTGGTGTTCAACCCCGAGGACGGCAGCATCACCCAGCTTGATGCCACCATTTCCGCGCCAGCCATGGGCGAATTGCTGCGCCTGGGCGATGACATTCCAGCCACCCTTGCAGCGCGCCGCGCCGCCTTGAATGGCCTGAAGACGTCCGCCACCGCCGACTATTGCGAAATGTCGGTGGTGGCTACAAACACCGGCCTGGTGCCGGACGTGGAACTGCTGCACTACCCGATTGCTCGTACCAGCGAACTGGCCGACATCTACGCCTTGCGTGAAGACGGTGGTGTGCTGGGTCGCAGCGGCGTGATCGAGGTGTTCAACGTGCTGCGTCTACCCGACGAGGCGAGCTTTGCCGGGGGTGTGTTCGTGATCATCCGCACCCACGACAAACCGACCTGGGAATTGCTCGCGCAGAAAGGCCACGTGGTCAGCCGTAACGGACGCTACGCCTGCCTGTACCTGCCCTACCACTTCATGGGTGTGGAGACCCCGATCACCCTGCTCAACGCCGTGCTGCACAAACGTGCGTCGGGCACCGACAAACCGAGCCAGTCAACCATTCTGGCCGGGCGCGCCACGATTGATATCGCTGCAGGCACCGTGCTGAAAATGGGTGGCCACCACCACGACGTCACCGGTGTGCAGGCCGTGCTGATCGGGCGTTCGGATGTCCCCGACGATATCGCTCCGTTGTACCTGGCAGCCCACGCCACCGCCGCGCGGGACATCAAAGCTGGCGAGTTGCTGCTGATGAGTGACATCGGGCAGTACAACGATGAACTGCACCGCGCCTGGCAGACCGGCCTGCAATCGGCCTGATCGCACAGCGGCTTTCAGCCGATACCGGTGCCCGACACGGGCACCGACGTCCACTTCACAGGTTCCATAAAAACATGAATAGCGAACTGCTGATTTTCGCGATGGCCGCCGGCGCCATCGTGGTGTTGATCCTGCTCATCACCAAGCTCAAGCTCAACCCGTTCCTGGCCCTGACCCTCACCGCGATCGGCCTTGGCCTGCTCAGTGGTGCGGGCGCCGGCGAGACCATCGACAGCTTCGCCAAGGGCTTCGGCTCGGCGCTGGCCAAGACCGGCCCGGTGATCGGCCTGGGTACGCTGCTAGGCGGTATCCTGCTGGGCTCCGGCGGCGCCGACCGCATCGCCAACGCCTTCATCGGCCAGCGTCCGGTGCAGTACGCGCCCTGGGCGATCTGCGCCGCCGCGTTGCTGATCGGCATGCCGCACCTGTTCGACGTCAGCTTCATCATGCTGGCCCCGCTGGTTTATACGGTGGCAAAGCGCACCAATAGCCATCTGCTTTACATAGGTCTGCCCCTGGCCGCCGGCCTGTACGTGTCCCACGGCCTGCTGCCGCCGCACCCGGCCCCGACGCTGGCGGTCGCAGCGTTCCATGCCAATACCGGACTGACCATCTTTTATGGCCTACTGATCGCCGTGCCCACGGCGATCATCTGCGGCCCGATCTTTACCCGCCTGATCAGCCCCTGGTTCGGCCCGGCGCCCGACCTCAGCGCAGGCCCAGTGGGCGCGCGGGAAGTCAGCCCGGATCAAAACCAGGTGTCGCTGCTGTCATCGATCATCGCCGTGCTGCTGCCGCCCGGCCTGATGCTGGTCGGCACCCTGGGCTTGGCCTTCAGCGTCAAGGGCTCGATGGCCTACGGGGTATTCAACGCCCTGAACAACCCGATCCTGTCGTTGTTGATCGCGGTCATCTTTGCCTTCTTCGCCTTGGGCCTGCGCGCCGGGTTCAACCTGGGCCAGGTGCAGAAGATGGCCAGCCAAGGCCTGGCACCGCTGGGCGCGATCGTGATGATTCTGGGCGCTGGCGGTGGCTTCAAGGAAATGCTCACTACCATTCACCTGGATGCACTGATCACTCACCATGCTTCTGGCTGGGCGGTCAATCCGCTGATTTTAAGCTGGGGCATTGCGGCGTTACTGCGCATCTGCGTCGGTTCTGCGACAGTCGCCACCGTCGCTGCCACCGGGATCGTCGCGCCCCTGGCACTGGCCTATCCGGGCCTGTCACCGGAGCTGTTGGTACTGGCCACCGCCTCGGGTGCCGTGATGCTCTCCCACGTCAATGACTCGGGTTTCTGGCTGTTCAAGGAGTACTTCCAACTCAGTGTGGCTCAGACCTTCCGCACCTGGACCCTGATGTTGTGCCTGCAATCGGTGATCGGTTTGATCGGCGTTCTATTGATCGAGGCGGTGATTCGCTAAGATGGCCGCCTGACCATCTGCCTGCACGCCACGGAGCCTGAATGCCCACCGACGAGGACCTCGCCATCACTGGCGCCGCACCGATGATTCCGGACCAGCGCCGGGAACAGATCCTGCGCCAGTTGCGCAAGCACCAAGTACTCAGCGTGCACCAACTGACGGAAATGTTCGATTGCTCGCACATGACCGTGCGCCGCGATATCAGTGTGTTGGAGCAGGAAGGCCGCGCCTACTCGGTGCCCGGTGGCGTGCGCATTGCCAGCCAGTTGCACAGCGAACCCAGCCATCAGTCCAAGGCGGTCGCCGAGCAGCCGCAGAAACAGGCGATGGCAAGGCTCGCCGCAGGTTTGTTACACGATGACATGACGGTGTATCTGGATGCTGGCACCAGCACACTGGAGGTTGTTCCGCATATCGCGGCCCTCTCGGGCATGACCGTGGTGACCAACGACTTCGGCATCGTTCATGCTCTGGCCGAAGCGCTGCATGTGGACGTGATTCATACCGGCGGACTGCTCGACCATCCCAACCGCTCGTGCGTAGGTAGTTTGGCAGTGGCCACATTGCGCCAGCTGGCGACCGATATTGCATTCATGTCCACCAGTTCCTGGGACCTGCAACGGGGCATCACCACGCCTTCGGCGCTCAAGGTCGAGGTCAAGCAGGTGGCGATGCAGTCGGCGTCTCAGCGGGTGCTCATCACCAGCAGTTCCAAATACGGTACGTTCGGGATGTACAAGATCGCCGGGCTCGAGCAGTTCGATGTGGTCATCAGCGACAGCGAGTTGACCGACGTGGCCGCCGAGGCGATCCGCAAGCTGGGCGTGGAAGTACTGTTGGCCCAAGAGTGACGATACTGGTAGATGGAACTCCACTGCCTGATAGCGGCCACAACTGCACACAATTCCTGCGGGAAGTACCGGCCATGAACGACACCTTCGATCTGAACCGTTTCATCGACGCACAACGGGTGGTGTACTCCGACGTCCTCGAAGAGCTGCGCAGCGGCCGCAAGCGCACTCACTGGATGTGGTTCATCTTTCCCCAACTGGCCGGCCTGGGTCGGAGCGAAACAGCGCGTTTCTACGCGATCAGCGGCGCCGCCGAAGCAGTGGCCTATCTTCACGATCCGTTACTGGGCGCCCGGCTTCTGGAGTGCACACGGACCGTGCTCGAGCATTCGGGCAAGAGCGTGACAGCCATGTTCGGCAGTCCGGACGACATGAAACTGCGCTCGTGCATGACCTTGTTCGCCAGCGTCGCACCGGAGCAGGTGTGCTTCCAGCAGGTGCTGGACCGATTTTTCGACGGTGAGAAGGATGAGAAAACCGTTGCGTTGCTGGAACAGCCCCTGTAGCGGCGGCGCAAGCCGCGTCATGGCCAATGCGGTGTGCCTGACGCAACGCGGCGAATCCGGACGCGGCTTGCGCCGCCGCTACAGGGATTCGTGCAGGCTGCGCCATCTNCTGCGGCACCGGCGAGGCGGTTTGGCTGACGCAACGCGGCGGACCCGGACGCGGCTTGCGCCGCTGCTACAGGGATTCGTGCAGGCTGCGCCACCGGCGATGACGCGGCTTGCGTTGTGGTTGCAGCAGCGGCGCGTTGTGTAGAAGAGTTGCAAATAATCGATAGCCTGCTTTGCTTTAATCAACGTTCCCTGTCCGAGGGGACCTCAACCGCACGCCTGCGAACGAGCCCATGACCGAGTCTGCCCACCCTACCCCTTCGTCGTCCATCAACCTGCAAATCATCTCCATCGTTTTCTACACCTTCATCGCCTTCATCTCGATCGGGCTGCCGATTGCCGTGCTGCCGGGCTACGTTCACGATCAATTGGGCTTCAGCGCCGTGGCCGCTGGCGTGGTGATCGGCGCGCAATACCTGGCCACCCTACTCAGCCGGCCCAGCGCCGGGCGCATGGCCGAT
This sequence comes from Pseudomonas sp. CFBP 8770, assembly GCF_014841705.1. NCBI lineage: Bacteria > Pseudomonadati > Pseudomonadota > Gammaproteobacteria > Pseudomonadales > Pseudomonadaceae > Pseudomonas > Pseudomonas sp. CFBP 8770. Next base: position 62,484 of record NZ_JACYUL010000011.1, read on the forward strand.
GCATTGGGCACCAAGCGCACCATCGTCTATGGCCTGATCGGCATCGGTATCAGCGGTGCGCTGACCTTCGCCTCGGTGTTCCTGCACAGCGTGCCGCAATGGAGCCTGGGGGTGCTGATTGCCGGGCGCGTGGTGCTCGGCCTGGCCCAGGGCGCCATCGGCGTGGGCACCAGCAGCTGGGGCATCAGCCGGGTCGGCGCCGAGCACATGGCCAAGGTGATTTCCTGGAATGGCATTGCCTCCTATGGCGCAATCGCCATCGGCGCGCCCCTGGGGGTGTTGATGGTGGCGTTCGCCGGCTTCTGGACTTTGGGCATTGCCCTGATGTTGTTGAGCGCGCTGGCGTTGTGGATGATCCACGATACGCCCGCTTCCCCCGTGGTCCGCGGCGAACGCATGCCGTTCTGGGCCGCTTTCGGCCGGGTCGCACCGCACGGCATGAGCCTGATGCTGGCGTCGATCGGCTACGGCACGCTCACCACCTTCATCACGCTTTACTACGTTGAGCGCGGCTGGGAAGGTGCGGCGTGGTGCCTGACCGCCTTTGGCATCAGCTTCATCGTGGCGCGCCTGGTGTTCATCAACAGCATCAATCATCTGGGCGGGTCGACGGTGGCCATGGCCTGTATCGCCACGGAGGTCGTCGGGTTGAGCTTGCTCTGGCTGGCGCCCTCGCCGACCTTCACGCTTGCGGGTGCAGCGCTGGCCGGCTTGGGCCTGTCGCTGGTCTATCCAGCGCTGGGGGTGCTGGCCATCCACAAGGTACCGGGCACCAGCCGCGGCGCAGGCTTGAGTGCCTTCGCGGTGTTCTTCGATCTGGCGCTGGCGATCGCCGGACCGGTGATGGGGGCAGTGGCGGCTGGGTTTGGCTATGGATCGATTTTCGCTCTGGCCGCCGGGCTGTCCCTGGCTGCACTGGGGCTGACCGCGTGGCTGTCGCGCCAGGATCAGTGATCGGCGGTCTGCAGGCCCGCGCGTGAAGGCCGACCCAGGGTGTGACCAAAGAACTTGCCGGCTTCGTGGATCAGATCACGGTGGATGCCTTCACGGTCCACGCCGTCGGCATCGGTGCACAGGGCCGGCGAGGCGTCGCGTTGCTCGTCCGTGCACGGTGCCATGAAAACAAAGTGACCGGCGCCGGGCAGCAGTCGATAGTCCGTGTTGCCCGGCAGCTTGCGCGCCAGCGCCTCGGCATTCTTGTCGATGGCCACCAGTTGGTCGTTATCGCCGCTGTAGATAAGCGTCGGCAGATGGACTTCAGCCAGGGCCTGGCGGCCGAACATCAGGCTCAACGGCGCCATCAGCATGAGCGCACGCACCCGTGGGTCGGCTTCGGGGTTGAGGTCGTCGCGATCGGCTTCCAGTTCTCCGCGGGTCTGGCAGGCATCGGCGTCGTACGGTCGCTCTTCGCAGTATTTGCGCAAGCGCTGAAGGTCGGGGCGCGCGCCGGAGAGAATCAACGCCGTCTCGCCACCCGCGGAATAGCCGATCACCCCGACCGCGTTGGCATTGACGAAAGGCGACAACATCGAATCGCCCAACGCTGCGGTGATGGCCTGGGAGATCTGCAGAGGCCGCCCGTACAGATTGCTGAGCTTGCCCAAACGGCTGTGATCCTGAGCGTTGTCACCCGGATGGACCACTGCCACCACCACGAACCCCTTGCGCGTCAACGCAGTGATCAGGTCGTGCAAGGCCAAGGGGGTGCCGGTGTTGCCGTGGGACAGCATCAACAGCGGAAAGCGGCCGATGGCAATCGGAGCATCCTGCTGCGCGTCGATGCTGTAGCCGCCCAATCGCACGGGATGAGTATGGCCCTGCGTAGGATAGAAGGCATAGGCGTGCATGGGCTGGTCGTCGAGCGGATCGTTGAAGGTCAGCAGGTGATAGCCCACATTCCAGCGGGCATGGGGAAGCGCTTGAGCCTGCACCGAAAACAGGCTCAACAGCAGCAGAAAAACCAATACTGCACAACGACGGACCATCGCGGCGCTCTTCCTTGGCAAAACCTCAGGGGTAGGTTCTGACACAGCATAGGATGGGCCAAGTCACACCTCGGTTCCGTGAAATATTGTACAGGCGGGTTCACGGCCCTTGCCACGCCCGCACCGGCTGAACCCTCGCCGGCTTGACCGCTCTATGAAAATGCCCTGCGCGGCTCTCCCGGTCCGATCCTGGGCCAGCACCGCGCTCACCTCACTGAAAAGGATTCCAGCATGAGCTTCCGCCCTTTCCTTACACCTCGTCACGCTGCGCGCATTCCGCTGCTGTGTCTTGCCGCATTGGCCATCGGCGGATGCGCCGGCAGCAACAGCGCGTCCAAGGTGGACGCGCCCGGCGCGCCGACCACGGCCCTGACCAAGACCCTCGACGCTGGTGCCAACGCGCTGCAGTCGCGTCCACCCATCAATGAGCTGAACGCCTATCTGGACGGCTTTCATTTCTACAATGGACACCCCGGCGCGCAGATGGAAGCCCATCACTATTGCGCCATCCTCAACGAGGAAGTCATCCAGTGCGTCATTTATGACGGCAACGTCAAGGATGCAAAACTGATGGGCGTCGAATACATCATCAGCGCCAACCTCTACAGCACATTGCCCCAGGCCGAGAAGGCGCTGTGGCACAGCCACGTCCATGAGGTGAAGTCGGGGCAGCTAATCGCCCCCGGTATTCCGGCGCCGGCAGAGCATGCCCTGATGGAAAAACTGGTGAATACCTACGGCAAGACCTGGCACACCTGGCACACCGATCTGGACAAGCGGCTGCCCCTGGGCGTACCGCAACTGATGATGGGTTTCACCGCTGATGGGCAGATCGATCCGGCGCTGGTGCGCGAGCGCGACAAACGCTTCGGTGTCGACAGCGAAAGCAGGAAAAAGGCCCGCGCCGATATCCCCGTGCCAGCGATAGACCCGGGCGCCGATGCCTGGAGCAAAGGTCGCGTCATACAGATCCAGGACCCTACCGGTAGCCGTCACGCGCATTGAGCTTGCAAGTGCAGAGCCGTGGTCTCAGAACGTGATACCCAAATGCTGCCCGGCAAATATGACCTGATCGAACCAGAATGCCTGGTGAAGCGCGACGATCGACCAGAACACCAGCTGATAGGACACCTTGCGCGTCTTGTGCCGGAACAGCTGTTGGGCGAGCAACGCACCCGGCCAGCCACCGAGCAGCTCGACCCCGTGCAGGAGCTTTTCCGGAATGCGTTGGCCCTGCAATTTCGCACGCCGCTTGTCATGCCAGTACAGCCCGGCTGCAAGCAGACTCATCAGTGCATAGACCGCCAGTACCGCTGGGTGTCCGGCCATCGCCAGGCGCAATACGCCCAGGAACGGCAACAGGCACAGCAGGATGAAGGCCGTGAGTTTCAGCGCCAGGAATTGCACCGGCCGCTGCTGCCCTCCTCGAGGCGGTGACGGCGCCCGGCCGGGCGCCGTTTCAGCCTTGCGCACTGGACCAGTCGATCCAGCCGAACTGCCAGGTGGCCAGGATGATCAGGCCGAAGGCGATGCGGTACCAGGCGAACACGGCATAGCTGTGGGTGGCGATGAACTTGAGCAGGCCACGCACCGCGATCATCGCGAAAATGAACGAGACCACGAAGCCCAGCGCAAACACCGGGAAATCCGCTGGCTGGAACAGGTGGTGGAACTTGTAGCCCGAGTACACCGCAGCGCCAACCATGGTCGGCATGGCCAGGAAAAACGAGAACTCGGTGGCCGTCTTGCGCGACAGACCGAACAGCAGGCCGCCGATGATGGTCGAGCCCGAGCGCGAGGTGCCGGGGATCATCGCCAGGCATTGGGCAAAGCCGACCTTGAGCGCGTCGCTCCAGTGCATGTCGTCGACATGGTGAACCCGCACGGCGTGCTCGCGCTTTTCGGCCCAGAGCATGACGAAGCCGCCCAGCACCAGCGCCACCGCCACGGTGATGGGGTTGAACAGGTATTCGTGGATCTTGTCGGCGAATATCACACCCAGCACCACCGCAGGCAGGAAGCCGATCAGCAGGTTGATGGTGAAACGCTGTGCGTTGCGCTGGGTCGGCAAGCCGGTGACGACTTCGAGGATCTTGCGGCGGAATTCCCACACCACGGCCAATATCGCACCCAGCTGGATGATGATATTGAAGGCCATCGCCCGCTCGCCTCCGAAGCCGATCAAGTCGGCCACGATGATCTGGTGGCCCGTGCTGGAGATGGGCAGGAACTCGGTCAAGCCTTCCACGATGCCCAGAATCAACGCCTGCATGGCGGTCCAAAAATCCATCATTCCCCCAAGTGGACCCGCACCTGGCGCGGTCCTGTCTGTTTAATAGAACTCATTGCCGTCGGGCCCCGCGATGCTATCAGAGCAGGTCATGCAAATCCGCACGCAGGCACCGGTGAGCGTTGACTGAGTTGAAGTTTCATCTTTGCAGCAGGTCTGCGGCACAGCATGCGCGCCGCAGCGGTGGCGCAGGTTACAATCCCTGCCTTCGATGCATTGCATGCACCTGCCAAGGATTGTCCATGTCGCCTTTGGAATTGTTCGCCGCCACGCTGGGCGTGATCGCGGTGTGGTTGACCGTCAAGCAGAATTGGCTGTGCTGGCCGATCGGCCTGGTCATGGTACTGATCTATTCGTATGTGTTTTATGACTACAAGCTGTACTCCAACATGCTGTTGCAGGTGGTGTACGCGGGCGTGCAGGTGTACGGCTGGTGGCACTGGACCCGTGGTGCGGCGACGTCCAATGGGCGACCGGTCACGCGCCTGGCACCGGCGCCGCTGCTGGGTGGATTGCTCATCGGCCTGGTCACAGGCCTTGCGCTGGGTGCGGCGATGGCCACCTGGAGCGACGCCAGCCAGCCGTGGCTGGACGCCCTGCTGACCGGCTTCAGCCTGGTGGCGCAGTGGTGGATGGCCACCAAGCGCGAGCAGTGCTGGCCGCTGTGGATCGTCCTCGATGCGATTTTCGTCGGCTTGTTCGTGCATCAGGCGCTGTACCTGACGGCTGGGCTGTACGCACTGTTCCTGCTGCTGGCGATTCACGGCTGGCACCAGTGGCGCAAGAGTGCAGCGGTGGCCGCATGAAAGTCGTGGCGCTGTGCGGGCCGGAATCGTCGGGCAAGAGCTGGTTGGCCGAGCGCATGCGTGTGCAACTGGGCGCGTTGGTGGTGGGCGAATACGTGCGCCATTTCATCGACCGCGAGCAGCGCGACACCTGCTATGCCGATATCGACGCCATCGCCCGGGGACAACTGGCCTGGGAAGATGCCGCGCGCCGCGCGCAGCCGACGTTGCTGGTGCTCGACACCCACTTGCTGAGCAACATGCTGTGGAGTCGCACGCTGTTCGGCGACTGCCCCGCGTGGCTGGAGACGGCGCTGCTGCAGCGGCACTACGACGCGCACCTGTTGCTGTCGCCCGAAGGTGTGGAATGGACTGCCGATGGCCAGCGCTGCCAACCCGAGCTGTCCCAGCGCCAGGCCTTCTTTGCCCAAAGCCAGGCCTGGCTGCTGGCCCACGCGCTGCCGTGCACCGTCATCAGCGGTGACTGGCGAGCGCGTGAAACACAGGTACTGGCGAGCATTCGGCATGTTCTGGACCAACCCTAGCGTGCGCTCAGCGCATGTGGTGTTTGTGCAACAGGCGATACAGCGTCGGGCGTGACACGCCAAGCACCCTGGCCGCCGTGCTCAGGTTGCCACCATGGCGCAGCAGCACGTCGCCCAGCGCCTGCCGCTCGGCGCGGTGCTTGTAATCCTGCAGCGTCCCCAGCGGCGCGGCGACCAGGGTCTCGGTGCCCAGCCCCAGGTCTACGGCTTCGATCTGGTTACCGTGGGCCAGTGCCTGGGCCTGGCGAACCCGGTTGGACAACTCGCGGACATTGCCCGGCCAGTCATGCTCGCCCATGGTGATCAGCGCCTCCTGGCTGAACGGGCGATGGCGCCGGCCGTTCTCGCGGCTGTAGCGTTGCGCGAAATGATTGGCCAGCATGGCCAGATCGCCATAGCGTTCGCGCAATGGCACCGCAACGATCTCCAGCACGTTGAGCCGGTAGTAGAGGTCTTCGCGCAACTGACCTTTACGCATGGCGCCTGCCAGGTCGCTGTCACTGGTGGCCACCACGCGCACGTCCACCTCGCCCGACCCCTTGCGTTGCAGAAACCGCAGCAGTTGCTCCTGGATGTCCAGTGGCAAGCCTTGCACCTGCTCGAGCAGCAAGGTGCCCCGGTGGGCAGCTTGCAGCACGCTGCCGGACAACGGGTGCACGTTGGTCTCGCCACAGCCAGGCGCGAACAGCGGCGTCTGCCCTGGGCGGTGGGCGCGGGCCTGGCAGTCGAACACGATGAAGGGCTGCTGGCGGCGCGCCGACTGCTGGTGCAGTGCGCGGGCAATCAACTGCTTGCCGGTACCCGCTTCACCGCGGATCAACACCGGGGAATCGGTGGTCGAAAACTTATTGATGAGCTTGTACAAGTCGCGCATGGGCTGACTATCGCCCAACAGTCCGCAAGGCTCGCAGGGGTAGGCATTCGAATTCACAGGCATGGCCTTTCCTTGCTGGGACGTGATCGGGAAAATACATCAAAAACAGCGGGTTGCAAGTTGTGTTAAAAAGGCAACGGAAATTTGACGTTTAACCTGTCCGGGCTCGTCAGCGATCATCGTCACGCCACATTGACGCGTCAGCGATCCGTCTCGCAGGGCACGCACGGCAGCGGTGTACAATCGTTGCCTTTTTGGCATTCGCAGGGATGAGCATGAACGCATTCGATTGGCACCGTGTGCTGCTGGGTGATGTCGACACGGGGTTTCTGGGCGAGGTGGTGGCCCGTACGCTCATGGCCTACGTGGTGGTCTTCCTGTTTCTGAAGATCGCCGGACGGCGCGGTGTGCGTCAGCTGTCGCTGTTCGAGCTGGTGGTCATCCTGACCCTGGGCTCGGCGGCTGGTGATGTGACCTTCTACGAGGATGTCCCTATATTGCCGGTGTTGGTGGTGTTCATGGCGATGATCATCTTCTATCGCCTGACCACCTTTTTGACCGAACGCAGCGGCCGCTTCGGCGAGTGGCTGGAGGGCAAGCCGTTTCTGATCATTCGCGACGGTGTGTTCGAGCTCAAAGCGCTGCAGAGCGGCAACATCACCCATGCCGAGTTCCTGATGGAACTGCGCCTGCGCGGCGTCGAACATCTGGGTCAAGTGCGGCTGGGCATCCTCGAGGTCAACGGTGACGTGAGCCTGTACTTCCATGAACGCGAAGACGTAAAACCGGGGCTGTCGATCCTGCCGCCCGAGCATCGCGTGTCACTGACCACGGCCGATCGCGAAGACCTGTATGCCTGCGAGTACTGTGGCCACCTGGAAAACCTGGGTCACCAGCAGGCGCTGCCTTGCCCACGCTGCGACAACCCGGTGTGGAGCAAGGCGCTCTGCAATCCACGGGCGGCCTGAGGCTACAGGCGCGGCAAGTCGTCCAGGTGCTGGTACTCGGCGTTCAGCGCCGAGGCCAGGGCGCGGGCGCGACGCAGCCGTATCGGTCCCTTCTCCATGTCCACCAGCAACGCCGGACAGGCCAGAGGCACGACGCCTTCAAGCGATTTCAGGCGTCCGTCGGTGAACACCAGGCAGCGTTGTGCTTCCTGGGGGTGCTGGCGTACGCGCTGCACCAGCCATTCACGAGCCTGGTCCAGTGCGGCCAGCAGTGGCGTGCCGCCGCCTGCGCCCAGTTCGGCAAGCCAGGGCTGCAAGGCCGCCGAAGCCTTCAAACCGTGGCATTGCCAGGCCGGCCCGCTGCCGCGGGCGGTCAGCAGCGCCAGCCGGGCGCGTTGCCGGTAGGCGTCGTCGAAGAGCTGTGCCAATACGCCTTTGGCCTCGGCCAGGGCACCGTGCCGGCGCGTCGAAGCCGATGCATCCACCACCACCAGCCATAGCTGCTGGGCAGCACTGCGGCGCTGTTGCCAGCGCAGGTCGTCACGTTGACGCGGCCGGCCCTGCAGCAGGGTAGCCGGCCAGTCGACCATGCCGGCCGCCGACGTGCGCGCCGCGCCTTGTCGCCCTTGTTCGAGGTTGCCCTTGCCGGGCCGAGCATCCGCCGGGCGCGGACGGATGCTCAGGGCTTTTTTGGCCAGCTCGGCACCGCGCGCCGTTCGCCCACCGGAACGGTCTGCGCAGGCATGTCGCCCCACTGGCCCTGCCCCGGCTCGGAGGGTTGTGCGGCGCTGGCAGCGGGCGGCGGTGGCGGTGGTGTCGCGCCGGATTCTGGCGGCCGGCTCGCCTGGCGGCGATGGCGCAGGGCAAACTCGGCAACCGCGTCGACGTCCTCGTCGAGGATTGCGTCGCCGCCGCGCCAGGCCGCATGGGCGCGCGCCGCGCGCAGCCAGACCAGGTCGGCGCGCAGGCCGTCCACGCCTTCGGCGAAACAGCGTGTGGTGATCGATTCCAGCGCCTGGTCGCCCAGCGGAATCGACTCGAGACGCTCGCGTGCCTGCTGGCAACGCACCCGCAGCGCCGCCTGCGCAGTAGCCCACTGCGCGCAGAACGCCTGGGGATCACTGTCGAATGCCAGGCGGCGGCGAATGATCTGGCTGCGTTCGGCCGGCGCGGGCTGGCCATCCAGGGCAATGTTCAAGCCGAAGCGGTCGAGCAGTTGCGGGCGCAACTCGCCTTCCTCGGGGTTCATGGTACCAATGAGCACGAAGCGCGCCGGATGGGCGTGGGAAATGCCGTCGCGCTCGATGCGGTTGACGCCGCTGGCAGCGACGTCGAGCAGCAGGTCGACCAGGTGATCGGCGAGCAGGTTCACCTCATCCACGTACAACACTCCGCCGTCGGCCTTGGCCAGCACACCGGGCGAGAAGCGTGCCCGCCCCTCGCCCAGCGCCGCTTCCAGATCCAGCGTGCCGACCAGGCGGTCCTCGCTGGCACCCAGCGGCAAGGTCACCAATTGGCCGCCGGCGAGCAGATCGGCAAGCCCGCGCGCCAGGGTGCTCTTTGCCATCCCCCGTGGGCCTTCGATCAACACGCCACCGATGCGCGGGTCGATGGCGGCCAGACACAACGCCAGTTTCAGCGAATCGGCGGCGACCACGGCGGCCAGGGGAAAGTGCGGGGTGTCGGTCATTGCAGGGATCTCTTCAGCCATCTTCTTCGGTATCCAGCAGCAGGTCTTCCACGGCTTGTCGGTAGTCGCCCGGTTCAGCCCACAGGCCCCGTTGCTGAGCCTCGAGCAGGCGTTCGGCCATGTCGCGCAGCGCCGCCGGATTGTGCTCCTGCAGAAAGCTGCGGGTGGAGGGGTCCAGCAGGTAGGCGTCGGTGAGCAACGCGTACTGGTGATCGTCGATCAGGTGCGTGGTCGCATCGAAGGCAAACAGGTTATCGACCGTCGCGGCGAGTTCGAAGGCGCCCTTGTAGCCGTGCCGCTTGACCCCTTCGATCCACTTCGGATTGGCCGCGCGAGCGCGCACCACGCGGTTGAGCTCTTCTTTCAAGGTGCGCACGCGCGGCACGTCCGGCTGGCTGTGGTCGCCGTGGTAACTGGCGGTTTTCTGTCCACTCAAGGTTTCCGCAGCGGCCAGCATGCCGCCCTGGAACTGGTAGTAATCGTTGGAATCGAGCAGGTCGTGCTCGCGGTTGTCCTGGTTCTGCAACACGGCCTGGACCTGGCCCAGGCGCCGGGCGAAGGGCGCGCGTGCGGCGGTACCCTCGTCGTCCGCACCATAGGCATAGGCGCCCCAGTTCAGGTAGGCCTCCGCCAAGTCTTCGCGAGTCTGCCACAGGCGGCCGTCTATGGCCCCCTGCACGCCGGCGCCATAGGCACCGGGCTTGGCGCCGAAGATGCGCCAGCCAGCTTCGCGGGCGGCCTGCTCGGCAGGTACGCCCTCGGCCAGCAGCTGCGCCTGTTCGGCGCGGACCTTGGCCGCCAGCGGGTTGAGATCATCGGGCTCGTCGAGCGCCGCCACGGCCTGCACGGCGGCATCGAACAGGCGCAACAGGTTGGCGAAGGCATCACGGAAGAATCCGGACACCCGCAGGGTCACGTCCACCCGCGGGCGATCGAGCAAGCTCAACGGCAGAATCTCGAAATCGTCCACCCGCTGGCTGCCGGTGGCCCACACCGGGCGCACGCCCATCAGCCCCATTGCCTGAGCGATGTCGTCGCCGCCGGTGCGCATGGTCGCCGTACCCCACACCGACAGGCCCAACTGGCGCAGGTGATCGCCATGGTCCTGCAGGTGTCGCTCGAGAATCAGGTTGGCGGAGGCGAAGCCGATGCGCCAGGCGGTGGTGGTGGGCAGGTTGCGCACGTCCACGGAAAAAAAGTTGCGGCCGGTGGGCAACACGTCGAGGCGCCCGCGGCTGGGCGCCCCGCTTGGCCCGGCGGGTACGAAGCGGCCCGCCAAAGCGGCGAGCAGCCCATGCATTTCGGCCGGTCCGCAGGCGTCCAGTCGGGGCGCCACGGTGTCGCGCAGATGGCCCAGAATGAGTTGCACGTCATCGAAGCCTTCACCCAGCTGCAACGGGCCTTGCAGCGCTTGCTCGATCAGTTGGGCGGCATACAGCTCGAGGCGTTCGCGGCTGTCGCCGGCACTGCGCCAGGGCTCGTCGCTGATCGCAGCCAGGGCCGCCGGCCGTGGCCCGTTCCACGGTGCGCCGAGGTCGCAGTCGAGCGGGTCGAAGCCCAGCTCGAAAGCCTTGGCCAATGCCCGCAGTACACTGGCCTGAGGGCCACGGCCGTCGCCCCGAGGAATGCGCAGCAGTGCCAGCAGCGTATCGGCACGCAGGCGCCCCTGGGGCGACTCGCCGAACACGTGCAGCCCGTCGCGTATCTGCGACTCCTTCAAGTCGCACAGGTAGGTGTCCAGGCGCGGCAGCCACACCGTCGGCTCGGCACCCTCGGCCATCTGCAGTTCGTGGTCGATGCGGGTCTCGCGCACCAGCGCCAGAATGTCCTTTTCCAAGGCCTGGGCACGACGCGGATCGAGCATCTGCGCGTCGTAGTACTCGTCGGCGAGCAACTCCAGGTCGCGCAGCGGCCCGTAGGTTTCGGCGCGGGTCAGCGGCGGCATCAGGTGGTCGATGATCACCGCCTGGGTGCGGCGCTTGGCCTGGGCGCCCTCGCCCGGATCGTTGACAATGAACGGGTAGATATTCGGCATCGGCCCCAGTACCGCATCGGGCCAGCACTGCTCGGACAGCCCGACGCCCTTGCCCGGCAGCCACTCCAGGTTGCCGTGCTTGCCCACGTGGATCAACGCATCGGCGCCGTAGGTGTGGCGCAGCCAGAAATAGAACGCCAGGTAACCATGGGGCGGTACCAGATCCGGGTCGTGGTAGACCGCGCTGACGTCCACCTGATAACCCCGCGCCGGCTGGATGCCGACGAAGGTCAGGCCCATGCGCAGACCGGCGATCATCATGCGGCCGTTGCGGCACATGGGGTCGGCACCTGGCTCGCCCCAACGTTCGCGCACGGCGGCCTGATTGGCCGGGGGCAGCAAGGCAAAAGCGGCGAGGTAATCGTCCATGGCCATGCTCTGGGCACAGGGGCGCAGGTCCAGTTGCTCCAGATCGTTGGTCACGCCGCCGAGCAGGAGATGAATCAGCGCCGTGCCGCTGGCGGGTAGATCGGCCACCGGATACCCCTGCTGCTGCATCGCGCGCAGGATGTTCAGCGCCGCAGCCGGAGTGTCGAGGCCGACGCCGTTGCCGATCCGGCCGTCGCGGGTCGGATAGTTCGCCAGCACCAGGGCGACACGCTTGTCGGCATTGGGCAGGCGCGCCAGAGCGGCCCATTTGCGCGCCAGTTCGGCGACGAAATCCATGCGCTCGACATGCGCCGTGTAGCACACCACGTCGCTCTGGCTGCGCTCGTTGTGCCAGGCCAGGTCCTTGAAGCTGATGGCTCGGCTGATGATGCGCCCGTCCAGTTCCGGCAGGGCAATGTGCATGGCCAGGTCACGAGCACCCAGGCCCTGTTCGCTGGCCTGCCAGAGCGCCTGGTTGTCCTGCGCGCAGATGGCCTGGATGACCGGGATGTCACGGCGAAACGGGCGCAGATGCGGGGCTTCGGGGCTGGACTGGGCAAAGCCGGTGGTGTTCAGAATGATCGCGGCGCCCGCCTCGTCCATCCAGTCCTGCACCTGCGCCAGGCATTCGGCTTCCTTGAGGCTGGCCACGGCGATCGGCAACGGGTTGAGCCCGGCGGCCTGCAGCCTGGTACAGAACGTATCGACGAAGCCGGTGTTGGCCGCCTGCAGGTGCGAGCGATAGAACAGCAACGGCACCACTGGCCATTGCGCTTGCCACTGCGCCTGCCAGTCGGCCAGCTCGGCGGTCGGCCGCGCCGGATGGTAGATGACCGTGCGCGGCAGGGCCTGAGGTGCTTCGCACGGTTCGGTGCGTCCGAACCAGGTATTGCCGAGGTAGCCGAACAGGTTGCGTGCGTTTTCCATACCGCCCTGGCGCAGGTACTGCCACAGGCGGTCGGCTTGCTCGGCAGGCACCGTACAGAGCTCGGCCAGTTCGGGATCGGGGCGATCGCAGCCTGGCACCAGGATGACCTGCACGCCCCGCTCGGCCAGTTGCATCAACTGCTCGACGCCGTAGCGCCAGTAGCCGATGCCGCCGTGCAGGGAAATCAGGATGACCTTGGCGTGGCGCAGCACCTGGTCCACGTAGAGGTCCACCGAAGAGTGGTTCTGCACCTGCATGGGGTTGGCCAGGCGCAGGCTCGGGTAGTCGGCCGGCAGATGCCCGCAGGCTTCGGCGAGCAATGCCAGATGCGAATCGCCGCTGCAGAGGATGACCAGTTCGGCGGGCGTCTGCCCGAGGTCGGCGATGCTGTCGTCCGGTACGAAACCGCCGGGCTGGGTCCTCAGCAGGTGCATCGGTCAGGCTTCCAGCGCGGCGCGCAGTTGCGCTTGCAGCGACGCTGCATCCAGTTCCTGACCGATCAGCACCAAGCGCGTGCTGCGCGCTTCGTCTGCGCCCCAGGCGCGATCGAAGTGCTTGTCGAAGCGCGTGCCGACGCCCTGGATCAGCAGGCGCATCGGCTTGCCCGGAATGGCCGCAAAGCCTTTGACACGCAGGATGCCGTGCTGGACCACTGCGGCGTTGAGCGCCTGCAGCAGCTTGGCTTCTTCGGCCTGCGGCAGCTCGATGGAGATCGAATCGAAGGCATCGTGATCGTGATCGTCGTGGTCGTCGCCCTCGTGGTGGTCGTGATGGGTCTTGCGGCCGTCGATGTGCTGCTCGGACTCGGCGCCCAGGCCCAGCAACACCGCCAGCGGCAAACGGCCACTGCTGGCCTCGACCACCTTGACCGCCGCCGGCAGCTCTTCGGCGACCTCGGCGCGCACCGCGGCCAAGGCGTCTGCATCGATCAGGTCGGCCTTGTTCAGAATGACCAGGTCGGCGCTGGCCAACTGGTCGGCGAACAGCTCGTGCAGTGGCGATTCATGGTCCAGGTTGGGGTCGAGCTTGCGCTGGGCGTCAACTTGATCAGGGAACGCCGCGAAAGTACCGGCCGCCACGGCCGGGCTGTCGACCACGGTGATGACCGCATCGACCGTGCAGGCGCTGCGGATTTCCGGCCATTGGAAGGCCTGGACCAGCGGTTTGGGCAAGGCCAGGCCGCTGGTTTCGATGAGGATGTGATCGAGGTCGGCGCGCCGTGCCACCAGCTCGCGCATGACCGGGAAGAACTCTTCCTGCACGGTGCAGCACAGGCAGCCATTGGCCAGCTCGTAGACGCGGCCATTGGCTTCTTCTTCGGTACAGCCGATGGTGCACTGCTTGAGGATCTCGCCGTCGATGCCCAGTTCGCCGAATTCATTGACGATCACGGCGATGCGCCGGCCCTGCGCATTGTCGAGCATGTGACGCAGCAAGGTGGTCTTGCCCGAGCCCAGAAAGCCGGTGACGATGGTGACGGGTAGTTTGGACAGCGTTTTCATCGGGTCGCCCTGATTGCGCGGCAGGGCACGAGACGAGCGCCGCAACGGCAGGCGCCAGCATTCGCCACCGGATCACCCCGCCCGGTTGAATAGGAAATAACGGCCGAGGCAGGTCTCCTGGCTCGTGATGCCGGCCATGCTGGCCCAGGGCTGCGGCACCTTCCCGCGAGTATCCGCAGTGGCCTTGGCGCAGCCTTCATCACTTACAGTTGCGGGGGCAGCCGCGGCTTGGACCGCGTTCCCGTCTTAGCTCTGCAGGGCAGAGAACCTCGAACGCGCAAGGCTACCACAGGGCACGGGACGTGTCAGTGACACGGGCTCAGAGCTGGTAGCGCACATGGGGACGGCCGCCGGCCAGGCTGACTTCGGCGTGGACCCCATAGACTTCGGCAATCATGCGCTCGGTGAGGACCACTGCCGGCGCGCCGCTGGCCACCAGGCGGCCGTCCTTCAATACTACCAACACGTCGCAGAACATCGCCGCCAGGTTCAGGTCGTGAATCGCCATCACGCAGGTCAACGGCAGGTCCTGAATCAGTTGCAGCAGTTCCAGCTGGTGCTGGATGTCGAGGTGGTTGGTGGGCTCGTCGAGCAGCAGCTCGCTTGGCTGCTGGGCCAGGGCACGAGCGATCTGCACCCGTTGCCGCTCGCCGCCGGACAAGGTGTGCCAGCGCCGCTGCGCATGGCCGCTCAGGTTGACCTGGGCCAGGGCCTGGGCAATCGCCAGGTCGTCTTCGCGCAGCCACGGCGCGAACGGTGAACGATGCGGCGTGCGTCCCAGGCGCACCACCTCCTGCACGCGAATGTCCACCTCGGTGCTGGCGTGTTGCTCGACCATCGCCACCTGCCGTGCAACCGCTCGCCGTGCCAGATCCATCATGGGCTGATCGTCGAGGGTGACCTGCCCCTGGCTGGGACGATCCAGCCCGGCCAGCAGGCGCAGCAGCGAGGACTTGCCCGAGCCGTTGGGGCCGATCAGTCCGACCATGCTGCCGGGCGTGATCGCCAGGCTTACGTCGTCGAGAATCAGTTGCCCACCGGCTTTCCAGCTGACCTTGTGCAGTTGCAGGCTCATGCTCGACGCCTCGCGCGGTAGAGGATCAAGGCAAATGCCGGGGCGCCGACCAGGGCCGTGACCACGCCGATGGGCAGGACCTGGCCGGGCACGATGATGCGCGCGACAATGTCGGCCAGCACCATGAAATTGGCGCCGATCAGCACCGAAGCGAGTAACAGCCGGACGTGATTGGGGCCGACCAGGAAGCGCGCAATATGGGGCACCACCAGGCCGACGAAGCCCACTGCGCCAACGATGCTGACCATGGTGGCGGTGATCAGCGCGGTGGTGGCGAACAACACCAGTCGCACCGTGACCACCGGCACGCCAAGCGTGGCCGCAGCGTCTTCGCCGAACACGAAGGCATCCAGCGCTCGTGCGAAGTACAGGCACAGCAGCAGGCCTGCGCCGACCACTGCCGCCGCCAGGCCCACGTCGGGCCAGCGTACCCCGCCCAGGCTGCCGAGCAGCCAGAACATCACGCTCCGTGCCTGCTCGGCATTGGCCGAGGTCGAAACGATATAGGCTGTCAGCGCGTTGAACAGTTGCGATCCGGCGACCCCGGCGAGGATCACCTGCGCCGGGCCGCTGCGGCTGCCCGCAGCCAGCAATAGCACCAGGCCGAACGCCAGGGCCGCGCCGAGAAACGCGCCCATGGAAATGCCGATCACGCCGCCGCCCAACCCAAGCAGCATCACTACCACCGCACCGGTCGACGCCCCGGCCGAGATACCCAGCACGTAGGGTTCGGCCAGCACGTTGCGCAACAGCGCCTGCAGCACCGCACCGCAGATCGCCAGGCCGGCGCCACAGCAGGCGGCGACCAGCGCGCGACTCAGGCGGTACTCCCAGATGATGCCCTGGATGATCCGCGGCACCGGGTAGTCGGCCAGGCCGAGGCCGTTGAGCAGCGCCTGGCCGACCGTGGTCAGGGCAATGCCCATCTCCCCCACCGACACTGCCAGGGCGATCGACACGCTCAAGGTGGCCAGGGCGAGCAGCGCCAACAGCCCGCGCCAGACCCAGCCGTCTTCCCGCGCCAGGCGCTGGATCAAGGTTTGACCCGTGTACGCTCGAGGCCTGCGGCGATGTCTTCCACCGCGCGCACGACATCCATGGATGGGTTCAACGACTGGGCATCGACCACAATGATGCGGCCATTGCGCACGGCATCCAGCTCACGGGTCACCGGGTCACTGCGCAGGAACGCCAGTTTTTTCTCGACATCGTCGGCCGGGTACAGACGGCGCTGCATGCGCGCGACGACGATGACATCGGGATTGCTCGCAGCGATGCTTTCCCAGCTCACCCCAGGCCATTCCTCGTCACTGTCGACGATGTTGCGCAGGCCCAGCAGGCGGTTGATATAGCCGGGTGCGCCGCTTTTACCGGCCACCCAAGGGTCACCTTCCAGGCGCGTGCTGGAAAACCAGTACACCACCGACAGCGGTGCGTGCCCGGCACTGCCAGCGCGCTCGCTGGCCTTCTGGATGCGCGCGTGCAACTGGGCGGTCAGGCGCTCCCCGGCCGGCTCGACATCGAAGATGCTCGCCAGCTCGCGGATTTCCTTGTCCACCAGTGCCATGGAAAACACCTGGCTGCGGCTGCCGTCGGCGTTGGAGGTGGCGGTGACTTCCTTGCCGTCGCAGTCACTGGGCGACACATAGGAAGGGATGCCAAGGCTGGCCAGTTGTTCGGGCTTGGCGACTTCGCCGTTGGGGCCGACGTGGTAGGTGTACTGCGCCACCACGATGTCGGGCGCGGTCTTGGCCACCGCCTCGAAGCTGGGCGCGTTGTCGGCCAGCCGTGGCACGTCGGCATTGGCCGCGCGCAGCGGTTCAGGCAGCGGCCCGAACCAGACCCCGGTGCCCACCATGCGTGGCGCCAGGCCAAGCGACAGGAGAATCTCGGTGCTGGCCTGGCCCAGGCTGACGGCACGCTGCGGCGCGGCCTGGATGGTCAAGGGCGCGCCGCAGTTGGGCAGCGTCAGTGGATAGTGGGTGGCGGCGTGACTAGTGACGGCAGCGAAGAGACCGACGGCAGCGACGCTGGCGCGGACGAATACGGCAGGAAGACTCATTGCAACTCCTTGGATGGCGCGTCCAACAGATCGAAGAAATCCCCAAGCAAGGTCTGGCTGACGACATGCAACATGTCGATCACAGTGGCGCGACCGCGCCGGATTCGAACCGGCTTCCTGCTCTGGGCGAAGACAAGCGGCGCAGACGGTAGGCGACCCGTCGGCAAAGATCAAATGGTTTAGCCAGGGCCTTGGGCTGCGGGCACCCTGACTACCCGCCTAGGGCGCGCTGTCGCGGGGCCGGTCGGTACGGTCCTGCTCGACCACATAGCCCGTGTCTATGCTGACCACCACCGACATGCCGGGGCGCAGCCGATGCGCCCCATCCTGATCCGGGTCCACGGTGATGCGCACCGGAATGCGTTGCGCGATCTTGACGAAGTTGCCGGTGGCATTGTCGGCCTGCAACAGGCTGAATTCCGAGCCGGTGGCAGGCGAGATGCGCTGTACGTGCCCGCGCAGGCGCAGGTGATCGAGCGCATCGACGGTAAAGCTCACCGGTTGGCCGATGCGCACATCGGCCATCTGGGTTTCCTTCATGTTGGCCATGACCCAGAGCGTGTCGGGCACCAGCGCCATCAGTTGCGCACCGGAATTCACATAGGCACCCAGGCGCACACCGACCTGCCCCAGCTGGCCGTCGCGCGGCGCCAGGATGCGCGTGTTGTCCAGATCGATGCGTGCCAGTTCCACCGCGGCTTCGGCGTTGGCGACGTTGGCAGCCAGCGAGTCGCGATTGACGATGACCGTCTGCAGGTCTTCGCGGGCAATCGCCAGCGCCGCCTTGGCCTGTGCTACCGAGGCCAGCGCCTGGGCGTTGGCGGCGCGGGTCACATCGAGCTCGCGGCGCGACACCGAGCCGTCGCTGATCAGGTTCTGGTTGCGCCCCAGATCGGCGGCGCCCTTGCGCGCCTGCGCTTCGCTGTCCGCCACCGCCGCCTGGCGCTGGGTAATGGTCGCCTCGGCACTGCGGCGCTGTTGCAGATTGTTGGCCAGGGCGGTTTTCTGCACCTGGACCTGCGCCAGCGCCTGGTTCAGGCGTTGGCGGTAGATACGGTCGTCCAGGCGTACCAGCAGGTCGCCCGCCTTGACGAACTGGAAGTCCTGTACCGGCACTTCGAACACATAGCCTGCCAGTTGCGGCCCGATGATCGTCACCTGGCCCCGCACCAGGGCATTTTCGGTGCTTTCGATGTGGCTGCTGAACGGGGGCAATTGCCAGGCGTACAGCACGATCGCTACCCCCACCAAGGCGATGCTGGCGAAGATCAGGCTGGACAGTACCCGCACCCGCCGCGAGCGCGGTTCGGTGGCCGCAGGATTGGGCGGTGGGGTCTGGCCCTCTGGGGTGGCGGCAATGGCATTGGTGGTCGTGGACGTCGGTTCGGTCATGAAGTGCTGGCGCCGCTGGTGGATACGGTAGGTGTCGCGGCGGTGGTCACCGCCCGGGTGGTGCTCATCAGCCACAGGCTGCGGACGAAGATCCACAGCATGGTCAACACGGCAATGATGCAGATCAGCATGAAGACATCGTTGTAGGCCATGACGTTCGCCTCGCGCGTGGCGGCGGTAGCCAGCGCACGGGTACCCAGGGTGGCCCGCAGGGCCGGGTCGGCGATGTGGGCCAGGTAGCTGGCGGCGGCATTGCTGACCCGCGCCTGGACCAGTGGGTCCATGAGGGCCAGATGCTCGACGATCATGCTCGAATGATACTTCTCGCGGACGATCTGGAACGTGCCCAGCAACGCCGCGCCGATCAGCCCGCCGAGGTTGTTGCAGATGCCGAACAGCACCGAGAAGCTGACCAGGTTGCGCGGGTTGGTCAGCACATGGCGCATGCCCAGCACCATGGTCGGGCCGAGGAAAAACGTGCCACCGAAGCCCAGCAGGAACTGGCTCAGGTACATATTGGCCGGACGAGTCAGGTTGCTGGAGAAGCTGTCCATGGCCGAACCCACCGCCATCAGCGCCAAGGCAATGATCAGCGGCATGAACAGATGCTCGGGGTTGATTGTACAGGCACTCACCACCAGCCCCGCCACCGCGCCAAAGAGCATCACGCAATAGAGGGTGCGCATCTGCTCCTGGCCCATGTTCAACGCTTGCAACAGACCGACCGCGCCGGTGGACTGCTCCGACAGCACCATGCGCGTCAGGATCACTGCCAGGGCCAGGCGGATGGCGACACCGCTGCCCAGCCAGCGGGTCATCAACATCGGGTTGCTGCGATTGTGTTCCACGGCCAGCCCACCGAGGATCAGCACGATGGCCCCTGCCGAGGCCCAGCCTATCCAGGGGGCTTCCAGCCACCAGTCGATCCGGCCCAGGGACAGCACCGCGCAGAGCAGCGCAATGCCGGAGGCAAGAATCGCAAAAATGAGGAAATCCAGCGGTTCGAAGGTCTTGAAGCGGTCGCCCGGTGGCAGTTTGAGCAAGAACACGCAACCCAGGGTCAGCAGTGCCATGCCCAACTCGAACAGGTACAGGCCACGCCATTCGGCGATCTGCAGCAGGTCTTCGGAAAACACCCGCGCCAGGGGCAAGGCCAGCTGCGAAGTGCCCAGGCCCAGCACCAGGGCCTTGAGGCGCCACTTGGCGGGAAACGCCTGGATCATGTAGTACAGGCCCAGGGAACTCAGCGCTGCGCCGACCATGCCGTGGGCGGCGCGCACGGCAATGGCCGAGCCCAGGTCATTGACGAACAGATGGCCGAAGGTGACCAGCGCATACAGCATCAGAAACAGTTCGGTGAACGTGCGCAGACCGAACTGCTGGCGAAACTTCACCAGCAGCAGGTTCATCGACACATTGGTCATCACGTAGGCCGCAGGCAGCCAGGCCATCTCCGCCGCCGTAGCGCCAAGCGCGCCCTGCAGGAATTGCAGATTCGCCACCACCAGCGAGTTGCCGAGGCCGCCGGTCAGTGCCACCAGCAGGCCGACGATACCGAATGCCAGGCGCTTGCGTGTCGAATGCAGAGGCGTCGAGGGAGAGCCCGGCAAGTTCGGCTTTTCATGGGGCAGCCAATCGCGGCTCGTGTAGCGGGACATGCGGTGGCCTTGGCGGGGAGCGTTGAAACGACGAAGAAACGACGAAGATTGGGCGCTAGTAAACCTCACCGGCGGGGGGCTTGCCAATGCTCGTCGCTGCCTTGATTTGACTGCATCCCGGCAGTGACCCAAGCTGAATGCCCCGGCCAAGCCTGCGCCCTTTCGGATACCCGCATGTTCAAACGCGTTCGCCTTCCGCTGACCCTGCTCCTGGTGGCACTGCTGCTGATAGCGCTCTGGTATGCCTGGCGCCCGGCCGCCCATACAGTTCCGGCAGCGCCGCAGCAGGGCTACAGCAAAGCCCTGAGCCAGGCTCGCCATGGTCAGCCGGGCGCCGCACGGGTGCTCTATCAGCAGTTGGCGCGCACCGACCTCAGCGCCGAGCGGCGCGCTGCGCTGTACGCCGAACTGCCCAACTACCCCAGTCCACAGGCCCTCAAACTCGCCACTGCCGATTTGCAGAGCGACCTTGCCGACGTGCGCCACGCGGCAATCGATGCCGTCATCGGCCTGGTCCCCGAGAACCAGCGCAGCGTGCTGCTGGGGCCTCTGCTGGAAGACCGCGACGAGGCAATCCGCTTTCACGCCGCGCGGGGGTTGCTCGGCTTGCCAGCCGACGAGCTGGGCCTTTATTTCGCCCATCTGGACAAGGTGGTGAACGCCTGCGTCGCTGCCCTGCAGGGCCAGACCGACAGCGCCGCCGCTCAGTTGGCGCTGGCCCGGCTGTACCTTCACGACGGCGACCACGTCCAGGCCGAGCAGGCGCTGACCCGCTATCGCCTGCTCCAGCCCGATGATCTGGAAGCCATTGCCGTGCAAGTCGAGGTGTTCGAGCGCCAAGGCAAAAGCGACCAGGCGCGCCGCCTGCTGGCCGAACAGTTGCTGGTCCATCCTCAATCGGCCCTGTTGCAGCAGCAATTGGGCTTGTGGCTGATGGCCCATGACGAGGATGAATACGCCCTGCTCGCCCTCGCCCGTGCGGTGGAACTGGCGCCGGACAACAATGACTACCGCTATGTACTGGCCACCAACCTGCACGACCTGCAGCAGGTGGAAGCGGCGCAGAAGCAGCTCGAAGAGATCCTGCGTCGTGACCCGGCCAACCGCCGCGCACGGGTGTTGCTGATCCAGTATTGGAAAGAAACCGGTCAGCTGCAGAACGTGCAGGTACTGCTGGCCGAACTCGAGCAGCAGAATGCCGACGACCCCAGCCTGCAGCAGGGACTGTGAAGTCGCGGCTTTTCCAGCGCCGCTTTGGCCCGTTTTGCCCAGATTAACTCGGAACCCCGGCAACCGCCCGTTGTCCAGTATCATGCTGCGTCGCGCTCTGCACTGCAGCCCCTTCCGCTACCCGAGGACACCTTTTTGACGACGGCCAAAGCAGCCACCGGTATCGCCGGGCTGGACGACATTCTTGGTGGAGGTCTGACCCGCAGCCATATCTTTCTGCTCGAGGGTCAACCGGGTGCGGGCAAGACGACGGTAGCCCTGCAGTTCCTGCTCGAAGGCGTTGCGCAGAACGAAACCTGCCTTTACATCACCTTGTCCGAAACCACTAAGGAACTGCGCGAAGGCGCTCGCTCCCACGGCTGGGAGCTGGACGAACGGGTCACCGTGTTCGAGCTGACGCCGCCGGAATTGGTGCTCGACCTGCAACAGCAGCAAAGCCTGCTCTATAGCAGCGATCTTGAACTGGGCGAAGCGACCCGGCAGATCTTCGATGAAGTCGAACGGGTAAAACCTTCCCGGGTGGTGCTGGACAGCTTGTCCGAGGTGCGGCTGCTGGCCCAGGGGTCACTGCGCTATCGGCGGCAGATTCTCGCCATCAAACATTATTTTGCGCGCTTCAATGCGACCGTCCTGCTGCTCGACGACATGACCAGCGAGCCGCTGGACAAGACCCTGCACAGCATCGCCCACGGTGTCATTCGCTTGGAAGAAACCGCGCCCGACTACGGCGCCGAGCGGCGTCGCTTGCGCGTCATGAAGTACCGCGGGCAGAAGTACCGCGGCGGCTATCACGACTTCACCATCCAGGCCGACGGCATTCACGTCTATCCGCGCCTGGTGGCGGCGGAGCACCGTGCCCGCTACGAACGTACCCAACTGACCTCGGGTATCCCGGAGTTGGATGCGCTGCTGGGCGGCGGCGTCGAGAACGGTTCCAGCACGTTGATCATCGGCCCCGCCGGTACCGGCAAATCGCTGATTTCCATGGTCTTCGCCGCTGCAGCTGTGGCCCGCGGCGAAAAAGTCGCGCTGTTCATCTTCGACGAAGAACTCAGCTTGCTGTTCGAGCGCATGAAAAATCTGGGCATCGATCTGGAAGCGTACCAGCGCAGTGGAACGATGGTCATCCAGCAGGTGGACGCGGCTGAACAATCGCCGGGCGAATTCGCCCACATGGTCCGCACCAGCGTCGTCCTGCACGACATCAAAACGGTAGTGATCGACAGCATCAACGGTTACCACGCCGCGATGATGGGTGAAAGCACACCGGTGCTGCACATTCATGAGCTGCTGCTGTACCTCAACCGCCTGGGTGCCTCGACCTTCATGACCGTGGCCCAACAGGGGCTGGTCGGCGACATGAAGGCGCCAGTGGACATCACCTACCTGGCCGATACCGTCATCCTCTTGCGCTACTTCGAGGCGCTGGGCAACGTGCGACGCGCGGTGTCGGTGATCAAGAAACGCTTTGGCGGCCACGAAAACACCATTCGCGAATACAAGATCAGCAGCCAGGGCATGAAAGTCGGCGAGCCACTGAGCGCCTTCCAGGGGGTATTGCGCGGTGTGCCGACCTATGTCGGTGAAGCCCGTCCCCTGCTCGAAGCAGATGATCAGTGAAGATGTCGATACCCACATCGGAGCGAGTACTGGTCCTTGCCCCTTTGGGTCGCGACAGCCAAGTGGCCTTGCAGATCCTGTCACAGGCAGGTATTCCGGGCACGGCAGTGAGCGACGTCGACGATCTCTGTGCACAGCTGCAGCGTGAAGGCGCCGGCATGTGCATCGTCGCCAACGAAGCGCTGTCCGAAGCCAGAATGCAGCCGCTGCTGGTGTACCTCAGCCAGCAACCGGCCTGGTCCGATCTGCCGATCGTGCTGATGACCCATCAACGGGCGGCAGATCAGGCGCAGTCCATGCTGCTTGCAGCGCGCCTGGGCAACGTCACTTTCGTTGAGCGCCCGTTCCACCCACTGACGTTGATCAGCTTGGCCAAGACGGCCATTCGGGGTCGGCGCCGTCAATACGAAGCCCGCGACCGCCTGCTCGACCTCAGCGAAAGCGAACAGCGTTTGCAGCACGCCATGAGTGCCGGGCGCCTGGGTGCCTGGGAGCTGACTTGCAACCCGTTGCAGTTGAACTGCTCGGACAGGACGCGCACCCACTATGGCATCGAGGCCAGCACTCGTTTCGAGTACTCCGACTGGCTGCTGTGCGTGCATCCGAGCGATCAGGCCATGATGCAGGAGGCGCTGATCAACAGCCTGCAATTGGGCGCTGATTTCGCCCTGCAGTTCCGCAACATCTGGCCCGACGGCTCGGTGCATTGGATCGACATGCGCGCCCGCGCCATTCCCGATAAACAGGGACGGATCCAGGCGATGGTCGGCGTCACCACCGACATCACCGAACAGAAAGCTGCCGAGCAACAGTTGCGTGAACTCAACGGCAACCTCGAACAGCAGGTCGAGGAACGCACGGCCCAGGTACGGATCAACGAAGAGGCCCTGCGCCAGGCGCAGAAAATGGAAGCGGTCGGCCAGTTGACCGGCGGTATCGCTCATGATTTCAACAACATGCTCACCGGCATCATCGGCAGTCTGGAGCTCATGCGTCGCCGCCTGAGCCGCAGTCAGCTCGACGATCTGCCCAAGCTGATCGACTTGGGTATCAGTTCGGCCAACCGCGCTGCATCGCTCACTCACCGCTTGCTGGCCTTTTCCCGCCGCCAATCATTGGACTCCAAGCCGGTTCAGGTGAATGGGCTGGTGCACTCGATGGAAGAGCTGCTGCACCGCAGCCTCAACGAGAGCATCGCGCTGCACCTGCGCCTGGATCCGCAACTGTGGATCGCCGAGGCCGATCCGCATCAGCTGGAAAGCGCCTTGCTCAACCTGGTCATCAACGCCCGCGACGCCATGCCCGGGGTTGGCGAAGTGATCGTCGAAACGGCCAATCGGCACCTCGATGAAAGCTTCACCAGCGCCCAGCAGAATCTGGAACCGGGCGACTACATCATGCTCAGTGTCAGCGACACCGGGTTGGGGATGGATCAGGCCGTGATCAATCGCGCGTTCGACCCTTTCTTCACCACCAAGCCCATTGGCCAGGGCACTGGTCTCGGCTTGTCGATGATCTACGGCTTCAGCAAGCAGTCGCGAGGCCATGTTGCGATCCAGAGCACGCCTGGCCTGGGCACCACGGTGCAGCTCTATCTGCCGCGCTGCTATGCCTCGCAGCTGCCACAGGCCAATGTGCCGGTGATCGAATCGCCCATGGCCACCAATGGCGAGACGGTTCTGATCGTCGAGGATGACCATGCCGTGCGCAGCCTGGTGTGCGAAGTGCTGCGCGAACTGGGTTACTGCTACCTCGAAGCGGCCGATGCCAACGCCGCGCAGCCGATCCTGGCATCGGGCCAGCGCATCGACCTGTTGATCAGCGACGTTGGCCTGCCCGGCATGAACGGTCGGCAACTGGCCGAAGTCGCACGCCATCTGCGGCCGGGACTCAAGGTGCTGTTCATCACCGGCTATGCCCAGCACGCCGAAGTGCGCGCCGGTTTCCTGGACGACGGCATGCAGATGATCACCAAGCCGTTCGCCTTTGACGTGCTCACGGCCAAGGTGCGGGAGATGTCCCAGGCCTGAATCAGCGCTTGGGCTTGACCCGCACGTCGCTGAAGCACGGCATCCTGGCGTCCACTCGATCCGATGCGCGGGCACCTGGTTTGGTAGTGGTTTCCACATACCAGTAACAGCTGTGGATGGCGCGGGTTATCCCGACATAGGCCAGGCGCAGCGCTTCCTCGTGCTGGGCACTGTCGTAACCATCCACCTGCCCCGCCTGCGCCAGGCCCGCCAGGGTATAGACCTGGTTCTTGTAGGGCGAGCGACTGGCGTACTGGCAGTCACCCAACAGGAAGACCGCGTCGGCCTGCAGACCCTTGGCGCTGTGGAACGTGAGCTGGCGCAAACGGCGCTGCTCGGGTGGCAACGCTTGATCTGCCTGCAACAGGCCCTGGATATGCTCGGCCAAGGCCTGGCGGTCACTGTTGCGACGATAGAGCACCAGAATCGAGTCGCCTGCGGCGTGATGTTCGGCGGCGCGCCGCGCCAGATCGGCAAGGTCTCGACTCAAGAGGGTCACAGGTAATGGCTCACGGTCGAATGCGCTGCGGGCCAGGGCTTTCTTGCCGGGTATGGCCGGTGCCGACGCCACGATATGCTCGGCGGCGTCGATGATCGCTTGAAGGCTGCGGTAGTTGTCGATCAGCAGTACACGCGTGTGCTTGTGAGCGCTGAAGGTACGGTTGAACTGCATGAAGTAGCTCGGGTTACTGCCACGCCATCCATATATCGACTGCCAGTCGTCGCCGACGCACATGATCGAGCTGTGCTGCGCGCCTCGTTCACCGGCCAACGCAGGACCCCGGCGCAGGATTTCGGCGAGGCTTGCCCTCAACCAGCCGACGATCTGCGCGGAGATGTCCTGAAATTCATCGACGAGCAGATGGGACATGGGGCGCAGTGCGTCGTCAGGCAGTTCGCTGACCCGCGAGCCCGGGCCTTCTCCAAGCATCGCGAACATGCGGTTGAACAGCATGACGGGCGGTGCCTGGTTTTGCAGGTGGGCTTCGAGTGCGGGCCAGAACAGCCGCAAGGCCGCGAAAAAGTCCCCTTCGGAATCTTCGGCGTTCCAGGTCATCCGGTCGATGGCGTCCACGACCTGCAGTCCAAGGTTCTCGATGAAGGTGGCCGCGGCTACGAAGCAGTCGAGCAGCGGCGCGGGGGCGAGTTCGCCGGGCAACTGGTATTCGAAACCGGGCCCGGTCAATGCCTTGCTGTTCAACGCCGCCAGCACTTTCTTGACATCGGATGGATTATCGAGCCATATCAATGGCTTATCACAGAAAGCTTGAAACAGGGTGCGCTTTACTGCCCATTCTCCCCAAACCGGGATCTTGCCCGTGGGCCGAGTCAACTGGGCATCGGTACCGGGATCGAACCCGAGCACGACCCAAGTATTCAACTTTGCAATATAGCCATGGGCATAAAATGTAAAACCTTTAATATCAATGGCTTGTCGATGTATTTTGATCCCTTTTATAGGCCAGGCATCCTGTGCGCGCCAGTGTTCTTCGATCAGATCACACAGTTCGGTGTCGCGAGCGCTGGCCAAGCTCAGCGCCTTCAGGCGCTTCTGCACGTCGGGGTCCTGCGGGTCCAATTTGCGCAGCTGTGCGGCGTTCCTGCGCAAGGCGCCGATGCGTTCCCCGAACGACGGATCGCTGCTCATCAGGCTGCGATAGCACTCGTTCATCAATTGACGCTGGGTGTCGTTGAGTCGCAGCTGAAAGGGATTGGCTTCTTCGCTACCAGCGGTGGCCGCGCCCAGGTTTTCGAAGGCGCGCACTTCACTCAGGTCAGGCAGCGCGTGGATCAACGGCAGAACCAGCGAATGGTAGGTTCTGACTACTTCGCGTAAATTCTCGAATACGTAGTTTACTTCCCATAGATCAAAGACTTGGCACAACTTATTAATAAAGTCTCGACGTGATTCCCGGGTGAAGGTCACCACGCTCAGGCTGTCGAGTTCAAAGCCCATGTAGTGGTGCAGCACCAGTACGCGCAGTACAAGCGATGTAGATTTGCCTGCACCTGCGCCAGCCACCACGCACGTGGCGGGTGTGGTGCTGAAGATCATTTTCCACTGAGCCGGGCTAGGTTGTGCGTGTTCGGGCAGGCGCGCAGCGACGTCGGCTTTGATGGATTTCTTCAACGCGGGCGTGAGTTCGAGCTGCCAGGGTGCGAACAGCAACGGCTGCGGCGCTTGCGGCGTGACGGGTTTTTTCGGCGCGCGGGGTAGCCGTTTCGGCTGTGACTCGGGAGGTGGTTCGCAAGGCGGGGTCGGCGCAGTGGCTTCTGTGAGCGGCGTGTGAAACCAGGCGTCACGCTGCTGCGAACGCAGCCAACGCCAGCCCCGGGCGATCAAGCCCTGGGCTTGACGGTCTTTGTCGGTAGGTTGCGATGACACGAAAACTCCTGGGCATATCGCGAGGACCGCAATATACCAAAGATCCAACCTTCGAACGCTGCACACCCTCTGTAGCAGCGGCGCAAGCCGCGTCAACGGCCATGCGGTGTACCCGATCCACCGCAGCGCCCCCTTCGCGGCCAATGACCGCTCCCACAGGATACCGGATTTCCCGTGGAATACCGGATTTCCTGTGGATACCGGGTTTCCTATGGGAGCGGTCCGTGGCCGCGAAACGGGCGACGCGGTATGGCAGATATTCCGCAGCGCCTTCTTCGCGGCCAATGACCGCTCCCACGGGACAGGTTTGGGATCAACCGATGGCGGAATCCACCAGCACCTGCGCTTCGGCTACCAGACGCTGCAGATGCGCTTCGTCGATGAAGCTTTCGGCGTAGATCTTGTAGATGTCTTCGGTGCCCGAGGGACGCGCGGCGAACCAGCCGTTGGCCGTGATGACTTTCAAGCCACCGATGGCCTGCCCATTGCCCGGCGCATGGCTGAGGATCTGCTCGATCGGCTCACCGGCCAATTCGGTCGACTTCACCTGCTCGGGCGACAGCTTGCTCAAGGCCGCTTTCTGCTGCGGATTGGCCTTGGCCTCGACGCGCGTGGAGAACGGCTCGCCCAGGCTCTGCGTCAGTGCCTCATACGCCTGGCTCGGGTCGCGCCCCGTGCGCGCGGTCATTTCAGCGGCCAACAGGGCCGGAATCAACCCGTCCTTGTCGGTGGTCCAGACACTGCCATCCATGCGCAGGAACGACGCACCGGCGCTCTCCTCACCGCCAAACCCCAGCGAGCCATCGAACAGGCCATCGGCGAAATACTTGAAGCCCACCGGCACTTCATGCAGACGACGCCCCAGGCGCGCGGTGACGCGGTCGATCATGCCGCTGCTGACCACCGTCTTGCCCACGGCCGCGTCGGTGCGCCACTGCGGACGGTTCTGAAACAGATAGTCGATGGCCACTGCCAGGTAGTTGTTGGGTGCCAGCAACCCGCCCGTTGGGGTAACGATGCCATGACGGTCATGGTCGGGGTCACAGGCAAAGGCCACGTCGAAGCGATCCTTCAGGCCGATCAGCCCCTGCATGGCGTAGCTGGACGACGGGTCCATGCGGATCTGGCCGTCCCAGTCCACGCACATGAAGCGGAAGGTGGCATCGACTTCGGTGTTCACCACCTGCAGGTCGAGCTGATAGTGCTCGGCAATGGCCGACCAGTAGCGCACACCTGCCCCGCCCAGCGGATCCACACCCAGGCGCAGGCCGGCTTTGCGGATGACGTCGAAGTCGATCACATTGACCAGGTCGGCCACATAGTGACCGATGTAGTCGTGCCGGTGAGTGGTGGCGGCCTTCAGCGCCTGCTCGTGAGGCATGCGCTTGACGCCGCTCAGGTCAGCGGCAAGCAGCTCGTTGGCCTTGGCCTCGATCCACTTGGTCACGTCACCGTCGGCCGGACCGCCATTGGGTGGGTTGTACTTGAAACCACCGCTTTGCGGCGGGTTGTGCGATGGCGTGATGACCACACCGTCCGCCAGGCCGCTGCTGCGTCCACGGTTGTAGCAGATGATCGCGTGGGAAACCGCCGGTGTCGGGGTGTACTCGTCGTCCTTGGACAACATCACCTGCACGCCGTTGGCGGCGAACACTTCCAGGGCGCTGGCGCCTGCCGGGGTCGACAGCGCGTGGGTGTCGATACCGACGAACAGCGGCCCGTCGATCCCCTTGCTGCTACGGTAGAGGCAGATCGCCTGGCTGATTGCCAGAACATGAGCCTCATTGAAGCTCAAGTCGAACGAGCTGCCACGGTGCCCCGAGGTCCCGAATGCCACACGCTGAGTGGGTTCGCTTGCATCAGGCTGGCCGGTGTAATAGGCCGTGACCAGACGCGGGATGTCGATCAGCAATTGGGCTGGAGCAGGTTTGCCCGCAAACGGACTGAGCTTCATGCAAAAACCTCTAGTGTAGGTACCGAAACGAAGAATGACAGTTTAGTGGCACTTCGACACTGGAGGTAGCTATTTGATTCCCTTTTTTGACGCTTCTTTTGTCGAACCGACCGGCAGCAGGTTGCCAGCTGCCGGTCGGAACGCCGGATCAGGTGATCGGCGCGGGATTGAACAAGGTGATGTCGTTGTGCAAGCGATAGCGCTCGGCCCACGTCTGTTTTTCACCACTGGCCACGGCCAGGTAGTAGTGGAACAGCTCCCAGCCCAGCTCCTCGATAGTCGCCCGGCCAGTCGCGATGCGCCCGGCATCGATATCGATCAGGTCAGGCCAGCGCTCGGCCAGTTCGGTGCGAGTGGACACCTTCACCACCGGCGTCATCGCCAGGCCGTACGGGGTGCCGCGACCCGTGGTGAACACGTGCAGGTTCATCCCGGCCGCCAGCTGCAGCGTGCCGCAAACGAAGTCGCTGGCCGGCGTGGCGCAGTAGATCAGGCCCTTGCGGTTGACCCGCTCGCCCGGGCCAAGGACACCGTTGATGGCGCTGCTGCCCGATTTGACGATCGAGCCCAGCGACTTCTCGACGATGTTGGACAACCCACCTTTCTTGTTGCCAGGCGTGGTGTTGGCACTGCGATCGGCTGCGCCGCGTTCCAGGTAATTGTCGTACCAGTCCATCTCGCGCACGAGCTGGGTGGCCACTTCGTGGGTTTCGGCTCGCGAAGTCAGCATATAGATGGCATCGCGGACTTCGGTGACCTCGGAGAACATCACCGTGGCCCCGGCGCGAACCAGCAGGTCAGAGGCGAAGCCCAGAGCCGGGTTGGCGGTGATCCCGGAGAACGCATCGCTACCGCCGCACTGCATGCCCAGGATCAGCTCGCTGGCGGGCACCGTTTCGCGACGCCGACGATCCAGCTTGGCCAGCCGCGTCTCGGCCAGCGCCATGATCTGTTCGACCATTTCACCAAAGCCATGCCCGGAATCCTGCAGGCGGTACAACCATGGCTCGCTCAGGTCTACCGAGGGATCGTCCTCGTGCATCACCTGCCCGGCCTGCAACTTCTCGCAACCCAGGCCGATCACCAGGGCTTCGCCGCCCAGGTTCGGGTTGCGTGCCAGGTTGCGCACGGTGCGAATCGGAATGTAGGCATCACGGGCATTGATGGCCACGCCGCAGCCGTAGCTATGGGTCAAAGCCACCACGTCGTCGACGTGGGGATACTTGGGCAGCAGCTCTTCGCGAATGCGCTTCACCGCATGGTCCAGCACTCCGGTCACGCACTGCACCGTGGTGGTGATGCCCAGAATATTGCGGGTACCCACGGTACCGTCGGCATTGCGGTAGCCCTGGAAGGTGAAGCCCTCCAGCGGCGGCAGCGCCGGGGGTACCGCGTCGGACATCGGCAGGCTGTCCAGAGGCGGCGCCGAGGGCATCGCCAACTGGCTTTCCTTGACCCAGCTGCCTTGATGGATCGGCTCCAGTGCGTAGCCGATGATCTGACCGTAACGCACCACAGCACCGCCCTCGGCGATGTTGACGGTGGCGACCTTGTGGCTCTGCGGCACACCTTCGATGACCGTCAGGCCATCGGGGAAACGGCTGCCTTCGGCCACGCCCTGATCGTTGACCACGACCACGACGTTATCGTCTGCGTGCAGGCGCACGTAGCGGGGAGAATCGGAATGTTCGATCAATTGCATGGCTTGGCCCTTCCAATCAACTCAGGCTGAATCGAGAGCCGCGTACCGGCACTGCCGGCCGCGGTCTTGTCGTTGGCTGCAGACGCTTCAGGGACGAGCGGCGTTCAGCTGCGGTGCATCGTCGACGACCGGGTCGCCGTTCTCTTCGCGCAGTACCACGCGCTTGATCGGCCCGACGATCACCAGGTAGCTGAACACGGCTACCAGGGCGTTGGCGCCCACATAGACCAGCGCGTACTTGAACGAGCCGGTGGCACTGATGATGTAGCCGATCACGATCGGCGTGGTGATGGAGGCCACGTTACCGAACATGTTGAACAACCCGCCGCTGATCCCGGCGATCTGCTTGGGCGAGGTGTCGGACACCACGGCCCAGCCCAGCGCACCCACGCCCTTGCCGAAGAACGCCAGGGCCATGAACGCCACCACCATCCATTCGGCCTGCACATAGTTGCAGATCACCATGGTGGTCGACAGCATCAAGCCGCAGACGATCGGCGTCTTGCGCGCGAAGGTCAGCGAGTGGCCGCGACGCAGCAGGCTGTCCGAGATGACCCCGCCCAACACGCCACCGATGAATCCGCAGATCGCTGGCAGCGAGGCGATGAAGCCCGCCTTGAGGATGGTCATGCCGCGTTCCTGGACCAGGTACACCGGAAACCAGGTGAGGAAGAAGTAGGTGATGCCGTTGATGCAGAACTGCCCCAGGTACACACCAAGCATCATGCGCGTGGTCAGCAGTTGGCGAATGTAGTTCCACTTCGGCTTGGACTTGCCGCCCTTGGCCTGGTCCATGTCCACCAGCCCGCCGTTCTGCTCGATGAACTCCAGCTCTTCGGCACTGACGCTTGGGTGTTCCTTGGGATTGTGGATGTACTTGAGCCAGACGCCCGAGAACAGGATACCCAGGCCGCCCATGACCACGAAGACATGCTCCCAGCCCCAGGAATGCACGATCCAGCCCATCAGCGGAGCGAACAGCACCGTGGCGAAATACTGCGCCGAGTTGAAGATCGCCGACGCCGTGCCGCGCTCGGCAGTCGGAAACCAGGCCGCAACGATGCGTGCGTTACCGGGAAACGACGGGGCTTCGGCTGCGCCGACCAGAAAGCGCAGCATGAACAGCGCGATCACCGCGTTGGCCATCGGCAGGTAGCCGACAAAACCCTGCATCACGGTGAACAGCGACCAGAGGAAAATGCTCCAGGCATACACCTTCTTCGAGCCGAAGCGGTCGAGCAACCAGCCACCGGGGATCTGCAGCAGGACGTATGCCCAACCGAAAGCGGAGAAGATATAGCCGAGGGTAACGGCGTCGATGCCCAGGTCTTTCTGCAGACTGGCACCGGCGATGGAAATGGTGGCGCGATCCGCGTAGTTCAGGGTTGTCACCACGAACAACAGGAACAGGATCATGTAACGCACATGCGTCTTCTTCGTCGCTGGCATGCGAAGGTACTCCCACGAGTTATTTTTATGCGGGTAGAGGGTAGGTAGCCGGGTGTTTCAGGTGTCGCTCATTCAGCCGGGCTGCGAGCCGTGACTCTGCGGGACGGAGGAAGTCGGACAACAGCGGGAAGATATCGCGTGGATAATCATGGTTGCAGCACCCTGGACGTTGGAATTATTAGGGGACACCGGTCTGTGCCGGTACTGCAGTTACGTTATCGTACAACGCTGATTATATCCAGACCTCGGAGATGAATTATTTCCAAAGATGTAGCGATGTGGGTAGGAAGTCATCGTACTACGTTGTCGGGGCCGTAATTGCAGAGGTCAGATGGACAGTTCTTCATGCGCCTTGACCACGCGCGCCCGGCTGTTGGACAAGTGGATGCGCATGGCTGCGCGGGCGGCATCATAGTCGCAGCGGGCGACCGCTTCGAAGATGTGAGCATGTTCGCGGACCAGCCGCTCGTGCTTCTGCTGCCGATCCAGCCGTGCGATGGCCACGGTGTCCAAGCGTGCACGGGGGAACATGCTGGTGCCGAAATGCGTAATGATGTCGGCGAAATAGCGGTTGTTGGAGGCCTGAGCGATCTGCAGGTGGAACTG
The DNA here is from genome assembly GCF_014841705.1 of Pseudomonas sp. CFBP 8770. NCBI lineage: Bacteria > Pseudomonadati > Pseudomonadota > Gammaproteobacteria > Pseudomonadales > Pseudomonadaceae > Pseudomonas > Pseudomonas sp. CFBP 8770. The sequence continues at coordinate 95,598 of NZ_JACYUL010000011.1, forward strand.
GAAATCGGAAACGATCGATCCGCTGGTATCGGATGCCTGCTCGAAGCGCTTGAGCGCATCTTCGATACTCGCCAGTTGCTCGTCGCTGCGACGCAATGCCGCCAGCCCCGCCGCTTCGATCTCGAAGCTGATGCGTACATCGAGAATGGCGATGACGTCCTGCAGGGTGACGATGGTAGCCGGGTCCAGGCGCGATACGGTCGAACCCGGGACGTTGAGGACGAAAGTGCCGATGCCGCGACGGGTCTCGACGATGCCCGACACCTGCAGGCGGGACAGCGCCTCGCGCACGGTGGCCCGGCTGACACCGCCCACCGCCATCAATTCGAGTTCGGTGGGCAGCTTGTCTCCGGGCTTGACCACACCCTGACTGATCATCCTGCAGACATCGTCCACCAGGCTCTGGGCCAGGTTGCCCGGCCTGCGACGCGTGATGTCGGCGGTGACGATGTCGTTGCTCATGGCGGCGCGATCATGGCTGGAAAAGGAAAACCGATCATATATCAGCAAGTTGTGTGATGACAGCGCGAACATGTCACCTTTTCAGGTGTTCGCGGGCGGCTCGGCGCCTTTGAAATATACCTTGAGCGCCCCCTTCCCAACCGCCACGGCAGGCCTAGAATGGCGGCGTGGTCGCGGTCCCCAATAACGCTGTTGCCCCCCCTCCCGAGCCAACATGTCCAAAGCCAATCCCTGCCTTGAGTGCGGCGCCTGCTGCGCGCATTTCCGTGTGTCCTTCTATTGGGGCGAATGCCAGTCTGCGGGCGGCCTGGTGCCTGACGAGCAAGTTATTCAAGTCACCCACAATCGGGTGGCGATGCTGGGCACCGACGCCAAGCCCACGCGCTGCATCGCCCTCGCCGGCGAGGTGGGCAAGGTCGGAATCGTTTGTACGATGTATGCCCAGCGCTCCAGTACCTGCCGCGAATTCGATGCCTCCTGGGAACACGGCGAACATAACCCGGCGTGCGACAAGGCGCGTGCGGCCCATGGATTGCCGCCGCTGCCGGAACCGGTCATGACCCTGCTCGCGAGCTAGCCGATTCAAGCGCCGCGTGCCGGGTCGATGGCGGCCGGATGCCGTGCGCTTTTGGCCATCGACGGGATTCGGCGTTTAGCAGATAATCGGCCATCATTACGCTATCTCGCCCCATCTCTGTACCAGGAGTTCTTGCATGGCCGCGCTGAACACGCAAACCGTTGACGCTTTCAAATCCCAGCAAAATGCCATCGTCGAGCAATGGCTCGCAGGCCTTGAAGCCAGCGGAGCGACGCGCAACATCAAGGAAGCTGACCTCCAGCAGCAGAGCAGCGAGCTGCTCAGTCAGTTGATCGGCGCCCTGGAAACCAGTCAGACCCACAACGTTGCCGGCAGCCAATGGGCCGATGTCCGTCAGGTACTGGAGAAACTGTCCCACAGCCGTGCGCTGCTGGGCCACGACTCGCACCAGACCGCGCACTTCATCTTCGCCCTCAAGCGCCCGCTGTTCGCCGTGCTGCAGGCGGCGTATGCCAGCCATCCAGCCGAGCTAGCCGAGCAGGTGCTACTGGTTTCGGACCTGCTGGACGGGCTGGGCATGCACACCATCCGCACTTTCCAGAAGTCCCGCGAGATGGTCATCAAGCGGCAGCAGGAAGAACTGCTCGAACTCTCCACCCCTGTCGTCAAGCTGTGGGAAGGCGTACTGGCACTGCCAATGATCGGCACGCTGGACTCGCAGCGTACCCAAGTGGTGATGGAATCGCTGTTGCAGCGCATCGTCGACACCGGCTCTGAAATTGCCATCATTGATATCACCGGGGTGCCGACGGTCGACACCCTGGTCGCCCAGCATCTGCTCAAGACGGTCACCGCCATCCGCCTGATGGGTGCCGATTGCATCATCAGTGGCGTGCGCCCGCAGATCGCGCAGACCATCGTGCACCTAGGCCTGGACCTGCAAGGCGTGGTCACCAAGGCCAATCTGGCCGATGCCCTGGCCCTGGCCCTGCGCCGTTTGAACCTGACCGTCAGCAAGGCGGTTTGAGCCCATGGAACGCATCCCTATATTGCAGATGGGCGCGTACCTGCTGGTGACCATCCAGGTCGACATGCACGATCAGCTGGCGCTGGCGCTGCAGGATGACCTGTCGGAAAAGATCAGCAAGACTTCGGCTCGGGGCGTATTGATCGACATTTCCGCACTGGACATGGTCGATTCGTTCATCGGCCGGATGATTGGCACCATCTCCGGCCTGTCGCGGATCATGGACGCCGAAACCGTGCTGGTCGGCATGCAGCCCGCCGTGGCGATCACGCTGGTCGAGCTGGGCATGAACCTGCCGGGCGTGAGCACCGCGCTGAACGTGGAGCGCGGCATGCGCCTGCTGCAGGCACGGGTGAACGGCTCATGAACATCGAGAGCAGCGGCAGTCAACCGGTGCGCCTCGAACAGGACGTGGTGCTGGCCCGCCAGACCGCGCGCAAGCTGGCCCAGGACTGCGGCATGCGCCTGATCGACCTGACCAAGCTGGTGACGGCGGTCAGCGAGCTGGCGCGCAACACCGTGGTCTATGGCGGTGGCGGCGACATGGACTGGCAAATTCTCGATGACGGCGTGCGCAAAGGCCTGCGCCTGACGTTTCGCGACGAAGGCCCAGGCATTCCCGATCTGAAGCTGGCGCTGACCGACGGCTGGACCTCGGGCAACGGCCTTGGCCTGGGCCTGACCGGTGCACGTCGCCTGGTCGAGGAGTTCGAACTGGACACCGCGCCTGGCCAGGGCACCCGCGTGACGATCACTCGATGGACCTGACTTTCCGCAGTGTCATCACCCAGGTGATCGCACTGCAGGACCCCAGCCAGGTAGGCGAAGCCCGCCGTGCCGCGCAGAAGATGGCGCAGGCGCAGGGCCTGGACGAAACCGACTGCGGCCGCGTGGCGCTGCTGGCCACCGAGCTGGCCAGCAATATCCTCAAGCATGCCGGCCACGGCGAGCTGCACCTGCGTGCCCTGCCCCATCCAACTTCACCGGGTGTGGAACTGCTGGCACTGGATCGCGGCACCGGTTTCGAGCTGCACGAGTGCATGGCCGACGGCTATTCCACCCGCGGCACTCAGGGCATCGGCCTCGGCGCGCTGGCGCGGCAATCGGAAGTGTTCGATGCGTACAGCGACGCCCGCGGTTCAGTGGTGCTGGCACGCCTCTACCGCAAGCGCCACAAGCTCGCCGACCTGCGCCTGGGTGTGACCCAGCGCTCGCTGCACGACGACCCGGCCTGCGGCGATGCCTGGCAGGTGACGTTCGCCGGCGAGGGCATCAGCGCCGTGGTGGTCGATGGTCTCGGCCATGGCGAAGAGGCCGAAAAGGCCGCGCGTGCAGGTTGCCAGGCGTTCGCTCAGGCGCCGTTCGCACGGCCCGAGCATGTGCTCGACGACATGCACCAGGCCATGAACGGCACCCGCGGTGGTGCAGTGGCCGTTGCCCAGTTCGAATACGACGCCGGGCAACTGCGTTTCGCCGGCATCGGCAACATCGGCGCCACCCTGATATCGCCGGGCAAGAGCCGCGGACTGGCCTCCCATCCGGGGATCGTCGGCGGACAGTTCCGTCGCACGCAAGCCTTCACGTTCGATGAGGCGAACGAGCAGTTGCTCGTTCTGTACAGCGATGGCCTGCAGTCACGCTGGAACATGGCCGACTATCCGGGCCTGGTCCATCTTCATCCCGCCATCATTGCGTCGGTGCTGTACCGCGACTTCTGTCGCGGTCGCGACGACATCACCGTATTGGTCATCGCTCTGGAGCCACCTCATGTCTGAACCCCTCGATCTGGATACCGAGGCCAGTGCGGCATTGATCGCCCAACTGCGTGCCGAGGCCCAGGCCTTGCGTGACGAACTGGATGAAACCAACCAGGGCGTGCTGGCACTGTATGGCGAACTTGACGGCCAGGCTGAGGAACTGCGCCAGGCTTCGGACCTCAAGAGCCGCTTCCTGTCCTACATGAGCCATGAATTCCGCACCCCGCTGGGCTCGATCCTGAGCATTACCGGCCTGCTTGCCGATGAACTGGACGGCCCCTTGGCACCGGAGCAGCAGAAGCAGGTGAGTTTCATCACCCATGCCGCCCAGGAACTCAGTGACATGGTCGACGACCTGCTCGACCTGGCCAAGATCGAGGCGGGACGGATCAGCATTTCACCGGCGTGGTTCGACATGTTCGATCTGTTCTCGGCGTTGCGCGGCATGTTTCGGCCGATCGTCAATGCCAGCGCGGTGGACCTCATTTTCGAAGAGCCTGTTGGTTTGCCCCGCCTCTATACCGATGACAAGAAGCTCGCGCAGATCCTGCGCAACTTCATCTCCAATTCGTTGAAGTTCACCCTGGCAGGTGAGGTGCGGGTGTCGGCCAGGCTGGAATCGCCATCGCAGATCCGCTTCGCCGTGAGCGATACCGGTATCGGCATTCCTGCCGAGCTGCACGGTACGTTGTTCGAGGACTTTGCCCAGATCGATTCGCCGGTGCAGAAACGCCTGCGCGGCACCGGCCTGGGCCTGTCGCTGTGCAAGCGTTTCGCCGAGTTGCTGGGCGGTACGGTTGGCGTGCAAAGCAGCCCGGGGGTGGGTTCGACATTCTTTGTGATCATTCCGTTGGCCATTGCGCCGGAGCCTGGCCATGACACCTGAAGTGCGGGTACTCATCGTCGATGACAACAGCGCCACTCGCTATGCGCTGCGGCGGCGATTGGAACGCCACGGCATCGTCATACTGGAAGCCGGCACTGGCGGCGATGGCCTGGCGCTGATTGCCAGCGAGCAACTGGACGCGTTGATTCTCGACGTCAACCTGCCGGACATGAGCGGTTTCGACATCGTCCGACTGCTGCGCGCCAAACCGGCCACCGCCTTGCTGCCGATCATCCATGTGTCGGCGGCTTCCATTCAGACCGGCGACATCATCACTGGCCTGGAAGCCGGGGCGGATGCTTACCTGATCCATCCGGTAGACGCCGACGTGCTCCTGGCAACCCTGCGCACCCTGCTGCGCGTGCGCGATACCGAGAACGCGCTGCGCGAGAGCGAGGCACGCTTTCGCGAGATTTTCGCCAACATCGCCGCGCCCATCGCGGTGATCGACGAGCAGCTGCAGGTGATCGAGTGCAATCATGCGTTCTCGCAACTGTTGCCTACCCCGGTATCCCTGACCAGCCTGCAAGCGCAACTGGCGGCCGGGCAGGACACCGTGTTGGACGACCTGCAGGTGCGCTTGAGCAAGGGCGAACGCTGGCGCGGCAACCTGACCATCAAGGTCGGTGATCAACTGCGCGAAACCGAGTGGCAGGTCTCGCCCTATCGCGCGCCCGGGCACAGCCTGGTGTTCATCGAGGATGTGACCGAGCACCGTCAGCGCGAGCGTCAGCAGCAGATCCAGTTGGCTGACGCGCAGACATTGCTGGCGCAGGAAGTGGCCGAGCGAGCGCGCACCGAGACGCAATTGCTGCAGGTGCAGAAGATGGACGCGCTGGGCAAGCTCACCGGGGGTATCGCGCACGACTTCAACAATCTGCTGACCGGCATCATCACGGCGCTGGAGCTGATCAAGAAGCGGGTCGAGCCCGTCGGTGTGCAAGGTGCCACCGGCAACGTCGACAAAGCCGTGTCACGCTATGCCGACGCGGCGCTGCAATCGGCCACCAACGCGGCCGCCCTCACCCATCGAATGCTGGCCTTCGCCCGTCAGCAGCCGCTCGACACGCGGCCGATCGCGATCAACCAGCATGTGCATTCGCTGGAAGACCTGCTGCGCCGCACCATCGGTGAACGGATCACCCTGAGCCTGGACCTGACCGACAGCGCGGCCATCGCCATGGTCGATCCGATTCAATTCGAAAATGCAGTGCTCAACCTGGTGATCAATGCCCGCGATGCGCTGCCCGAGGGCGGCAACATTCGCCTGTCGACTTTCGCCGCCTATTCGCGGGGCGACACGCGCCTGGCCGATGGCGACTACGTGGTGCTGTCGGTGCGTGACGACGGTACCGGGATCGATCACAGCATCATCGACAAGGTCTTCGACCCGTTCTTCACCACCAAGGCCGTCGGCAAAGGTACGGGGTTGGGTCTGTCGACGATCTACGGATTTGCCCGGCAGTCCGGTGGCGATGTACGGATCCGCAGCCTGCTCGGCCACGGCACCGAGGTGACCCTGATGCTGCCGGCTGGCCTGGCGCTGCTGCCGCAGCCCAGCGAGCCGGTACAGCTGGAAAACCGCGGTAATGGTGAGCATCTGCTGGTGGTGGAAGACATGGCGTCGGTACGGATGTTCGTGGTCGAAGCGCTGATCGACGCAGGGTACCGCTGCACCGAGGTGGACAGTGCACTGGATGCATTGGACCTATTGCGCGATGACCCGTCGATCCAGTTGCTGCTGACCGATGTAGGCCTGCCGCAAATGAACGGCCGCGTGCTCGCCGACGGCGCCCGCGCCTTGCGCCCCGAGCTGCCGGTGTTGTTCATGACCGGCTATGCGGAAAACGCCTTGGACTTGCAGACTTTTCTTGCCGAAGGCATGGACATGGTCATCAAGCCCTTCCGCATGGGCGACCTGGTCGGCCGCATCACCCACCTCCTCGACCCCGGCCCGACCCCCCAGTAGCAGCGGCGCGAGCCGCGTCGGCGGTGTATGCGTTGCGCCTGACTCACCACGACGCAAGCCACATCGGCGGTGCACGCGATCGCTGATCACAGCCAGATCGCGTCCCACAATGGATAATCGCCGACCTTCTTAACCAGCCCGGCGCGGACCGGGTTCATGATGATGTAGCGCGCTGCGCTTCTGAGATCATCTTCGCGGCGCAAGGCACGGCCGTAATACCCCTTTTGCCAGAGTCGGCCACAGGTCCCGTTTCGTCGATTGATGGCCAGGCTGCTGCGCGCTTTCATCCGGCCAACGATCGTAGCCAGGTCGCCCCTGCGCAATTGAAACAACCAGTGCAGATGATCCGGCATCACCACCCAGGCCAATGACTCTACATCCCCTGCGTCATGCAATGCGCGCAACTGAGCAACCAGCGACCGGGCGCTCTGCAAGCAGGAAAAAACCTGAGCTCGACCAACCGTCACACAGGTGATGGAGTAAACCTGGCCTACCTCGCTGCAGCGCCCCTTGCGCAATACATAGGCTTTCCTGCACGCCGACATTCCCTGTCCACCGAAAAAGCCATCAACCTAGAAAACAGACGGCCTCAGGGCAAGCGCACAATCATTGCCGGATCTGACGGCGTTTTCAGAACCCCGAGCCGGCCTGGTCGAGGCAGGCGTCGACTTCAGCATCAGTGGGATGACGCAGGATCTCCAGCGAGTCAGACGTCCAACTCACCAGGCCCAGTTCGGCAAACTCGCCAAGCCAGCCCTCCATAGGCCATTGCGCCCAGCGCTGGTGGAAGCGTTGCGCATTGGCCACGATCGCCGAGAAATGGTTGAGCGGCGGACGCCAGGTAGGGTGGTATTGATGGAAGGCCAAGGCCGCTGCCGTTCGTAGCTCAACGCCATGGTGACGCGCGCTGAACGCAAAATCCGTGTCTTCGGCGCCGTAGCCCAGGTACCCCTCGTCGAATCCACCGATGCGTTCGAATACCTCACGGGTGCAAGCGAAATTCAGCGACCAGAACAGGTGATGCGCAAGCAGCGAACCCGGCTTTCCGCGGTATTGGCTGAGCGGATGGGCAACGCCGTCGCGTATCAGCGTGGCTTGAGTCCAGTCTTCCATCCGCGCGCTACTGGGCAGGTAACGGACCTCGCCCAGGTGCAGGGCTTCAGGTCTTTCGCGCAGCGCCGCCGTGTAATCGGACAGCAGGCTTTGGCTCGGAATGCAGTCCACGTCGAGGAATACCCACTGCTCACCCTCACAGTGGCGTACGGCATTGCGCGCCCTCGCCAGCGGCAAGCCATGGGACGCGTCATCGACCACAAAGCAGTGGATGGGAAAGCGGTCGCTGTGCAACTCACGCGCCGGCTGGTTCATGAACACCACCCAGAACGCTTCGGGCATCAGGCTGCCCTGCTCCAGCCCCCGGATGACATTGGCCAGCTGTCGCTCGCGGCCATGCACCAGCGTGATCACATTCACCATGTCACATTTACCCTGTCAGAACCCACTCACCTTGCACAACCCCGGCAACCGCGCCGGCTCGCCGTACCCGCCGCCTGCCGGTGCACATCGGCTGACGCGCACAGAGCCACTCCAGGCAATGCGCCGGCCGCGGGCTTCCACCTGCTCGATCAGATGCCGCTCGTCATGCCCCAGCGTGGCATTCAGCCCCCCTGCGTCGATGTAGGCCAAGGTACTGATCCCCAGATTCGCCACATGGACGTTCGAGCGCCGCTCGTCCATAGCCACCGACCGCCGCCGCCGACCGTGCACCAAGGGACTGGTCCCCGGCTCGGCATCCACCCGCCCACACACTGCATCGACGCCATAGGCCAGTTGCGCCGCCAGCCAATCATCAGGCACCTGAACATCAGCTTCGGTGCAAGCCAGCCATCGTGCGCCAGCCTGCACCAGATGGGCAGCGCCGGCGGCCCGGGAGGCCACTTTGTCCGCGACATTGATGTCGATCAACCTCACCGGATAGCGCTGGGCGATATCACGCGACCTGTCACTGCAGCCATCCAGCACCACAACGATCCGCACCAGTTCGGTACACAAGGTACCGTGCTCGGCAGCCAGCATGACCGACTGCAGGCATCGGTCGAGGCTGGCCTGCTCGTTTTGCACAGGAATGATGACGCCAATCATGCTGAACCTCTTGAGGACACGAAATCGTCGAGGCCATGCTGGCCATTGACCAGCAATCGACTCGGAGATGAACGAGAGGTTTCAGATAAACGATGAAACGTTGGGATTCATTCAAGACCGATCTTGAGCAATTCCCCGTCGTCGTCGTCGGTCAACACATACAGATAGCCATCCGGACCTTGGCGCACGTCGCGGATTCGCTCGCCGCGCTCGCCCAGCAGACGTTCCTCATGAACCACTTTGTCGCCCTCGAACTGCAGGCGGATCAGGTCTTCGGAGGCCAGTGCACCGATGAACAGATTGTGGTTCCAGCGCTTGAACTTGTCGTTGTCATAGAACGCCATGCCACTGATGGCAGGTGACTTTTCCCACACATGGTACGGATCGGTGATGCCCGGCCCGGTCTTGCCACGGGCCTCGGGAATCGGCTCCCCGGAGTAGTTGATTCCGTGGGTGTAGAGCGGCCAGCCGTAGTTGGCGCCGCGCTCGATGATGTTCAGCTCGTCGCCGCCACGGGCGCCGTGCTCATGGGTCCACAGGGTGCCGGTCCATGGGTTCAACGCGGCGCCTTGCTGGTTGCGGTGCCCGAACGACCAGATTTCCGGACGCACACCCTTCTGCCCGACGAACGGGTTGTCGTTGGGCACCTTGCCGTCGGCGAAGATGCGCACGACCTTGCCCTGCAGCTTGTCCAGGTCCTGAGAAGTGGCACGCTGGTTGTTCTCGCCCAGGGCGATGAACAGGTACCCGTCGCGGTCGAACACCAGACGGGAACCGAAGTGATTGCCGACCGACAGCTTCGGTTCCTGGCGAAAAATCGTGGTGAAGTTTTCCAGGTGGGTCAGGTCTTCGGACAACCGCCCACGACCGACAGCCGTGCCGCCTTTGCCATCCGTGCCCTGTTCGGCATACGACAGGTAAACCATGCGGTCGGCCTTGAAGTCGGGCGACAGCACGACGTCAAGCAAGCCACCCTGGTTCTTCGCCCATACCTGCGGTACCCCGCTGATGGGTGAAGAGATTTTGCCCTCGGCGCTGACCACGCGCAGATCACCCGGTTTTTCCGTGACCAGCATGCCCTTGTTGTCCGGCAGGAACGCCAGGCCCCAAGGGTATTTGAGGCCTTCGGCTACGGTCGTCACGGTGATCTGGCCCAGTTCGCTCGGGTAGGTGGTCACCGTTGCCGCCGAAGCGGCCAGTCCGTACAGCGCAAGGCCGGCGCAAGCCGAGGCCAAAAGGGTTTTTTGCAACATGGGCTTATCCTTCAGCAAGAATGGAGTGATCAACGCGTGCCAGGGGCGGTGCGGGGTTGTTGGGTGCCGTTGGCCGGACGGCGCAGGTTTTCACCGTTGCCGATGCCGCGGTTTTCGAGCGTCGGCGGCCGCGGATTGTCGGTGCGCGGCGTCGGCTGGCGAAGTTGCGGATTGGGCGCAGTAGTACCCTGCCGGCTGTTCGGATTGATCCGCCGAGTAGGGCTGTTGTAGGGGTTGGACGTATCGTTGGCGGCCAGGGTGACTGGCTCACGCGGTTGCTCGGTGGCCCTCGGCGCTTGGGCCATCGCCGAGTGAGACAGCAGCGCGCCAAACACCAGGGACGCCAGTAGGGACAACTTCATGGATATCTCGCCCTCGATCACGGTGGATTCAAGGGTTTGAGGATGAATTACCCCCGACGTTCGCTGCGGCATGGCCCGACGACCTCATCGAGGTGATTCACCATGTTTCGAGCCCCCCCCCGCAACACTCAAGGCTGGGTCAGGCCAAGCCGCTCGTGCCACTGCGCAAGCGACTCGTCCGGGTACTGCTGGAACTGCCGGTCGTGCTTGCCGGTCTCCACCTCGACCCAGCTTGCCTTGGAATCGAGCAGCAGGTGGGTGTGTTCAGGTGGCACTGGCAACTCGCTGTCAATGGCACTGGCGAATGGATGCACCAGCTCCGGCCAGGCCGGATCGAACAACCACAGCGCGCTGCCGCACAGATGGCAGAAATGCCGCTCGGCGGTGCTGGGGTGAGTGCCACTGCCGCTCTCGTTTGGCAGCCTGGCATGGTAGACGGTGATATGACTGCGACCCTGCACATTGAGACTGGCCGCCTCGCCGCCCAGGTTGATGGCATAACCGCCGCCGCCCTGGGTCTTGCGGCAGATCGAACAGTAGCACCGCTGATAGGGGTAAGGATGGGCGCTGTGCAGGCTGAAAGTGACAGCACCGCAGTGACAGGATCCGTGCAGTTGCATGGCTGAACTCCGTATCGAGTGGCGATCAATGAGCGGTTGATGAACGTTCAGCGTAGACCCTGCACGACCCGTTCAGTTTCGCAGGTGTCGCCCGCTGGCCGCGACGAACAGGAGCAGCACGATCAACACGCCCAGGGCAATCGACAGGCTGCTGGCGTGGGCCACGAAGCCGATGAAGGCCGGACCGACCAGGATGCCCGCATACCCAAGGGAGGTCATGGCAGGAATGGCGGCGCTCTGCGGCATGGTGGTCTGGCGCCCGACCGCGGTGAACAGCACCGGGACGATGTTCGAGCAGCCTGCACCGATCAAGGCATAGCCCAGCAATGCCGCCGGCCAAGCCGGAATGGCAAGCGACAAGGCCAGCCCGATCGCCGCGCAGAGCCCCCCGTACAACGTGACACGGGCGCCACCGAAGCGCGAGACGATGGCATCGCCGGTCAGCCGGCCGATGGTCATGGTCGTGGCGAAGGCAGCATAGCCAAGCCCTGCATAGGCAGGTTGCATGTCGCGCTCGGAAACCAGGAATACAGCACTCCAGTCGAGCATGGCCCCCTCGGTGAGAAAGACGATGAAGCACAGCGCCCCGAGAAACAGCACGACCCCACGTGGCATGGCGAACAGCGGTCCGTCGCTTTCATTGCCATAGGGCAGCAGATGCGGCGCCGCCTTGAACACCGCGACAAGGGTCAGCAATACCACGCAGGCCACCGCCAGCAGCGGCGACAGGCCCAGCGCAAGCAAAGCGGTCATGCCGCCCGCTCCGAGGATGCCACCCACGCTGAACAGACCGTGAAAGCCGGACATCATCGGCCGGCCACTGGCCTTCTCGACCAGCACCGCCTGGATGTTCATGGCGCAGTCGATGGCGCCCATTCCCGCGCCGAACACCAGGATTGCGGCGATCAACAGCGGCAGGGTTGCCACGCTGGCCAGCAGCGGCAGCGTCAGACAGATGAGCAAGGCTGCACCGACGATGACGCGCCGGCAGCCCCAGCGCGCGCAGAAATAACCCGCCAATGGCATGGCCAGGATGGAACCTGCGCCCAGCCCAAGCAACAGCAGGCCCAAACTGCCATCGCTGAGCTGCGCCCGCGCCTTGGCCAGCGGCACCAAAGGCGCCCAGGCCGCCATGGCGAAGCCGGCGATGAAGAAAGCGACACGGGTGGAAAACTGCTCTTGCCGACCCGGCGCGGCGGTGGCGAAGGTGCTGTTCGACGACATGATCAAAGCCTTGGATAAAGAGTTTCATGCAGCCGCGCGCACCGCTCGAGCGGAACGCGGCGACCTTGAATGCAAGATGAACAATCGCGACAAATGCCGTGGATCGGCGAACTTGCCAGTAAAAATTCACTCAACGACTGGTGTACCGATCAATAGAGCGACCCGCATTGTGTTCAGTTCCCCGGCGAAAATCCTCCTCCCCCTGCTGTTCCTGCTGCTGACTTCCACCCTGCAAGCCGCTGAAGCACCGGCGGCCGATGCGCCGGTCGAAGCACCAGCGCCGCTGGTGCAAGGCGGTCTGCTGGGTGCCATCAGCACTGGCATCGACGACGTGCAGAAGAAGCTCGATCTCGACGAACATGTGCTCGATACCTGGCGCCTGCGCACCGACCGCGCCGCCAGCGAGGTCGACACCCTGATCAACAAACACTCCCACTCGGCACTCGACCTGGCAACGGATTTCATTCTGCTGTCGCTGTGCTGGATGGCAGCGTTTCTGCTCGCGCATTTTCTCGGGCGCTTCATCGTTGCCCGCAGCGACCGCCGCCGTTTCATCCGCGAGCGGCCGCGCCTGCACAACCTGTTGGGCTACATCCTGCCGTTCACTTTGCCGGCAATCATTGCCCTGCCGGTGACGCTGTATGCCAGTCACTCGCTCGACGCTTCCATCGCCAGAGCCATCGGCATGTCACTGACCTACGCCACCAGCAGCGGCATTTTCTCCACTTCGGTGATCATGTGCGTGATCACCCTGTTCGACAGCGGTCACAAGCGGGCAGCGGTGACGGCACTGCGTCGCTATGCGCCGCGCCCGCTGTTCATGATCGGCTTTCTGGCGGCCCTGAGCGACGCCCTCACCAGCCCGCAGATCGCCCGTCAGTTGGGCACCAATTTCACCGCCAGCCTGGCGGTGGTCGCGGGCCTGTTCGCCACGCTGTCCTTCGCGGTGCTGGTGGTGCGCATGCGCCGGCCGGTGGCGCATCTGATCCGCAATCGGCCACTGGCGCAGCGCCTGCAGCACCGCGGGGTGCAAGAGTCGCTGCGGCTGTTTTCGTCGCTGTGGTACCTGCCCATCCTGCTGATGATTCTGGTCTCGGCGGTGCATCTGATCGGCGCGGGCGAGGAAAGCCAGAAAGCCTTGCAGAACGCCCTGCTCACCACCGTGCTGCTGATCGCCACGGTGTTCCTCAGCACTGTCATGCAACACCTGTTCAAACCCGCCGCTGCCGCCAGCGCAGCACCGCGCCTGCGGCCCTATAAAGAGTTGCTGCGCAACTTGGGCCACGCCGTCGTGCGCATCGTCATGGCCATTGCCTTCATCGAATTGCTGGGACGCATCTGGGGCGTGTCGATGCTCGAATTTGCCGCCAGCAACAGCATGGGCCGAGCGATCAGCGATTCGCTGAGCAGCATCGGCTTGATCCTGCTGGTGACCTGGCTGTTGTGGGTCGTGCTGGACACGGCCATCCAGGAAGCGCTCAAGCCCTCGGTCGGCAAGCGCGCCTCGCGCCAGCCGAGCACGCGGGTGCTGACCATCCTGCCAATGCTGCGCAACGCCATCAAGATCATCCTGCTGGTGATCTGCACCATCACCACCATGGCCAACCTGGGCATCAACGTCGCGCCGCTTCTGGCCGGTGCCGGGGTAGTCGGCCTGGCCATCGGCTTTGGTTCGCAGCAGCTGGTGCAGGATGTGATCACCGGCCTGTTCATCCTCATCGAAGACACCATCGCCATCGGTGACTGGGTGGTACTCGACTCCGGCCACGCCGGCACGGTTGAAAGCCTGACGATCCGCACTCTGCGCCTGCGCGATGGCAAGGGCTTCGTGCATTCGGTGCCCTTCGGCCAGATCAAGGCGGTGACCAACCAGTCCCGGCAGTTCGCCTACGCGTTCTTCTCGGTGCAGTTCACCTACGACAGCGACATCGACACGGCCCTGGACCTGATCAGGCAGGCCGGTCAATCCATCGTCGACGACGTGATGCTCAAGCACAACCTGCAAGGCCCGCTGCAGGTGTTCGGGGTGGACAAGATGGACCTCAATGGCATCGTGCTGACCTCGCAGTTCCGCACCGTGTCCGGTGGTCAGTACGGCGTGGGCCGGGCATTCAACGAGCGCCTGAAGAAGCTGGTCGACCAGCATGACAACGTGCGTTTCGCCCAGTACTACCCTGCCCTGGGCCTGCCCGCTCCGGCCCCGGCCTGAAGCACCCGCGGTAAAAACCTCGGCGCCGAGGTTCACAGGGTGCGTGAACGTCGGCGCCGAGGTTTCCGTCGATGTTCAAGGCGCGGACGGATCAGCTGCCATCGCCGCCGTGGGCTTCTTCGAAGAAGTAGTCTTTCCAGCTGTCAGCCTTGTTCTTCAATACACCCAGCTCATGCAGGCGCTGGGCGTAAATGAAGGTACGTTGCGGCACCACCGTGAAGTCGATCTCCGGGTCCTGGACGATCTTTTCCACGAACGCCTCGCTCAAGGTCGATTTCTCTACGCGGATATAGGTCTTGGCGGCGGCCACTTTGTCGGCCTTGACGATCTGCGCGGCTTCCACCAATGCGTCGTAGAACGCCTTGTAGGTCTTTGGGTTGTCGTCGTGAAATTTCTGCGTGGTGTACAGCACATTGAAGGTGGCCGGACCGCCGAGGATGTCGTAGCTGCTGAGCACCTTGTGCACCTTGGGGTTTTCCAGGGCCTGGTACTGGAACGGCGGGCTGGAGAAATGCGCGCTGATTTCCGAACCGCCGGCCATCAACGCCGAGGTGGCGTCCGGATGGGGGATGCTCACCGAAATGTTGTCGAATTTCTTGAATTCCTTGTCGCCATAAAGTTTGGCCGTCTCTAATTGCAGCGTGCGCGACTGGAAGCCGACCCCTGCGGCCGGCACCGCGATGCGGTCCTTGTCGGTGAAGTCCTGGAGGGTCTTGACGTCGGGATTGTTACTGAGCAAGTAGTTGGGCATCGAGCCCAGCGACGCGATCGCCTTGACGTTCTGCCGACCCTTGGTGCGGTCCCAGACGGTGAGCATCGGCGGCACGCCGGCCGAAACCACATCCAGCGCACCGGCGAGCAACGCCTCGTTCATCGCGGTGGCTCCGGAAATGCTGTTCCAGTCCACCTCGATGTCCACGCCCTGCTGCTTGCCGTGTTTCTCGATCAGTTGCTGGTCACGCACGACATCGAGGATCAGGTAGCCGATGCCGAACTGCTGGGCGATGCTGATCTTGCCTTCGGCGCTGGCGCCGCTGGCCAGCAGTGCGCCGGCCAGGCCGCAGGCCAGGGATAGCTTGCTTGCAAATACCATGATGAAGTCTCTGGACTAAAGGAAATGGACTCAGCGCTGCATGCCCCAGCGCTTGATGGTGAGGCGTTCGAACGTGTTGAACAGCAGGTTTTCCACCAGCAGGCCGATCAGAATCACCGCAGCCAGGCCGGCGAACACCTTGTCGGTGTACAGCTCGTTGCGATTCTGGAAGATGTACCAGCCCAGGCCGCCCTTGCCTGACGAGGCGCCGAACACCAGTTCAGCAGCGATCAACGTGCGCCAGGCGAACGCCCAGCCGATCTTCAAGCCTGCCAGGATCGACGGCAGTGCCGCCGGAATGAGGATGTACCAGACGAATCGCAGGCCACGCAGGCCGTAGTTGCGACCCGCCATGCGCTGGGTTTCCGAGACGCCGAGAAAGCCGGCGTAGGTGTTCAGCGCCAGCGCCCACAGCACTGAATGCACCAGCACGAAAATCAGGCTGTTTTCGCCCAGGCCGAACCACAGCAGTGACAACGGCAGCAAGGCAATGGCCGGCAGCGGGTTGAACATTGCCGTCAAGGTGCTGAGCAGGTCGCGCCCCAGCTGGGTCGACACTGCCAGTGTGGTCAAGCCAAAGGCCAGGACAATGCCGATCAGGTAGCCCTTG
Organism: Pseudomonas sp. CFBP 8770; assembly: GCF_014841705.1. NCBI lineage: Bacteria > Pseudomonadati > Pseudomonadota > Gammaproteobacteria > Pseudomonadales > Pseudomonadaceae > Pseudomonas > Pseudomonas sp. CFBP 8770. Next base: position 111,750 of record NZ_JACYUL010000011.1, read on the forward strand.
ATCAGTACCGTCAGCGAAATCCATACCTTGCTCAACAGTTCGCCACTGGCCACTCCATCGATGAAGGCATGCGCGGTCTGCATGAAGCTGGGCAGCAACAAGTCGTTGTTCTGCCAACGGGCGGCCAGCTCCCAGATTACCGCAAGGGCCAGCAGGATCACGCCCTTGCGCACCCAGGCCTGCTGCCAGATACGCTGCGGCCAGGAAATATCACGCACCAGTTCGGCTTGGGTGAACGGCTCCAGAGTGACTTCATACTCCTGGCGCACGGGTGGGGAAAGGCTCATGTCGTTGCTCCGAATTCGGCGAGATCAGTAGGCGATGCGCAGGCGCTGGAAATCCACCGGCCGGTCCAGCTCAGGCGCTTCGCCCTCGTCGAACAGCAGGCGATGGATGCGTTGCGCGCTGGCCTGGAAATCGACCCCGCCCAGGCTGCTCAGGTCGAACTGATGGCTGTTGATTTCCGCCCGCACCCGCCCTGGGTGTGGCGACAGCAGCAAAATGCGGTTGCCCACCACCAACGCTTCCTCGATGGAGTGGGTAACGAAGAGCAAGGTGAAGCGCACTTCCTGCCACAGTTCCAGCAGCTCTTCCTGCATCTTGCGTCGCGTCAGTGCGTCGAGCGCGGCGAACGGTTCGTCCATCAGCAGGATCTTCGGCTGCATGGCCAGCGCACGAGCGATGGCCACCCGCGCCTTCATGCCGCCAGACAGCGTGTGCGGATAGGCATCGGCAAAGGCGCTGAGGCCGACCTTTTCCAGGTAATGGCGGGCGCGCTCGTTGGCTTCGGCGCGCTTCAAGGTGCGTGACGCCAGCAGCGGGAACATCACGTTCTCGATCACGGTTTTCCAGGCCGGCAGTTGGTCGAACTCCTGGAACACCACGATACGGTCAGGGCCTGGCTCTTCTATGCGCTGCCCGGCGAGGCGAATCTGCCCTTCGCTGGGCTTGATGAAGCCCGCCACTGCCTTGAGCAGGGTAGATTTCCCGCACCCGGAGGGACCCAACAGGACGAAGCGATCGGCACGGTCCACTTCGAAGCTGACCTGGTGCGTCGCGCGTACCACCCGTTCGGAGGTGCGGTATTCGAGGCTGACGTTGTCCACCTGCAACAGGGGCTCGGGAGTCGTCAGTGGCGTGGGGTTACCTTCGAGATCAGCGCTGGCCGTGTGGCCTGGCAGTGCAGCGTTCATGCAAGACTCCCTATCAAAACGGCGCATCGCCCTGGATGGTGGTGCGGTACAGCTTGCGCCGCAGGTGGTCCGGGCAGCCGGCTGCGAGGTGTATCAACGAACGGTTGTCCCAGAACACCATGTCGTGGGGCTGCCACTGATGCCGATACACATGCTCGTCGCGCACGCTGTGGGCATAGAGCTGCTGCAGCAGGTCGCGGCTTTCGTCCTGTGGCAGGCCCACGATGTGCGTGGTGAAACCTTCACTGACGAACAACGCCTTGCGCCCGTTTTCCGGGTGGGTGCGTACCACCGGATGGGTCACGGTGACCACCTGGGCCAGCTGTTCAGCGCTCAGGGTCGGTCGCCAGTTGGCGGCGTTCTTGCCCTCGCTGTAGCGCGCGGTATAGGAATGCACGGCGTGCTTGCCCTCAACCGCCTGGCGCAGCACTGCTGGCAGGGTGTCCCAAGCCCTGTGCATGTCGGCAAACAGGGTGTCACCGCCTTCACTGGGCAGTTCCTGCGCATGCAGCATGGAGCCCAGGCTCGGCAGTTCTTTATAGGAGAGGTCCGAATGCCAATATTTGCCGGCGTCGCCCAGCCCGACTGGCTGGCTATTTTCGACAATGTTGGAAACGATGAGAATTTCCGGGTGCCCTGCCAGCAGGAACTGCTTGAGCACGTGAATCTGCAGCACGCCAAAACGGCGACTGAAGTCGATTTGCTGCTGGGGGGTGATGCGCTGATCGCGAAATACCACGATGTGATGGTCGAGGTGTGCGCGGTGGATGCGCGCGAAGTCCTCGTCGCTCAAAGCAAGACGCAGGTCCAGGCCGATGATTTCAGCACCGACATGGCCGGCCAGCGGGCGAACTTCGAACGATTGACGGGAGATTTCAGGAAGGACGGCGGCCATGTTGTGCTCCGACTCTGGCTATTGAGTACGAGGGGATAGCCAGACTGTAGAGCTATAAGAAAATAAATTTAAATACCCTTATCGAATAACGATATCACTGGGAGGACTTTCATCTGGCGGGTCTCCTACGGATGTGTTTGATCCGCTTGAATATTTTTTCGAACGTCATGAAGAAAACAACAGGATCGGCTGTCAGAAACCCGCTATTTACCCTGCGCTATTGCGAAACATCTTACAGTCAAATACTGTACGCACGTACAGCCAATAAGGAAATGTGACGTGACCACTGCCACCCCTGCCGCGCCGAGCGCCTATGAACGTCTTGGCGTGCGCGTCCAGAAGATCATCAATTCGCCCACCGCGCAGAAGTCCCGCGCGGCCCTGATCTTCCGGCTCGAGCACGAGAGCGAGGACGATTGGGCACAAATGCTCGAAGAAATCGCCGAGAACGACAACGTCACCCTCGCCCACCGCGACGACGGTGGCGTGCAGATTTTCTGGGTCGTGCCGAAGGAAGATTGATTCGATGATGGTCCGCAGTTTTTTCATCAGTTTGATGTTGTTCAGCTTCACCGCCCATGCCGATGCCCCGCGCACTTTCAGCGAAGCCAAGAAAGTCGCCTGGAAGCTGTACGCCCCGCAGTCCACAGAGTTTTACTGCGGCTGCAAGTACACCGGCAATCGGGTCAACCTTGCGGCCTGCGGCTATGTACCGCGCAAGAACGCCAACCGCGCTGCGCGCATCGAATGGGAACACATTGTCCCGGCCTGGCAGATCGGCCACCAGCGCCAGTGCTGGCAGAACGGCGGGCGCAAGAACTGCACCCGCAATGACAAGGTCTACCAGACCGCCGAAGCCGATCTGCACAACCTGGTGCCGAGCATTGGCGAGGTGAATGGCGACCGCAGCAACTTCAGTTTCGGCTGGCTGCCCGAACAGCGCGGGCAGTACGGCTCATGCCTGACCCAGGTCGACTTCAAGGCCAAGAAGGTCATGCCACGGCCTTCGATCCGCGGAATGATCGCGCGCACCTATATGTACATGAGCAAGCAGTACGGGTTGCGCCTGTCGCGCCAGGACACCCAGCTGTACCAGGCCTGGGACAAGACCTACCCGGTGCAGGTGTGGGAACGCCAGCGCAACCAGCAGGTCGCCTGCGTGATGGGCCACGGCAACGCCTTCGTCGGACCGGTGGACCTCAAAGCCTGCGGATGAACCCGGAACGCCCTGGCGTGCAACCGCGCCTCAGGGCTTGTCGGCCTCGCTGAACGGCATCACCACCGATTCGATGCCGCGCGAGCCCATCAGCCGGGCGCGCTCCTTGTCGGCCTCGGCCCGGCTGTCGAACGGCCCGAGGTAGACGAGGGTCTGGCCGTCACGCTGAACGAAGCTGGCAACGAAGCCGTTTTCCACCAGCCGCGCCGCCATGTCGGTCACCGAGCCCATGTTGCGACCCGAAACGATGCGCACTTCCCAGCGCTGCCCTGGCTGTTCGGCCACATCCACCGGCGCCAGCAGTTCCTCGGCGCTGCCGCACACTTCGCGCACGCGAGGGTCGTTGCCGTCGTTGTCGATGACCACTTCGAACTGATCACCATGGGGAACGGCCGCGTAGCTGCGATAAGGTCCGTAGACGCCTTGGGCGTTCTTGCCCTTTACCTGGCCACAGTAGTTGCCCTGATCGGTGGTGCGAACGTTGGTGAAGCGCGCCGTCTTGGGGTTCTCCAACAACTGCGACACCGCCTCATGGGCTTTTTCGAACGCGGTACCGCAACCGGCCAACGTCAGCATTGCCATCACCATCATCAACTTGCGCACACGGCTACCTCCAGAATTCGAGGCGGTGATTTTATCACTATCCACACTGCCGGCGCCCGTTCGCGCATCGACCGCCGCTGACGGCTCGGCCACGTCGTGGCATCATGCAAGCCTTACCTTTTCGAATAGCCAGCAGGGCCCCGACATGATCGCCAAAGAAGACCGCAACGCAGCCGCACTGGCGATATTCCTCGACGCCCACCCCGAGTTGCGTGAAGAAATTCAGGTGCTGGACAGCTGCGAGCAGGCGGAACAGGTGCAGTGGGCGTTCGAGGATGAAGCCCAGGCTCAGGGCCTGGAACCGTGGGAGCTGGCGCTGCAGTTGATCGCGCAAAGCCCGGAAGAACTCAAGACCATGCGCCTGGAGGTTCACCAGGAAGTGGCGGACGCACTGGGCCTGAGCTGGGAAGACTATTGCGAATTCAATGCCGTCGAACTGTGACATGACCGACGGTCTCAAGCTCGATCGAACCCTGCTCGCCGATCACGCCTCGAAAGGATGACACCCACGTCAACCTGCGAGGCATGCCATGACTATCGATCTCGACCCCATCCCGCTTATCGGCCAGGCCGAGGAATCACCCCTCGACGATGATGTGCACAGCGATGGCGCCGCGCTGAACGACGCCGACGACGGCGAGCCCGAAGTACTCCCGGACGATCCGGACATCGACGGCGCCGATGCGTCCACCGAGCCTAGCTGAGTACCGGGCATCCGTCCGGTGATTCGCCAGGGGGACATGAGGTCTGCCTTGGCGAACCCATATCCAAACGATCAATAGTAGTTTTTTGCCATCACCACGGAACTGGCCAATGGCCTGCATGTCTGATGCCCGGTAACACGGGAGTAAACTATGACAAGCCGGTTCACGGACTACGAGATTCGCTACGTCCTCAACGGTGAGGCCAGGCGCTTTCAGCAGCGCGATACGCACATGAGCGATGCCGATGCCTGGTACTACGCCGCGCTGCACTCGGGCATCGGGCTGGTCTACGGCGGCACCAACGCGGCGGAACATGCGGCGCAACTCAGAAGGCATGTCGAACGCCGCGGGCTGCGTGACGTACAGTGGCGGCCGTTGAACTGAATCTGCGATATCGGGCATTGACAGGCTGCAGCCATCCGCAATGAGGTAGCCGCAATGGTCGAGCACGATCTACTGGCTTTGTATTTGATGCGTCTGCATCAGCACCAGCAGGCTTATGCCGGTGCCCTGGACGATGTGCGACACTGCCTGGACCGGCCCGGCGCAGGTGCGGAGGTTCACCAGGTGCTCGCTGACCTCGAACGGCGCAGTGCGGAACTGGCCAAGCTCATCCAGCGTCTCGAGCACATCAACCAATGAACGCAAAAAAGGCCCACCTTTCGGTGAGCCTTTGAAGACCGCCCAGCAGAGCGGATTTTGTTTGGTAGGCGCGATTGGACTCGAACCAACGACCCCCACCATGTCAAGGTGGTGCTCTAACCAACTGAGCTACGTGCCTGCTGTGAGGCGGCATTCTACGGATTCGGGATTGCCTGTCAACTCCTTTTTTTGCGCTAACCCTATGAAATGCGGAATTATTTTTGGCAGCCGTCAATTCGACGCGCTGGTGAGGTATGGGCAACTGCGTTAGCATCCCGGCACAGGCGAAATCCACCCAGCCGAGGTTGCCCGATGTCCAGCATGCAATATCCCCCGTCCTTCTACGCCGCGTCTGCCAATGCAGCGTCGTCTCGCCCTGCCCTCCAGGACGACGTGGAAGCGGACGTGTGCATCATCGGCGCAGGCTATACCGGGCTTTCCAGTGCGCTGTTCCTGCTCGAACGCGGTTTCAGCGTTTGCGTGCTGGAGGCGGCCAAGGTCGGCTTTGGTGCATCGGGGCGCAACGGTGGGCAGATCGTCAACAGCTACAGCCGCGATCTGGATGTGATCGAACGCAGCGTCGGTGCCGAACAGGCGCGGTTGCTCGGCGACATGGCCTTCGAGGGCGCACGAATCATTCGTGAGCGAGTGACTCGCTACGGGATCAATTGCGACTTGAAGAACGGTGGCGTGTTCGCTGCGCTGACGGCCAAACAGATGAAGCATCTGGAGGGTCAACAGCGCCTGTGGGAACGCTATGGGCATTCCCAGCTGGAGCTGATGGATCAGGGCCGGATCCGTCAGGTCGTCGATTGCCAGCAATACGTGGGCGGCTTGCTGGATGTCAGTGGCGGGCATATCCATCCATTGAACCTGGCGTTGGGCGAAGCGGCCGCGGTCGAATCCCTGGGTGGGCGCATCCATGAACAGTCGCCGGCCCTGCGTATCGAGCGTGGCGCCAATCCTGTCGTGCATACCGCTCAGGGTCGGGTGCGGGCAAAATTCGTGATCGTTGCCGGCAATGCGTACCTGGGCGAGCTGGTGCCGGAACTGGCCGCGAAGTCCATGCCCTGCGGCACTCAGGTGATCGCCACGGAACCCTTGGGCGAAGCGCTGGCACGCAGCCTGCTGCCGCAGGATTACTGTGTGGAAGACTGCAACTATCTGCTCGACTACTACCGCCTGACGGCCGACAAACGCCTGATTTTCGGCGGTGGCGTGGTGTATGGCGCACGGGATCCAGCCAACATCGAGGCGATCATTCGGCCGAAGATGCTCAAGGCGTTCCCGCAGCTGGCGCAGGTGAAGATCGACTACGCCTGGACGGGCAACTTCCTGCTGACCTTGTCGAGGCTGCCGCAGATGGGACGCCTGGGCGACAACATTTATTATTCCCAGGGCTGCAGCGGCCATGGGGTGACCTACACCCATCTGGCAGGCAAGGTGCTCGCCGAGGCGCTGAGCGGCCAAGCCGAGCGCTTCGATGCTTTTGCCGATCTGCCACATTATCCCTTCCCCGGCGGCCGCACCTTCGGCGCGCCGCTGACACAATTGGGCGCCTGGTATTACAGCCTGCGCGATCGCCTGGGGTTTTGATCGGACCGCGAGCAGCCTGAACCCCTGCGGCGCCCCCGGACGCGCTGCTACAGGCACCGCGTTCCCCTGTAGCAGCGGCGCAAGCCGCGTCCGGGGGCGCTGTGGCGGGTCAGGCGGAACGTGTGCACCGCCGACGCGGCTCGCGCCGCTGCTACAGGCACCGCGATCCCCTGTAGCAGCGGCGCAA
>NZ_JACYUL010000012.1:0-54995 GCF_014841705.1 Pseudomonas sp. CFBP 8770
CTTTAACACGCGATGTACATTTTACAAGGGTGCGCCATTTCGCCGCAGGTACATTGAGCAGGAGCAGAAGGGGTTTCATCCAAACACCACGCATGTCCAGACTGGTAAGCTCGCCCATCAATTCGATGGATGAATGGCTATGTCGCTACGCGCACTTCGAACACTGCTCGCTATTTCCCAGCACGGCTCTTTCGTCAGAGCAGCGGATGCCGTGCACCTCACCCAGTCAGCAGTCAGCCTTCATGTTCGGGCGTTGGAGGAGGATTTCAACGCACTTCTGTTTGATCGTTCAAGGCGGCTGGCGGTGCTCACGGATGCAGGTCATATCGCAGTAGAGCGCGCACGAGAAATCCTATCCCTATACGACGGCATCTCATCCGAGATTGGTGGCGACAGTGAGCTGCGCGGCAGGCTTAGAATCGGCGCCATTCAGACAGCGCTGGCCGGCGTCCTGCCCCATGCGCTATCAGCACTGCGTACCGATCATCCCCACCTGCGAATCACGGTTGGTTCGGGCATGTCCGCAGAGCTGGCTACGCGCGTTGAAGCGGGCGAGCTTGACGTTGCGATCACAACGGAGCCGGTCAAACCGCACCCATATGGTCTGACGAGCACGGCGCTTTACGAGGAGGGATTCTGGATTATCGCGCCGGTGTCACTTGCTCTTCAAGACCTGCAGTTGCTGCTCAAAAGCCAGCCGTTCATTAGGTTCGACCGCCGCGCCTGGGCAGGTCGAACCATTGAGCGCGAGCTACGCGCTATGAAGCTGCGCGTGCAGACTAGCATGGAGCTAGATAGTCAAGATGCAATAATAAAGATGGTTTCGAATGGACTTGGCATCTCCATTATTCCGCTTGCTCAGCATCAAGTCGAAAGCCTAACGACACTGACCATCGCGCAGTTCGGCACGCCGCAAAAAACCAGGCGCGTCGTGTTGCTGGAGCGTGAAGACCGTCCACTTGGACGGTTGGCTTCAGCACTGGCGAACGCCGTGAAGGCGCATCTGCCAAAAACTGACCTATGAGAAAAACTTGTTGATTTCTGAATTTTAAGTCGTTTTTATTTTAGAGTCGAACTTCTTATCGTGGTGCCTATCTTGATGATTCGCTGAGGGGCACCATGATCATTTCATCTACCGACACCACTTCGTTGCGGTCTCCTATCTTAATCATGGCTGAGCGCGCCGCGCTGATACGCGCTCAGGGCAGGGATGTCATCGACCTGACATTGGGAGAGCCGGATTTCAACGCGCCGCCCCACGTGCTTGAGGCTGCGCACGCCGCGCTTGAAGGTCGCCTTACTTACTCACCTTCGAACGGTATCGAACCGCTTCGTTACGCGATCCGTATGCGCATGAAAGCCATTCGAAACCTGGATTACTCAGACGATCAGGTGGCAGTCGGCTGTGGCGCGAAGCAGATCATTTACAACGCTTTCCAAGCGACATTAAAACAGGGGGATGAGGTCATCGTTCCTGCGCCCTATTGGGCAAGCTATCCCACCATGATCAAAATGTGTGGCGCGCGACCTTTGATGGTGCCTACTACCCTGGAAGCCGGTTATTGCCTCACCGCAGAGGCTTTGGATGCAGCGCTTCGTGTGGCAAGGTCGCCCAAATGGGTCATCTTGAACGCGCCCGGTAATCCTTCAGGATCGCTCTACTCAAGCCAGCAACTGTCAGACATCGCTGAAGTCCTGCGCCGATACCCAGGAGTGATGGTGCTTTCAGATGACATCTATTCAGAAATTCGTTACACGGATGATGTATATCAGACCTTGGCGGCGGTGGCACCTGATTTGACTCACCGTATTTTGATCGTAGATGGCGTGTCCAAAGTCTACGCAATGACCGGCTGGCGGGTAGGATGGGGATGTGGGCCAACGCCATTGATCACGGCCATCAATTCGGTTCAGTCACAGAACTGTACTCAGACCAGCACTCTGAGCCAAGTGGCGGCGGTGGCTGCGTTGACTGGGCCTCAGACACTGGTGAAAGAGCGAAATGCTATTTATCGCCAGCGGCGTGATGCCGCTCTGAATGTCTTCGAGGCCTGCGAAGCGATTGATGTCGCGTGTCCGGAGGGTGCGTTTTACCTGCTACCTCGGATCAGAACGATCAAAGATGATCAGGCTTTCGCACTAACCCTACTCGAAGTAGGCGTAGCTACCGTTCCAGGTAGCGCATTCGGTATGCCGGGGCATCTCAGGCTTTCATTCGCCCTTGATGAGTCAGTTCTGATTGAGGGCTGTGAACGGCTGGTTCAGAAAATCAAGGCAAGCGCATGACGCTCTCTTTGCTGACAGCTTTGTTGCCTATCGCATTATTGATCGTGTTAGGCGCATGGCTCAAACGTAGTCAATTCTTGGCAGATAACTTTTGGGCGCAGGCAGAGCGCTTGGCATATTACGTACTGCTTCCCTCTCTTTTTTTTCACGGGCTGGCTACAGCTAAGCTTGATGGGGTGCCCTTTCAAGGCATGGTCTCTGTGCTCATCGTATCGACTGTTGTGGTATCGCTGATGTTAGTAAGCGCGCGAGCGCTCATCACCACAAACGATGCGGCATTCACCTCCATATTCCAGGGTGGTATACGTTTCAACAATTACGTGGGCGTGTCGATAGCGGCGGGATTATTCGGTGTTCAGGGCATTGCCCTGGCAGCCGTTGCGAACGCGGCGATAGTGCCCACAGTGAATATCCTGTGCGTGTTGGTCTTTGCGAAGTACGGGGCGGGTGGCAGGATGCCATTGAGCAAAGTCCTTAAGCAATTGACTCTGAATCCGCTGTTGCTGTCGTGCTTGGCTGGTGGGTTGATCCAAGTGACAGGTTTGGGACTGCCCATCGGTGTTGAGCCAGTGCTCAAAGCGTTGGGCCAAGCGTCACTCCCTCTAGGTTTACTCTGCGTGGGCGCCGCGCTGGAGTTCGGGAGCATGAGGCAGTGGCTGCGCCCAGTTGGCTATTCGTCACTGGTGAAGTTTTTAGTCATGCCACTGGTCACGCTTGGAGCTTGCCATTTGTTCGGGCTGGAAGGAAAAGCTGCCATCGCAGCACTGCTGTTTCAGGCGCTCCCCACTGCTTCATCGTCCTACATCATGGCGCGGCAGCTAGGTGGAGATGCACCGCTTATGGCCGGAATCATTGCTTGTCAGACCCTGCTGGCGGGAGTGGCCCTTCCCATCGTTATCCTTGCGGTGACCCAGTGGGTTTGAGCCTCATATCCACGTGGTATCGTCCAAAGCACATTCATTCCCATTTGAGTTTCATTGCGAAATCTTTTACAAACGGAGGGCGCAGGTTGCTAGGCCGAATGTGGGAGTATGGACGCCCGAAGGGCCAAGCCAATGGCTTTCCCCTTGGCTTGGTTTACGACAGCCGTCCCCGCGAGGGGTCTGCACAAACACTCAAGTCGTCATCTTTAAGGACGGCATGGCCACAAGACTTGCCTACCTGCAATTACCTGCCTTTCTAAATCCGGCAGCTTCCGCTTCTGACTCTGACCCGAAAGTGATCTGATTCTTCGTTGCTACTTTGTCATAGCTCGGGCACCCACTCGGTAGGTGATACACATGGCTATTCCTGTTGCCAATAATCACTCCTGTCGAAGCGGTACTGATGACCTCAGGGGCGGACGCTGACTTCGCTACCCTCTGCGGTATCGGATTCACGATCCCATCACCAGCCGGTTTGTACCCCGGCGTCCAGGAGCGCTGCCCGGTCACGAATGGATTTTCATGCCCCATGATGGCTGCAATCCGTTTGTTTCGCTCGGCCTCCCAGGGTGTCACTGGAAACTGTTTGTCCCATGCCATAAGCAGCTGTTGTTGCTGACGCGACATACTGAGCTGGTACCGGTCGAACATGTAGAAGGTCGTTCGAGCGACAAGACCTTTCACTTCATCACGGGGCTCTGCAGCACGCTGATCGAAGTCAACCTTGGTCTTGCACTGACCGTATTGAGGTGCCACACCCGAAGCCATTCCGTAGTTAAAATTGCTCCGGTCTCCGTTGACCTCCCCAACTGACGGATACAGGTTGAACAGATCAGCTTCCATCGCCCGGAAGACGGGATCGTCATCCACACAATGCTCCCTTCCACCGCTCTGCCAGCATTGCCGTTGATGACCAAACGTCCAGGCCGGAACAATGTGCTCCCACTCAGTGCGCTCTGCGCGAGCCTCCTGTTTTCTCGTCTTGAGTCCACAGGATTCCGCGTCAATGCGACCTCCCGACTTACCGACCCACGTCCACTTGCAGCCACAGTAAAGCTCGCCCATAGCGCTGTCGGCCTGGTCGAGGTAGACCTTTTGTTTCGCAACGATCTTGGCTTCGGTGAAGGTGGCGGGAGGGGTAGCAAAGGCTTGAATGTTGAACGAAAGGAGGATGGCTAGAACGGTAAATAGGTTTTTCATGGGAACGGCAATGATTGGATGAGCGCACATTGTACTGACGTCCGTCAGGGATGCCGAACGCTTGTTGCTATGGTCATGTACAAGCTCGGTTGTGGCTACGCAGCTGACTAGGACGGGATATTTTAGGAGGCATGGTACGGTAGCTACTCAACCGCAGGGCTGCACCGTTGGCATCAGTTGTGTATCGCCCAATGGCGCGTCCAACATATTCGCCGATTGTACCAATCTGATTGGCAAGAGCTCCTCACACGGTCGTGATTTGGCTGACCATGAGGCGATAGCGCTGGCATTGCTCAAGGAGGTGAACGTCGTCGCCGGTGTTCAAGGCAGAGACGTTTGGTCTAGGTGAGCTAACCTTGTAAGGCTAGACCGCTCCGCAGAACCTAGTAGCCTGTCACCTGACCGCAACGATCGCCTCGACCTCCTTCAATCTTCGTACTACAGCAAAAAAAATTTGACAACGGGTTAAGAAAATAAGACCATTTATGCGAACGATAAGCGTTCTCAAAAAAAGGAATTTTTAATATGAAGCAACTTCTTGGTGTAGCAGCAGCCGTCCTTTTGGCATCTCCCGTCGTACAAGCCTCCGTCTCACACGCTGAGCCAGCTTCTAGGCTGACTACTACAGATGTCAAAACAACTCCCCATCAACTTACCGTGGCTGCCTTCAATTACAGTCAGTGTAACGGCAATCTCGCCAAACTTTTGCCACGCTGCAATAACTAACTATCAAGTAAACTAGGAGGGTAACCTCCTAGCTTTAATTAGGGAAAAATTGACATGGAAGACTTGGTTTACTACAGGGAAGGTTTGCCTGCTGGTATCATAGCCCCTTCAACTATTTTCGCTCGTGATGCTGGCGATACACTCATCAACGGCCCTGCTGGGATTACCTGCGCTACGGTCTCAACCGATGAGGATTTCCACAATGTATTGGCCAAAGCGGGAGCTCTCATTCCAGGTTCAGCGGAAGAAGTCGAGACAGTCGTGCAGATGCTCAAGGAACCTACAACGAGCCGGACTGTAAGTTATATGCTCTGTTCGGCTAAAAGCTGCGACGCCATTATCAAAGATTTGAAGCAGTTGCAGGAGTTGACGGTAATGATCGTGGGTTGTGGTGGTATTGGTAGCTCGATATGCATGCTACTGGCTGGCGCAGGAGTGAGAAATTTTTACTTAGTCGATTCAGACATTATTGAAAAAAGCAATTTGAATAGGCAATTCTTTTGGGTGCTGAAAGATGTTGGAGAGAAGAAAATCCATACTCTCAAAAAGGCACTCGAGGCTCGCTTTGAAAATTTGAATGTCAGATGTTTCGACCAAACTATGGGGATAGCAAGTTTGTGCGAAATTGCTGCTGACGGCGTAAACGCTGTTGCCTTGACTGCAGACAACCCTTCTAGTTTGGCGAGAGATGCGTGGGAAATCGCTGAACACTGCGAAGTCCCAGTAGTTTCAGGCGGATATATGCATCATCTTTGCTCATTATTTCGGTTTATACCGGGCGATTGCGAAGCTGTAAGGGCAGCGTCAGAGTTGATCGGCAAAGAGAGATGGTCATCTCTACCGAGCGCAATAATGCCAAGCTACGGCCCAATGAATCTATCCTTGGCGGCAGAGCTTAGTACAAGTTTAATTTCATCAGTCGCGATTCATACTTTCGGAAACCCTAAAACGCTTGTCAAGCGATGGGACTCGAGAGTCGTGCAATGTGGGTAGTTAAAGGAGAGCAGTCTTGAGCAACGAAGGATGTATTTTTTGCAAGATCGTTGAAGGTGATTCACCTTCTCATGTGATCTGGGAAGACATCAACCACATCGCATTCCTATCTATTTTTCCAAATACGCTTGGCGCAACAGTTGTCATTCCCAAACTACACCGAACAAGTTATATATTCGATCAGAGTGAAGATGTCTTAACTAGCTTGGTGGTTGCTGCAAAAAAAGTTGCGTGCCTTCTCGACTTAGCGCTAGAGGGAGTGGGTAGGACGGCAATGATCTTTGAGGGTTATGGTGTTGATCATTTGCATGCAAAGCTGTTTCCTATGCACGGTACGGGGAGTCATAGCGATTTTAAAAAAATATCGTCTAATGTGAACAAGTTTTTTGATAGTTATGAAGGGTACGTCTCTTCTCATGATTATAAAAGGGCAGATGACGATCAGCTTTCACGATTGGCCGAAGAGATTCGTGCTTGCGCCACTCGGGATTTGCGCAAAAGTTAGTTCTGTATGTGCTAAAATTACGTAACCGCCTACAACCTTGATGCTATCTAGCTGCTGCCTAATAGGCTATTATCAGTGAGGAGAATTGAAATATTCATTAAGTCATTGTCAGCAGTATTTCTTGCATGCCTATTAATAGCCAGCGCAGATGCAACCAGCCGTTGCGGAACAAGATTGGTAAACACTGGCGATACACTTGATTACGTTCTTCAGTCTTGCGGTAAACCGCTTGCTCAAGCCAGCAACGGCCCAGTGATACGCAACAACGGTGTGCCACGTAAGGGCTCGCAAAAAACTGACGTAATCGTCTATGGGCCGAATGGCGGTGCTTATCAATACATGCTATTCATCAACGATGAATTGATCAGAGTAGATGTGCGTCGAGAAGCGCCCAATGGGAACGTTCTCAAGTGGTAGGCCGCAACCGGTTGGACGCCCTCAACTAAATGGTACGTATCAATTAGCCGGTAAAAATGCCGGCTTTGTCTGCCTGTGTCTAGAAACTTTGCCACAGTCGCTCGAACAGCTTTTAGAATCTTTGCGTGCGATTCGCAGCCGACCCAGTGGTACATCCATAACCAGACCTTAAGTACGCCTCACTGTAGATAGCGTAATATTGGGTCGTTGCGCCTATGCTGTAGCAATAGCGACAGGACATTCTGCCCGCTGCCCATGGGCCTCTATTGGGTACACAATCGTGTCGAGCCTGCATCATTGCGGCGGCGTAATCAACGCTATGATCCATACCAGATTATCAGCGAGGAGAGCCTTATGGATACGCTAGAAACACTTGGAAGCACTGAGTTCGCGATGACCCGCGCCTTAATCCGAATAGACTCGATCAGCTCAGCAGGAACGGTTGCTGACGTAATCTTTCGTTTCGCCTCTGCAGTCGGCTACGTCAACGCATGCGCGGACATCAAAGCTATCAACGAGAGCGCTTGGGCAAGGCTGCTTGATCTTGCTGACAAAGCCTACGATGCTCATCCCCTAGCCACTGGCCGGTCTGATGACTTCCAGGTATGAGCACGGACGGCCCCAGGGAATGACGATGAAGCTGTTCTTGGATTGCGAATTCACTCAGCTTAACCAAAGCACAACGCTGATCTCATTGGCACTGGTACCCAACTGATGACGTTCGTTTGATGACAAAGGCCGCTGTTGAAGCGGTAGGCCATGTGTTCCGGGAGGGCTTCAAGTACAGCAAAGCGGAGGTGCTGCTGCTTGGCCTGTGCCAGCAAGGCGAGTACACCGATAACCTGTTTGCCGCTTCGCAGCCGTTGGCAACTGAGCGGGTCATGGGCGTACTTGATGCTCTTAATGGCGGCTGGGGGCGAGGGACGGTGAGGTTGGCCAGCGTGCCGGTGGATCCGGACTGGGGGATGCGTCGGGAGATGATGAGCCATAGCGTTACCACTCGAGTAGATCAGCTTTGGACGGTGTGCTGTCATTGAATTTCAAGGGCGTTCTGCGATCAGTGACCCCCCGGTGCGGCGCCTTTTTCATAGACCTTGATCTGCGAACGACCGGCTCGCTTCGCCCGGTACAAAGCTTCATCAGCGTGGCGTCAAAGGGAATGAACGTCCTTCTCGCGTCTGGATAGAATGCGATGCCGAGGTATGAAGACGTATGGATTATTCGCCCATTTGACTCCAGAACTGGCTCAGTGACTCGCACAGCCTTACAGCAATCGCTATCGCTCGCTCGCGATTCGTATCCACCAGAAACGCCACGAACTCGCCCCCATCGATACGCCTGAATAGATCGTGGCATCTAAGGTGAACAAGCCCTCGTAAGACAGGACACCGTTCTCCCCTTAAGATGAGGGATCGGCAAACGGCAAGCTATCTGATAAGGAAGTCCTGTTGTAGTGGCCTAATGAAACCGGACACCCATTTAGGCGAGAATGCTCGCCACACAGAGGTGTTCGATGAGCAGAAAACGACGTACCTTCACCCTCGAATTCAAGCGCGAAGCTGCCAGCTTGGTGCTTGACCAGGGCTACAGCCACGCTGATGCAGCCCAGTCGCTTGGGTTGGTAGAGTCGGCCTTGCGCCGATGGGTCAACCAGCTCCAGCAGGAACGAGGCGGTGCCACACCGACTAGCAAAGCGCTGACACCCGAGCAGCAGAAAATCCAGGAACTGGAAGCCCGAATCAACCGCCTGGAACGAGAGAAATCGATTTTAAAAAAGGCCACCGCGCTCTTGATGGCCGAGGAACACGAGCGTTCGCGTTAATCGATCAATTGCGGGCTCAAGAGCCGATTGATCTGTTGTGCTCGGTATTTGAAGTAACCCGATCTTGCTACTACGCGTACTGCCGGAAACGTCGGTATCCGAATGCCGAACGGGTGGTTTTGCGCAGCCGTGTGAACGAGCTGTTTACGCAAAGCCGAAGCGCTGCGGGCAGCCGGAGCATCATGCTGATGATGAAAGAGGACGGCATGCAGATCGGGCGATTCAAGGTACGCAAGTTGATGCGCGAGATGAACCTGATCAGCAAACAGCCCGGTTCGCATGCCTATAAAAAGGCGACCGTGGAGCGACCTGATATTCCGAACGTGCTTGATCGAGGATTCACCGTCGCATCCCCAAACAAGGTCTGGTGCGGTGACATCACATACGTCTGGGCTGGAGGCCGATGGCACTATCTGGCGGCTGTCATCGACCTTTGTGCCCGCCGTGTTGTGGGTTGGGCGTGCTCACCCAAGCCCGACGCCGACCTGGTCATCAAGGCACTGGACATGGCTTACGAGCAGCGTGGCAGGCCGCAAAACGTATTGTTTCACAGCGATCAGGGCAGCCAATATGGCAGCCGAAGTTTCCGCCAAAGACTATGGCGATACCGCTTCACACAGAGCATGAGTCGGCGCGGTAACTGCCATGACAATGCGCCCATGGAACGGCTCTTTCGCAGCCTAAAGACTGAATGGATACCGACGGTGGGCTACATGAGCGCTGCATTAGCGCAACAGGATATCGGCCGGTTCCTGATGGAGCGATACAACTGGCGGCGACCGCATCAGTTCAACGAAGGGCTAGCGCCTGCGGTCGCTGAAGAAAAACTCAATTCAGTGTCCGGGATCAGTTGACCACTACATGTGTCCCTACCAAAGCTTGCCGGTAGGTGTGAAGTGGGCCCAAATTTGCTACCAATGACGCTTGGATTCTGGTGATTCTTAATGGGTTGCCTAGGCAAGCACTGGCGCTGTAGTTTAGCGACTCGGGTGAGCAGTGGGGAAATACGATGAAATTGCAGTCTGCACTGAATCTGAAACCTAATTTTTTACTGAGATCTTTGCATCAGCATGCATAAGAATGCTTATAAGAACCGCTGCAGCGATAGGTTAATACTATGAAATCTGATACGCTAGAAAACACAACTATCACATTGGCTATGACCGTAACGTCTCGGCGAATACTATATTTATCATTGATTGCTTGAGTG
Source organism: Pseudomonas sp. CFBP 8770 (assembly GCF_014841705.1). Taxonomy (NCBI): domain Bacteria; kingdom Pseudomonadati; phylum Pseudomonadota; class Gammaproteobacteria; order Pseudomonadales; family Pseudomonadaceae; genus Pseudomonas; species Pseudomonas sp. CFBP 8770. The sequence goes on from NZ_JACYUL010000012.1 coordinate 10,083, forward strand.
CGGAGGATCTGCAAACCGCTAGGCGAAGGCATGAAGGGATATGTGACGAGTTGATGTCTTTGCCTCAAATCGGATTCCAAGCCGATACTTCACGAGTCATTCATTTACGTTGCCAGACTCGCGGAGACTGGGATAAAGGACTAAACCAAATTCGAGACGTTTGCAAAAACGGTCTTTCTCCACTCCTGTTCATAGATGGTCATGGGGACAAGCGAAGAGGGCTTCTCATGCCCTCAGGTGAGTCTGTCTCTTGGGAAATCTATCTGCGGGATCTCAAGGCTATAACCTACGCTGCGCGCGGAGAATTGACGGTGATCGCGGCTTTTTGCTACTCACTAGCGGTCAAGCCGATGCTCAAAGGTAAGAAGGAAAAACTCCCTTTCGCGTTCTATTTTGGTTATGCAAACGAGATCAGCGCAGGCATTGTAGAAGAAGAGACCAAAATTCTATATGAGTCCTTGCTCCGTAATGGAGGCGAGACACTTCAAGAAAAGGTTTTGGAGCTTTCCTGCTTTTATGAGTATGAGCATGCCATCGATGCCATTGCGCACGTGATCATGATGGAAACGGCGCCGAGAACGCTAGTCGCCATCGATCCAAGGTTTTCCCGAGCAAAGCTAAGAGCTAAAGTCGGTAGAGACTTAGCTGCCGATGGTGTGAAAATGGCGGGCTACGGGAAAGCGATCAATAAGGCTATACGCAACCCAAAAGCGCTAGCTATGAGATTGATTGAGGATGTGATGCACGATACAGATCGGCGGAGGAATTTCATTCGGAGGCTTCAAAAGGAGATGAGAGGCAGAACTGCCTAATCAATAAATGGCGTGGCAGGCTGAGGGATTCCGAGGTCATCACATCATCGCCTTCGAGACACGATTTTTATACCCAGGCCCGTATGGCTATTCCGGCCGAACCCTGCGGTTACGGCAGGGCACAGCAGGAGGTGCTGCGAACAGCCTACGTCGTCATCACTCGGGCCTTCACCCACTGCTACTGGTGTGTTTTCTGGGACGAAAAGGTACCTGCGTTGGAGAAGGCAAGCCGTTATATCAGTGTGGATCAGGCCTATTCGAATATTGTGACCCCTCGTCTCGCACCACCTTCAGATGGGATGACAACCGCGCCAACTAATTCAACGAGAACAATGACGCGCACTGGCAATCACGTGTTTAAGACGAGCGCCTAGAAGACTGGGCAAATCGTGCTGATGAGGAGAATTGACGTGGCCAACACACCTCAACAACCTCCGACTCGTCGTACCCACCTGCACGAAAGCTGGGAGCTCTCTTCTTCACCTCAGACCTATACTCTAAAACACTCTCATCCAATTGCCCGATTACCATATCTACGATGTAGGGTCAAAGGGTCAAACGGCCAGATGCAAGGTATGCGGTGATCAAAACCTCGTAATCTTGGCTGACAGCCTTCGCGATACGAAGGAGGTCAAAGTCCGAGTAGCGCTTTACGTGCAAGTCGACCGCAACAGTGTTGATCTCGGCCATGGCTACACAACCTCCGCCGCTGAACCCATATCAGAGGTCGCAGCACTGCGCCGGTAGAACTTCTTCACGTCAGTCAGGGAATTAACATCGAGGTCACGCTGATGAGTATTCACGTACACCTGACCGCCCTCGACCTCGAGCACGCAGATCGGCACCTCAACCTGATTGAAGCCCATCGAGAGCGAAGTCAGCTTTTCCATCCTCCAGCCCGAACCTTTGTTCATCCAGCCAGGTGTTACGACTTGGACATCCAGGACAACCAAGCTCTCATCCTGAGCAATGAGTAGCTCTACAAGGCGGGGCTCATCGCTGACCATCTCCTCAAAGGCCACGAATCGCCCTTCATGCCGGCGCTTGAGACTGACGTGATACCAATGCGTCGCGAGAGATCGTGAGACCGCGTGAAAATGAGCCAAACCGTCACCGAACATCCCTACTGGGCCGGCTTGGTCTTGCATGCTAATCCTGAACATCGTCTTTCTCGAGTGATGCAGGCCCGCCTAGCGCGCCTGCGATTAACATAAGCCAAATATTGTCTTTAGCGAGGCCTTCATCTCGCGCCCTTCGCCTACCAGCACGTAAACGGTGTTCCGCGTCTCAAACAGGCAAACACCGTCGAAAGATTTGCACAGAGTTGAGCGCACCCATCCTCCTGGGGGAAATCGGCCTTGTTGGTCATGGATCACGCAATGTGCGTACATGAACATCGGTTGCAGGCCTGTGGCTCGTACCTTCGCGAGCGACTCGGGAGACTCGTCGACGTGAAAAATGAGCCAATCCTCGACGAGGCAATACGGCTTGCGACCGAAGCGATCCTCCACCAACGCTTCGATTTCGGCCGTGGGTAGCTGAGTTCCGAAAGAGGAAATCTCCCCCTCCCGAAGCAGTCCAGGATCTGAAGAATTACCCATAAATTGCAGCTCCTAAAAACAGCGGAGAGAAATGGAGCTTCCACCGGGCGCTAATCAGCCAGCGATTACGGCTAAAAGACCATCGCCATGACTATATACATTTGTTTGGCCTCAATCAAACCCGGCATACCGTCCTCTTTTTGGGAGGGAATTGTCTGATGTCATTGCGCAAGGCTTACGCGGCGACGTTGCAGTGGCTGAGGGTGAGGCGTGGTTTATCGCAGGCTGATTTTCAGGATAAAGCTGATCAAGGTCACATCAGTCGGCTGGAAGCCTCGTCGGTCTCAGCCAGCGTCGATCTCAGTGCAGATCTAGCTCAGGCTCTTGATCTTCGGCCTTTGTCGTTTCTGACGCTTGTGGCTGCGGCGGATGAAGGTAAAACAGCGCGCTCCGCCCTGGAAGAAGTCCTGGCCGAATTGCACCAGCTCGGTGTATTGGACGAGTTTCTGCCACGTGAGCCTCAAACGCTTACCCCTCCTCAAACAGCGGCGGTGGAAGGAAAACTGAGACAGGTACAGGAACTGAAGCGCGCAGGGCTTTCGCAAACTGAAATCAGCGTGCAGCTAGGAATGCCCAGAACCACCGTTCGGCGACTGTGGCATGCTCAAAATTGATTGCTGCGAACTGATCGCATAGCTCCTATGGGGTCACTACTCCGACCATTACATTTGTCATGATCCCAGCACGGTATCAACGCCGCTGATTCTGTGGTGAGCTAATGATTTAGCCACGAGGCAGGCGGTAACTGCCGATTACCAGCCCCGCGTCGCGAGGCGGTGAGTTCCATCGAGTGACCTACATCGCCCGAAGGAACAGGTGGTCTCACAATAGTGAGTACCTGCTAGCGAAACCTCAGACCCCCGCGTTTCGCGGTGTAGTACGGCAGAGAATCTTCTCTCCGCGATTGCGATCCCGCCCCACGCAAAACTGATATTGGCTTCAGGCGCACCTGTCAAAACAGGGCGCGCGAATCAGCAAGACGTTTGACAGCTACCCCCCCCTGCACATTTTTTTCAAAACTTTCAGAAGTTCCTACTCCGCCCGGAGGAGACTGGAAATCTAGACGGACGCATTGATACCCTACCAACTGAATGGTAGCCTATCAGCAGGCGGCCTATACTGACGGTCAAAGCCTTTTACGCCTCGGACGCATTAGTCATGCGGCGGTTCAGCCTGAGAGCGGAGGCCTACGTGCTAAGGAAGACTCCCTATGAAAAAGCAAAAGATCACGTTCCAAAACCCCCAAGGCATCAGTCTATCTGGCCTGCTTGAAGCCCCCGATGCGCCTAGCGCATACGCTTTGTTCGCCCATTGCTTTACGTGCGGAAAGGATATCAAAGCCGCAGCGAGGATTTCGAAAGCTCTGGTCGACAATAACGTGGCAGTGCTTCGCTTCGACTTTACTGGCCTAGGTGGTAGTGATGGTGACTTTTCGAATAGTAACTTTTCATCCAATGTAGCCGACCTAGTCGCGGCGGCTGATTTCTTGCGTACGACGTACCAGGCTCCCTCCATATTGATTGGTCATAGTCTGGGCGGTGCGGCGGTCATCTCTGCGGCTAAGCACATCCTGGAAGCAAAGGGAGTTGTCACCATTGGGGCACCCGCAGAAGCTGCCCATGTAATGAAACAATTCAGGAGAGACGTTGACGCGATTAGGGATATTGGTGAATTCAAAGTTACGCTCGCAGGACGAGAGTTCACGATAAAGAAGCAGTTCCTTGACGACATCGAATCGCAGCAGCAGGATCAAAACATCGCCAACCTGCAGCGCGCATTGCTTATTTTCCACTCACCAGTAGACAACGTTGTATCGATAGAACAAGCGCAGAAGATCTATCTCAAAGCTAAGCATCCAAAAAGTTTCATCTCATTGGACTCAGCAGACCACCTGCTTACCAACAGCAAAGACGCAAGCTATGTAGCGTCATGCATTACAGCGTGGAGTTCGAGATACTTGTAGGACGCATTTTATTACCTTAAATCCTATAGAGGTTAATTCTATGCGGTATTGCTCAATACTGGCTCTGAAAGCAGCTAGAGAAAGAGAGAAAAAACAACCGTTTTGTTGTGACAGTGAGTTCGCGCACCGCCAACAGGGCAGTGATGACAGCAACCTTTGGCCGAATATTTTTCTGTCGATTGTAGTCGTCTCGCTTACTGCAGCGTTAATAGCCGATCTATGGAAGCAGTAGCGCGGTTTTAAAATTAATTTAGTTGACCTTTAAATCAGCCAGCACCACTTGTCATACAGACTGTGAAATGGTGCCAACCCATTCGGAGATTATCTATGTCTTACGACTTTGATCTATATGTAATCGGCGCAGGTTCTGGTGGCGTGCGTGCTGCTCGCTTTTCTGCCGGATTTGGCGCGAGGGTGGCAGTGGCCGAAAGTCGTTACTTAGGCGGTACGTGTGTGAACGTTGGTTGCGTGCCGAAAAAGCTACTGGTTTACGGCGCACATTTCGCCGAAGACTTCGAGCAGTCGCAGGGCTTTGGCTGGACTCCTGGTGACGCGAAATTTGATTGGGCGACACTGATCGCCAACAAAGATCGTGAGATCAATCGTCTGAACAATATCTATCGCGATCTGCTGGTCAGCAGCGGCGTCACCCTCCATGAGGGACACGCGAAAATCGTTGATCCGCATACCGTCGAGGTCAATGGCGAGCGCTTCACGGCTAACAACATCCTGATTACTACCGGTGGCTGGCCAAAGATCCCCGAAATCCCCGGTCACGAGTACGCGATCAGCTCCAATCAAGCATTCTTTCTCAAAGGTCTGCCCAAGCGCGTTCTTGTAGTCGGTGGCGGCTACATTGCCGTTGAGTTTGCCGGGATCTTCCATGGCTTAGGTGCCAGCACCACGCTGATGTATCGCGGTGATCTGTTCCTGCGCGGCTTCGACGGTACGGTACGCAAGCATTTGCAGGAAGAGTTGACCAAGCGTGGGATGGATCTGCAATTCAATTCCGACATTGTGCGTATCGACAAGCAACCTGACGGCAGCCTGAAAGTAACCCTAAAGGATGGTCGGCAGCTTGAGACAGATTGTGTCCTCTTCGCTACGGGTAGACGCCCGATGCTCGACAACCTGGGCTTGGAAAATACGGGTGTAAAACTAGACGAAAGAGGTTTTGTTGAGGTCGATGAGCTATATCAAACTGCTGAGCCGTCAATCCTAGCTTTGGGAGACGTGATAGGGAGAGTCCAGCTTACGCCTGTCGCACTGGCCGAGGGTATGTCAGTGGCACGTCGCTTATTCAAGCCTGAGCAATACCGTCCGGTTGACTACCAGATGATCCCGACGGCAGTCTTCAGCCAGCCTAATATCGGAACTGTCGGGTTGACCGAAGAGGAGGCACGTGAGGCAGGGCACGAGGTAGTAATCTTTGAAACCCGCTTCCGCCCTATGAAACTGTCGTTGACCGAGTGCCAGGAGCGCACGTTGATGAAGCTCGTGGTGGATGCCAAGTCCGATAAGGTTTTGGGCTGTCATATGGTAGGCCCTGATGCCGGAGAGCTTGTGCAGGGGTTAGCGATTGCGCTGAAGTCGGGGGCGACCAAACGCATTTTCAACGAGACCATCGCTGTGCATCCGACATCCGCTGAAGAATTTGTCACCATGCGCACCCCGGTTGGAGGCTGATCGGTTTCAGGCAGTTTTTATGCACTCAGCTCTGTCGCAATGGCAGCAGCTGGGTGTAAACGTTTGCCGCGCCGTCTCGCCGTGGACGACACGCACCTGAGCATGGTTGTCCCCAGCTCCGTACAAAGACTCTCAACCTTGATACGGCAAGCTTTATCCCCCAAGCATTCGGCACATGCATCCATTCGAGCAGGCGCGCTGCTTTTTCCAACCAAATAAGATTCTCATCCTTAGAAAGGCTACCTATAGGTAGGCAGTTTTATTTGGAAGAATCTTCCAACCAATCCTAGAAAATCCCGTACCAAAATTGTCACCAAGATCTTGTCGAGTGACATGATTTTCTAATGATCCGTTGCAAGCCTACCAACTAGATGGTAGCGTATATGCAGATTCAGAAATCACCCACGAACCTGCAGGGCGTTGAACGCCCACGTGAGAGCCCCCATGCAAGATTGGAAGCAAACCCGCAAAGACATCAACACTCGTCTGGTAGAGCTGAACGGCCTTTCCCCTGAAACCATGAAGGGCATGGCTGCTCTCGGTGCTGCCGGCAGCAAGACAAATCACCTGGATGCGAAAACTCGCGAACTGATCTCCCTCGCAGTAGCTGTGACAACCCGGTGCGATGGCTGTATTGCATTCCACGCAGCGGAAGCCAAAAAGCTCGGTGTTACCAGCGAAGAAGTGGCCGAAGCACTGGGCGTAGCCATCAACATGAACGCCGGTGCCGCTCTTGTCTACAGCACCCATGTACTCGACGCTTTCGATAAGTCCTAAGCATTACGCAGACTTTCCTCTTAGACGATTTCGAGAGCAATCATGAATGAGCTGTTCACCCCTTACGATTTGGCCGGTATCCCGCTAAAAAACCGCGTTGTCATGGCGCCCATGACCCGCACCCGAACGTTGAACAACATTCCAAATGAATCGAACGCGCTGTACTACGCGCAACGTGCTTCTGCTGGCTTGCTGATCACCGAAGGCCTGCCCATCTCCGATGAGGCTCGTGGCTATCTGTACACCCCTGGTATCTACGAGGATGTGCATCTGCCGGGTTGGCGGAACGTGACTGACGCGGTGCACGCCAAAGGCGGGAAGATTTTTGCACAGCTCTGGCACGTTGGCCGCATGTCCCACGTGTCTGTACATGGCATGGCGCCCGTGTCTTCGGGCACGGTGTCTGCGGTGGATACCACGGTGTATGCCTGGATCGAGCCCGGCAAATCTGGCCCTGTACAGCCTAGTGCGCCACGCGCCCTAGAAACCGAAGAAGTAAAACGCGTCATCGCGGACTTTGTTAAGTCTGCGCGTATGGCGATGGATGCCGGTTTTGACGGTATCGAAATCATGGCAGCCAACGGCTTCCTGTTCGACCAATTCCTGAGCAGCGCCTTGAACACTCGTACTGATCAGTACGGTGGCTCCATTGCGAACCGTCAGCGCTTCCTCCTGGAAACGATTGACGCGATTGCAGCTGAAATCGGTGGATCGAAAATTGGCGTGCGTTTCTCTCCGTTCGGTCGACTGTACGACTTCGGTGTGTACGAAGGCGAAGAAGAAACCTGGATGAGGATGGCGGCTGCCCTCAACGAACGAGAGCTGGCATTTGTTCACCTGAACTACCAGCCGACCATCATGGCCGCGCAAACACCACCAGGTTTCGGCGCTGCGTTCCGTGAAGCTTACAAAGGCACCTTGATGGCTGCTGGCGGCTTCACCAAAGAGATCGCAGAGTCTGAGCTGGCCAAAGGCGAACTCGACCTGATCGCTTTCGGCACCGCCTACATCGCCAACCCGGATCTGGTAGAGCGCATGCAGAACGATTGGCCGCTGGCCGAGGGTGATCGCGAGACCTACTACGGGGTTAGCGATTCGATTGATAAGGGTTACACCGACTACCCGGAATACTCAGCTGCGAAAGCCTAATACTCCCGTTCAAGACCTTAGGAGAACACCATGCCACTCGTTACTATCAAAGGCATCGAAGGCGTTTTTACCGACGAGCAAAAAGCAGAGGTCATTCGCAAGGTAACCGACGCTATGGTGTCGGTGGAGGGCGAAAACATGCGTGCCCTGACCTGGGTCATTTTCGAAGAGGTTAAGAGCGGAGACTGGGGCATCGCTGGCAACCCCGTGACTGCACAGGATGTTTTGAAGCTGCAAGCAGGTCAATAAGGCTTCATCGCTTAACTACTAGCTCCCTGATTGCTGAGTGCATCTACGCTCAACGGTCAGGGGGCTTTTTCCGTTCTAAAAGAATGCCCAGCTTGTGGGGGATCACGCCGTGATTCTGATCATTTACGCCCATCCTTACCCTGAGAAATCCAACGTAAACGAGCTGATGCTCAGGTTCACAGCAACTAATCCTAATGTTGTAATCCGCTCCCTGTACGACCTTTACCCCGATTTCAATATCGACGTTGAAGCCGAGCAAAAGGCCGTGGAGCAAGCAGACCTGTTGGTTCTCCAACACCCTCTATATTGGTATAGCTACCCGCCACTTTTGAAGCTGTGGATCGATAAGGTCTTCACGCAGGGCTGGGCCTACGGTGCGGGCGCTACTGCTTTGAAAAACAAGAGTCTGCTGTGGGCCGTAACCACGGGCGGAGAGCACGATCATTTTGAAGGCGGCGACCACCCAGGCTTCGCGGTGTTGTCCCAACCCCTTCAGGCGACCGCGAACTACTGCGCGATGAACTGGTTGAGTCCTGTAGCAATTCATGGCGCATACAGAGCAGATCAAACTGCACTACTCAAGCAAATTCGTCGTTACGGCGAGCGCCTGGCCTCATGGAAGGAAGACTGAATGGAAACCCACAGCCTGATTGAAATGCTCATCTACCTAGGCTCGGCTGCTTTGATAGTCCCGATTGCCGTCCGGTTGGGATTGGGGCCTGTTCTGGGCTACCTGATAGCCGGCTGCGTGATCGGCCCCTGGGGCTTGAAGCTCGTGACTGACGTCGAGTCCATCCTGCACTTCGCCGAAATTGGCGTGGTCTTGATGCTGTTCATCATTGGTCTGGAACTCGACCCCAAGCGTCTTTGGGCAATGCGCCGTATGGTCTTCGGGGGCGGCGCGTTACAGATGCTGGCGTGCGGTATTGCCATCGCAATATTTTGCGCAGCCCTAGGCTTGAACTGGACGGCTGCATCGCTGGTCGGCCTGACGCTGAGCCTGTCGTCGACTGCTATCGCCATGCAGGCCATGAGCGAGCGAAACATGAACTCCACCGCTGTGGGTCGTAGCAGCTTTGCGGTGTTGTTATTCCAGGACATCGCAGCGATTCCCTTGGTGGCAATGATTCCACTGCTGGCCGCAGATGGTGGTACGCCCTCAGGGGCAGCGCTGGCCCTGTCTATCGCCAAAATCGTCGGTGCAATTGTCGCAGTGGTTCTCTTGGGTCAGTACGTCTCTCGGCCCGTCCTTCGCTTCGTAGCGCGCTCTGGCCTGAGAGAAATCTTTAGCGCCGTCGCACTGTTCCTGGTGTTCGGGTTTGGCCTCTTGTTGGAAGAGGCGGGCTTATCCATGGCCATGGGCGCTTTCCTAGCCGGCGTCCTGTTGGCCAGCTCGGAGTATCGTCATGCACTGGAGAGCGATATCGAACCTTTCAAAGGGCTGTTGCTGGGTTTGTTCTTCATCGGCGTGGGTATGTCGATTGACTTCGGAACGCTGATCGACGCCCCTCTGAAAGTCATCACCCTGACGTTGGGCTTCATCCTGATCAAGCTACTCGTGATCAAGCTTTTGGGTCGATTCCTGAATGTCCCAAATGACCAGCGTTCATGGCAGGCGGTATTTCTCGGTCAAGGCAGTGAGTTTGCCTTTGTCGTATTTAGTGCCGCCACGGTCGCCGGAATCCTAGTCGACCCTTGGGGTAAAAGCTTGACGCTGGCGGTGGCGCTATCCATGGGTGTAACGCCTTTATTGATCCTCTTGCTCAATCACCTGGAGTCAGCGAACAAACAGGGCAGCAAGGAAGTGGACAGCATTGACCAAAGTAATCCTCGAGTGATCATCGCCGGCTTCGGAAGATTTGGTCAGATCGCGGGACGTCTGCTGATGTCCTGTGGTTTCGAGGTAGTGGTCTTGGATCACGACCCAGACCACATCGAGACACTTCGCAAGTTTGGGGTGAAGGTATTCTACGGGGATGCCACTCGTCTCGATTTACTGCACGCTGCGGGTGCCGCACAGGCCGTGGTGCTTATCAATGCCATCGACGATCAGGGAGATAACCTGGCACTGACCAAGCTGGCCCAAGAGCATTTTCCATCCTTGAAGCTGGTCGTGCGCGCTCGTGATATGGGACACATCATCACGCTGCGTCAGATGGGTATTGAAGACGTAGAGCGAGAGACCTTTGAAAGCGCACTTTCTCTCGGGCGCAGAGCTTTGGAGCAACTAGGGATAGGACGCTACGAGGCCCGTGAGCGTGCGGATCGGTTCCGCCGTCTGAACCTGGAAATGCTGGAGGAGATGGCCGCTCAACCCGATGAGGATACCGACTTCAGATACGACGCTTACAAGCGAGCGAACGCTTTACTAACTGAGATCTTCAATGAGGATCGCGCTCATCCAATTGACGCTGGCCCAGGTAAAAACGAGTCTTCGACATCACCAGGTGCATAGGCGACCAGACTGATGAGCATGGAGGACGCCCGATTAGCTGGCGTCTTCCAGCTCAGCGATGATCGCTTTCTTCAAGGCTGAGACCGATTTAGACCCTGCGAAGACTTTCAACAACCGGCCTTCGTTAAACACGGCCAAGGACGGCACAGAGCGGATGCCGTACATCTGCGCAATCGTCGGAGACACAGCGATATCAATCTTCCCAAAAGATGCTATCGAATGGAGTTTTGCTTCGAGCTCAAGAAAGACCGGCCTCATTTCTTTACAGGGTTTGCACCAAGAGGCGGAGAACATAACGACACTGCTGCCTTTGGCTACGAAGCGAGCAAATTGGGGAGCACTCAACTCAACGATACGGCTCATCTGGGTCTCTCGTTCTGTGTCAGGGAAAAGCGGCACCTTGAGAGTGCCGCCATCCAATGCCAGTCAAATTTCGCAGCCATCGATCCCGCAGACCTGGCCCATTGATGCGCTATCCAGGGATTTCGCCTCAGCTGCCATCTGATTCAACGCCTGAAGGAAGGAGGCGTCTGTCTGTGCGCCTGATACCGAGACCGCATTATTGAAGACGAACAGCGGTACGCCGGAACCCAATTGGGCGGCAAACTGTTCATCCGCTTTCATCTCAGCGCGCAGCTCTGCAGATGACCAAGCCAGTTGGATGGACTCATCCGACACACCTGCGCCTTTAGCAATCGCCGCCAAGCTGGCGCGATCAAAAAGGGACTTACCGTGGCTGGTACTCTGCTCGTACAGCGCTTCCACAAGACGCTTTTTTACCTCCGAGTCTTCAACAGCTTTTACCAGCACATGAGCATCCGCAGTATCGCCAAACATCATGGTGTCAAAGCGGTAATCCAGCCCGTCGGCCTCGCCATATTTACTGACGGTACTCATCATCGATAAAGCGGAGTTTGCGTTACCGAGCTTACGCTTCAAGGCCGGAATCATCGGCTCCGGAGCATGGTTGGCAGCCAGCCGATAGGCCCGAACGTTGACCTGTACCTCGTCCTTCTCTGGGAAGCATTCAAGTGCTTTCTCAAAGCGGCGCTTGGCAATCCAGCACCAAGGACACACATAATCAGACCAGATATCGACAACGTATTTTTTCGAAGGAGTTTTCATGATTTATCCTGCACGAAGAAATGAAGACTGAATTGCCACCATTTCAAGCAAATGGTTAAAACCAGCCAAAGGGTCGGTTGATCGACCGAGTGTCCAATCAATGAGGCTGGCTCCCTCCAACATGCTCAGCAGCATGAAGGCGAAGTTTTCAGCGGTTGTTCCCAGTGACCAGTTGTGCTGCCGGACGGCGTCCTCGAGGGTGCTTTGAAGCCAGGCGAGCTGCGAATTGAAGAAATCCCTGGTAAGCCCTTGGAGCGATAAAGGCAACGCAGCCATTTCCGCTGCCAAGGCGCCGCATAACGGCAGCAGCCCCTCATTCGCGCTGATCACGAAAAGTCGGGAAAAAGCCTGTAAGCGCTGCAGTGGCTCGGAATGCATGCTCTCGATTGAGAGCAACGTCTCATTGAATCGAGCGATGTAGTCGTTGATCAGCTCCGCGCCCAGGCACTCCTTGGTAGGAAAGTGATGGTGAATGCTGGCTTTTTTGATACCGATCTTCGCGGCGAGATCAGCGTAACTAAATGCTGAATAACCCTTGGAACGCATCTGGGTTTCCGCATAACTCATAAGCGCAGCTTTTGTCGTGATAGACATTCAGAACTCCTACAGCCAGCACCCTTTCCACCGAAGCAGTGCATTGGAAAAGCGCCTAGCTGGAAGGCGCTACACGCAGTGCTTGCTACGGTATTAGGCGCGTACCGCCATCACCCCTGCGTCCACATCCCAGATAGCGCCGGTCACCCAGGACGTTTTATCGGAGAGCAAAAAGAGGATGGTGTTGGCGACGTCTTCGGGAACACCCACTCGACCCAACGGGTGGAAATCATTCAGCGACTTCATCGCATCCGGGATTGCATCCTTGTCCATGAAGCCTTCATAGATCGAGGTGTGAACAATGCCAGGTGAAACGGCATTGACCCGGATACCTGAGTGAGCCAATTCAACTGCGAGGTTTCGGGTAACTGCATGCAGACCCGCCTTGGCCATCGAATAAGCAGTCGCAGGAGAGCCTGCCAGGGCGGCTTGGGCACCAATCGAACCAACGTTGACAATGGAACCTTCGCGTTTGGCGGCAAGCATGTTCTTGACCACAGCCTGAGTGATGAAGAATGTGGCGCGGTTCAGATCCAGGTACATGTCGTAGTCAGCCTCATCGTGCTCGATGAAAGGCTTGGGAATGAATATGCCTGCAGAGTTCACCATGAAACCAATGTCGCTATGGTTGGCATTGATCTCGTTGCGTACATGATTCATCCCTTCCTCCGTCATGAGGTTGGCAACGATCACGGATACGTTCCCCAGCGGACTCAGCTCGGCACGCACAGTCTCGGCTTTATCCTGTTTGCTGCCGGTGATAACCACGCTCCCGCCCGACTTCAAGAACTGGCGAGCTGTTTCCAAGCCCATGCCACTCGTGCCGCCGACGACCAACAGTTTTTTGCCTTTAAAAAAATCGTTCATTGCAGACTCCGTTTATCCAGATTTCATTGAGGGTGGCACCGGCAAGCAAACTGCCGGTGCACGCCTGGCTCGGATGTGACAAGGCTTGGGATCAGCCCTCACGCACTTCGAGGGTTGGCACCATGCGAATGGCTCTGGAGAAGTTTGCGTAGTTGACCGATGTCTTGAGCACCAAGTTGTGCAGCTCTTCCACACGCTCACGCGAGGCGTCGGTGTGCAGGCGAATGACAACACTGACTTCGTCGTAGCCTGAATTAACGCTTTCGTCGATGCCCAGGAAGCCGCGCAGGTCGAGGGTGCCGTCAGTCTCGATCTCCAGGCTGTGAATTTTGATGCCCATCATCGCGGCATTGGCGGCATAGCCGACCGACATGCAGGCGTTGAGAGCAGCCATCAGCAGCTCCTGAGGGTTCGGCGCAGTGTTTTCACCCAGCAATTCATTTGGCTCGTCGGCAACGATTTCGAAATCACGCGAGTAGGTTTCACCGGCGAGGCTGTAGCGGCTTACTTTGGCCACGGAGCGGGTCTGGCCTTTCCACGCGGTCTTAACGTTGAAGCTGGCGTGGCGCTTGTTCGCATTCTCAGCAACACCTTGAGCAAACTGTTGCAGGGCAGCTACGTCAATACCGTTCAGGTTGTTAGTCATTTGGTAAATCCTCTAGGTTACGTAAGGTCGCTTGAATGAATCGCTGACCAAACAACCCTACCAACTAGATGGTTTGCTTGCAAGGAGTTTAGCCAAAATTCTTAAGCAGGTAGCTGTAGAGACCAGCATATTGGAGTGCGCATCGAGGCCTCTCCCCGCGAGTAAATCCAGGATAATCAATGGGATAGGGCGATGACTGGTCAAGAATCAGAGAGATAGCGCGGGAGGAAATCAGCGGCTTCCACATCCGCTGAGCGGCTGTTTGAAAGGGAAATAACGATTAGAAAATGCTGACAGGGATGTGCTCTGTTCTTGCCCGAGCCGTGCAGTGCCAAGCCATACGCTGTCTTGGCACTGCACGATTTCAGTGGGTCTGCCCCGCGTGCAAATTTCTACCTACAGTAGCTTGAAAGTCTTTACGCGGTATCAGTGCTGCAGGAATGCCCTTCAACAAGAGAACAGCTCCGCATGCAAGTACAGCTGAGAAAATGCATAGGCCGTAGTTTATGGATCCGGTAGTGATCTTGATCCAACCGATCACAGCTGGACTGGTGAAACCGCCCAGCAAGCCAATGGAATTAATTGCGGCGATTCCACCTGCTGCCGCAGAACCGGACATGTAGGAGGTTGGAATTGTCCAGAAAACGGGCATCGCAGTGAGTATGCACGTAGCTGCTAGCGTGATCGCGCCCAAAGAAACCACCAAGCTTTGGCCGAACCACACAACCATTAAAAGCCCGATGCAACCACCGAACATACACACAGCCAAATGCCAACGGCGCTCCTGTTTCTTGTCAGAGTGTTTGCAAATCAAGATCATTCCAATTACGCCTACGATATAGGGTATTGCAGTCAGCAGGCCTATATTTACTGCGTCGGAAATTCCGTGCTCTCGAATCAGAGACGGCAACCAAAAGCTTATAATGTACAAGCTAGCCGAGATAGAGAAGTAAACAGCGCCGAGAATATAAAGTCGATAATCCTTCAGTGCTGCACCAAAATGATGAGTCTTCCCTTTATCACTTGAGTTCTCTTCCGCCAAGGCGTCAACAACAATGCTCTTCTCGCTGTTACTGAGCCAGCTGGCTTCGTTAGGACTATTCGAGAGCACAAAGAATACAGAGATACCCAATATAAGAGTGGGGATTGCCTCAATCACGAACATCCACTGCCAGCCCCGGTAGCCGAGCACACCATCCATGTGGGCTAGCAGCCAACCCGAAACGGGCCCGCCGATGATTCCTGCAACTGCGATTGCGGACATGAACATCGCAATGATTTTTCCCCTCATTGCAGACGGATACCAGAATGTCAGGTAAAGGACGATTCCTGGGAAGAACCCAGCCTCAAACGCACCTAGAAGAAATCGTGCAATATAGAATTGCATTGGTGTCTGGATAAACGCAAAGCTGCCCGAGATTAGTCCCCAAACAATCATGATGCGCATTAGCGTAAGCCGGGCGCCAATTTTCTCCAGAATCAGATTGCTAGGTATTTCGAACAGAAAATAGCCTAGGAAGAAAATTCCAGCACCCAACCCGTATACAGCGTCTGAAAAATTCAAATCCTGTTTTATATGAATGGCCGCAAATCCGATGTTCACACGATCAAGATAGGCGAAGACGTAACATATAAAAAGAAACGGAATTAGGCGGAGCGTGATTTTTCTGTAGATATCGGGCGCCTGCACGCAGCCATCCGCGTTACATTTCTCTTGGCCGCTCACAGCATTTGATTTATTCATGATGATGCCCACCTGAACCGAAAGGCATCAAAGAAGAGTGCGGTTTTGAGTTCGTAGGCTTGAAGATTCTTGTCGCTGTAAATTGAGAGGTTGTCATTTTTATTCTCCCGTTAGTTTGATTGCGAGGAGTGATCCCCCTCGCTTTAATTAGCTGTTACAAGCCTAGGTATCCTTTAAAAGCTCGAGCAGGGCGGGCTCGCATCATGTCTTCGATTGGATCACATCCCCAACCTGGAGTGTCAGGCACAACCATTGCGCCATTTTTGATCTCCGGTATATAACTAAAAAGATCCTTGTCCCACGCCAAGCGATCAATATCATGCTCCATGATCCTGAGGTTCGGAACCGCAGCCGCGAAGTGCACGTTCATCATTGTTGCTTGATGGCTATAAAAATTATGAGGCGCGACATTTACGTCTAGTGCATCGGCCACATGCGCAATCTTCATGGATTGCCACACTCCATTCCAAACTGCATCAATGATCGCAACGTCAACGGCTTGAGCTTGTAGATACGGTAGGAACTGACGTATGCCGAACAGCGTTTCGCAGGCTGCGACTGGTGCGTGGCTTTGCGAGCGTATGTATGCGAGGGCTTGGGGATTATAACTGTCCAGTTCTATCCAAAAAAAATCATAGTCACGCAGCGCTTTGATGATCTTCACGAACCCTTCAGTTTTGAAGTTGAAGTTTAAGTCGATCAAGAGCTCCGTGTCTGGGCCCGCACCTGCTATCAAGGCATCAAGGTGGGAGCGCACACTCGTGACCAGCTTCTTATCCAGGTTCAGGGAAGGCTCGTACGGGGCCGCGAATCCTGGCATCCACTGCCGAATACCGCGCTCGTCATGGACGAACAAATTTGTCTTAACCGCCGGGACTCCCAGCTCGCGTGCGTCCACGCCAGCCTGCGTAACCCCACTCAGATCGGTGATGACCGGACTGTAAAATTTTGGATGGTTGATGCGCCAGGTAGCGCAATGCGACCAGTACACAGGGATGCTATCTCTGTGCTTTCCGCCCAGAAGCTCGTAGCACGGTACTCCCAGCGCCTTCCCTTTGAGATCAAGAAGCGCATTCTCGAAAGCCCCGAGAGCTTCTGCCGCCAGTCCGTGGGGAGCTGGTCTCAAGGTCGCAGCAAGTGGGCCAATCACCGCTTCGTGACCCAAAACTGACTGCCCTATAAGTCTGGGCGCAATTTTTTCGATCACGCCAGTGAGGCCAGCGGGCCCGAATGCTTCATCGTACTCGGCCCACCCTACAGTCCCATCGTCAGCAACGATCTTGAGGTAATGGTAATTCCGCCAACCTGCGTCACAAGCAATAGTTTCGATCTGTTCAATACGCATTTTTATTGTTCTCCAAGGCCATATCGTCCAACAGTTAATTGTTAACAATCGACGAAATCGATCCTAGGCCCAAAGCTTTGGCTCGTCAACACCCTCTCGATGATCCCCATTCCCAGCGGGGACGGATGCTAGAAAAGCGAATAGTTAACTGTTGACAGCCACCACCTCGGTTGCCACTATCGTGGCATGAACCAGAAAAATGCCCTGTCCATTTCCGGCGAAAATATCGACCGCCGCAGCCTCGACCGTAAAGCAGCAGACTGCATCCGGGATGCCATAATTTCTGGACAGCTTCCCCTTGGGTCTCGTCTTACCGAGATCGGCTTGGCGACACAGGTCGGCCTATCCCGCTCGACGATACGAGCGGCTTTGCACCGGTTAAGCGGAGAAGGATTGGTGGTTCAGCACGCGTATACGGGGTGGGAGGTGTTTTCGCTCTCATCTCACGATGCGCGCGAACTGTACACCCTGCGGAGCTGCCTCGAAGGTCTGGCTGCCAGGCTTGCTGCGGAAACTATCGATGCGGTCGGTAAGACCACCTTGCTGGCAGCACTCAAGACTCTTGAGGTCGCAATTGAAGTCAAAGACTGGCGCGGGATTGCTGAGGCAGATCTGGCGGTGCACAAGCTGATCGTATCGATTGCCGGCCATCGTCGGCTTCTCGAACAGTACGCGCTGATCATTGATACAGTGTTACTCTATATCCTCCACACCAACAGGATGGTCGAGAGTGCAGAGTCGATCTACCCAGAACACAGGGCTTTAGTAGACGCAATTGTGTCTGGTGACAGCATTTTGGCTGAGCGCTTAGCGGCAGACCACGTCACTTCCCACGGACAAAGGCTTGCGAAATCCTTGGAGGCTACCGGGCATTGAGCTTGCCCTGCGTAGCTCTGAAGATCGAAATGTAACTGTGGCTTCTGGCCCTCTAACCGGTTTCATGCTGCGAGCGGAACTCACTGTCACCATAGACCGACCATCAGACTAAAAGCGCCAGCAGATCTCCGTTCAGGATTGCGTAACCAGCAACGCCTTATTGGATTGGCATCGAATCACGTGTAAAAGCTCACGGCCCCCTAGGCGAATCCTCGACTTCCTCTAGCCACCCCATCGTAATTTCAGATCGATCCTCCGCTCCCTCATTCCCTGACATCGAGTCAGGAATACCCGAGTTCATATCCAGTTCCGCCGTGTGGGCTACGTTCATCACGAACCAACCTGCCCAATCCGCCGAAGCATGCTCCACATCACCGCGTGCCCACCAACCCATCGCCGAAGCGCTGCCGAGGATGAACTTAGTCAAAAGGCGCTAAAAGACTACCTAATGGTAGACATTTAAAAAATGTAGATTAGTATGCGAAGGAAGCGATAGGAATCTCAGCCGACACTCACCCACAATCGTGGTCATCCGGAAGCTCGTATGAATACCTACAAGAATGCATCAACCCTTTTGGCCCACGCGTCAATTGACCCGGAGCAGCATCACGGTTTTGTGAATACACCTGTCTACCGAGGCTCCACCGTCGCGTTTCCCACATGTGAATCGATGCGTGAAGGGCGTCAGAAATACGCCTACGGACGCTGGAACAATCCCTCTACCGAGGCTCTCACCCAAGCCATCCAGCTTTTGGAAGGGGCAGAAGGCACTGTTCTATGCCCTTCAGGGCTCTCGGCTTGTACAACTGCCATACTTTCAGTAGTGGGAATGGGTGATCATATTTTGATCGCTGACAACGTGTATGCTCCTATCAGAGCCTTTTGTAAGCAGGTGGGTGAGCGTATGGGGATCGAAGTGTCGTTTTACGACCCCACGATAGGGTCAGGCATCAATGATCTCCTTCGATTCAATACCAGAGCCATCTACCTTGAATCGCCAGGCTCACTGACGTTAGAAATACAGGATATCCCAGCGATAGCCAAAGTTGCTCATGACAATGACATTCTCGTCATTGCAGATAATACATGGGGCACGCCGCTTTACTGCCAATCGTTAGAGCTTGGCGTAGACCTATCAATCATGGCAGCAACCAAATACATCGTTGGCCACTCAGACGCAGTTCTTGGCACCGTGTCCGCATCCAAACGTGCATGGGAGAGTCTTAAGCAATACCATTTCAGCATGGGTTTATTTGCTAGCCCTGACGATGTGACGCTAGCTCTTCGGGGAATGAGGACGCTTGATGTGCGACTGGAGCGACACTATATAAATGCAACAATAGTAGCCAAGTGGCTGGAGAGCCGAGAGGAAGTAACCGGGGTCTATTATCCTGCATTGGAGTCTCATCCCCAACACGAATTGTGGAAGCGAGATTTTAAAGGGGCATCTGGTTTGCTGTCGTTTACGACAACGCCTTCTTCGCAGTTAGCTGCTGACGCTATCCTGGACAGCCTATCGCTGTTTTCAATTGGTTACTCCTGGGGTGGCTTTGAAAGCTTGGCAATGATGGCAGATCCAAAGCCTGTCAGAAGCGCTACACGCTGGGAAATTGATGGTCATTTGATCCGACTCCACATTGGCCTTGAGGATCCATACGACCTTATCGCGGATCTTGAGAATGGCTTTGCGCAATTTAACAAGTTGCGTAGTCAGTAGTAGCTGATATTTCTTGAAAAGTGCATCAGGCACAGTTTCAACCGGACTGCGCTCCAAGACAGGTAATACCGTATTCGTTCAGTTAGGAGCGTTTGGTGCCGCAGCAAACAATTAAGAAGTTTTCTTTCAATGGCACCAGAAAAGTAATTCCCCTTACGATTCTGGCCATGCTAGCCTTTGCAGCCAACTCGCTACTATGCCGACTTGCACTCCGTCACACTGAAATAGATCCTACATCTTTTACACTGATACGGTTATTAAGCGGGGCTGTTATGCTCTGGGTCATTGTAGCAATTAAAGGTGTTCGCGCCCGCCGCTCTGGAACTTGGCTTGGTGCCTTCACATTATTTGTCTACGCTTTCGCTTTTTCATACGCGTACGTACATTTGGAAACTGGAGCAGGCGCACTCCTGCTGTTCGGTGCAGTACAACTCACCATGCTAGGATACGGGTACTACAAAGGCGAAAGGATGCAAGCCGTAGCGATTCTGGGCCTCGTACTCGCCATAGGAGGGCTGGTTGCCTTACTGCTCCCAGGAGCGACATCGCCTGCACCGGCTAGTGCTGCACTAATGGCGCTTTCAGGTGTTGCATGGGCCATCTACTCCTTAATTGGCAGGCAATCGAATGACCCGCTCGCTTCAAGCGCATGGAACTTCCTGAGATCCATCCCCTTCATGCTTTTGGCCTCAACACCTTTCCTAGGTCACCTGTCCATCGATCTTACAGGTGTTCTTTGTGCGATTGGTTCAGGCGCGATTGCTTCGGGACTAGGTTATGCGATTTGGTACGCAGCCTTGCGTACGCTTTCCTCATTCCAGGCCGCCTCCATCCAGCTGAGCGTTCCTGTATTAGCATCGCTGGCGGGAGCTCTAGTTTTAGACGAAAGCCTCACCTCTCGTTTAGTGATCACATCACTTGCCGTACTGGGAGGCATCGGTCTAATACTGAGCGGTAAACGTTCAGCGGAATCACGCCGGTGAAGAGCCTGCCAATAAGGCTCTCAATGCTTAGATTGAGGAGCTAAAAGCCCGGCCAGAATCAAATCAAACCCAGAAGACTTCTGATAATCATCGTTCATGGCCCACGAGACAAAGCTTGCACCCTCAAGAGTGTTCAGCATGAACCTCGACACCTTCGTAACATCCAGATCGGCTTTGAACTCACCCAACGCTTGGCCATGAGCAAGGTTCCCTTGGAGCCAGGTGAGATGGATTTCAAAAAAATCCTTGGTCAATGTCCGTAGACTTTCCGGCAGGGCCAAAAGCTCTGCGGCCAAAGCACCACAGAGGGGAAGCATTCCATTCTCACTGCTATTCGAGAACATCAAGGCAAAGGCTTTAAGTCGGTCGACGACGCAGGTATTTTCGTCATTGATAGCGTCTAGCTGATTTTTGAAACGAAACAGGTAGCTTTCGACGATGGCAACCGCCATGCCTTCCTTGGTAGGAAAGTGGTGGTGAATACTTGCCTTCTTGATACCGATGTCTTCTGCCAGATCGGCATAGCTGAAGGCCGCATAGCCCTTTGTGCGCAACAGGATTTCAGCGCTGGTCAAAAGGTCTGAACGTGTACTCATGATGCGGCATCCGAATTTGTCATCCGGACATCATAAATTAGTCACTCCTCATAAGACAGCTTTCGCAATGAGCAGCACCGCGCTACCTGATGTGTGAAGCGCTCTGAAATGCCAGCCACAACAGGTTAGCGGCTGTGAGCGTTCATTGCTGGCCGAGATCATCAAGCGATGTCGGTCGCCCAAGCTCCGCTTTGAAGAGACTGCTCGCTGCCCCCAGCGTCCTCACATGACTTTTGCGTCTCCAGGCACACGCGTAAAAGCTTGGAGTGCTGGGTAAAAATCGCTGAAGTCTGCGCTCAGCAGCTCATAGTTACCTTCTAGATGTTCGAACAACCCATCAAGGCCCTCTGGTCTGGAGAGGCGCTTCGAGATTACGCCCAGGCCATATCCAATCATTTCAATGTCTCTGTAGGCGCACAGCCAGTCCTCCGAGATCATCAAGGGCTCGACCTGCGCCAGTGACGAAGGAAGGTTAGGCTCTGCCTCCAAGATCCCGTAGATCTGCTGCGCGAAGTCATCCAGCGGGACGTTAGAGTATTGCTCCCAATCGCGCGCGAGGCAGTGGTCAAAAAACATATCGAGAGCGATCCCGGCATAGCGCCTTTTCTCGCTGGGAAATCGTGACAGCGCTCGCTTGACGACCCGGTGGGCGTCAGTGAATGCATCAATCGTGCGATGCAGCTGAATCGCCGCCTCAATTTTAGGAGAAAAGCGCCCTGCGAGTGGGCCTTTAACAAAGTCCCCGTAAAGGCTACCCAGGAGCTCGTCAGACGACTGCCCCCCAAGGTGCAGATGAGCCAAATAATTCATCCAATGCCCCTCCATGCAGGTAGCGGTCGACAGTCAAGATAGCAGACTCGCAAATGTCCTATCTACTAGATGGGTACGTCCCAGGGCTTTATCAACTTTGAACGTATTTTGAAGCTCATCCCCCTAAAGCTCTGCACATCGCCGCTAGCTCAGCTGAATCTGAGCTGCTCACTCACGAAGGTATTGAAATCATGAAAAGCGAACAGGTTGAAGGCGTTATAGAGAAGGTTGCCGGCAAAGCTCAAAGCGCAGTGGGAAAACTACTGGGTGATTCGAAGATTGAAGCCGAAGGTGCGGGACGCCAAGCTGCTGGCCAGCTGACTCAAACCTATGGCGATGCGCTTGATAGCGTGTCCAAATTCGCGAAAGAAAAACCAGTGGCTGCAATCGCGATTGGTGCAGTAGCCCTGCTGGTACTTAACCGGCTCCTGCGCCGCTGATCCAGGTTGATTCAGGCAGAAAGGACTCTCCAATAGAGAGCTGCCTCCTGCGCTCATCCTCCCGCCCGTTGATCCTGCCCATCGGTCGGCAACGGGGGCGGTTGTACCGATCCAAAGCCAATACCCCGTGATCGGCAGGGAAGTTTATCGTGACGTTACAGCTTGATCTATTGGGCGCTCTGCCAACGGGTCTGCGAAATCACTGATCTTCGTGAAGACCGTCATCAGATAATGGCTCAAACGCCGTAGCGTTTGTTTCCTCCCGACGTTATGCAGTACCGACCACCGCGAGGCCCGATGCACACGTTGCCCGATGAACAAGGACAGGACGAGCCGTACGCGGGAATCTTTTGGCGAGAAGGCTGTACTGGCTGAGTCACTGGTTTGGGTTTCGAAACTACGTAGCAGCCCGACCCGCTGCAAAGGCTTTTCAACGAAAGCCATTGGGAAGACTGACTATCAGTGCTGATGCGCGCCCATTCATTCCGGGTCTCGAAGACCTGAACCTTTTCCCCACGCTTCAGCTTCGAGACGACCTTACCGCCTGGTTGATCCCGGACATTGAGATTATCAGCACTTACAAAGTGCTCAGTCGCAGAGGCAAGAGC
This sequence comes from Pseudomonas sp. CFBP 8770, assembly GCF_014841705.1. Classification (NCBI taxonomy): domain Bacteria; kingdom Pseudomonadati; phylum Pseudomonadota; class Gammaproteobacteria; order Pseudomonadales; family Pseudomonadaceae; genus Pseudomonas; species Pseudomonas sp. CFBP 8770. The sequence continues at coordinate 33,126 of NZ_JACYUL010000012.1, forward strand.
CGGCGCAGAGGACTGAGCTGGCGAAATTGACGTTAGCGTATTTGGCGTGCTTGGGACGCTCGGTTGTACCGCCGCAGGAGGGGCGTCTTTCTTCCCCATTCCCCACAGAACCGCAAAAAGAATCAGAAGCGGGACAAACCATGATTGGGACTTCTTGCGCATATCCATTGCTCTCATTCAGCACGTTTTAAACGGCTGTCTTCCTGACCAACCAGACGTCATCACCTATTGCGAGCTTAGCCAAGCTTCCACTTTTTGCAGCCTGTTCAGTTCCGAAAACTTAGGCTTGCCGAGATCTAGTACCCCAAGCAGCAGCTGCGTAGCCTCGAGGGAAGGAAACCATTCGTCGACCTCCACGTTGCGGTGCCTTGAATCACTGATCGCCCGTTTCACTACCGTGTCTGCTGCGCGGACAATGTCTCGGTCGAGATAGATGTGGTGAGCGCTCTAACTGGCGATATGACTGTCTGGCGCTATTACGGGACGAAAGGGATTGGGAACCCTCGAAGGTCACAGCTGCAGAATTTCCTACGGGAGCCGGTAGCAGGATTTCTGGCATCGGTCTTATCGCTTGGCACCTGGTGTTATGGGGGCATCGGCACAACGCCTGTCGGCTATATGGCCGCAGGTCGTGATTTCGGAGTATGGCTCACTGGTTAGAAAGTCAGCCCCCCATTTGACCCGGATCTTCATAAACATCTCTTTCACAGTGAGCGATATCTAGACAATGATCTTGGCAACTGGACACATTACGGCATAGCCGGTTTGGCCGTTCGCGACTCAAGCTCTAGCTGTCTGCGCCGATACCTACGTAAACATCATGGTTTTTAAAGCATGCCGAAACGTACCCGTTTGTTAGTGAGCCTCCTTGGCCTGAGCCTGTTGCTTTACCTGTCGCTCAAGGTTGATTGGTCAGCCCCCGGTCGTTACTACCGCGATTATCAGAAACTGAACGCTTTGGCGAGTAGGAAGGATCAAATTGACCTTGCAGTGTCTAGATTGCAGGAACGCTATGGTAAAAATGCCGGCATGACCTACAGCGTTAGTAGCAATTTCAATGGTAGCTTTAGTCAAACTTTGCAGGTGACGCGCAATTGCGGGCCGCTAGACAGTGGAAAGCTTTTGGACGATGCGAAGGAGTTTTTTCGCGAGGTTGGACTCGGCAAAGTCGACCGCATCGAATACCTCTATGGGTGCGACGCTCCGCTTCCATTCGGAATGGTCGTGGATGCTTTCAGTCAGACGTTCAATGCCGCACTTCAGGAGCATCCTTGGTGTCGAAAGGTTGCTACTACATCTAGCATCGACATACCTGGTTCGGTGACTCAAATATGGACAGACCGGGCGGCTGGTGCATCCGCTAGGTTGAGCTTTGACGAAGAGGGCCTCATTACCAAAGGCAGCTGGCTCGACGCATCGCTAGCTTCGGTAGAGAAAAAGTATCAGTACCAGATAATGGTCTGCATGACTCGCAGCGCAATTCGGGTTCTTGAGCCATCGATAAGCAGCGACGAGATGAAGTCATTAATGAGGAAGATCTGGTTCAGTCCCACGAAAAGTGCTACGACGGACGTCGGCCGCTATACCTTCGATAGCCAGACAAACCCTCTGAGCCTTTCGATTACTCGGGTGCGCAAAGATTAAATTTGACCAATAACCGCTCTGCTGAGGCTGACTGCGCGATCAGCTGCAAGCGGAGCGCGCATGCCGAGGGCCGACGGACAGGAGGATGGACGCCCGCAGAGCTAAGACACCAGCGCTACCGTGGACTTGACTCACGACAACCGTTCCCGCACGTCGCCTTAAGATAGCCCCAGACACCTAGATCAAGAACTGCGTGTAAAGTTAGCCCCCCGTCTACTTGCAGTTACCTGCTTTCCGGAACCCCGCAGCCTCTGCTTCTGATTCCGATCCAAACGTCACCTGATTCTTAGGTGACACCTGGGCGTAGCTGGGGCATCCGCTAGGTAGGTGATACACATGACTATTCTTGTTCCCAATGATCACTCCCGGCGGAGTCGTACTGATGACCTGAGGTGCCGGCGTCGATTTCGCAATCCTCTGCGGAACAGGACTCACTAGCCCATCACCTGCCGGCTTGTAGCCGGAAGTCCATGAGCGCTCGCCCGTCACGAATGGATTCGCATGGCCCATGATAGCTGCTATCCGTTTGTTGCGCTCTTGCTCCCAAGGCGTGACTGGATACTGCTTGTCCCACGCCATAAGTAGCTGTTGCTGCTGTCGCGACATGTTGAGTTGATACCGATCAAACATGTAGAAGGTCGTTCGAGCGACAAGACCTTTCACCTCATCACGGGGCTCTGCGGCACGCTGATCGAAGTCAACCTTGGTCTTGCACTGACCGTACTGTGGCGCCACACCTGAAGCCATGCCGTAGTTGAAATTGCTACGGTCTCCATTGACCTCGCCTACAGAAGGATAGAGGTTGAACAGGTCGGCTTCCATCGCTCGAAACACCGGGTCATCATCAACGCAGTGCTTTCGACCACCGTTCTGCCAGCACTGACGCTGGTGTCCAAACGTCCATGCTGGAACGATGTGCTCCCACTCTGTGCGCTCAGCACGTGTCTCCTGTTTTCTAGCCTGGAGGCCGCAAGAGTCCGCATCGATACGGCCACCTGATTTACCAACCCAAGCCCATTTGCAGCCGCAGTAAAGCTCGCCCATCACGCTATCAGCTTGGTCAAGGTAGACCTTCTGCTTCGCGACGATCTTTGCTTCGGTAAAGGTGGCGGGAGGGGTAGCAAAGGCTTGAAGGTTGAACGAAAGGAGGATGGCTAGAACGGTAAATAGGCTTTTCATGGGAACGGCAATGATTGAATGAGCAGCGCATTGTACCGATGCCCGTTAGGGATGCCGAACGCTTGTTTCTGTGGCCATGGACAAGCTTGGTTATGGCTACGCAGTTCATCAGGACAGGAGATTTTAGAAGGCATGAAATGGTAGACACTCAACTGCAGGGCTGCACCGTTGCTGGTGCGACGGAGGTGCCTACAGCACGTCCTCTGTCGCTCAGGCTATCTCTGCGTTGACTGACATACGAGTGAGCTAGCTTCAAGCATATGACCGGGGGCTGGCACATGCGATTACGTGAAGAAGCCTGAATCTGAACCATACAAGTGCTGCGCTTCTGGCAGTCACTTGAACAACCTTTCAAGAACCCCCGCAAGCCCTGTGTCCGTAAATGCGGCTCTGAGCTCGTCTAGCTTCGAAGCTTTCCTATCCTTCGTAGATAAACTGAGGCCATGAAGGGCGTCCGTGACGCGTTGGGGTTCACGAGCTTCATCTCGCAGCTGCTTGGAAGGCATTTCAGCCTTATCACTGCACACAAGTGTGCCATCAACGTAGATCGCGTCATCCCGAACGCAGTAGATGCCCAATGCGCCTTCACGACCTCCGGTGCAGTCTAGGGCCAGCACGTTTCCAAGACGCATGGGTGACGACGTCCAGGTATGACCGACGCAAACGCGCCATACGCCTTTAACTCCCGCGTGAGACTGTTGGGCAACCCGTGACCGTCCCCACAGCGCAGTCTGCTCGACCTTTGGATCTGCTATGCCCTCAACGAATTCTCCCCAGGGCATGCCAGACGGGACGTCTGCATGGACGACGCCAACAACTCCGCTAGGACACTCTATTTCTATGACTATCGGAAGGCTCTCGAGCTTGTTGACGATCATCGCTTTGGACTCGTCAGCAATGGTCGACCACCAACCGGCCCCATGCGCGCAGTAAAGTGCATCTGGATTAGTGCGATAGGCGTTGATCAACATCTGCTCATGGTTGCCTTGGACGGTGAAGAACCATGGCTCACCGAGGAGTTTCAAGCCGTCCAGCACCCCTTGGCCCCGGTCAATGAGATCACCGACAGCGATAACACGGTCGATTGCGCTATCAAAATCCAGAGCCTTCAAGCCTTCGTAGAGCTCGATAGTCTTGAAGTGGATGTCGCCTATGACGAAGTCGCGACCAATGTCGTTTGGGGGAAGTCTCAGGACTCTTTCAGTCATGCCTGCAGTATCCTCAACCATAGGCCACCGACAGGTAGCCACGGAGATATTGTCCGTCTTGAAGCGTTCGGTGCCAACCAAAGACGTAAGATGACCGGAATGGAAGTGCTCTGCTGGTTCGTTTGAAGCGCCTGGAATCGCGCCAGATAGCTACGAGTCAGGCCGTGAGTTTAGATGGCCCTGTCTGTCTGATTTTCCCAAAGGTCAAGCGGGGGGGGAGACAAAACTCTACATGAGAGCTGCGCTGGCGAAGCAGGATACCGGTCGGTATCTGATGCAGCCGTACAACTGGCGGCGACCACACCAGTTTAATCAAGGGTCAGCGCCTGCGGTCGCTGAGGAAAAATGTAACGCAGTGTCCGGGATCAGTTGGCCACTACATACCCTGGGACGCGAGGGTCAGGAACCAACTCGTGATTGAAGCTCATGTCTCGGCAGAACCTGCCGATAGGTTTCCCTATTAGAACCCGAAGCCTCGATTAAGGAACCTGAGCCATGTTCGCCACGAAGCAAGTCATAGTGGTCTACCCAGAAAGCTATGAAGATATCGCCATCACATTACAGCATGAACTGTCCAAAGTGGACGGTGTAGACGCTGCGGCGTGGACTATCAATCACTACAAGCACACGCTACCGACTTTGTCGGGACGCAGCCATGTGATCTTCATCGGGGATGTGGAAGAGAACCGCTATTCCAAAATGTACCTTGCAACCATGCGCAGTGTTGTCAACTTGAAAGGGGCGTGTTTCGCCCGTGACGGCAGTAAGGCTGTGGTTTTCGGCGAGGGCAAACTTGAGCAGAAGGCTGCGTTTGAAGCGCTCAAGGAAAAGCTGGGTTACGGCGCACCCTCCAGCACCCTCGGATTCATCGTTGGAAGTTCGTTCATTGCAACTCTTCCAATCGTGGCCGCTGGCGCGGTCGGCGGCTTGGGTTACCAAGCGATACGGTACTTCAAGGACAAAAGCGAGGCGAAGGCCCTGCGTTATGAGCAGACCAAAATGGCTATCTACAACTTCGTCCTTACTGAACTAGATGCTTGGTTCGGTCTTGAGGAAAAAATCAATTGACCCCCTTTGAGGAGGCATACTTACGTGCGAGCAAGGACTTCGCGGGCGTGGGCGGGGCTTCGCAGTCGGCGATCTTTGTGAGCGATGTCCAGGCGGCAGTCGACGCGGCTGTCGATGCTCTTGCTAAGGAAGCTGCACGCAGGGCAAATGTGACTATTGACTACGTCAAAGGCAACCTTGCGGAGGTTTGGCATGCGGAGACCCTCAACGTATCCGCCGTGGCAAAAGGTCAAGACAATGTGTGGGCTAGTGCGCTGGGTACCAACAGGCCAGGACAGGATGTAGCTTACGGTGATGGGGTGAGCACCTCACATGCAGAGCTAAAATATTACAGAACTGGCGAAGCTACGGCCGATCAACTCGGAAACCCTGCTTACTCGAACAGTCAGAAGATCGCCCCGTCCGATCAATTGGCAGACGTGATAGCAGAGTCAAATCGTCAGGCGATCCGTAACCAGGATATCCGTCCGGAGCTTGCCGCCGGCTACAAGCATACCGCCGACACAGTGAGCGACCACATCGAGGTCGCTAAGGCTTCTTCAAAACCGTTAAGTGAGGTTGACGCAAAAGGAATGGCCTCGGACTTTAAGCGGGACGAGGCTATTGATCCCGATGCATACGGTCTCAATACGGAGAGCTTCGTCGAGTGGTCGGACATCTTCAGAGAGTCCGGCAGCGCAGCGCTGAATGCGGCTGCATTTTCCGCGGCGTTAACGGCGGCCCCTCATGTTTACCGGATTGTCTCGCGCTGCATCGCATCGGGTGAACTCGACTCGGCGCTCATCCGTGAAGGCGCTGACCAAGTGTTGTCGAGCTCTTCGGCAGCTGCCTTACGCGGAGGAATTGCAGCAGTGATAACAGGCTCCTGCAATGCGGGATTGATGGGTAATGCGCTCAAAGGGGTTTCACCATCTGCGGTCGGTATGGCTACCGCGATGGCACTCAACTCCATCGAAAACTCTTGCCGCTACGCCCACGGCACCCTTAGCGGAAGGGAACTGGCATTCAACTCTTCAAGGGACGCCGTAGCGCTGATGATGGGAGCGGGCGGTGCGGCGCTTGGCCAGGTGATCATTCCTGTCCCCGTACTCGGAGCGCTGGTTGGCAACCTCGTCGGGTCAACGTTGGGATCACTCGGAGTAACCTACGCCAACGATAAGGTGCTAGGAATTTGCGTGGAGTCGGGATGGGCTTTCTGGGGGCTGGTCGAGCAGTCGTACGCCGTTCCAGAGGATGTGCTCAAGTTGGCAGGATTCGACATTTTCGCTAAACACAACTTCGCGGTGAAGTCGTTCGGGATGGCAGGTTTCATCGAGCAACCGTTCAAGACGGACGGGGTGGGGTTCACCTTGTTGAGGCGAGGAATCGTAGGATTCAATGCTGTTGGTTATTGTTAAAGAGATCCATGGTAAGGATTGCATGACTGCGCCTCTCGAGAGATGCCCAGACCATGCATCGTCTATCCCTGAGCGCGATGGGTCAGCAGCCGGCACCCTGCCGTGAGTCTTGACCTATTTGCGCCTGTAATGCGTGCTTTTTTGCTAGTGCCGCTGGAATTATAGAGGGCCAGGGGTAATCAAAACCACTTCCTGAGTTACCAATGCGGTGTTGTCTGTAATAAAGCCTAGCGTGCTAAGGCAACCGCCATGCGTATTGGCAACCATGGGATACCATCCGGAGCTTGTACTACACGCGAGAGCGCGGCACTGTGCAGAGGGGTTGCTGAAAAGGACGAACACATCCAGTCGTTGGAAGAAAAACATTTTCAGGCCCGAGGGGCGCGCGAGCACTACCGCGATGCAGCGAAGGAACAGCGTGATCAGGATCAACGCAAGCACGATTCTCAACTGCATGAGATGCAGGTTGAACAGCGCACGCTGCGGGAAACCATCGCGGTCAAACAGGACGAATCGACGCGGCTCAACCGGGATAATGAGTAGCTTCTCGGGGAGGCCAAGCAGCAAGCAAAATGCTTGCACGTCAGGAAGCATCGGCTCAGTCTCTCAACGCTCAGCTGGAGTCGCTACGTCAGGGTGAAGCCAAATCCGCCGGAGTGGCTGAGCATCTAAAGAACAGATCTCAGCCTTGCGAGACGAGGTCAAGGCACTTCAAAAGGCCGCGGTCTTAACCGACCTATATGAACAAAAAACCGTGTCGCTCGTGGCTTCCCTTCGGCAAGAAAATGAGTGATTGCAGCAGGCCGGCGCTGTTGAGCCAAGCCTGGGGGAGCGATGCTACCTCGGGCGCAGAGGATCGGGAGAGTGCCGGGCACGCTAAGCCGTCGAAGCGACGTAGGAGATGAAGCATGGATCAGTTCATCGGAGTTCTGCATAACCGTGATCAAGGCACATCAGCTTGGGATTTTGCTCATGATCGTCTATCCCAAATTCTTTTGGATAGGGTTGACCCGCTCGACGCCCTGGCTGTGATGGTGAAGCGAAATGGCGCCAGCCGCAGCTTGCCATCGCCGTCCGTTTCTTCGGCAACCAGGAGGCATCGGGGGCTTGAGAGGCCATGATTCTGTAACCAATTACACGCTGTGCTGGACAGCTGAAGGCTCACGCGCAGCTCTGACCGGCAACTAAAGTATTAGAGATCGCTATGTCTCTCACCCAAGCGCATCAGGCAGCGATGGTTCAGCAGCGTAACAGGGGGCGATGCCTCCATTACGAAAGTGGGGCACGCTGCGACGCCATCATATCTGCGCACTCCATACAGCGAGGCGGCCAGCTGAACCTGATCGCGGAAGAGGGTCACGTGTATCGACTGTTCGCAGACCTCTCCACGTTAAAAGCTACGCGGGGCGAGCCTCAACTAAAGAAAACGGGGGTCAATAAGGTCTCTACCTTCCGAGGCATGTGCAAGTATCACGACAATAGGTTGTTCGCACTCATCGATGACAGGCCGCTGACTTTTGACCACCAACAGGTTGCCCTGTATGCCTACCGCAGCGTTTGTCGTGAATACTTCGTCAAAGAAAACGCCGCGCACTCTCTGGCAGCTATGATCGATCACCCAGACGTGCCTGAAACTCGCCGCCAATTGCTACTGAATTCCGCTCAAGAGCACGCGTTTGGTTTTCAACATCTTCACAAGCACAAAGTCACTTACGATGCGGCAATCGCTCGTGGAGATTTTGCTGAATTTCGATTCATCATTTTTCGGTCAAGCTCTCCGTGCTCGATACAAGCCGCAGGGCTGCTTTTCCCAGACTATGATTTTCTTGGACACAAGCTCCAGAATCTAGGGCCTGAAGCAGACACGCTCGACTTGCTCACGTTTTTTACGGCCCCGACTGAAGAAGGGTGGGCATATGTTCTCGCCTGGCATGAGACAAGCGACCAAACCTGCCAGCTTGCGCGTCAATCTCTGCAGGAAGGCATCTGCAGAGGCGGCAGACTTGAGGATATGCTGCTGCGGATATCGTTGGCCTGTGAAAACCATGCCATCCGTATCTCCTGGTGGGACGGTTTAAGCCTATCGGCCCAGAGCGCAGCTCTTGCTGCATTGGCCGTGGGGGCTGACCCAGGAGTAGCCACGCCGGTTGATTACCTTGCCTCTGGGTGTGAAGGGCTGGCTGATTGGAAATTTGATTCCGTTCAGGATGGCTCCGACTGTTCACGTACTGGTTAATAGGATTGGCTACACCTTTGCGCCCGTCCTACTGGAACCTTCACACTACGGTTCCGTCTGAATTTGTCCAGTGTGTCAGGCACTCGTCGGAACCCCATCATTCCAAGACCGCGCATAGAGGCAATATGGCATCCTTGTCAACATGCAACGGACGCCTAATGAGCTCCTTAGCCGACTGTTCGAGTATGCAGAGGAAAGCCTCAAGGAGCTTGATCCGTCGCGCTTTCAGCTCACGAGCTCTGTCAATGATGTGTATCAGCCGGGGGCGCTTCTGGATCTTCCAGGGCTGCACTTTGATCTCCAGTTCCCGGGCGACAATGTCTGGCTACAGGTCGAACGACTTGAAGAGTCACGCGCCCCGGCCCCCGTTGACGGAGACTACAGCTCCCTCATTACCGTCAGCAGTAATCCCTCCAAGCCACCCGTGCTGGCTGAACAGGCGCTTCATCAGCGTATTCGCGAACAGCAGGATCAAGACCCACAGGGTGATATCGCCGTCATCGAATCCGAGGTGCGCGCGCAAGCGTTAGCTGCGCTTACGACCTATCTGGCCCAGTGGCACGAATGGGCTGAGCATGAGAAGCCTCGTCGCAGGACGATCAGTCTCTATGGCGACATGTTCGCATTGATGCAGCAGATGGAGACGGGAAAATCTGCTCGAGAACTGGTATGGGGCATAGGCGTCAGCGCCTGGACGCTAACGATCAACGACGTGCAGCAGGGCTTCAATTATCCATTGCTCACCCAGGCACTCGACATCTCGTTGAACGAACAGAGTATGGCGGTCGAAGTTCGCCCGCGAGCCACCGAACCGATGATTGAGTTCGATGCGTTGATAAACGCCAATGTCCCTGGTGCCAGCGAGTGTGAAAGGGCAATCCGCAATCACCTGGGCAGACATGCCGACGCGCCCTTGAACCCCTTCTTGCCCTCGACCTTCGCGGATGTGCTCAAGCTCTCGGCAAGAAGCCTGGACAGCAAAGGCAAATATGCAGAAACGGAAAACGCCCCTTCGCGGCTCCCCGAACCAGGTGAGACTCTGCAGGTAAGCGATGCCTGGGTTGTGTTTGCACGGCCTAAACCCAGCAACTGGCTGATCAACGACCTCCGCAAAATTCGAGAAAAACTCAAGGACTGTCTTGAACTTCCCGCGGGCCCGCTCGCGTTGGTGACCCCGGCCTCGACCATTGCGCTTGATTACCAGCACGTCAACTTCCGCGGGCTATCCAGCAGAAGCATGGATGGATCGACTGCTGAGCCGAAGGAGCTGTATTTTCCGCTCCCTTACAACGATGAGCAGGTCACAATCGTTCAGCGCCTCGAGCACGCACCCGGTGTGACGGTTCAAGGCCCTCCCGGTACTGGCAAGACCCATACGATCGCGAACATCATCTGCCATTACCTCGCGACGGGTAAACGCGTCCTGGTCACCTCTCGTGGCGAGCAAGCCTTGAAGGTACTTCAGTCCAAGATTCCCGCTGAGGTCAGGCCCCTCACGGTCGCACTGCTGACGAGTGACCGAGAGGGTATTCGGCAATTCCAAGGCTCGATCGAGGCGATCCAACATCAGGTCTCGCAAATCAATCCATCCCTGGCTCGGGGAGAGATCGATCGCCTGCACCAGTCCATCGACCTCGCTCATACCGAGCTGGTGAAACTTGATCGCCGCGTCAATGAGATTGCGCTGACTCAGCTCTCCGATATTCAGGTCGGCGATGCGAAATACCGTGCGGAGGAGCTTGCGGAGCTGCTCATGAAGGGCGCAGACCAATACGCTTGGTTTGACGACGTACTGTCATTATCCCCTGAACATTCGCTGCCCTTTGACGATGAAGTCGGTAAGAGCTTGAGACAAGCTCGCCGCCAGCTTGGAAGTGACCTTGTGTACGTAGACGCCAGCTTTCCGGAAGTTGAGCAATTACCGGAAGCAGCCGACGTTGGCAAACTCCACGGCTCACTCTGCAAGCTGAAATCGCTTGAACATGCCTTGGGTCAGGGTGAGCTGAAGCCTCTAAAGTCCGACAGCGAAATCGTTATTGCAGCCGCCAGGGAGCTGGTTCTAGAACTGGGTTTGTGCGAAGAGAAACTGGAGGTCTTGCACGAGGGCGGAGAGTCCGAAATTTCTTGGTCGCTGGAGCTGCGCCTCAAGGCGGCAGGTCGCCGCTACGACAGTGAGCTCTCTGTCTTGGTAGGTATGCTCCCGGTGGCACAAGCTTTGATACAACGCCGTAAGGTGATGCTGGAAAACTTTGTTGAATTCCCAGATGAGGCTTTGGATTGCGAGAAAACGGCCGAAGCTGTCGAAAGGGCTGCCGACACAGGTAAGCCATTTGGGCTCATGAGCTTTGGAGTCTCTCAAGCCAAGGCACACATCAGTCACGTCCGTATCAATGGCTCGGCGCCAAAGTCTTCTGAGCAGTGGAAGACTGTCCTGGACTATCTAAAGCTTCACGCTGACGTGCGATCCTTCTCTGCAAGGTGGAACCCACTGGCTGAAACTCTGGGGATCCCTCGACTTCAATCGGGCATGGCTCATCTCCGGGAACTGGAACTGACCATCATCGCCGTCCAGGCAGCCGTCGATCTCACTGCACACTACGCTGACAAGGTGGAGCCGCTCTGCGAAGCCGTCTTCGCGGATGCCCCGGATAGCATGCATCGCCTGACAATCGCAGAGATACGAGACCTGCGGGATCAGCTCAACCAGAACCTGGCGCGACTGGATCTTAGTCTTGCTGCAGCTTCGCTCGCGATTCTGCAGGCCCAAGTTGCGGGGAATAGCCCTATTGCCGACCGACTTCGATCGTTCGTCCTGGAACGTTTGGGCAGTCCGGATCAGGATTCGCATCGGATCGTATCCCTGTACGTAGACCTGCTGACAGAATTGCAGCGGATTAAAGCACTGGGTGGCCATTTGAATCATGTGCGCGAAGGCGCACACCAAGTGATGAAGGCTGGAGCGCAAAAACTGTCCGATCGCTTGTTGACTGTCCCCGTTGGGAACGGTGCTGAAGACCTGGCCTTTCCAAGCAGTTGGAAAGAGGCGTGGCAACATGCGCGGATTCGCTCCCATCTCGAGAGCATTGAAGCGCGCCATGAACTCGTTGAGCTAAATAGCAAACGAGTGAAACTGGAAACTGGCTTGGCACGTATGTATCGCGAGGTCGTGAGCCGAGCAGCATGGCTATCTACCAAGGCCAATGCTAGTCCGATGGTGCTGCAAGCACTAGCTGGCTACTCGACGGCCATACGCAAGATAGGGCAGGGTACAGGCCCGAACGCGGAGCGTTACCGCCGTGATGCTCAACAGTGCATGCAGGACGCCGCCGGCGCCGTGCCTTGCTGGATCATGAGTCACGCAAAGATTTCTGAATCCATGCCGGCAGAGATCGGCGCCTTCGATCTGGTGATTGTCGATGAGGCGAGCCAGTCAGATCTATGGGCTCTGCCCGCGATCGTCAGAGCCAAAAAGGTGCTGGTAGTCGGGGATGACAAGCAGGTCTCTCCTGATGGCGGTTTCAAATCAGGTAAGCGGATTGGTGAACTTCGTAATCGGTATCTGAACGATCAGCCCTATGGGGCGGATATGACACCGGATAAATCACTTTACGATTTGGCATCGCGGGTCTTCGCTGGCCACATGGTTATGCTGCGTGAGCATTTCCGCTGCGTCCCTCCCATCATTTCTTACTCCAACCAGTTCTACGGTGGCGCAATCCAGCCCCTTCGAATCCCTCGCCCGTCCGAGCGCCTCGATCCACCGCTGGTGGACATCTACGTCAAGGACGGAGTTCGGAACAAGAAGGGCTGCAACAAGCTTGAGGCTGAAGCTATCGCTGAGGAAATCCAGGCACTCATCAAGAACGACAAATACGCTGGTCGCTCGATTGGTGTGGTGACGCTACTAGGGGGCATGGAGCAAGCAAAATTCATCGACTCACTGGTGCGCGAACGCTGCCCTGCAGCAGAGCTCCATGCCCGCGAATTTGCCTGTGGCGACGCCAGCACCTTTCAGGGAAGCGAGCGCGACATCATTTTCATTTCTCTGGTTGCAGACCCGGAGAATTGCCACCCGCTCTCGGGCAATGCTGCTGAGCAACGGTTTAATGTGGCAGCCAGCCGTGCGCGCGACAGGATGTACCTGATTCGGTCTGTTACCCTGGATCACCTCTCCCAAAAGGACGTGCGCCGAACGCTCCTTGAGTACTTCAGTAAACCGTTGACTGAGGAGGAGGTCGATCAGGACGGCCTTATCAAGCTGTGCGAATCAGGGTTTGAGCAGCAAGTATTCACCCGATTGGTGGAGCGTGGATACCGTGTGATCCCGCAGGTGAAGAGCGGGGCATTCAGACTCGACATGGTCGTTGAGGGCGCCAATGATAATCGCCTCGCCATTGAGTGTGACGGTGACGCCTTCCACGGCCCTGATCGATGGGAAGCGGACATGAACCGCCAGCGTATCCTTGAGCGTGCAGGGTGGACGTTTTGGCGGTGCTTCGCCTCATCCTGGAATATGCATAAGGAGGAAATCTTCGCCGAGCTCCTCCAGCGCCTGGCTGAGCTCGGTATCGAACCAACCCACGCCTTGGACAAGCTTCCCGCTGTCGTTGAGCTACGGGAATGGTCACCCGCGGCCAACTCATCTTTGGATGAAGATGACGACAACATCGGTGATCTCGCGTCTCTACCGACTACCGGTGAAAAGCAGCAGGCACTACCTATCTAATGTGTCCCGAACCGCACGCGCGATCGGCTTGTGCGCGTGCACTACAACAGGGTCTTTCCATTGCAAGCAGCTGAAAATGATTTGACGGGGCGTATCGCCTTGGTGTCTGAAAATTAGCGGGAGACTACCAAAATCATGCCCATCGCGGCGCTCGATTGCCTCAAGCTTGTCATCGGTACTAAATGATCGAAATCTCGTGCTTATGCAGCCACCCTGCTTTGACGATACTGGTCAGCGCGCCCTCGGGGTCAGCTGTGTAAAAGACAATTGCGAAACTTTCCTGCGCACGACTGCAAGTCACGCATAGCAGTCTGCGCGTCCGAGTCAGCGCGTTGTCCTCGCCAGCTGCCTCTTTCTGGAGGTCGCCAGGGGAGGGTGGCGCTACACCAGGAGCTTTCTCGTAATGCCATAAAAAGCCTGTTGCTTCCTTGTCGTCAATGATGACCATAACTCTGGGAAACTCGAGACCCTTCACCCCTTGATGCGTACCGTAAGACGATAGCTCACTGCAATACTTGGCATAGGCGGTGAGCTGCGAGAAAGGGGCTCCAATCAGCAATCTATAGGCATGGACTTCAAGCGCCTCCCGATCGCCGGTGTCAGGAAAGTCTTCTTCTGTCGCCCCCATCTCGAATGCAAGACGAAGGCGATCTGAGAGATCTAGAAGATGCGTATGCGCAAGTACCCGTACGACATCGCTTATCAACGGATCTGCATTGGCGAACAGCTCAAGTAAACCTTCGGTACCTCTACCGGCTTGCGCTATCGTCAACGCCTGGTCGGGAGCCGCTGCCAACCGCTCCCGGGCCAACAGTGGTGAGCGAAGCCTTACTGCCTCCATCAGTTTAAAGCTGTCTATCTGCGCCGCATCAAGTATTGGCATCACCCCTTCAATGAACACTCGCAATACCGGAAGTGTGCCATCGAGTAAGCCGGTTCTCAGGTGGTCGACCTGATAAAGAGGAACGAAAACGCCGTCGAATCCCATCCGTCGGCTCGCCATCTTGTGTTCCAGGATCAGCGTTTTCCTGCCCTCCATACCTGAATTCCAGACGCTATCTCCGGTGACATCGGCCATGCGCCTGGCGACCTCACTCTCGATTTGAAAGGTCGACATTGGCTGGCTTCGAACGCAATACATGCGCACTGTCCCCAAAGGCGCATCGTGACGCGGCGACTGCTGATGCGTGTCGACCTGGGCCCTGATTGCGTCGATCAGTTCCACCACCCGTACCGGACATCGCCTGTTCAAGACCTTCGCGGGTTTGGCCCAGTCTTCAGGCACGGCGCAAGCAAGGTTTTGCATACCGTGTCCGTAGATGCTCTGCATAGTGTCGCCTAGCAGGCCTAGGCAACAACGCTCGGATGCCTCAGCCTGAACCACCAAGAAAGCTTCCATCAGTCGAGCCATAGTGTCTTGGCTCTCATCGATGAGCAGAACCGGGTGCTTGTCCACCAAAACATCGAGTAGCGGGCGCTGCTGGATAAAGTCCGCGGCCAAGCCAATCACGTCCGAATGGCTGAGCGCCTGATGGCCACGGTTTTCACCCGTTGGGCTATAGGTAAAATCAAAAACGTGATCAATGTTTTCCAGCCGCTTAAGCTTTCTATCGCGGTCTGCTTTGTTAGCCCGGTAGGTCTTGTTTTCACCCCAGGCTTTTGCCAGTTTGCCCTCCAAATCGGCAATATCATTAGCCAGTTTGACCTTGATCCAGGCTCGAATGTCGTCGTTGAATCCCCTGATCCTCTCCCACGCAAAGGAATGGATAGTGGCCCAAACCAGCGGATCGTGTTCCAGTCGGCGCATCACCTCTTCAGCGGCTGCGTTGGTGTAGGTGATGACAGCGATCTGTCTACCTTCGACCCGCAAGCGCTCCGATGCCCGTTCTTTAAAGTTTCGAACCGCCTCAACAAGCGAGTAGGTTTTGCCCGAACCTGCACCCGCGTAAAGGAAAAAGCTGGTGGGATTATCAAGATCCAAGCATCGCTGGATCACCTGGTCAGCATCTGGCAGCACACTCATACAATCTCCTCACCAGGGGGGGCCGTAACAATCACCAATTCTGACTGTTTCTTGCGCAGCTTCCATTCAAGCCATACCAAGCCTTCACGTATGTAGTTTGGTACTGTCAGCATAGGAAAGTAGTCGCCCCCAGTACCTCCAAAGCAAACTCTGCCTTGTTGCCATCTCGAAGCGCCTCGAAAAAGCTCTCACTGAGTTCCTCAGGGGTCGTGGCCGATCGGAGTGCCCGGGCAAACTGACCGACAAGCCCACGACCGGAGCGTGATGCAAAGTAAGCTGCATTGGTCAGTACCAAGCTGTCTTCGAACGTGTTCGCCAGCACCTCAACCGGTAGAGGCCCCGTCTGAGCAAGAGCGACGAAGATGGGAGTTTGGTAGGCGATTCGAATAGCAAAAAGCTCATCGAGCTCCTGGCATTTCAGCTCCTCGGCCATTTCGAGAAGGTCATCCACTTTTGCAGAAGCGGCCTTCATCCTAAGCCAGTGCTTGAGAGTTGGGTTGTTGGTCGAGAGGTCGGTGCCTCGGCGAACCGGTTTTGCCGCTTTGGCCTTGCCAGCATCCGGGTCAGTGATGACCAATGTGACGATTCCAAGTGCGTTCACGAGAGGCCGAAGTCGGTGAGCGTGACTCCCTCCAATATCCAGGATGCTGATGTAACATTGATCGAGAAACTTGAAGTGAGTGCGCAAAAACTGTGGCAACAGCATTCGCTCAGCAGCGCCCTCAACCAAAATCACTGCGTCGGCAAAGAACAGTTCAGCATGCTGAGCCCGAAGATAACGAGTGACGAATTTTTGAGTGTAGGAACCCTCGCCAAACACTGTCGATAGGTTTGAAACGGTCGAAACGGGTACCTGCACGCCGTCCATGCCCGCCGGCAGACGACGGAAATAGCGAAGGTGATCGTACTCTACCTCATGGGTGATATGACTTGAGTGCGTGCTCACTAGCAGCTGAGTCTTCAGATTGGGATAGCGCTTGATCAGCTCATCTTCACAGAGCACTTGGTAAGCGTGTCGGACGAAAACTTGCTGGACTTGTACATGGAGGTGGGCCTCCGGCTCTTCAATCAGAACAAGGTGAGGTGACGAGTCGATCAAGCAGGCTCGATCAGCCTTCGATTTGCAGCGAGTGGGGCTTGAGGCGCAGATCGCTAGCCTGCAATCTGAACTGACCTCGGCACGTCGGCAACTGGGCGCTCAGCAAGCCGCCATTGAAGTTCAAACAGCCGATCACTCCAGGCCGAACTGACGCGTAACGCGGGGATCAGTCAGCGCTGTACTGACCTTGAAGCTTTGGTCAGTGACAGGGAGAAACAAATCCAATCCCTCGAAGAGAAGCACGTACATGCGCGCGGCACCCTTGAGCATTACCGGGAGTCCGTGAAAGAACAGCGTGACCAAGATCAACGCCGACATGAATCTCAGCTGCATCAGGCACAGGTCGAGCAGCGCAAGCTGCAGGAAACGTTAGTGTTGAAACAGGATGACCTGACGCGTCTGAACCGCGATAACGAGCGGTTGCTGGGAGAGTCACGCCAGCAGGTGAAAACGCTGCATGCCCATGAGGCCCGCATTCAGACTCTGACTGGAGAAATACAGGCACTCAAATTATCTGAATCCAGGGCCATCGTTGTGGCAGAACAGATCCAAGAACAGCTTGCCGTTCTGCGCCAAGAGAGAGAAACGCTTACCCAAGCCGCGACGCTTAACAATGAGCGCGTTATAGAAGCTCGTATGATGCTAGCGACTGCAGAGGCGGAGCTTCAGCTTCATCGTAGGCATCCAAGTGAGCTCACCGCTACTGAGCCCGCCTTGGCAGAAAGCCCTATAGCTGATGCGGTTGAGACGGAAAAAACAAAGGTTACCAAGAACGCGAGACCATCAAGGAAGTAAACTATGAGTAGCCAAGATATGCGCCAAGTTCATCAGTGCCTCTGGTCTCTGCTTGCTGGAGGAGAACTACTTAAGCTGCTGGGCCGTCCGAGACCAACAGCTTCCTTACACGCGCCGCAGTCAACGCAAACTGCCTGAGAGCGACGCAAGCAGGATCCCAACAATCACCCTGTAAATCACCATTCGTTTAGGCGTCCAATGCAGCGTTTGCGCCCGTTGCTGCCACCTATTTCATTCATCCTAAAGCCTGGTTAGGCCATTGGCCATGAGCTTTCAGCAACCGCGCTGTATCCCATCCATCAATGAACATCACGCGGCATGGCGCAGTTAGCATGCGTCTCAGGGCGAAAGCTTCAGCTGTCCCCCTTACGGATGGCTCTATCGAGTGACAGTGCTGAATCACGTAGACGTCGGCTGGGACGTTGAAAAGTCGATAAATTTGGTCTCCGTTCTTGCCTAGATCTCTTGGTGTCATAGGGTGAAATTTTGCAGGGCCTTTTAGCAAAAACGCACCAGTCATTCTCTTCCCGTCGACCAGCAACCCAGAAGTGAAGATGTCTGACTCTTCGCCGCCCCAGTCGTTTTGTGGTGGCTGGCCAAGCAAATCGCAAATCAGATCTTTGACGCGCTTTTCGGGAATAGTCCGCATTAATTCGAATTGGGACTTATTGGGCGTCCATGCACAGTCAACCGCGGAAAACTGCTCAACCTCTTCAGGGCGAAGCGAAATAGCATAAGAAAGCGACGATGCAAAAGGGTCGTCAGAGTCGACAAGATCGCCGATGACGATCGGTATCGCACGGATGCTGCTTCCCGAGACATCCACCACATAGGCAAAAACAAAAATGTTTGATGGGCCTGAAAGCCGGGTGTAGGCCGTGTCATTGACCAGCCCTGACTTGGAGAACTCAAGACTGAATTTGACGTTTTCAAGTGGGAAGGGAAGGATCGTACTCATCTCCAGCGCCGGGGTTTTATTGTTGAATCCGAACCCTTTCCCTCTGAGCCGACCGTTATAAATGAAAGATTGCCCTTGGCGAATTCCTCCATCCATTTGCAGCTCTTGAAGCGTCTTGATTTCTCCACGCGAAATGGCCTTCAGGACGTAGGCGCCCACGTCATTTGACAGGATCGCGGATGACATAGAGACGGGTAGCCCTAGAAGCGATTGCTGAACGTGAAACGGAATGCCCTGATTTTCGATGAGGCTAAGAACTCGATCGCAGCTCAGATAGTACGCCAGAAGTTTTGGTGTCATAGATGACCTCGGGTGTCGATAGTGCTGTGCTGAATAACAGCCAACACTGCCCCCCAAGCACGTATTGGGCTGATACGATGCCCCAGCCCAACCAGTGCAAGGGTGGCGCTGAACGTCAAAGGGAGCGGCGCTGGAGGCGCGTGACCTCTTCCATAAACCGACTGTAGAACCGATCCTTAGGTGCTGAACGAAGCGCTCTCTCAATACACTCACGAGCGGCTATCAAATTTTGAGGTTCAATGTTGATATGCGCATAAGTCTTCTGGAGTTCACAAAGGTGTTTGGGTTTGCCCAGTGCCTCGGCCCGATCAAGGTGCTCGATAGCGCTCTCCACATCACCAAGCCTGCTTTCGATCATGCCCCTGGTAAAATGCACCTCAGCTTGATCAGGTAGCAACAGGGTCGCCTTCCGCGCCTTTTCCAGTGCAGCGTCCAATAGGCGCATCCGCATCAGGGTGTAGGCATAGCGATCAAAGAGCCAGCCGTTCTCAGAGTCTTCGAGCACTGCAGTTTCGTAATAATTGCAAGCATCAGCGTAGTTAGCTTCACTGTAGCTTTTCCACGCCGCTCGAGCTGCCGGCGTTCGGAATGCCTGTATAGCGCGATCAGAAACCTTTGCCTCAGCACTGGCGACAAATTCTTGATAACGGCGCCGAACCCAGCTCACGTCGTCATCAGTGGGCTCACGCTTGCCATCTGTGACCTCATACCGTTCGATGCAGTAATTGTAGAATTCGGGACTCAATGTGATCTGAGTACCGCCAGCAATCCTAGAAAAGCTACCGATTCCGCGGCTTTCTTCGATGGCCTCACTTGCAGCAGCGACAGTCACACCAGTGCGCTGACAACACAGTTGCAGAAGGTACTGGTCATGGTTATCGCCCAGACGACTCATCAACAACAGGACTCGTCGCAGCTCTGGGGAAAGTCGTCCCCATGCATCATCGTAGAGGAATTGCCCCAGATCCTGACGTTGCATCCGCTGAACTCGCTGAAACGCCGGCTCCAGTCCTGTCCCTTGCGTCGATGCAGCCTGCACAAACACCTCCAAGGCGATTGGCTTGTTTATCAACGCCCGTGAATATTTTTTGAGTGTCGCGGGCCCGGCCTGGCCAATCGCCGTACACCCTAAAATAGCGCCGCGCTTGCGCAGAAAATCCGCACCTTCTTCGTCGCTCCAGTTTTCAGTCTGAATGGGTAGGGCTTCGATTTGCTCACGTCGACGCGACGTCAGAATCACACGCCCAACCCTCCTGCTAAGCTCGTTAATCTGAGAGGCAAGTGCCCTGACATCAGCATCGTTGTTGGCCATGGTCTCAGTGTTATCGAGAATGATCAGATGGTTGTCGCGATTGATCTTCATCTCGGATTGCAGCGTGGCGAGCTTTTGAACCACTTCCCTTGGTTCTTTTTCGAACCAAGGCCGCTCTAGCTTCGGAGTGGTGAGCATTCGAGCGACGTCAAGCACGACGTCAGCCACCCCTATTTCCTGCACTGAAATCTGTTCCAAACCGCTGAGCCCCCACCGGGTCTTCTTGGCGGTGTAGAAGGTAATGATTTCTGGCTTCCACTCGATCTTGGTTTTACCTTCAAGCCAGCGGTGCAAAAACTCTACGACCATCGTGGTTTTTCCAACACCTCCGTCTCCCCATACCATGCACTTGCGCGAATCCGGATCATCGGCCCACTCGCACAGCGCATTAATTTCAGTGTCACGCCCGGTAAAAACTGATTCGGAAGCGAGTCGCTCTGGGAGGTATACAAAGGGACGCCACGTATCAGACCATGACGGCTCAGATACTTGATATTCAGGTGTACGAGGCTGGGGAAGACCCAGCAGGACGTTTTCGACCTCATAGACTACTTGGCCGCGAGACAGGAGTGTCGTTTGTACCTGTGCATCCACTTGAAGGCGACCTGCGGAAGTGCGCTTTAAGGTTCGATAGCAAAGTGGATTCCCGTCGACCAAACGCAGAGTCGAGACAGCTTGCAGGCCCTGATCGCCACGCGGTGGGAAATACAGCGTATTGCTACCCTTGACGGAGGTAGGGAGAAAGTTTGAGATACCTCTAATCAGCAAGCGGGCAACGGCGATATCGATGGCAGGCGTCCAGTCCCCTGGAAGTCCATGCCCCTCCGCGCCGTCGTTACGGCTTTGAACAAAGGTATGAAGCACACTTTCCAGATTTGCCCGGGCGGCACCGACGAAGGGACGCAGTTCCTCAGACAGATCAGCTTTTTCCCAGTAAAGGCGCCCGACCGATTTCCAGCCGATGTTTTCGGCTGCCACAACCAACTGAGAGAGCAAATTGACCAATGTTCCGTCTGCAGGATGTCTGAATGAGGCTAGATCTACTGGCGTAAGCAGCGAAAGACGGGTGCTGTCCTCTTTCAAGGCTTGCACTACCCATTCCCCGAGCGTTACGCAAGCATGCTGCATGGCTATGCGAAAAATCCCTAGCACAGCGATTCGTACATGCGCCGGATCCTTCAGCTGCTCAGCATTCTTGATGCGAGCTTCCATTATTTTTTGCACGAAATCACCGAATCATCTGAGGTTGATCTGTCTATAATGCCACTGTGGCATCATAAGAAAAAGTGTTGGTACTGGGCTGATGCTGAGCGAGCACCCGGGGGGGCGGTCGGTCTGGACGTGTAGATATTCAAAATTTGCCGCCACCTGCGGTTTGGTTTAGGCGGGTCAATCGCGGCTTCAGATTGACTAAGACTAAAAGCCGAGCAGCCGCGGTGGCATTGGTGAATGCACATCAAATCTGAACAGCTGCCGCTGGAGTACATTTGTTCTCCACTCATAAAAACTCAGTTGCATAGATAATGTTGGGGAGCCCGGTCTTTCCTGACCCCCAGAGCTAAAATTCAATGAGCTAGATCGCATGGAATTTTATTAGCTGGTCGATACTGGTGGTATAGCTCTTGCTAATCATCTCGCGGTTCGCCTATGCCGCTTTGATCGGCATCCGCCCGGAGTGCAGAGCATTCTTTCCGAACTTCACGTTGATACGATCCAGCACGCTGATCAGCTCATCCGACCTGGCCGTGTGTGAAGGGGTAAACAGGTCTCCTGTAAACTCGCCACGCTTAAGCAGATCCATCAGCAAAATCCTACCTTGCTGTGTCGATATCCATCACGCCAGATGACCTCCAACTGTAGTGGTCTAATGAAACCGGACACCCATTTAGGCGAGAATGCTCGCCACAGAGAGGTGTCTGATGACC
>NZ_JACYUL010000013.1:0-20321 GCF_014841705.1 Pseudomonas sp. CFBP 8770
CGGCCGACTTGGATTTTTTGAACCTCAAGCAGCGAGGGCCTCAAAAATCGGTGGGTACTTCAGACCTTCCTTAGCGTCCAGTAACGGCGAGTATCGTAAGAGGAAGCGCTACCTAGGGAGGGTTTAATGTAAAGCTCAGCTGGAATCAAATTCCGCATGAAATAGCTCAAATGATGCGTGCCAGCAATGATGTGGCGCATTTGATACCTTTCTCACGAAAATTACTGCTGAGGTTAATCCCCTCTGCGTGAACAAACGTGATGTCGTGAATGCCCATGAAAGACAGTACCTGACGTAGGTATGGCTCTTGATGATCCGAACTGTCATCGGCATGAATTCCACCTCGGGCGGTTAAGACGACTGCGCGCTTGCCAATCAACAAGCCTTGGGTACGGGTGGGCGTGTATTTGAACGTCACCCCAGCTCGAATCACATGGTCAAGCCAAGCTTTAAGAGTGCTTGGAATGCCGAAATTGTACATTGGCGCGGCGATGACCAGCATGTCAGCTGCAAGTAGCTCATTAGTCAATTCGTCGGAGCGCTCCAAGCAAAGCTGCTCCGTGTTGCTGCGTGCTCCAGCAGGCTTCATCCATCCACCTAGCAAGTTTGAGTCCATATGGGGTATGGGGTTGAGGGCCACGTCACGGATAATGATCCGATCGGTCGGATGCGCAAACCGCCACTGGCTGATGAATTGCTGGGTCAGTTGTCGAGAAACTGACTCCTGTTGGCGAGCGCTGCTTTCAATGATCAGAACGCTGAGCATGATTCCTTATTCTCTATCGGCTTGAGTCGATGAAGCCTAGATTAGTCGTATTCACATCATAAAAAGGTGGAAAAAGCTGCTGTCAATTATCGATATGGTTGTTCTATACACATTTCACCTACATCGTTACGTTAACAGTGTTCGGGACGCTGGATCACCGGTTGACTTGGCCGTGTTTACAGACGTCAGAAGCCCCTATCTGTGAATATATGGATAAGGTAAATCGCGAATGGGACAAAAATTTAGAGATCGGTCTTTATTATTGCTAAGGTGGAATAGTGAAGGTAAATTGGTGGATGCTTAAACTTAAGCGAGGGTATGTTGAGTGCATCGAAATTAAGTAACTTAAGAGGATCACGGAGGAGGCCGCTTATTTAGCCATCCACTCGATAACTGCTTTGTAATCGTCTGGTGTACATTGCACGCAGAGACCTTTAGGGGGCATCACGCTGTATCCGGTAGTGACTCGCTCGACGAGTATATCCATTCCTTGGTCGAGGCGCGGCGCCCAAGCGCTTTTATCTCCCTTTTTAGGCGCAGTGTGTAATTGACCGTTATGGCATATCCCGCATGACTGATTGAAAACAGTTTCTGGATCCTGAGCGGCCCCTACTGAGACGGGAAGCAGGCTGATGGCCAAAATGGCTAAATATTTCATGTTGCACTCCGCTTTTTCTTACAAGGATCAGCTAAGCCAAGCCTTTGCTCATCATTTTTTATTAGAAGGCTCGCAACTGTAGTAGATATAATGCGAGGTGCTTCTGGCCACTGTCACAAGTCAGTATTGACGGTGATCTATTAGGAAACTCTATGCACCCATCAAAATGAGCTGGAATCAGTGACGTTTGTTTAGTTAAGCGTCACTGATGTACACCCTTAAGGTCATCAATGCATCTTGTTGTGATCCGGCATGTTCAGAGCCCGTGCTGTTGCTTCAACCGTTATCGACTCCTTCTCGCCTCTGGCATTCTCTATCGTTAGCGTCAGCGGTACCTTGTCACCTTCTTTGACTTGCTTAACCAGGTCAATCAGCATGACGTGATATTTGTCGGGGTCTAGGGTGACCGGCTTGCCAGCAGGCAAGTCGATGAACTCCACTGGTTGCATGCTCATCACGTCGTTTTTCATGGTAGACAGGTGAAGCTGCACAATTTTGGCGACCGTAGACTGGACACTGAGCAGCTTGCTGTCGCTGCTAGATGTAATAGTCATGAACGCGCCGGTCGCCTGCTGCCCTGCGACTGTAGCGCGAGCCCATACATCTTCTACTTGCGTCTGGGCTGAAGCCTGGCAGGCCAGTCCCAGCAGGGAAAACCCAAGTACGAACTGTCTGACGCATTGAGTAATGCTGGCTTGATTGAGAGTTGAGTTCATTAGGACACCTTCATGACGGTAAGCAAATCTTCTGCACATTCTTGTGCTGAAAGCGAGTGAGGCAATCCAAGACGTAGCGTTCCCCTGATGTCGTAGACATAGCTCGTCGCGGAATGGGATAATGTATAGGTTGATCCGCTGGGGATTTTTTCATAAAACACGCCAAACTCTTTGGCTGTGGCAGCAGTTTCTTCGAGTGTTCCGTAAAGTGCGACAAATGACGGGTCAAACGTTTTCACGTAAGCGTTGAGCACGGCTGGTGTATCGCGTTCAGGATCCAGCGTAATAAAAATGACCTGAAGTCTGTCGCCATCCTTGCCCATCAGTTTTTTGATTTGTACTGCGCGAGCCAGAGCCGTCGGGCAAATCGCGGGGCACTGTGTAAATCCGAAGAACACCAAGGGGATCATCCCTCGATAACTCGAGAGCATTCTAACGTCGCCGTTAGTATCTTTTAATTTGAATGAGCGGCCAAGGATTTGATTGCTCAGATTTTTGCCGTGTTTGTACGTCAATTCTTCTCTGGTATCGCATCCAGTCAAGATGCTCAAGCTGAGTAACCCTATTCCTGCAACCACCTTGCGGCGAGTCATCAAAACGCTCATGAAATAATGCCTCTTGGTTCGCCCATCAATTCAGTCAACTGTAGGGACGCGTCACTTATAAAATACTGTCTGTTACCGAAATCGTTTTTATCGATAGATCTCGACTTAACGCTAAGTCAGGCGGGAACCATTGATCATCATTTGGGATATTTTTCTGACCTACGGGAGGTAGGGCGAAAAGTCTAACAATGCCAGCAGTCTTTCATAACCTGCGACATTGTGACGCATGCTGTGCGTTGAGCTTCATTTGAATGAGCTTGCCAAGCTTCCCGCGACATCCTGTCGCAGGTAGCTTTAAGGTGAGTAGCCCGAAGGTTCTTCCGTACGCAGATGAGCAAAAACCTAAAATCGTTAGCGAATGGGTTCCCACATTGCACTGAGTCTGTAAAAAGCAGGTGTGCCCGTCGGTCACTCTTGAGTAGCCCTCGCGCACCTGAAGGTAGCCCTCTCGTCTAGGCTATTCGTGTGCAACGGCTGGCGAGATGCGGGAGGGCGTCGAGTCGTGAGCCAGAGAGGTGCCCTAGTGTTGCCGTATGTCTAGCCATCTTTGCAGAAGTCACGCCGATAACCCTTTTGTCGAGTTAATCCTGTGTGAAGCCACCTAAATTCGCGTGCTAGACTCGTGGCCGTAAATCGTGGGTATCCTTGGCTGGTCGGCTTGATCGGCATCTCTCGATCTTCAAGCCCTCCATAATTTGGCACAAGAATCGCAGCCATGAAATCGTCCCTACTTAACCGCTCGCTCGTTGCTTGGACGCTGTATTTTTGCGTCTTATTCAACGTGTTCGCCTGCGGTTTGGGACATGGGCAGATGAGTGGGCTCACCCTCAATGGCATAGGTGGCGAGTTCTGCTCTACATCGGGTAATAGAATTCCTACCGAGAGTCCGGATTTTTCTGACCAATCACCCAGCGGTTGGGCCGGTAGTCTTGTCTGCCCAATCTGTTCTGCGGTTACGTTAAGCATCGTTTTTCTGTTGGGCCTGATCTGGCTCCTGCGAATCGTCCAAAAGCCACGCCCTGGTCGTGAGCTGCGCTGTAAGGCACCCCCTAGATACTCGTGGCCGTCGGCCAACCCTCGCGCTTCTCCCCTGATCTGACGTTCGTATGTGGCCGATTTGATCGTCGGCTGTCGCCTATTTTTCGTCGCCCGCTTATCGCCAGATTGTCGCTGTTGCGACCGCTGTCGGGCGTCGTCCATTTGTCTCGGGAAAGAAGGCTTATGGCTCGCGTTTTCGATTATCCGGATTGCAGATTCAGCACTGTCGAAGGAAGAACTTTTAGCTTTCCAGCTTCTGATAACCCGCCAGCGGCTATCAAATGGAGGCCGGCATGCGCGATTTAATTACCCCTTCCGGGGCCTCGCGGTTGGTCAGTAAGGCCTCGCCAACGAGCAAGGGTGGCGATTTCCTGTTGCCGTTTCCTGACTATCCCAGTAATGCACGCTGTTTTGTTCACCTGGACGCTCGTTTACTGCCTTACTGGCATACGCTGTTTGATGTTTGTCCAAGGTTGCTGAAGCTGGATCCTCCCGATGGCTTGAATATATTTCGAAGCTTTATGACGTGGGCTTACCGTAACCATCCACCGCTGAACTGGACTTATTACCTCAGTGTTTGTCGATGGTTACTGACGTCAACCTACCAGAAGCAAATAAATGAGGAGCACATCGACGCCTTCATGACTGCAGCGGCCGCCCGCTGGATAAGCACAGATGGTAGCCAGGCCAGGGGACTGGTGTTGGCTTGGGAAGGATCGCCGATGAGGGTGTTTGACTGGAAAATAGCTCCACGTTCAGGCGTAGGCTTTGACCCTGAACAAGAGGAATTTCCACCTACGCCTTGGGACTTCGCCTGGTGTCCTTTGACAGGGAAGGGCGGCGCCGGATTTCGCCGCTGGCTTCCCATTCCCTAGTCCAATCAAATACACAGTCGTCGAGGACTCGACGCGTACTAATGGGCATCGGGCATGCGACAACTTGTCACGTCTTGGCCTGGGCAGTTTTCGGATGTGGCGAGTCTTCACGTCGTTGGCCCATTCTTGGTTGAAACTGAAGAAAGGTGCGACATAACGTCGCAGGTGAGAGATTTTTTGCTGCTGTCATCATTCTGGTTTGTACTGATGTGTTTTCAGTCCTTCAGCCTTTTAATACCGGGTTAACCGCGCAGAACGACGTAGTTGATATGTGCATACAACCTTACTTTGGTGACGTCTCGCTTAATGAAAATCGCACGCACTGAACGCTCGCTCGTGGCATGGATTCTCTATGTATCCATCCTGTTCAGTGCTTTTTCCTGCGCGATCGGCCACGGTCAAATGGCTGGGTTGCAGCTCTCCAGCCTAGGGGGTGAATATTGCTCGCTTGATGGCAATTTTGGGGCTGATCTTGACGACTCGGGTCTAGCAACAACGACCTCCACCCCTGGCTCCAGTTGCGTACTGGTTAGTCTTTTCAGCGCACTAATTCTCGCCGCTTTTTTTGGTCTATGGGGACTACTCACAATCGACCAGGCGCGACCTTTCGCCAGGTTGTATCTCTCGCGCTCAAATCGTTACCGCTGGCCTCCAGCAAACCCTCGTGCATCCCCCTATGGGCTTCCGTTGCTCTGAAATTTATCGTCCAGGCTGGCTGCTTTGTAGACAGCCTGCGCACTAATCGAATGAAAAACTGGAAGCTCTCTATGTTTCGCATGACGACTCTGGCGCTGCTCGTTGGCAGCAGCGCACTTGCTTGGGCTCAAGATGATTCCTTGAAACTGCCCGACATTAAGATATCCACTTCTGCTGCCGAACCCGTGGAGGCGACCGCTCTCAACCTGGACGAGACCATCGAGAGCGGCTCGCGTCTAACGCTAAGTGCGCGCGAGAACCCCGCATCGGTCAGCGTGGCAGGCCGCCAGACCATGGAGCGTATCGGAGCGCGCAACTTTCAGGATGCTGCTAATGCGCTGCCTGGCGTGAATGCATCCGCACCACCTGGTTGGGGAGGTTATGTGGCCTATCGTGGATTCAATGGTGCGCAGATTGGTCAGTTGTTCAACGGCATTAATTTGCAATACGGAGCCGCTGCGCGTCCTGTCGGATCATGGATTTACGATCGAGTTGAGCTACTGGGCGGGCCATCTTCCTTTCTCAATGGCAGTGGTGCGGTGGGCGGTAGCCTGAATTTCATCACCAAGTTGGCCAGCCGTGACAAGGACAGTCTTGAGGGAAGGGTGAGTTACTCGCGCTACGACACTTGGGAGACCGCCATCGGCGTCAACCAGGCGCTCAACGAGGGGGAAGGAGCTCGCCATTATGCGCGTCTGGACTACAGTCGCACGCACACCAATGGTTATATCGATCGTCAGGAGAATGGAGCTGGCAATCTGGCGTTCTCCCTGCTGAGCGATATCAACGACCAGCTTTCCCACACACTCGCCATCGAGTATCTGGAGGAGCAGGAAGACAGCCCGTACTGGGGCTCGCCAGTGTTACAGCCACTGAGCGGCAAACTTCCTATTGATAAGCACAACCGTTTCAAAAACTATAACGTCGATGATGGGCGCTACGAGCAGAGAACTCGTTGGCTGCGGTCGATCACCAACTACCGTTTCGATGATGCTACCGGGGTTCGCAATACCTTCTATCACTATGACGGTCAGCGCGATTACCGCAATCTTGAGGTCTATCGCTTCAACGCGGGTAACAACGCCGTGGCTCGCTCTGCAGGCTATCGCCAGCGTCATGATCAGGAGGTGAACGGCAATCGTCTGGAGCTGACGCACGCGGGGGAGTTGTTTGGGATGGCCAGTGACTGGGCCTTTGGCATGGAATACAGCCGCAACAAACAGGTCAACTATCCGCTGTCCATCAATGGGTCTTTCGGCGTTGCGGTAGACCCGGGCAGTTTCGCTCCAGGTGCGTTTCTCAACATCCCCGGCATGGATGCCGCACGTACCAAGGGCCGCAGCACCTGGACGGATACCACGTCGACTTTTATGGAAAATCGCACGCGCCTGACGGATCGACTGGCATTGGTTACAGCACTTCGCTATGACCACATTGATTTCGAGATTGTCGACCACACGGCGCGCAGTTCACTTGATCGCCGCTGGGACGCCTTTACCGGCCGGGCAGGTCTGGTCTATGACGTGACCGATAGCGCCAGCCTCTACACCCAGTACAGCACCTCGGCCGAGCCGCCAGGCGGAACCCTGACCAGCGCAAGCATCGGCCAGGTCGGCGACTTCGATTTGAGCACCGGACGCCAGATTGAGGTGGGCAGCAAATTCGACTTCCTTGATGGCCGCGGATCTGCCACAGCAGCAGCCTATCGAATCGTGCGCAAGAACATTTCTGTACCCTCTTCCACACTGCAGAACACCACCGAGCAGGCAGGCCAGCAGACCTCTACGGGTATCGAGTTGGCGGCATCGTTCAAGATAACTCCCCAGTTGTTGGCTGCCGGTAATTTCGCCTGGGTGAGGGCCGAATACGACGAATTCAATGAGACCGTCGCCGGCGCGGTGCTTTCACGCAAGGGTAAGAACCCGGTGAACATTCCGGATCGCACGGCCAACCTCTGGCTGACGTACGATTTGGCACCGCAGTGGCAGGTCGGCGCTGATGCGCGCTACGTCTCTTCGGTCTACGCCAATACCGCCAACACTATGTGGGTGCCGTCCTACACGGTCTACGGATTGCTCCTCAGGCATGACCTCGATGCGCATACAGAGCTGAGTGCGCGTTTGCGTAACCTCACGGACGAGACCTATGCACGCTTCATTCATCAGACCAACACTCAGTATTACCTGGGTGAGCCGCGCAGC
Organism: Pseudomonas sp. CFBP 8770; assembly: GCF_014841705.1. NCBI lineage: Bacteria > Pseudomonadati > Pseudomonadota > Gammaproteobacteria > Pseudomonadales > Pseudomonadaceae > Pseudomonas > Pseudomonas sp. CFBP 8770. The sequence continues at coordinate 7,556 of NZ_JACYUL010000013.1, forward strand.
CTCGAAGTGGCTGTGCAGTGGAGATACTGATGATGCTCTTACAACGACGAACTGATTTACCAGTTCACTCATGCGCACTGCTGTCTTGCTTTTTCTTGCTCATGCCTCTGAGCCACTTGAGAGCTGCTGATGCAGTACACGGTTTGCCTGCGAAAATCGAGCTTGATCCGCTGGATATTGTTGGCAACAGGATCAATGTGCAGCCAGACCTGACGAGCGCGCGCGCGAAGCTTGAGAGCCGAGCTGCCAGCACCGCAGTTATCGATGCTCAAAGTTACCGTAACGGGCGAGTTACCACGGTAGTTGACGCCTTGGGCTTTGCGCCAGGTGTCTTGGCGCAGAGCCGTCACGGCGATGAGGCTCGTTTTTCCATTCGGGGCTCGGGCATTCAACGTGGCTTTTTGATGCGCGGCATTGAGCTTTACCAGGATGGCATCCCGCTGAATCACGCCGACGGCAGTGGTGACTTCCAGTCAATAGAGCCTCTGGCAGCGAAGTACATAGAGGTGTGGCGAGGCTCCAGCGGTCTGGAGTACGGCTCCAATGCACTTGGAGGCGCGGTAAACTTTGTCTCACCAACCGGGAGAGATAGTGGGCCTCTGCTACTGCGTACCCAGATTGGCACTTATGATCAACGCCGCAATCAATTGGCTGTTGCAGGAGCCGGTGATGTATTCGACGGTTTTCTGAGCATCACTGACAGCCATCAGGACGGTTACCGCCAGCAGTCCGCAACGGACTCCACGCGTTACTTCGGCAATATTGGTATGCGTATTTCTCAAGACCTGGAGGCGCGTCTGTTCCTGACCCACCTCGAAAGCATGATGGAAATGCCAGGGAGCATTAGCAAAACAGCGCTACGCAACGACCCCCGTTCCGCGGGTGCCAACTACGAGCGCCTTAATGCACACAACGACTACCGCCTTGATCGAGCAGCACTGACGCTGAGCTGGAATGCCTCTGATCAGACCGAAGTCGAAACGTCGTTTTATGTAGCGGATCGCAAACGAGATCATGCAATGACCTTTGCGGTTCTGCAGCAGGATTTGATCGACACTGGACTGAGCGTCAGGATGACCACGGAGTTCGGCCAGCCAGATCTGACACGCAAGCTGACATTGGGAGCTTCTTACTCGCGTCTTGAAGGCAATGAGGATCGCTTTACCAATCCTGACGGTAAACCAGGTGTCATGACCCGCCAGAGCGATCTGGACGCTAACGAGAGCACTTTTTATGGCCAGATTAAATATGGACTGAGCAGCTATTGGGCCGTCGAAGTGGGTGCGCAGGTTGTGCAGGCTGAGCGCAAAACTGCCTTTAAAGGATTGCCCGCAATCAGCTACGACGAACGCTACGAGGGCATGAGTCCGAAGATAGGCGTGCTGTTTGAACCAGATGACAACACCCAGTGGTTCATGAGTATGAGTCGCGGCTATGAAGCGCCTCCGTTTGGTGAAATCACGGTCAACACTCAGCCACTCGCTGAAGATCAGGAGTCGACTACATGGGAGTTCGGGTATCGCCACCGACGGGGTGACCTACAGCTGGATGCCGTGATTTACCGATCCTGGATCGACCGAGAATTGTTGGCACTGAGCGATAGCCAGGGCAATTCACTCGGCACGGTAAACGCAGACAAGACAATTCATCAGGGCTTAGAGTTGTATGCCAATGTACCTCTGGCCGAGCAATGGTCGGTGCGTATGAACTACCTCTTCAACGACTTCAAGTTCGAGGGTGATTCGGTTTACGGCGATAACAAACTGGCAGGAATCCCTCGCCAGTTTATGCGCGCAGAACTGCGTTGGTCGCCGTCCTCTTGGCTTTACATCGCGCCCTCTGTCGAGTGGCTGCCAGGCAAGACATACATCGATCACGCCAACACCTTGTCAGCCAGTGGGTACAGCCTGTTTAACATGACTGTCGGTGGTGAGTTGGGCCGACATACCCGTTGGTTCGTCGAGGGGCGCAATCTTGCTGACCGCAACTACGCAGCGACAACAGCTGTTCAGGCCAATGTGCGGGGTGTGGACGGTGCTTATTACTTCTCAGGCGATGGCCGTAGCGTCTATCTAGGTTTGGAATGGCGTCTATAACTGCCGATCACTATGTCAGTGTCGGCAACATTATGACCTCCGCAGGCAGCGTCGCAATAATCGATTGCTGCCTGCTTCTGGTACACCCGCGGCCCGGTGCTGATGTGGCGAGTCGAACCGCGAAGAGGTTGGTGACGCCGCCGCATAGGCAATCCTCACAGCGCACTACATTGCATGTAGCCCAGCCGTTCAATTACGGTGATCTACTGCGCTACGGCCCGGTAACAATGCCAGTGCGACACCGCCCAGAACGACTGATGAGATCAACAAAAGATGCAGAGATATTGGCTCGTTCAAAATCAGCACGCCCGCGAGCGAAGCCATGATTGGTACGCTTAACTGAAGAGTGGCGGCTTGCTGTGAGCTGATGTGTTTGACGGTGCTGTACCAGAGCGCATAGCCACAACCTGATGCCAACACTCCAGATGCAAGCGCGTAAATCACTCCAGGAAGGCTCATGTGTAGGCCACTTCCGAACACGGTTGCTGGAACAAGTAAAAGCAACAGTGGGAAACACCTCGCAAAATTGCCGGCGGTTTCCGCGAGTGGATTCACCGCTGACTTTCCGAGCAGCGAATAGGCCCCCCATGCCCCCCCCGAAATTGTCATTATCACTGCGCTACCCAGAGGAGGGGAACTTGCGCTTGGCAGCAACAAGATAAGCAAACCGCACGTTGCTACTAACATGCCGATCACCACTTTCTTTTGAAATCGTTCACCTTGCGCCCAGGAAAAAATGAACATTGTGACCTGCACCGCGCCGAACAAAATCAGGGCCCCCATACCCGCACCGAGCTGGACGTAGGCTACAGAGAAGAGATAGGCGTAAACAAAAAGCGAAAGGCCTCCCTTCCAGCTTCCCCGGATAGCTGACTTCGGACTGCGAAGTCTGATCAACAGCAGTAGAAAAAAACCGCCACTGAGTAATCGGATCGCCGTGAATGATTCCGGATCTATTTGCCCTTCCATCAACGCCTGACGGCAAAAAATTGAATTTGCTGCGAAGGCCACCAAGCACAAAATCACTTGGAGTATCCAGCGTGGGCGGCTAGGGCGGTCTTGATTAGCATTTGTACTTATTATCATTGCCTGAAACCAAGTGGGTAGAAAATCTTTACCGCAATCGAGTCATTAAGATCGAAAGGGCCTCATCAGAATCGGCTAGGTCTGATATTTGTCCAGGTCAGGGCTTGCCCACAACATAGATTTTCTATGTCGTAAAGCGCTGCGATTGGCGCCTTGGTAGCAACACGAGATTTACGCCACGATTCCTATGAGTCGTCCACAGGTAGCCGTTATTGGGCGTTGGCACTTAGCTTCGAGCGTTCGCTTAAAACAGGCGAGCCCGTGGCGATTGCCGATGAGTTGGAGCTGAAAGACTCAAGGCGTGCCGGGAATCTGGGTTGTCCGCTGCAAGCTAAAGCTCGAGGAGGAATGACGAATAACGACTAGGCCTGAGATGTTGATTGGTCAGCTTCAAATAGCAACCAGTTTCGGAAGGCTTTCACTTTAGCCAGTTCAGCGCACTCCGGGCGATAAACGATGTAGTAAGCCTGGGTCAAAGGGCAGTCCACGCCTTTGTCTGCAAACGGTCTCACCAGGCGACCCGCTGCCAAATCGTCCTTGACCATCACGCTTCGTGCGAGAGCCAGGCCTTGCCCGTCTATGGCCGCTTGTAGAACCGAAGCAGAGTTATTGATCCGCAGTCCATGGCTGGCATTGACGTGATTGAACCCAGAGGCGTCCAGCCACATTCGCCATGTTGGGTAATCGCGGTCATTGGCCATTGAGAGGTCATGGATTAGCGTAGAACCTTCCAAAGCCTTTGCTGTAAGTTTGCCCTTCTTCAGTCGTGCGTAGTCAGGGGCGCATACAGGGAACATGACTTCATCCATGAGATGCACGGCTGTGAGTCCTGGCCATTTCCCTGCACCGTATCTGACCCCCACATCGACACGCTCAACCTGGAAGTCTACGGATCGAGCGTTCGTGTCCAGTAGCACGTTCATATCTGGATAATCCTGTTGAAACTGCTCGATACGTGGCAGTAACCATTTTGATGCAAACGCGGGGCTTACCGTTACCGTGAGTCCTGCGTGCACGCTTGAATCCTTCAAGCGAGTCAGTCCGATAGACAGTCGATCAAACCCTTCTCGAATATCGGGCAGGGCAGTCCGTGCTACGTCCGTCAGCATCAGACGAGCAGTCCCGCTGCTTGCACGCGCAAACAAGGCAATACCCAGCCATGACTCCAGGTTCCGAACTTGCTGCCCGACGGCAGCCGGCGTCACGTTTAACTCTGCAGCGGCTGCTGAAAAGCTCTGATGTCGCGCTGCGGCCTCGAAGGCTCGTAATGCATTCAGGTAGGCGGGAGTAGTCATTGATAGTTTTTCTGTCTCATGAGCGAATTCTTCTGCGTCGTCAGGCAGAGCACTTTTCTTCAGGATGCATGCCAAGCCAGTCATCGCTACAGCGAATAGGCGAACTCAACATCATACGTCGTTCCTCATTCGAAACCCCACGTCGGAGATTAAAGCATGCAAAGTTTTTCTAACAAGGTCGCAATCGTAACCGGAGGCAGTTCAGGTATCGGTAAAGAAGTCGCGAAACGTCTCGTTCAGGCCGGGGCCTGCGTGGTCATCGGCGGCCGAGATGAGGTGAAACTTGCGCAAGCGGCGTTGGAAATCGATGCGTCAGGCCAAAAGATGCGCACTTACGCTGGCGATATTGCACAGCTAGCCACCGCAGAAGCTTTGGTTGATGCCGCAGTACACAACTTTGGTGGAGTCGATATCCTGATCAACAACGCAGGCATCTTCAATCCAAAGCCCTTTCTTGATGTGAGTCCGCAAGAGTACGACTCCTTCCTGAACATCATTCTGAAAGGCAAATTCTTCATGGCTCAAGCGGCAGCAAAAGCCATGCTGAAGCGTGGAGGAGGGGCCATCGTGCAAACAGGATCTCTCTGGGCAATCCAGGCTATCGGTGCCACTCCGTCCGCTGCTTACTCCGCAGCAAACGCTGGCGTGCATGCGCTGACACGTAATCTTGCACTGGAACTTGCTGGTTACAAAATACGCATTAACACTGTTGCACCTGCGGTGGTAGAGACGCCGGTTTACGGAACGTTCATGGATGCTGCACAGGCTGAAAAGGTGTTGAAGACCTTTAACGCGTTTCATCCACTCGGGCGCAATGGTCAGCCAGCAGACGTTGCCCAGGCTATTTTGTTCCTTGCCTCAGATGAGGCGTCTTGGATTACCGGGACGGTATTGCCGGTCGATGGAGGCGTCACTGCAGGGCGTCATTAATGACCTGGACAAGCTAGGATTTTAGTTAATCACGATTGGTGAATGAGGCATCACGGCCCACATCATTTTGTTTCGGGCGGGGTGTTAGGGGTACTGAAAACGTTAAGTCCTTGGTGTCTCTAGTGATAGAAACAGGGGCCCCGAAGGCCCCCTATAACTGAGCAATGTGCCTTTTACGCCGTCAGATACTCGTCCACCGACTTGACGGTGGCGTAACCGAACTCGAAGGCTGCCATCATCGTGGCATGTGCGTGAGCAGCAGGAACGTTTACACCACCAAATGTGAGATCCAGCGTGGCGCAGGCGTCATGCAGCACCGTAACGGGATAGCCCATGTCTACCGCCGCGCGCACTACGGCGTCTATGCACATGTGGCTCATTGCACCAATTACCACGAGTTCCTCGATGTCTGTGGCTTCCAACTGCTTCTTAAGATCCGTTCCCCGGAAGGCGTTGATGTGTGCTTTTACAATCACAGGCTCGTCACCCACGGGTGCAACAGCGGGCTGAATTTGCGCGCCGTTCGAGCCCTTGATGAAGATCGGAACGCCTTCATCATTGGACTCATGTCGTATGTGAAAAACCGGGGTACCTGTATCGCGCGAGTGGCTGATCACTCGTTCAGCATTCGCTACAGCATCTATGATTCCTTCTAACGGCAATTTACCGGTGGGCAGGTATTCATTTTGCAGATCAACTACTACAAGGCCACGTTTCATGAACGATCTCCGGTCTAATTATTCGAGCATAGGCATTGAGTGGTGAAGGCTCAGATCGGCAGGTAGAGAACCTGCTTTATTCCGAATCAAAAAGGCTTGAGTCAGAACTCCAGCGAAGCGCCATCTTCCGGAATATCTACCCGGCTCTCGATACCTTGCTTTTTGACGTATGTGCGTAGCTCTTCACGAGTAAGGGACATGTGGTTAATTGCGTCCATGTGCACTGCGACAATTTTCGCGTCCTTCGCAGCCTTTGAGGCGCGTAAAACGTCTTCCTCGCCCATGATGATCGATCCCTTATAGCCGGTCATCATTGCTTTCCCGGCATTCAGTACGATGACTTCGGGATGATATTTCTCAATGGTCTGATCAACCTCTTTTCGCCAGATTGTGTCGCCGGCGAGGTAGAGGGTCTTGTAGCCCGGCGCCTGAAAAACTACGCCCATTGCTTCGCCCAGAGGCTTCGCGAGAGCTGGAACGGCATACATCTCGTCGGTACCGTGCTGCCCACCGGTCTTGGTGATTTTGACGCCGCCGAATTCAGCTTCGTCAGTCAGCACGCGCACATTCTTGAAACCTTGGGAGCGAATCAATTTCGCATCGTCTTCATGCTGTGCAAACAGAGGGATGTCTTTGGGTAACGCTTTTTGAGCGGCATCATCCCAGTGATCGAGATGCGTATGCGTGACGATGACAGCGTCTACGCCAGAAATCACTTCTTCGGGCGACTCTGTCAGATCGACGAGGGGATTACGCAGGTTGCTGCGGTAAGTATTGTCAAATCCTGGGTAAGTACCTTTCTTGGACAGCATCGGGTCGATCAGAAAAGTTGTGTCGCCATAAGAGATTTTCACCGTTGCATTACGGATTTGCTGCAAACCGACTTTATGAGCTGCATCGGGAGTTTTGTGAGCGTCGGAACCTGCGAATGCCAACGGAGTGGCCGCAGCGCAAGCAATGCTCAGGGCGATGGGAAGTGTTTTGAGATTCATGGGCTTAGTCCTTTGAATAGGTTATGACCCCATTCTCATGCAACGGTATACAGGGTACCAGTGGCCTGAATGACATATTTCGATATAATCGGGCCATGTAATCAGCGCTGTTCACGAATGTGAGGCTTACCGATGAAATCCATCAGGGTTGCTGTTCTGGCTTTCGAAGGCGTGAGCCTGTTCCATCTCTCCGTGCCCGGAATGGTGCTGGGGACGGCTCAATCCGCTCCTGGCGAACCTCAATACGAGGTCAGCTACTTCACAGAGTCGCCAGGTATGGTCAGCAGCGACCAAGGCATCGGCCTAAAGGTCAGTCACGGTCTGGAGCTGATGGAGGTATCCGACGTGATTGTCATTCCGGCGTGGGGCGATCAATCGGTCGCTGCGTCTGCAGAACTTGTGAAAGCCTTGCAGCTCGCGAACACTCAGGAAAAACTCATCGTGGGCTTATGCCTGGGCGCGTTTGTGCTCGGGGCTGCGGGACTGCTTGACGGTAAAGAAGCCACCACTCACTGGGCAGCCCGCGACGAGTTCGCACGCCGTTTTCCTGAAGTTCGCTTCAGGCCCGAAGTGCTCTATGTCAGTGATGGCAACATCATGACCTCGGCGGGTACTGTGGCGGCAATCGATTGCTGCCTTCATCTGGTACGCCAGCGACTTGGCGCTGATATCGCGAATCGCACCGCGAAGATGCTGGTGACCCCGCCGCACAGGCAGGGAGGCCAAGCGCAATACGTGGAGCACGCGGTGCCGCAGCTATCCAGCGAGACGCACTTATCTGATGTACTAGCGTGGGCCCGGAAGAATCTGGCCAAAGATCTGACGCTCGACGTGCTGGCGGACAAGGCGAAAATGAGCAGGCGTACATTTACCCGGCGATTCAGAGACACCACTGGCAGTACCGTCTCGAAATGGTTGAACGCAGAGCGCGTCGTCAGAGCACAAGAGCTGTTGGAAACCACCGATTTGCCGATCGAATGTATTGCCGGCGAGGCAGGTTTCGGAACGCCTTTGTCGCTGAGGCAACAATTCGCTGTTCATCTCGGGACGTCGCCGTCTGAATACCGACGGGCGTTTTCTCGCGAAATGAACCCAGGCCGCAAGACGAGCGGCAGTACGCTCACCGCCAAAGAGTCGGCTCACTCTCCTGCATGAAATAGAGATCTCGAGTGGTCAGGCAGTATCAGCTCTGACCACTGCGAGCAGCGCCTGCAGCGGATGCAAGATGGTTACTGCGTCCTGTCGCTTAACTTGGCTTCGGCAAGAATATCCGTCAGCCAATTACCGGCCTCAAGCGTTAAGCTTTTTCACAAGCGGTATTCATGACTGTTTGTAAATTACGCCAGAAGTGCCAGCGTTCTTTGCCTCATGCCCATAGGTGCCGGACATGCCACAGCATCCGCTGGCTTACACGCTTAGTTTTAACTCCATTCGCTCATAGACTTGCTGCCATAGGCCGACGATGCTGGGCTCATGTGTTTTTTCTGTGGAGTGGGGAAGGAATTGATAGGGATCGGCATCTTTCACAATTTGCGACTGTGGAAGCGTATTGGCGAGCCATTCCTGCGGCAGTAGTACGGTTGGAACCTCGTGACTGCCAATCGTCTTCGCATACTCCTGGCGATACACCAACGTCATCGCGGGATCGAGGCCCACCAGCGGTATTACGTACTCCTGAAGCTGGTGCAACGCTTCACCGTTGAAACGTGCGGCCTTTTCAAAAGCTTTGATGAAGCCTTGCACCTGAAGCGGTTTGCCATTGGGTGCAGAGGGTGCGATATAAACCTGATAGCCAGGCCTTGAGATCAGTTCGATCCAATCAATGAACGTGACTTATCGACACTTATCAGCCTGATGCGTAAAACAAAAGATAGGGTTGAGAAACTTTTTCTACTTAGATCTCAAGCAGGGTTACAAGCTCAAAGTCATTCGTAGGTGCAAACGCTCTGAGCACTCATTCTTGTGCTTCCTCGCCAGACCTAAAGCGTTCGCGATACTCGCCAGGCGTCACAGCATAGGTTTTCATAAAACTACGTATCAAGGTCGCTTCATTAGATAGGCCGCATTTTCGGGCAATTGTTTTGAGTGGCGTACGTGACGTTAGCAGCATATGACAAACGGCTTCCAAGCGGATTTTTTCGACCATTTTGCTAGGTGTAAACCCACTGTCCTCACGATATTTTCGAGCAAATGTTCGCTCACTCATATTCATGAAGTTTGCTAGTGAAGATACCGATAGATCGCCACTAATATTAGTGTTGATCCATGCGTGAAGGTCGGAGAAATTGCTGCTCTTTGACTGTAGGGTTAGTGTTGAACTGAACTGATTCTGATCGCCGGAACGCTTCAGAAAGACAACCAGATGTCGTGCAACCTCTAGTGCAGTAGCATACCCCAGGTCTGCCTCGATAATTGCAAGAGCTAAATCGATTCCTGAGGTGACGCCAGCAGATGTCCATATATCTCCATCGTTAATAAATATAGGCCCGCGCTTCACCTTGATAGATGGGAATTCAATTTCCAGCCTATCGTAGGCCGACCAGTGTGTTGTGACATTTCGTCCGTCTAATCTTCCGGCAGTCGCCAGTGCAAAGACCCCTGTGCAAACTGAAACTAAGCGAGATGCTTTTTCACAATGCCCTACAAAACTTCTAAAGAAATCTGGATGTTCACAAAAGTTGTGAATTCCAGGCCCGCCCGGCACGATCAGCGTGTGCGGTGCTGGTGTATCTATGCCCAAGACTTCGGCGCTGAACGAGAAACTAGGAAATATCTCCGTAGTTGGATCTAACGACAGAATGGATAATGAATATGGTGCATGATCAGCTTGCGCAAAATGGTTGGCAGCAATGAAAACGTCTAAAGGGCCGGCTAAGTCAAGCAGGCTGACTTCAGGATAGGTAACGAACTGAATACATTTGGCAGGCATCTGCGATCGACCCTCGTCTAGAGACTACTATGCGGATTTGTGAATCTTGGCAGGAATCGGCAACGTTTTGGCATTTTTTTTACCAATTTTCGTTTATTTTAGCCTCTTGAGAGTTATGCAGGTTGGATCGATGGTAACTGAGGTTTTAGTAATATTTCGGTTTGTCTATATTTAATTTAGCAGTTTACCTAAATTTATAAATTCTTTTCAGCTGGGAGGTTTAATTTATGCCGAGTCTTATGAGAACAGCTATGGGATTCGAGATTAAGATGGATGATGATTTTCAGAACAGGATATCTCACGTTCTTGAATTGTTAGAAAGCGATTCTGTGGGTAATGCAACATGCGAGTTAAAAAAAGGTTCCGAATCAGATGGCTGGGTAGTAGAGTGTTTATGGCATGATCAAAATGCTATGCATGCTCATTTCGTGTCGAGTCACCTGCAAGATTTGATAGCCCTCCTTGCTTTGCGATCCCGTATAATTAAATTCGAGTGTGGAATTTTATTGATCTAATTTCCAATGGTGCTGGGGTTTTATCAGGTTATTTCCTCTTTCGATGAACAGGTATGGAAAGCAGGGNACTCCAGTATAAAGTGCACGACCATCACCTGGCGAATGCAGGGATGCCTGCGCGCCATCCGGGTCGTACCAGACATATTCATAGTATCGATTCGTGAGATTCTTCAGCTGCAAGTCAACACTCACTGATTGAGTCACCTTGTAGGTTGCGCCAAGGTTCATTAGCACGTAACCGCCGTAAGTCCCCTTCGTATTTTCCCGCTCCAGATAATAATTAGTCTGACCGTTCATCCACGCGGTCAGCTGTAATGCAGGTGTCGCGTCATAGCTGATGCCAGCGTTGTACAAGTGATGCGGGATGTGGTCGATTTCCTGACCTTTGCTGTTAGGCAACGTGGCACTTGGCTGGAGTATTTTCGAATACTGCCAGGAGTAACCCATCCAGATATTGGTGCGTTCATTCGGATACAGGTTCATCTGTAAGTCGTAACCCCAGCGACGTGTTTCACCGACATTATCGGATTCGCCGCTCGGGTCGTTCAGCCGGCGACTGACTTCCCCAGAGGCCTTTTGCTGCCAATAGGCGACGCGTCCATCCACCCAGTCAACCGGCGTGAATTTGATGCCTGTTTCCCATCCCTCGTTGATCGAAGGTGCTAGGTCAGTATCTCTGGGCGGAATCTTGTAAGCCGCCGCCCCGCTGCCCACCTGGAAGGTACGCCCCCAGTTCGCGTAGAAGCTGGCAACTTCCCACGGAGAATAGACAACGCTAATCTTCGGCTGCTTGATCAGTCCGTAGTCGTTGATGTCGAAATTTGTGCCGGTCGTTTCATTAGTGAAATCGCCCTGGATCTTGTCGACCCGGTAGGCGGGTACGATCTTCAGAGATTCGAAAGGTTTTATCTCTGCTTGGGCATAAGCGCCGTAGGTGTCGAAGTCGAACTGCTGGTCGCGGGTTGTAGCTAGACGCTTACGGTCTCTGGTGCGATATCGCTCACTTTTGTTTTGCTGCTGCTGTACGTCCGCGCCACCTTCCAACGCGAAGTCGTATAGCCATTTGACTTCCGGTCGCCAGGTCAGGGAGGTGAGGGCGCCATATTGCGTCTCATAAGCGTCGCGTTCCTGTTGTGCGCTGGTGCTCCAGTATTGTGTCCAGCGCCTGTCATCGAAGGTGTTGACGTAGGTCTTCGCTGACCAAGCAAGCGTATCAGCCAAGTCTGTATCGAAATGCAGACTGACCTGATTCATACGACGAGTACCCTTGTCCGTCGCGTTGAAGCTGTTGGTCATTTCCGGGTGATGACGTGCATCATCTTCACTCAGATAGCCTGGCTCCTGAGCCTCGGTTTCGTAGTGACGAGCGATCAGTCCAATACGGTAACTGTCATCGTCCGGCGTATAGAACCATTTGCCCGACATCGAAAACTTATCTGCTTCAGCGTGATCTCTGTAGCCATCAGATTTTTGATAGGCGAAGAAATAGTTTTGCGTCCAGTTGCTGCCCTCAATGCCATTGGCAAGTTGGGCCTCGTGGGTATTGAAGCTGCCATAGCGCAGCCGCGCCTTGTTGTAGTCGCCCCCCGTGCGAGTCAGCATGTTCACGTTGCCGGCAATATTGTTCAGGCCATAGCGCGCATCGCTGGTGCCGCGCACCACCTCAATGCTGTCCAACTCCATGGGGAAAATCATGTCCATGTACGGCATATTGCCGTCATTGCTGTTGCTTGGGATGCCATCAATCAGCAATTTTACTGCGTTCACTTCACCTTCGCCGTTGAAGCCTCGGAAGGAGATTTTGCCTGACGTGGTGCCTTGGTTGAACTCAGTCAGCATTACCCCCGGAGCGCGGCGGAACAGCTCCCAACTGTAATTGACTGGCATCTTTTCGAGGATTTCCGCGCCCAAAATATCCACCGAGCTGAGTACGCTGCGGGTAGCCAAAGGGCCACTGGCGGAGCCTTGAACGCTTACGGCGCCCAAGGTGAGCGTCGAGCTTCCGGGCTCGCCGGCTTCAGCCTGTGCCAAGGACAGCGGGCTGGATACCAGTACGCCTATCGACAATACAGGCCACATAGAACGGGACACAGATAAACGCTTTGCAGAGCGCAAAGAAAATGGAGCAGGCATGGCACGCACTTCCTGATCATCAAGAAACTTCAAGGGCGTTCAGCAACCGTTGCAGATCGCTGAAAGAATTT
>NZ_JACYUL010000014.1:0-10234 GCF_014841705.1 Pseudomonas sp. CFBP 8770
ATGGTGGGCTGCCACCGGCTCAGGCCGAGAAAAAACTTAACGTCGTGTCCGGGATCAGTTGACCACTACACTGAGCGCACAGTCGAATTACATCAATTACATGCATGCATTCGTTCATGATTTAACGGCGAGTTGCGGCTTTATCTTACTCATACCCATTGTTGAGTCCAACGTCGATTTAGTAGGATGTGTCAAATCTTCGGCCAGTGCGCAACTTAATAGGGTATTTAGGATTACTCGCGAATCTGCATGCAATCGAAAAAGTCGTCAGTTGCATATCCAACGCTACAGTCTGCATCGAACCGGTCGTTGATTCTTTTGAGCTTCATCCGCTTTGCCTCGTGGGGTGAGATCGGGAAGAATGCTCCACCAGGCTCTTCATGCATAAAGAAATCGCCGAGCTTGGCTTCACAGTGTTCGCAATGATTCATCCAGTAACGCCTGCCTACTATTTTGCTGTAGGCGAGTTTGAACCTGCTGGTGAAGCGATAGATCTGCTTGGTGACTCGGGGGGAGAGGCGGCTGACATTGGAGGCCGTACCGCGATACCCGTAGCATTTCCACTCACCGAGGTTGCTTGTGAGCGCGAAGTCTTCGCCCTCATCCTCTTCCACGTAATGATCGAATTGTTCGTGCTGCTCTGGCAGCTTGAATGAGTACACGCGGGTTGGGGTGGAACAGGCCCAGCAATCCGAAACTGACTCCATGACGTAGTAGTACTGCGCTCTGACGCTGAATTCTGGCGCTTGCTCCAAGTTCCCGTGCTGGGTAACCGCCAGCCATCTAGTCAACGGGCCGATTTCTACCCCTTCGGGGATGTACCAAGTCTTTTGGGACGGGTCCCATCGGGCACCGAATGATTTCGCCTCATCCTTCTCTGAGAATGGGACAGCGAGATTGATCCTTTCCATTGCTGTATCCATACACCGTGATCATCAGTAAGCGCAGAGGCCCATGCTAGAGCTATCCAGTATTGCCTGAAGGCTCAGTATCCCAGAAATCATCGCGTAGGTAGAGTGCATGTCGTGTCGGATAGTGGGCGGGCATAAACCGCAGGCGGGCGTGGTGCTTAGGTTTTCAATCAGATCGCCTAACTCGCTGCGCGGAAAGCGCCCAGTTGGGGGGCGTTGATGGCATACCTGGTCTGGGGTGCACTAGTCGGCATAATCCGTTGTAAATTGCGTCTGTATTTCAGCCCGTCAAGGGACAACAGTTTGATTAGTGAATACGAGCAAGGGATGCATGAGCAGGCTGGAGGTGCCGATGCCCAAAACCACCTCCACACAGCTAGGCTGATTGAGGATGGAGGCTGTGAATGACTTTGATTGTCCAGGTCTTTCAAAGTGTGACAGCTGTGAGCGCATTGGTGTTCGGCTATGTGAAGCTTTCGGCTGTCGAGAAGATCAGCGCTCATTCGTTGTTCAGGCGAACCGCATTTCTTTCTGCTATGGGAGGGATCGTCGCTATTTCGGTATGGCAAGTCGCAGCGTTCGCTTTTCGGGGACGGCCTGCCAACCAGAAAGGAAATACTCTGACTGCTGTTGAATCTCTGGAATATGACCATCTACACGATTTTGGGGATAGGCCTGTTCGCGTACCTGTTAAAGCAACCACTGCACCCGTTGGCTGAGCATGTAGGGGGTATTACCTCCGTGAGTGGTAACTCAAATCCGAAGTGACAGTGCCTTCTGAAAAATCCGTCGACTCTCGTAATCCTCGGTGAAAAGGATCAAGCATGGCCTACGTAACAGATGAGCGGTTGAAAGGATATTTGGACACAAACCAGCTGCATCGCGAGCAAATGTGCCTGAGTATACTCGCACTGGATAAACGATTTACAAATGTGCGGCCACGCCATCCTCGGGGCGGTCCTGATGGAGGTAGAGACATCGAAGCACAATTCAGAGCTACTGAACTGGCCTACGGGGCTGTTGGCTTCGTTAACCAAGCCGCAGATATTGAGGAAAAGAAACGCACAGCCCGAGCGAAGTTCGCCGATGACCTTGAGAGCGCGTGGACAGCTGTTCCAAGCCCGTCCGTTTTCATCTTTCTCACCAATGTCAATTTTACGGTAGGGGAGAAGTCTGACCTCGTAGCTCTGGCAAAAGCCAAAGGTTTTAGCTTTTGCGAGATTCTCGACCGTGAGCGTCTTCGAGTGGCTCTTGATAGCGCAGATGGTTTTGCAGCGCGATTTCAGTATCTGGGGATTTCGATGTCTGAGGCCGAGCAGGCTAGCTTTTTCGCGAAATGGGGGGATGAAATACAGTCAGTCATTGCGACTGGCTTCCAAGAGGTGCACTCTACGCTTTCACAGCTGCTTTTTCTGCAAGAGGCTACGCAACCTATATCCGGCGTGCATGTGCAATTCAAGCTTGATAGAGAATACGATGCCAGTGAGATTGGGCATTTTCGAGCGTTTTGCTACATCTGGCTGCGCGAACCCAAGCTTGATATTTGCTCATTGCTATTTGGATCTACAGACAAATCTGACAGGTTTCGTACGGACATTAAGGAAAAGGTTGATGAGTTTGCCGGAATTGCTCACGGAGTTGCGTCAGGTCAGTGGAAGTTAGGCTGGAAGAGTTTGGCTGAGATAGAAGTGAGCGCCCAAACCAGTCAAGAAGAGGAAGATGAGCAGTTTGATGAGTACGTACAGATCGGATGCAGCTCTGCGGTTGGCAGGAAGTTAGTCGAGCGCGTTGTTGTTAGCTATAGCACAGACAGCTTTATTCGGTACGAGCCAGTGTTGTCATTGATGGATTTCGATGAGTCTATGATAATGCCAGTATTAAGTCGCTCGCTCGCAGAGAAGGTGGAGCGCATACGCATTATCTCAAATGGATACTTGCTGGCCGATTTAGACAAGACTGATTTTCGAATCGACGATGTTGCCTTTGCTTTCGAACTCGATAGCTCCTTCTCAGAAAGCGAATTGGCCGACCCTTGGGTTCGCATCCGTCCATCAAAACTTGCTTCGTCTTTCAGCTTGCATTTCTCAGGTAATGTTCCGGCTCGCATGTTTAAATCCAAGAACCTGTCATCGGAGTGATGTTTTAGAGAACATTCGTAATGCAGCAGCAGTCGCACAACTGCAAAGTTGTGCGACAAGTTTTGTATTTGCTGGTTTTAGTGTTTTTAGGGGCGTGTTAGCTTGTTGTAAATCATGTTAAACCGGGAATGCAATTTGCGATGGAATAATAATGAGCCATTTAATTGGTTATGCCGCGTTTCAACACGGGGCCAGAGTCTTGAGCATCAGCATTCTCAGTAAGCTGAACAAGGATGCGTTAGGATTTTCGAAGAGAAGGTTAGTGGTACTAAACGAGATAGGCCCAAGCTGACTGGCATGCTCTATCATCTCAGGGACGGGGATGTCGTGATCGTGACGCGTCTTGACCGTCTCGCCAGGTCGACCTCCGATTTGTTGGCCGTTGCTGAGTTGTTACGGGACTGTGGGGCAGGGTTGCGCTCGCTTGCAGAGCCTTGGTCTGACACGACAACCCCGGCAGGACGGATGACCTTGACCGTCTTCGCAGGAATTGCAGATTTAGAACGATCATCGATTGCAGAGCGTACCAGTGCAGGCAAGTAGGCTACTAAATACAGGGGGGTAAAATTTGGTCCTAAACATGCGGTCAATCCCTCACAAACTGCGTGCTCGTGAGTTGCTCGAAGCAGGGCGTCTAGTCTCGGAGCTTTCAAAGATTTTCGGCGTACACAGAGCGGCCGTTTACCTTGCACTGGGTCGTGGGTGACGCAGTGGCGACTGCATATTCTATTGTCGGAGAATCGAATGCTATGCCTAGAGAATCTATCGGCCACGCCTACCAGTTGCGGATGCACTGGTGAGGCGAATGGCCCATTAGGGTGTGTTATCCCATTGGCCTAAATCGCCGCGTCTCCGTCCCCGCCGTCCGGTCTTAAAATAGCACCCATAGTGTTTCTGTTGCATTGGTATAACTACATATAGTATTTTTGACCTTCTGGTGTGTAATGGCTATCGTCCACTCGAACGATGCCCCATCCTGAGGGACATAGCATGCATATTGTTCGGTTTTTTCCTATCGGCAACGCCGATACCTGCCTGATTGAGCTTGCCAACGGTCGTCGAATTCTCTTCGACTTCGCGGACATGCATAACCCCGATGACGCTGATGACAAGCGTTGCGACCTTGAAAAAGAGCTGCGCGACATTCTCGGGGATGACAAGGTCATTGATGTTGTTGCGTTCACCCATCTGGACCGTGATCATTGTCACCGCGCCAAGGAGATCTTTTGGCTTGAGCACGCTGAGAAATATCAGGATGATGACCGAATCAAGATCAAGACGCTCTGGGTTCCTGCCCATGCTGTGCTAGAGAAGGGGATCACAGGCCAAGCCCGCACCCTTCGTGCCGAAGCCCGGCACCGCTTCATCAAAGGCGAGGGGGTACGGGTTTTTTCTCGGCCTGAAGAGCTGGAGGACTTCCTTACCGAGCGCGACATCGATCCCGCGAAGCGCCGAAACCTGATAAGCGACGCAGGCACCCTGTGCCCAGAGTTCAACCGGGAACACGATGGGGTGGAGTTCTTCGTGCATTCGCCTTTCGGGAAGCGTGATCAGGATGATGTGGTGCGCGTCCGGAATAACGACGCGCTTTTCATGCAGGCAACGTTTGAGGTTGATGGCCAGCAGACGAAGATGGTCTTGTCGGCTGACGTCACTCATGAGGTCATCGACAATATCGTCGAGGTGACCAAGTATCATGGGCGAGAGTCTCGACTCGAATGGGATATCAATAACGTCCCGCATCACTGTAGCTACAAGTCTCTGTCTGATGAGAAGGGTGACAGCAAAACCGAGCCAACGGAGACCTCCAAATGGTTGTACGAAGAGGCTGGTCAGGCCGGTGGGCTGCTGGTCAGCACTTCCAAGGTCATACCAAGTAATGATGAGGACAAACAGCCTCCTCACCGGCAGGCGGCTGCATACTACAAGGATGTTGCCAACCAGTTGGGCGGTGAGTGGATCGTTGCGATGGAGCACCCCACAAAGACTAAGCCTGAGCCACTGGTTATCGAGATCAAGAACACCGGCTATAAGATCAGGAAGCAGACCCCCAAGGTGGTCATCACCACTGCTGCGCCGCGCGCGGGAGTTTAATGATGGTTGAGGCGTTTGAAGCCCCTCGATCTCGGTTGGCTCGCTCGGTCGTCTGGTATTTAAGCGAGTCTCCGAACTATCCCTATGCGACTCTAACTGGCGTCAGTCGAGACTGCGCATTCGATGTGCTGGATATCGAGCTTGAGATTGAGCTGGAGCAGCGCCGGAAGGTCCCGATCCGGCCCAGGGAGCCAGTTCGACTTATCTTCATGTCCAGCGACGACGCTTGGCCACCGCGAGTGCTTTCGATGCGTGAGGACTTCCCAGTTGGCATGGTCCACACCAATCTTGACCGTGAAGCGGGCGGGTTGGGGTTGTGTATTTGGGAGGAAGCGTGGTCGGATTTGGCGACCAACCTCACCGGTCAAGCGTTGGTCGAAAGGATTCGTGCCTGGTTCTCCTCTATGGGCGCTGGCACTGTTCATGATGATGATCAGTTTCTGGAGCCGTTGATCCTCTCAGGCTCACACACGCTTATCATCCCGCCTGGAGAAATGAAGGGCCCTTGGTACATCCAACAGTCCTACAAGCACTACGGCCAGATCATTCTGGGCATGTCGAAAGAGAAGTCTGAGAAAGAGGGCGTCGGTCAAAATTTCGCCATCTACACGCCACAACTATCTGGTCAGCTACACCGTGGTCTTGCCAGCACGCCATACGACTTAGGCGCACTACAAAGCCTGTGTTTGGACTTTGGTTTTGACTTGGTTGAGGACTTGGCACAGTGGTTACTTTCGCCCGAGCAGTTGATCGATGCGCGTAATCGTCAACCTTTGATGATCATAACGGTGCCAAAGCGCCGTACGGTGGATGGTCCGGACGAGCAGCCGGAGGTGTGGTGTTACACCCTTGGCCAAAGCCTGGCTGAGCTTGGCGAGCGGCTGGATGTCACGATCACTGAAGCCAAGACTGGGCTTACCACATCAAAGCTATTCGGGAGTGTCAGTAACGCTGACCTATCATCAATTCACATGGCCCCCTGGCGTGTCGTGCAACGGCTGGATCGGGCCACAGCCCGCCATTTTGCGGGCACGGCGCATAATACAGATACCCCTTTGCTGGCAATTGGTGCCGGTGCTATCGGGTCGAACGTGACCATGATGGCGGCCCGGTCCGGCATAGGCCCTTGGGTTGTGGTGGACGGGGATATCACCCTGCCGCACAACACGGTTCGCCAGGTGCAGAAAAATGCCTCGGTAGGATATCCGAAGGCATACACATTGCAGATGGAGCTAGATCAAGTATTTGAAGGCGGCGGGAATGCTTCAATCCCAGTCAATATCTTCGCAGCTGGAGAGCAGGTGGCTGCTTTGGATGCTGCTGTAGCAAACGCCGAGATCGCTATCGATTTCAGCGCTTCACCGGCGGTGTTGGGCTGGCTGGCTGATCAACCCGTGAAACGAGGGGCCAGTGCCTTCTTCGGGCCCGATGGTTCCGACTTGGTTGTGCTCGCAGAGAATAAATCTCGGGTCGTCAGGCTTGATGAAATCGAGGCCCAGTACTTTTGGTCTGTGGCTACCGAAGCACGTATGAAAGGGCATTTATCCGCTGCCCGGTTGGACACAATCCGCTACGCCAATGCCTGTCAGGATCTGTCGCGTCCTCTTCCGCCCTGGCAGCTTCAGACGCTTTGTGGACTGGCAGCGGGGCAGGTGGCACAGCTAATCGAGAATGATGACGCATGTTTTAAAGTCTGGAGGCTGGAACCTGAGACGGGGGCTGTCCAAGCAGTTGTTATCCCTGTTCACCGGGTACATCGCTACCAAGAAGGGGCTATGCGTGTATCTATGACGGACGAGGTCGTCAGCACGATGCGGGAGCTTCGTCGTAAAGCGGGCAGAAACGAAACGGGGGGTGTGCTGATAGGCACCTTTGATCTGGTTCGCAATGTGGCTCATGTCGTCGCGGCGCTTCCGGCTCCCCCCGACAGCAAACAAGCCCCGACCTATTTCATCCGTGGCAAAAAAGATCTCAAGCCACGGATCGAAGTATTGGCTGCTGGATCAGCGGGGCGTTTGCACTACATCGGAGAATGGCATAGCCACCCTGGAGCCGTGCCTGCCAGGCCCAGTGATGATGACGAGGGGGTATTTGCGCACCTCGAAACTCATCTGGGATCGGTAGGGTTGCCGCACATTATGGCCATTTGCGGCGAGCGTGATTCCTGGATTCGAGCAGGTTGGTCTGAGTGTGGGGTGGTGGAAGGAGTCTTAACACATGGGCATGAATGAAGTCCTATCGGTTTCTCAGGTTCAGGATACCGATAAGATCGCGCTGGCCTTGTCGGGCGGTGGTTCCAGAGCCATGGCCTTCCATTTGGGCTGCTTGCGTGCGTTGCACGATCTCGGGGTACTTCAGCGTGTGTCAACGATCACTGCCGTTTCGGGTGGAAGTGTGCTGGCGGGCCTCTATTGCAGCTACCCAGGTGACTTTGAGGCATTCGAGGCCAGGGCGCGGGACCTCCTTCGTCAAGGATTCGCCAAGCCCGCTCTTCGACGGGCGCTGACTTCCTTAGATGGCGTCAAGGCAGTGGCGTACTTCAGTGCCTTGGTAGCCGAGAGGTCGGCTGCATCCATCTGGCGTATTGGCCAGCGAATTTTGGGGAGGTGGACGCCTGGCGAGCATTGGCCCAATACCGTTCCATTTCTGCGCAAGGTCAGTCGAACGACCATCATGCGAAATGTGTTCAGTAAGACCTTCAACAGTTCTTTGCTAAAGAATCTTCGGCAAGATCGCCCGCAGCTGATCGTGATCGCATGCGAGCTTCGAGCAAAGGCGGCTTTTTACTATACTAGGGACCGGCTCCACTGCTGGCGATACGGTTCGGCCAGCTCAGCGGATGTTGAGCTGGCAGATGCCGTCGTGGCTTCAGCGGCGTATCCAGCATTTCTTCCAGCCCTGGATCAGCGCCTGATCTTCACCAAAAGCAATGAAGAGAAGTCCCACAGGATCACGCTCACGGATGGTGGAGTATACGACAATCTCGGTTTGGTGCCGCTGTGGCCGGACCGTGATTTTTCGGACAGTCTACCTTTACCAAAGCATGACTGGATCATTGCCTGTCGGGCTGGCTATGGCCTCGAAGTGACTGAGCCTGCTTCCATGTGGGGGGCGCGAATGAATGCATCATTTGAGAGTGTGTTCGCCAGATCCCAGAATCTCGCAATGAAACGTCTCTTTGATCTCAAAGAGCTGGGCAAGCTGAAGGGTTTTTTGCTGCCCTATCTTGGGCAAAATGACGGCACGCTTAAATTCACCAACCGCGACATGGTAACCGCCGAGTCGACCGCAGGCTATGCAACAAATTTCAATGCGATGGACATGGAGTGGATCGAACGACTGGTGGGGCGAGGCGAGCAGATTGTCCATGCGCAGTTCAAAGAGCACTGGCAGTAGTTTGAGCTGCCGTCACCGGTCAGGGCTTGTTCTTAGCGTCCAGCCCACCTAAAGCGGGCAGTTTAGCTGCCGGTCTGTTCATCGATTAAAAATTAAGTGTGCCTATGTAGTAGTCAAGATCTCGAACACCGAAATCTTCGTTTGGCTTGTTTTCGTCGTCGAGCCAGTCACGCTTGCCATAGGTTTTCCATGAAGCGTAGCAATGGACTTTTCGCCCATCAGGGATGAACGTTATGTCGCCAGCTTTATTTTGAGTGATCTTTTTATAACCCTGATAGTAGGTTAGGTGTCGGCTGCGTGCTTCACCAATCACAATAATCTTGGGCTTCAATTTTTCTAGCCATTTTCCGGGGAGTTTTCCCGACTCTCGGCCATGGTGAGGTGCGAATACAATTGTCGTTTCAGGGAGTTCGATATGGTCAAATATCTTCTCCATAAAGTCCGTTTCCAAGTCGCCCAGCCAAAGGAAGCTTGGGCCAGCTTCTATCGCGTATCGAACAACCAGGGAGGTGTTATTGAAGGCCTTTCCGTCTGTTGAGGCCTGAAGAGCGGCTTGAAAATCCTCATTGTTAAGATCAGGCCAAAGAAATTTTAATCCGGCACCGTCTCGTGCATCATCGCTAACGTTGGCCCACTTACGGCTACAGTTTTTGTAGACATAAAAAGCATTGCTTCCATCTCGAAGTTTTTTATAATGCTTAAACGAGTCTGATTCATCCGGTTTGTTGGCATCATTTTTCACGACGTAGAAGTTTTGAATAGGCATCTTTTCGTCAAGATACTCTATGCCTTGTAGGTGGTCTTCGTCAGGATGTGTAGAGATGAAGCGCTTAATTCCTTTGTCTTTGGATTCTTGAATAAGTTCGTCGACTAGCCATTTTTTATGGTCGCCGAATAACTGGCAGTCAATGATAGTGAAGTTGTCGCTGTGGTGCTTTATGTAGAACATGTCGCCGTTGCCGACGGTAAAAGATCGGATCATTGCCATAGCACACCTTACTTGGTTGTGTTGGATTTGTGGGTGCGGATTAGAGCTTCACAACTTAGGATTAGTTGGCGGCCATAGGCGCGAGAGGCTTCTCTCACTGCCGATTTATTAACAGCGACCGTTAAGTATGCGGAATGCAAAATTACGGCTGCTACGGTCAAGTAAATCTTTTCTCCCACGTTTGGAAGTGAGGCAAAATAATTCGGTTCGAAGTACAAGATTCCAGCACAGAGCAGCAGGACTACCAAATTACACGCCAGGCCGGTCGGCTTGAGGCCTGAAAGGTTTCGGCGGAAGCCGTACGTAATGTTTTCGCCAAAGAGAAGTGGGTAAGCGGTGTGATCGCGTGTTTCTTCGCGCAGCCAGGCGTTGGCTGAACGGTAAAAATCGGTGGAGCGCTGAGGAAAATTTTGCTCATCCTCGGGGGTAGGTGCGGGGAGGACCAGTTGCTCAGCGATAAAGTTTCGATACCGATCCTTTGAGCCTTCCGGAACATCGGGATTTCCCCGGTGCCATTGATTCGGTGTTTCGCCCGTTCCTAGACGTTCTTGGAGCTTTTTCCCTTTGTGCCTAGCCATATCGGCGAATGCGAAAATGAGCACAAGGCCCATGCTGGCCGCGATCACCTGGGAGAGAGCTAGGGAAACTCTGAAAAAGGCTTCCAGATTTGGTGAAATACCCGCCTCACAGGAATCGAACGGTTGAGT
>NZ_JACYUL010000016.1:0-1595 GCF_014841705.1 Pseudomonas sp. CFBP 8770
GTTCAGGCTAAGGTAAAATTTGTGAGTTGCTCTTAGAGTAAATGCGAATTTTCGGCGAATGTCGTCTTCACAGTATAACCAGATTGCTTGGGGTTATATGGTCAAGTGAAGAAGCGCATACGGTGGATGCCTTGGCAGTCAGAGGCGATGAAAGACGTGGTAGCCTGCGAAAAGCTTCGGGGAGTCGGCAAACAGACTGTGATCCGGAGATGTCTGAATGGGGGAACCCAGCTGTCATAAGACAGTTATCTCATGCTGAATACATAGGCATGAGAGGCGAACCAGGGGAACTGAAACATCTAAGTACCCTGAGGAAAAGAAATCAACCGAGATTCCCTTAGTAGTGGCGAGCGAACGGGGACCAGCCCTTAAGTTGGTTTGAGATTAGCGGAACGCTCTGGAAAGTGCGGCCATAGTGGGTGATAGCCCTGTACGCGAAAATCTCTTGTCAATGAAATCGAGTAGGACGGGGCACGAGAAACCTTGTCTGAATATGGGGGGACCATCCTCCAAGGCTAAATACTACTGACTGACCGATAGTGAACTAGTACCGTGAGGGAAAGGCGAAAAGAACCCCGGAGAGGGGAGTGAAATAGATCCTGAAACCGTATGCGTACAAGCAGTGGGAGCCCACTTTGTTGGGTGACTGCGTACCTTTTGTATAATGGGTCAGCGACTTATATTCAGTGGCGAGCTTAACCGAATAGGGGAGGCGTAGCGAAAGCGAGTGTTAATAGCGCGTTTAGTCGCTGGGTATAGACCCGAAACCGGGCGATCTATCCATGGGCAGGTTGAAGGTTGGGTAACACTAACTGGAGGACCGAACCGACTACCGTTGAAAAGTTAGCGGATGACCTGTGGATCGGAGTGAAAGGCTAATCAAGCTCGGAGATAGCTGGTTCTCCTCGAAAGCTATTTAGGTAGCGCCTCATGTATCACTGTAGGGGGTAGAGCACTGTTTCGGCTAGGGGGTCATCCCGACTTACCAAACCGATGCAAACTCCGAATACCTACAAGTGCCGAGCATGGGAGACACACGGCGGGTGCTAACGTCCGTCGTGAAAAGGGAAACAACCCAGACCGTCAGCTAAGGTCCCAAAATCCTGGTTAAGTGGGAAACGATGTGGGAAGGCTTAGACAGCTAGGAGGTTGGCTTAGAAGCAGCCACCCTTTAAAGAAAGCGTAATAGCTCACTAGTCGAGTCGGCCTGCGCGGAAGATGTAACGGGGCTCAAACCAGGTACCGAAGCTACGGGTATCATCTTAGGGTGATGCGGTAGAGGAGCGTTCTGTAAGCCTGTGAAGGTGAGTTGAGAAGCTTGCTGGAGGTATCAGAAGTGCGAATGCTGACATGAGTAACGACAATGGGTGTGAAAAACACCCACGCCGAAAGACCAAGGTTTCCTGCGCAACGTTAATCGACGCAGGGTTAGTCGGTCCCTAAGGCGAGGCTGAAAAGCGTAGTCGATGGAAAACAGGTTAATATTCCTGTACTTCTGGTTATTGCGATGGAGGGACGGAGAAGGCTAGGCCAGCTTGGCGTTGGTTGTCCAAGTTTAAGGTGGTAGGCTGAGATCTTAGGTAAATCCGGGATCT
>NZ_JACYUL010000017.1:0-1508 GCF_014841705.1 Pseudomonas sp. CFBP 8770
TGGGTTGTCTTGCTGCGAACTTTCGGTTCGTGTCATCTCCACAGTCACCGCAATCTGGTCGTTCGACGCAAATTGCTTGGGTGTTATATGGTCAAGCCTCACGGGCAATTAGTATGGGTTAGCTCAACGCCTCACAGCGCTTACACACCCCACCTATCAACGTCGTAGTCTTCGACGGCCCTTCAGGGAACTCAAGGTTCCAGTGAGATCTCATCTTGAGGCAAGTTTCCCGCTTAGATGCTTTCAGCGGTTATCTTTCCCGAACATAGCTACCCGGCAATGCCACTGGCGTGACAACCGGAACACCAGAGGTTCGTCCACTCCGGTCCTCTCGTACTAGGAGCAGCCCCTCTCAAATCTCAAACGTCCACGGCAGATAGGGACCGAACTGTCTCACGACGTTCTAAACCCAGCTCGCGTACCACTTTAAATGGCGAACAGCCATACCCTTGGGACCGGCTTCAGCCCCAGGATGTGATGAGCCGACATCGAGGTGCCAAACACCGCCGTCGATATGAACTCTTGGGCGGTATCAGCCTGTTATCCCCGGAGTACCTTTTATCCGTTGAGCGATGGCCCTTCCATACAGAACCACCGGATCACTAAGACCTACTTTCGTACCTGCTCGACGTGTCTGTCTCGCAGTCAAGCGCGCTTTTGCCTTTATACTCTACGACCGATTTCCGACCGGTCTGAGCGCACCTTCGTACTCCTCCGTTACTCTTTAGGAGGAGACCGCCCCAGTCAAACTACCCACCATACACTGTCCTCGATCCGGATAACGGACCTGAGTTAGAACCTCAAAGTTGCCAGGGTGGTATTTCAAGGTTGGCTCCACGCAGACTGGCGTCCACGCTTCAAAGCCTCCCACCTATCCTACACAAGCAAATTCAAAGTCCAGTGCAAAGCTATAGTAAAGGTTCACGGGGTCTTTCCGTCTAGCCGCGGATACACTGCATCTTCACAGCGATTTCAATTTCACTGAGTCTCGGGTGGAGACAGCGCCGCCATCGTTACGCCATTCGTGCAGGTCGGAACTTACCCGACAAGGAATTTCGCTACCTTAGGACCGTTATAGTTACGGCCGCCGTTTACCGGGGCTTCGATCAAGAGCTTCGCTTGCGCTAACCCCATCAATTAACCTTCCGGCACCGGGCAGGCGTCACACCCTATACGTCCACTTTCGTGTTTGCAGAGTGCTGTGTTTTTAATAAACAGTCGCAGCGGCCTGGTATCTTCGACCGGCATGAGCTTACGGAGCAAGTCCTTCACCCTCACCGGCGCACCTTCTCCCGAAGTTACGGTGCCATTTTGCCTAGTTCCTTCACCCGAGTTCTCTCAAGCGCCTTGGTATTCTCTACCCAACCACCTGTGTCGGTTTGGGGTACGGTTCCTGGTTACCTGAAGCTTAGAAGCTTTTCTTGGAAGCATGGCATCAACCACTTCGTCGTCTAAAAGACAACTCGTCATCAGCTCTCGGCCTTAAGATCCCGGATTTACCTAAGATC
>NZ_JACYUL010000018.1:0-1235 GCF_014841705.1 Pseudomonas sp. CFBP 8770
TGTAGTGGTCTAATGAAACCGGACACCCATTTAGGCGAGAATGCTCGCCACAGAGAGGTGTCTGATGACCAAGCAACGCCGTACCTTTTCCCCTGAATTTAAACGCGAGGCTGCCGACCTCGTTCTCAAGCAGGATTACAGCTTCATTGAGGCCAGCCGCTCGCTTGGTGTCGGCGAGTCGGCTTTGCGTCGATGGGTCGACCAGGTGCAGCAAGAACGCACGGGCGTCACCCCGCAGAGCAAAGCGCTGACCCCGGAGCAGCAGAAAATCCAAGAGCTGGAAGCCCGAATTGCCCGCCTTGAGCGGGAAAAATCGATCTTAAAAAAGGCTACCGCGCTCTTGATGTCGGAAGATCTCGAGCGTTCGCGCTGATTGACCAGTTGAGCATCCACGAGCCGGTTGATTGGCTGTGCAAGGTGTTTGAAGTGACCCGCTCATGCTACTACGCTCGGCGTCTGAGGCGCCGCACACCGGATGTAGAACGCCTTCGATTGCGCAGTCGGGTGAACGAGTTGTTCACCCAAGGCCGCAGTGCTCCCGGTAGCCGTAGCATCATGGCCATGATGCAGGACGACGGCGAGCAGATCGGGCGATTCAAAGTGCGCAGCCTGATGCGCGAGCTGGAGTTGGTCAGCAAACAACCGGGATCGCATGCTTACAAAAAGGCGACGGTCGAGCGGCCCGACATTCCTAATATCTTGAACCGGGAGTTTGATGTGCCCGCTCCTGACCACGTCTGGTGTGGCGATATCACTTACATCTGGGCTCAAGGGAAATGGCAGTATCTGGCAGTTGTGCTAGATCTTTTTGCCCGCCGTGTTGTGGGCTGGGCGTTGTCGGGAAAGCCGGATGCGGACTTGGTCATCAAGGCCTTGGACATAGCTTACGAGCAGCGAGGGAAGCCTCAAGGTCTGCTGTTCCACTCCGACCAGGGCTCGCAATATGGAAGCCGGAGTTTTCGCCAGCGCCTTTGGCGATATCGCATGCGTCAGAGCATGAGCCGGCGGGGAAATTGTTGGGATAATGCGCCGATGGAGCGGGTGTTCAGGAGCCTGAAAACCGAGTGGATACCGACCATGGGCTACACGACGGTCCAACAAGCTCAGCGGGATATCAGCCATTTTTTGATGCACAGGTACAACTGGATTCGACCGCACCAATTTAATGGTGGGCTGCCACCGGCTCAGGCCGAGAAAAAACTTAACGTCGTGTCCGGGATCAGTTGACCACTACA
>NZ_JACYUL010000019.1:0-1196 GCF_014841705.1 Pseudomonas sp. CFBP 8770
GGAAGGTCTGAAGTACCCACCGATTTTTGAGGCCCTCGCTGCTTGAGGTTCAAAAAATCCAAGTCGGCCGAAAAACAGACCCTTCTTGTCTTTAATTCACGGCTCTTTCCTCTGATCGTGCTGTTTCAGGGCGATCAGCCCGCATTACAGACGCACCTCTCCCGCATTCAACAACCGTTTTCGCACCATCCACAGGTTCGACAATGCGAACAAGGTTGTCTGTTGGGCGATGTTTTTCGACAAGCCACGAAAGCGTACTTTCGTGTAGCCAAACTGGCGCTTGATCACGCGAAAGGGATGTTCAACCTTGGCCCGCACCTGCGCTTTGGCGTATTCGATCTTGCGTCGCATACGCCCGATCAAACTCTTTTTTCCGTGCTTTCTATAGCTGCTGGGACGCGCAGCAATCGACCAAATCATCGTGCGGTTCTGATGCTCAGCACGCTTCTCCACACCGGTATAACCCGCATCGCCGCACACGTAAGTTTCCTCACCATGCAACAACTGATCGACCTGAGTCACGTCCGCCACATTCGCCGCCGTGCCCACCAGGCTGTGCACCAAGCCGGATTCGGCATCGACGCCGATGTGCGCTTTCATACCAAAAAAGTACTGATTTCCTTTTTTCGTCTGATGCATTTCCGGGTCGCGCTTGCCGTCCTTGTTCTTGGTCGAACTCGGGGCATGAATGATCGTCGCATCGACCACCGTGCCTTGGCGCAGCATCAAGCCACGGTCACCCAGATAGCCGTTGATGACCTGCAAGATCCCGCCCGCCAACTCATGTTTTTCCAGCAGGCGCCGGAAGTTGAGGATCGTGGTTTCATCGGGAATTCGATCCAGATGCAGCCCCGCGAACTGGCGCAGAATCGTCGTTTCATAGAGTGATTCTTCCATCGCCGGATCGCTGTAGCCGAACCAGTTCTGCATCAGATGAACCCGCAACATGGCCAGCAACGGATACGCCGGACGACCGCCTTCACCTTTCGGATAATGCGGCTCGATCAAGGCAATCAAGCCCTTCCAGGGCACGACCTGATCCATCTCGATCAGGAAGCGCTCACGGCGGGTCTGCTTACGTTTGCCGGCGTACTCAGCATCGGCGAAGGACATCTGTTTCATCGGGACTCAACCGTTCGATTCCTGTGAGGCGGGTATTTCACCAAATCTGGAAGCCTTTTTCAGAGTTTCCCTAG
>NZ_JACYUL010000020.1:0-611 GCF_014841705.1 Pseudomonas sp. CFBP 8770
GCACGCACTTCCTGATCATCAAGAAACTTCAAGGGCGTTCAGCAACCGTTGCAGATCGCTGAAAGAATTTAAAGCGAGCAACACCGCACGCAGTGGGCGGTGTCGTGATCAGGCAAAAGGGGAGGCGCGTGGACTCAGGCTGGGCCAGCGGATTCTTGGGTGCAGCGTTGGCAGTTCAGGATCTTCAAGGACAACGCCGGGTGTGTACTGCGGCAAGAAATGGCGGTAGTAATCCGAGGGCAGGGCTGCCAGCCCGGCATGGCCGCAACAGCAGTCCGCATGGTGCATGGCGTGTTCGGGTTCGGATTGAGGTATCTGAAGCGCCTCGATCGCCTGGCGAAACTCAGCTGAGACGACGCTCGAGTTTCCCCCGGAACAAAATCCGCCCCACAGCATGAGATTTACATCGGGCGCTTGCATCGCACGGCTGAGCGGCATGGCCAGAATGTTCAGCAAGATCGCCAGGCAGGCAATCCAGGGTCGGATACGTCTCAACGAACTCATGAATGAAATCGCTGCAAAGGGGAGGCTATTTAGCGCTCTTTAACACGCGATGTACATTTTACAAGGGTGCGCCATTTCGCCGCAGGTACATTGAGCAGGAGCAGAAG
>NZ_JACYUL010000021.1:0-278 GCF_014841705.1 Pseudomonas sp. CFBP 8770
AACGTGTGCACCGCCGACGCGGCTCGCGCCGCTGCTACAGGCACCGCGATCCCCTGTAGCAGCGGCGCAAGCCGCGTCCAGGGGCGCTGTGGCGGGTCAGGCGCAACGTGTGCACCGCCGACGCGGCTTGCGCCGCTGCTACAGACACCGCGTTCCCCTGTAGCAGCGGCGCAAGCCGCGTCCGGGGGCGCTGTGGCGGGTCAGGCGCAACGTG
Organism: Pseudomonas sp. CFBP 8770; assembly: GCF_014841705.1. Lineage (NCBI taxonomy): Bacteria > Pseudomonadati > Pseudomonadota > Gammaproteobacteria > Pseudomonadales > Pseudomonadaceae > Pseudomonas > Pseudomonas sp. CFBP 8770. The sequence goes on from NZ_JACYUL010000021.1 coordinate 215, forward strand.
TGCACCGCCGACGCGGCTCGCGCCGCTGCTACAGGCACCGCGATCCCCTGTAGCAGCGGCGCAA